>CAYFSS010000006.1:59245-63641 GCA_964345975.1 uncultured Oscillospiraceae bacterium
TTCCGGAGCCTCTGTCGTGGTGGCTTCCGGCTTTTTTGCCGTAGGTGCACAAGCGGTAATCATAAGAACCATGATGAGGGACAGGCTGATCGCCAAGATCCGTTTTACTTTCGTCTTCACGTTCACTTTCCTTTCGTTTTGCCGAACTCCAAAGAACTCGGGTCAATTGAATATGCTTCTCTTCTATATTCCAGCAAGTCTCGATCTGCTCACGAAAACTTGCCTGAAATCTTTTGTATATCTTAACTTCTTTAGCGTTCAAAAGATAATCTCGATTTGTTCAAATAGGACTTATCAACGCTAAACAGGGCTACGTTTCCACTAAACTTCTATTTCGATCCGATGAATCTACTTCTCTAGCCTTGCGCGAATCTCAGACAACTCAACCGGACGCCCTTCACGCATCGACACTGTGCAAGCTTCAGCGATGAGCGCTGCTGCCGTGCCGTCATAGACATCGGGACCGGTCATCTCACCGTTCTTCAAGCCTTCGAAGAACGCCAAGAGCTCATTGACATAAGCTTCATTGAAACGCTCTAGGAAATCCTGCGAACATTCACGTCTGATCCCTGTAGAATCCATGATCTCCATGTGATTGCTCTGCGGCACGGATGCAATGCGCAAGGTTTCTTTTGCTCCAAGAATTTCGGTTTCCACATTATAACCATGGGGAGCCGTCCGCCCCGCAAAGAAGAACCCCATCGTCCCATCTTCAAATTCCATGAGACAGGAAGCATTGTCGTAATCGTTGAACTCAGCGAAACCGGGTTCTACAAAGTTCTCACCTATAGAATGAACCAACGTCGGCTCACTACCCAAAAGCCATCTCGCTAAATCGATGTCATGGACCGCCATATCAAAGAAGATCCCTCCGGATCCTTGACTGAAGCGCAATGCTTCGTTGATCCCACCGATCGGGTCTTGGCTATAGCCTCTAAACAGAACTACACGGCCTAAACTCCCATTGATGAGTCTCTCTTTGGCTGCGAGATAGCTGGGGTCATAGCGCCGCATGAAGCCCAAGAAGAAATGAAGATCCGGATGGGCTTCAACAATGGCTTCAGCTTCCAGACATTTTGCAAGATTCGTGCTCAGCGGTTTCTCACAGAAAACGTGCTTCCCGGCTTCAAAACAAAGACGGAGATGGTCTACGTGTTGATCAGAAGGGGAAACGATCACAATCGCATCTATTTCATCAACAGCCAGCATCTCTTCTAATTGTGTAAAGACGAGAGGAACATCAAGCTCATTGGCAACGACCTTAGCCCAGGCTTCATTGATATCACAAACAGCATGAAGGCTAACGCCGGGAATGCGTAGCGCCAAATTCTTCGCATGTTGATAGCCTAAACGGCCCAAACCAAGACATCCGACTTTAATCATTTCTAGTCCCTTCAAGCACATTGTGTGCTTTCAATTTTTATCCAATCGTTCATTTCATACTGCTTGAGCAGCGTACGTTGAAAACGTTTGCAATAGGAACAATATACAAGCTTCATTAACTTGTCAAATGACATAAAAGAAGATCTCTATATCGTCAATTATTGATCAATTTGACAGGAGGGTGGTTGGGGCTTTTGTTTGAAATAGGCTAGGTAGTGGTCTTTCGGACCTAAAATTTCATAAGTGCATCCAGACTGAGATTGATCGAAGATGCAAAGAAATTCTCGGGGCCAGTTTTTTGCATCGTAGGCTTGGGCATTCGCCATAGTGTCAGCGGTGAGTGGAATTTGACCCGAGAGAATGTTGCGCAGTTCAGCGACTGCTGTTCTGCCAGAGCGGAGCACTCCATTTCAACCACCAAGCAACCCTCATTTATCCTTGTATTCAACGATGTAGATCGGGTACAGCTTCGTGATCGATTCGAATTGAGCGACGTGATAGACCTTATGTTTTATTGCGAAGTGGTCAATGTTTCTCACAAAAAAGCATCGACGCATCGTTTAGAAAGCTTGAGGTTAGTCTTTCATGCCCGGGCATGATGACGGCCCCGGGATTCTCGTCAAACTCCAGAATCGGGAACTCATTCTTGATGATGCTCGTTGTGGTATGGACCTCTACACTATGGCACTTCTGTTTGTCGTGGATCTTACATTATTGATGGGTATCGAGGACCTGATCGTATATTTGTGCCGGTGATATGCAACGTTCAGCTAATGTGGGGAGCATGGAAAGTTAGCTTGACATGAAATTGCGCGAGTGGTTTACTGTTTATGGAAAGCACGCTTTCCATTGCTGGTTGATGTGAGAGAAGGCTTGAATGAAGAATAAACTTGAAGAGTTACGAAAACAGATGGGCATCAAGCAAGAAGATTTGGCCAATGACCTTGAAGTATCAAGGCAGACCATCGGATCCTTGGAGAATGGTCGATACAATCCGTCGATTCTCTTGGCTTTCAAGATTGCTCGGTACTTCGGCTTGACCATAGAAGAGATCTTCATCTATGAGGAGGATGAGGGGGATAAAGATGAATCGTAAGAGTCATAGGGACCTCAAGAGCTATAAAAGTCTGAAGAGTACTGAAAGCAAAGGGAAGTACATTACGTTGATCGCAGGCATACTAACTCTGGCAATCGGACTATATTTCATCAAGATGCTCGATGATCCACAAGGCGTCATGAGAACATTGCCCTATATTCTTGTCGGCTTAGGTTCCGGTTTATTCGGTCATGGGATGGGTGAAATCATCTCCGATCGTGTACTTCACAACTCACCGGAGGTAAAGCGTCAGATGGATATTACGCATAATGACGAGCGGAATATCACAATACAGAACATGGCCAAGAGCAAAGCCTTCGATATGATGACGTTTGTCCTTGCCGCTCTCATGCTTTCGTTTGCCCTTATGCAAGTAGACCTTAAGATTACTCTCTTGCTTGTTTTTGTGTATCTGATCATCCATGGGGTTGCTCTGTACTATCGCATCAAATTGGATAAAGAGATGTGAGATGTTCGTGGGACGGGATCGAGTCTGGAAGCCGCGGTGGATCTCATCTCTTTCATAGTCTTAATTTGTAGGTTCACCGTCGGTTTCACTTCTCTCCGCCGAATCTGCGAAACGGATCGAGCCCTATGCTACAATCGTTCACTTTAGAAGAGGGGTTTCGTATGTCCATCCACATCTACCAAATTGAGTCCTACGATATAGAGCGCATCTACACTGCAATCGAAGAGATGTTCGAAGATTTGACAATGCCTCTTGAGAACAAGCACGTCGTTCTTAAGGTCAATCTCGTCAGAAAAGCCCCTCCCGAACTCGCGGTCACTACACATCCTACAGTTGTAGAAGCAACTGCGAAATATTTCGTGCAAAGAGGCGCACGCGTCACCATCGCCGACAGTCCCGGAGGACCTAATCACAAAGGGCAACTCATAAGCAGTTACGAGATGACCGGTATGAAACAAGCCGCTTTAAACAGTCAGGCGGAGCTCAATCTGTCTTTCGATAGCAGGAATGTCGCTCCTAAAAACGCACGAACCATTCACGAATTCCCTGTCCTCAAAGTGTTCCTTGAAGCCGACCTTCTCATTAATCTGGCAAAACTAAAGACCCATGCCATCATGACCTATACCGGAGCTTTGAAGAACCTCTACGGAGTCATTTCAGGTCTTACAAAAGCCGCTCACCATTTCAGGCTACAGGAACCGCTCCCATTCGCAGAGCATCTCGTCGAAGTCGCCGAGTTCATCAAGCCGGACTACCACATCATCGACGGGATCCAAGCCATGGAAGGCAATGGACCCGGCGGTGGAGATCCTCGAGAATGCGGTGTCCTTCTAGGCGGAAAGAACCCTCATGCATTAGATCATACCGCCTGCCTGATCGCCGGCATCCCTTTAGACAAAGTTCCGACACTCATAATTGCCAAACAAAGAGCACTGTATCAGGAATACGAAATCCCGAAAGAAATCCAACCTGTCAGCCGTCCTTTTGTGCTGCCTGATTCCCTCAATGTAACGTTTCTTCCCGGCTGGTTGCCCAAGCCCGTGCGTCAGGTCATCCTTCGCCGGCTACGTCCTCTTCCCCGCTTCGAGCAAGATAAGTGCATCGGTTGTCGTCGTTGTGAGAAGATCTGTCCTGCAGATGTCATCACGATGATTGACGGAAAAGCACACCACACGACGAAGGGTTGCATCAGCTGTTTCTGCTGCTCCGAGGTCTGTCCCGTCAAAGCGATCGGAACGTATCGTCCACTCCTTGCGCGCATCATGGAGAGCAAAAAATCTCACTAATATTGCAGGGTGAAACAGGATGCTGAGGAGCTTTCGTGGAACCGGGTCAAAAATTCAGTTTTATTAGAAAAATCATTGAGAAATCATAGGAACGAGCGAAATTTCGATAGGGATCGTCCATTTCTCGCTCCTTTTGCAAATAAAGTTGTAAAACTGTCCGGG
>CAYFSS010000006.1:63741-81069 GCA_964345975.1 uncultured Oscillospiraceae bacterium
GATCGTCCATTTCTCGCTCCTTTTGCAAATAAAGTTGTAAAACTGTCCGGGTATGCGATGAGGCATTGGGGAACCGAGTCAAAAATGCAGGTTTATTATAAAAATTATTGAGATATCCAGATAACAGGCGGAATTTCGATAGGGATCATCCATTTCTCGCTTCTTTCACAAATAAAGTTGTAAAACTGTCTGAGTATGCGATGAGGCATTGGGGAACCAAGGCAAAAATGCAGGTTTATTATAAAAATTGTTGAGAGATCCAAGGAACGGGCGAAATTTCGATAGGGATCGCCCATTTCTCGTTCCTTTTGCAAATAAAGTTGTAAAACTGCCCGGGTATGCCCTGAACGGTAAACCCGAAGCTCTGACGTTGGCTAGACCTGTAACCATCAACCTCCGCCGGCAAAATTCAAGCTGAGATGATGAATATCAAATAAAGTTGCTTTTTTGCACAACCCTACGTCATGCCCGCCATCTCTACCGCATTCTCATGAACTAAGTACCTAACCTCCCCGGTAAGAACATTCAGCTTCGTGATCATCTTGTTTTGCCCGAAGAAAACATCATCGCCAAGCGTCGCAATGCTAGTTGCAGGCGAAATAGATATATTCCACTCTCTATCAATATCGATGCTTCCGTCAGTGTAGAGCTGAAACAAAATGGATCTCTCTGTAGGCGCCCAATCGCTATCCTCGACCTCTTCATGATCAGACCCTACAACCCCTGTAACCACGAGCATATAGCCAAGATTATTCTCATAACGACCTATGTATCTATAAGATGAATACTCTGAAGAAATAGAATTATCATACATCGTAGTCACTCTATAATTCTTATTGAACCTAACGACCTTGAACAATCCCTGACCTGAATGCATCACATTCGAAACAGCAAAGATAAAATCACCACAATCGAACATATCGCAAAAATATCCACCCATAAAAACATCGCCCACTTCAGAAAACAAAGGGCTTGCGTTATCCACACTTTTTAGATCATCTAAATCATCCGCATTCCCTCTACTTTGCTGGCTTAGCAAACTGCTAAACTCCCCATGTTCGTGATTGTCATAGAACCCGTATTGCGTATCAAAGATTTCCGGGACTTGTGGGGTAAACCCATCGCTCATTTCACGATAGAACACAGCACCCTCTATCGTCTTTACCTCAAGAGGCTCTGTGAAATCCTCGTTACCCAAATTCCAATCACTCTGAACGACATCTCTCTTGTCCTGCGAACTCTTCACCTCAGCACACTCTGCGCCACAAACTTTAAGTTCACTGACAGGTTTCCACGCTACAGCATCTACACTCACAAAAGCCCCCTCTACCCCATCGACCAAGACCTATCCAACAGCAACCGAATCCATGTCGAGCTATGGTATAGAATCCTTCCCCTTTTCTTTGTAACGAAAAGAAACCCCGATGCCGCACAAACGACACCGAGGTTCCTGCATGTAAACCTCAATAAACGAGGAATAAACTCTAGTCTTGAGTGAGCTGAATCGGAGGTGCCGGCTGCTTGCCACGTGAAATCTCGATGGCCGAGACTACAAAGATGACGATGAGAGCAACGATACCGCCGGGGACGATAGCACTGAGACCATAGGGGACGTTGAGCGCGAACTGCCAGATAGCCGCCACAGCAGTACCGGCCAAGATGCCGATGAAGCCGCCGTTATAGGTGACATTCTTGGAGAAGAGACCCGTGACGAAGGCAGCGAACGGACCTGCAGAGCGCAGTGCAAAGGCGGACATCATAACCGTGATGATGTTGAGGCCGCTGAGGGCTACAAACATCCCGAAGAGACCGACGATGACCATGACGATGCGAGAGACAAGAACCTCTTTTTTATCGTCGCGAGCGTTCTTTTTGATATAAGGAACATAGATGTCGTTCACGAACATGGTTGCAGTACCTATCATGTTACCGGAGGCTGAAGAAATCGTAGCAGCAACGACGCCGGAGAGGACAAGACCCGTCACGATACCGGGTGCGAAGGTCAGCGCAGACTGAGCAAGGGCTGTGTTCTGCGATTGATCCATGAAACCGGGGATGAAGGTATAAGCAGCCAAACCGATGATCGCAGGAATCATGGCGAAAACCGCTGAGATGATGCCGGCAACAATTGAACCCGTAGTAGCTGACTTACTGTCCTTAGCCGATGCATAGGTCTGAACGATTTCCTGGCCGGTCGGGAAGGTCATAGAGTACATAGCAACGTAGCCGATAATTGCCGGAATACCGACTTTGAACATACTGAGGAGATTTGCATTATCTCCCGAATTATCGCCTGCAGTGAAGGTGACTTCTCTTGCTTTATCAAAGAGGTTGGAGATACCACCGACATCAGGGCTGTTGACGATGAAGAGCATGGCAACGAACATGCCGATGACGATCGTGAAGACGTGGAGCATGTTGGCCGAAGCAACGGAAACTAGTCCGCCGACCATCGTGTAGACAATGACGACGATGGTTGTGATGATGACCGCTTGTCCAAAGTCGAAGCCGGTCAATACGTTGATGATCGATGCTGTAGCAATGATCTGTGCACCTGTCGCCATGAAGAGAGCGAGGATCTGGACAACAGCGGTAAAGAAGTGAGCCGGTTTACCGAAGCGCATGCCGATGATCTGGGGCACCGTGTTGGCCGCAGAGCGACGGAAATACGAAGCGATGAACGAAACGATGACGAAGCCGATACCGGCAGCGATCACGTACCAAGCAGATGACAAGCCGTCTCTGTACACGTTTTGAGCGATACCGATGGTTGAGGCACCACCGGTGTTGGCGGCGAAGAGCGTTCCTGCCAGGGCGAGGACGCCGAGTGATTTACCTGCCATGAGGAAGTCCTCATTGCTTTGGGTCGCTTTTTCCTTCTTCTTGCGGGAGGAAGATATAAGGCCGATCGCAACCGTCAATGCCATGTAGAGTAGGATGACGATTAATGCTGTCATTTCTTTTGACATAACAATATCCCTTCAATTTCGTAATGTATCTAGAGGTGAGGAGCGAGCAGACCGCCCCTCACCGGATAGACATCAGCGCTTCGTGAAGCGCAGGACTTTGCCGGCCTTTTGCGGCGTAGACTTACCTTCGTCAATGAGGATCTTGCCGTTGACGATGGAGAAGTCGATACCTTCTGCGAACTGTTTCGGGTCAGTGTAGTCACCCACATCACGGACCTCTTCCGGATCAATGATGAGGATGTCCGCTGCCAGACCTTCCTTGAGATAACCGCGATCGGTGAGACCCAGCATGTCTGCTGCTTTACCGGTCATCTTGTAGATGGCCGTCTCGATCGGGAAGAGCTCTTCATCACGGGTGTACTTCCCCAAGACGCGGGCAAAAGCACCGTAAAGTCGCGGGTGAGGCTTGGAGCCGATAATGCCGTCGGTGCAGACGTTTTGCTCGGGGCGGCTCATGAAGAGTTTGACGTGCTCTTCGGTGCCGTAGAAGTCGACGAGACCCACGATGTTCTCTTCGTCACGGATGAGGTCGAAGATGGCATCCAATGGCTCTTTACCCGTAGCTTCACCTAATTCGACCAGGTTCATACCGACATATTTCTCAGCTTCTTCATTCTTTACGAAGGTGATGAAGATGCCTTCAAGGCCGGCAAAGTCGACGAAGTTATCCCAACCGTCGATCCCGTTCCAAATATCTTCCTTCATCTTCTCGCGAAGTTCTTCATCGTAGAGACGCTCGATCAGCTTCTCGGTACCACCGTCATGCACCCACGGAGGTAGGATGACGGACATCATGGTAGCGCCGGCCACGTAGGGGTACTGATCGAAGGACACGATCATGCCTTCTTCTTTGGCTTCGTCCAATTTCTCCAAGACCTTGGGGACCTTGTCCCAGTTCTTCTTACCGCAGCACTTGAAGTGCGAGAAGTGAACGCGGCAACCGGATTCACGACCGATCGTGAGGATCTCATCCATGGATTCCAGGATCGCATCGGCTTCGGAACGCTGGTGCGTCACAAAGACACCGCCGTTTTTCTTCAAGACCTTACCCAGAGAGATAAATTCATCGATGTCTGCATAGACACATGGAGGATAAATCATCCCGGTGCTCATGCCGAAGGCTCCGGCATCGATAGCCTTCTGGAGCTCTTCGTCCATCTTCTTCTGTTCTTCTTCGGTAGGCTTACGATTCTCCAAACCCATAGCTACCATGCGCAGGTTACCGTGCGGTGCGAGATAGACCATGTTTGGCCCCAGGTCGAGCGTTTCAATGTGCTCGAGATAGTCCTTCACGGTCTCCCAATTCCATTCGATGTCCCACTGACCTTCAAGACCGGCCATGGCTTTCTTCCACGGAGCCAACGTCTCCGGGCTAACCGGTGCCGGACCCATACCATCTTGCGCTAGGACTTCCGTCGTGATGCCCTGGAAAACCTTCGGTAGGAGTTCAGGTTCGACGTTGAGCATGATGGAGGAGTGTGAGTGTGTGTCGATGAAGCCGGGGGTGACATATTTACCTTCCGCATCGATGACACGTTCCGCTTCCGGTTCGCCTTCGACGAAGACGATAGTCTCGCCGTCAACTGCGAGGTTTGCCACATAAGGCTCACCACCGGTACCGTCGACAATAAGACCATTCTTAATCAGTAATTTGTACATGATCTACTTCCCTTTCCGTTTTGTATAAAGCCGAGGCTTTACTTCAACAGGGCTTTCATCGCAGCGATGTACGATTGAACGGCCTTGTTTAGTTCTGTGATTTCAATGTATTCATTGATCGTGTGTGCTAAGTTTTCTTGTGAAGGACCGAGACCAAAGGTCTTGATGCCTGCTTCACCGGCGTAATGACTGCCGTTGGTACAGAAGTTGTACTGAGTGATTTCAGGAGTAAGCCCGGCGTTCTGCATTTCCTCATAAACCGCCTGGACCCATTCCTCTTCTTGGTCGAAGAGCCAGCCCGGGAAGAATCGCTCACCTTGAATGGTTTCGCCGGTATAGCAAACTTCAGAAGCTTCGGCATAGCTGACCTTTGCCTTGAGCTCAGGATCCTCCGCCATCATCTTCTCAACCAACTCCTGCAAAGGCGCAAGCACGCTCTCGAGGGTCTCGTTGACGAGGAGGCGACGATCATAGGTCGCGACGCAATATTCGGGGACGACGCTGGCTCCGGGGTACGGGGCGGATTTGATATCCGTCAACTCGAGGATGCCCTTGCCAAGTTCAGGATGTTCTGTCGGTTCAAGCTCACGGATCGCTTCAATGATCCGGCAGATCTTGTAGACAGCGTTGATGCCCTTCTCGGGATTTGCTGAGTGAGCAGGCTTGCCAAAGACTTCGAGCTTGATCTCGCCACGGCCTCTTTGACCGATCTTGAGATTGCCTTGAGAAGCTTCGCCGATGACTACATAGTCAGGCTGCACACGTGCGGAGATCTCACGCGCTGCAACACCTTCGAAGCACTCTTCATGGACGACGCCTGCGACATAGATTTCACCGGCGAAGTCGCCATTCGTCGCATCGCGGTAAGCTGTCGCTGCAACCGCCATGGAAGCCAGAGCGCCCTTCATATCAGAAGCGCCTCGGCCATAGATCTTGCCGCCATGAATCTCAGCAGCAAAAGGAGGATGCTCCCAATCCGATTCGTTGCCGACGGGAACCGTGTCCATATGACCGTCGAAGAGAATCTTCGGCCCCGGACGCTTGCCCTTGATGCAGCCGATCGTGTTGCCGTACTTGTCGACGATAATGTCGTCATAATTGTTCTCTTTAAAATACGCTTGGAGGACGTCGGACACGCCCTTCTCTTCGCCGGAGTAACTACGCTCCCGGATCAAAGCTTGGGTTAGCTCGACTGCTGCCTGCTCCAAATTCTTTTCCTTCATAGCTTTAGGCCTCACTTTCTTCACTTGAGCTTGGGTGTCTACCGTCCCAGACAACGTCCAGGTAATGCTTACGGTCCGTGTCGCCTTCGGTGCTCACGAAGAGCAAGACGGAGTTTTCATCGATCTTCAAGCGTTCTTTGAGATCGCTGTAGCGAGAGTCGGTCAGGGCTTTTGTAATGACGCCGAAGGGCGCTGCACCGCTCTCACCGGAAATGATCCTCTTGTCATCACCTAAGGGGTTGCCCAAGACGCGCATACCAAAAGCAGCGAGCTTGTCAGGAGCTGAGATGTAGTAATCGGCGTAGTCGAAGAGAACTTCGAGCCCAACCGTATTCGGTTCACCGCAGGCTAAGCCGGCCATGATGGTGTGATAGTTGCCGCCTATAAGGACGCGCTCACCGGCCAGGGCGGATTCGTAGATACAAGCCACGGTATCCGGCTCAACGATCGTGATCACTGGTTTCTCGTCGCCGGGGTAGATGTTGCTGAAATAGCCGGTTGCGGCGGCTGCAAACGAACCGACACCGGCCTGGAGAAAGACGTGGGTGGGTTTCTTGCCGAGCTCACGGAGTTCTTCAGCCATCTCAAAGCTCATGGTCATATAACCTTGCATGATCCAGCGCGGAATATCTTCGTAGCCTTCCCAAGCGGTGTCCTGCACCATGATGTAGCCCTTCTCTTCAGCCAGATCATTTGCCATGCGGACGCACTCATCGTAATTGGCTTCCTGGATGGTCACTTCAGCACCAAGATTGCGAATGTTGACGGCTCGCTCTTCAGCGGTCCCGCGGGGCATATAGACGATGCTCCTCTGTCCCAGTTCATTGGCAGTCCATGCAACGCCACGACCGTGGTTCCCGTCGGTTGCCGTAATAAACGTCACAACCCCGAGCTTCTCACGGATTTCATCGGACATGAGGCGTTCGAAGGATAATTCTTTCAGCGGGATGCCCAGTTTCTCAGCAACCACTTCACCGATAGCGTAGCTGCCGCCCAGGACTTTGAACGCATTGAGACCGAAGCGGTACGACTCGTCCTTGACGAAGATATCCTTAACCCCTGTCATCTTTGCCATCTTCGACAGCGATACCAGCGGCGTATTCTCGTACATCGGGAAGCTTGCATGGTAATCATGGATGGTCTTGGCGACTTCTTCGTTGAGGAAGGAAATGTCGTACTGACCGCGCTCTCTGTTCTGTAGCTGTGTGATCTTTACATCATGGCTCATTCTTGGCTCCTTTCGGGCATCCTTCTATTGCACTCTCTAAGAGATTTCTCTTTCCACAACCGCAATTGCTTCGATTTCAACCAGCGCATCCTTCGGGAGGCGGGCAACCTCGACAGCGGAACGTGAGGGGCATGGACCGTCCTGAAAGAACGTGGCATATACCTCGTTCATTTTGGCGAAGTTATTCATGTCGCTGAGAAAGACCGTTGTCTTGATGACTGCCGACATACTGCTACCGCCGGCTTCCACGATGCTTCGGACATTGGTGAGCGAGGTTCGTGTTTGCTCTTCGATGGTCGATGGCATCTCACCGCTCTCCACATCTATGGGTAGTTGACCGGAGGTGTAGACCATTCCGTTCACGATAACACCTTGGGAATAAGGACCGATAGCAGCAGGAGCTGCTTCTGTGCTGATAAAAGTTTTCATAATAAGTCTCCTTATAAGCTCCTTACTAGTGTTTTCATGAGATAATATTATCGTTGTGATATTTCTAAGTCAACATATTTTGCATATACGTCAATAAACACAAGACTATCCCCATATTTTATGCAATATGCTCACGATATCAAGATAATTTATTATTATTCTCGATAATAGTTTATCTCTTAGTTCAAATTCTCTTATGTTATGGCGATGTATAAGAATCTATGATAAATATTGAGAAAGTATTCTAATGCCATTAGGATCACGAAGAGGGCTATGGTATATATCAATAATTATTTATTGTAATTTGAATATGTAGAATGAGCTGAATGAGCTGATTGGGCTGATTGAGCTGATTGAGCTAAATGAGCTGAACGAGCAGAACAAGCAGAATGAACAGAACAAGCAGAGGGTGTGAATGAAATTAGAAGACCAACTCATCATGAATCAATACATCAAGATCACAGAGTTCATGGGGCGCCTCCTGGGCAGGGATTACGAGATCGTCCTCCATAACCTCTTGGACAAAGATCACTCCATAGTCGCCATCGCCAATAACTTCATTAGTGGCCGACAAGTCGGTGGCCCGCTCACCAACGTTGCGCTCCAAATCATCTCTGATAAGAGCTACATGGTGCAAGATTACCGCACACATTACAGTGGCGTTGCCAGAGATGGACGTCAGCTTGCTTCCTCTACCCTCTTCATCAAGAACAGTGCAGGAGAACTGATCGGACTGCTCTGCGTAAACTTTGACGGCAGTCGCTATAGAGAGCTCAGCGAGAAGTTAAACGAACTTCGCCTTGTCGACCCTTATATCGATTCAAACTTCCAATACAACGAGGACATGGCTGAACCTCAGCAAATCCACGGCAACAGCAGTGCTTTCACCTTGCCCGAAGACTCCGTTGAAACTTTCTACAACTCCACAGATGATGTGACGAAAGAAGTCGCGAGGCAGGCAATGCTGGATCTGGGGATTAATTCAGATCGCCTGACATCGGACGAGAAGATTGCCATTGTCGAGAAGATGAATAGTCGTGGCGTTTTCCTCCTCAAAGGAGCGGTCAAAGATACGGCCGAAGTTCTGGATTGTTCGCAAGCTACGGTGTATCGCTATCTGGCTGAGATCCGGGACAGGAACGAATAGGCCACCCCAAGACCCACAACCCCAAGACCCACCATCCACAACAAACAAAAGCCCCGACCGCCCAAGCTTACGAGCCAGGAAGGTCAGGGCTTCTTACCTATTAAAGCAATCTACCAAAGGCGAGCTTTCTTGAGTTCTTCTTGGTCAGCCTTATAAGCCGCTTCGACATCGGCAGACTCTGACACCTCAGCAACCCCTACACGCCACCACGAGCTGTAGCCCGGGCTCATCGTCTTGGGCTTCACCTTAATGTCAAAGAGCACAGGGACATCCGTGTACTGCTTGGAATCCTCAAGGGCCTCCATCAGATCGTCCGCCGTGAGGCAAGTATAGGCAATCGCCCCGAAAGAACGAGCGTTCATCGCGAAGTCGACAGGAATCGGCTCGCCACGAAGCTTGCCCTTCTTATCACGCATATTGAAGACCGTCCCGTAGCTATCGCCGCCCTTGCTGTTTTGGAGATCCTCAATACAGCCCCAACCGAAGTTGTCGAAGAGCATGATATTGACCTTGAGACGCTCCTGCACCATCGTGTGGAGCTCAGCATTCAGCATGATATAGCCACCGTCACCGACCATCGCCCAAACCTCAGACTCCGGCTGCGCCATCTTGACACCCAAAGCACCGTTTAAGTCATAGCCCATGTTGGAGTAGCCATATTCGACGTGGTAGGAATCCGAGTCCCCCGGGATCCACAAGCGCTGGAGATCGCCCGGGAGGCTGCCTGCGGCACAGACCACGACGTCGTGATCGGCGGCAAAATCATTGATGATGCCGACCGCACGTGTCTGGGAGAGGCCATCTTCCAATTCCTCGCTGTAATGTCCGTCCCGGATCTTAGTCCAAGCATCCTTTTCGGCCGCGATTTCTTCTTCCGTATAAGAAGAGCGATAATCTTCGACCAGCGTGACCAGCTTTTCGAGAGCGGCTTTTGCGTCCGCAAGGATGCCTTCGGCGTCGAGCTTGAAGGCATCGAACGAGCACACGTTCAAGGAGATGAACTTCGCTTCTTCATTTCGGAACAGCCACTTCGATGCGGTCGTGAAGTCGGAGAAACGAGTCCCCACACCGATGATCAGGTCGGCTTCCTGCGCAACTTCATTGGCAGCTTGCGTGCCGGTCACGCCGATACCGCCTAGATTCAGCGGATGATCCCAGGCCACGGTTCCCTTACCGGCTTGGGTTTCACCCCACGGGATGCCCGCAGTTTCGGCAAAGGCAACGAAGGCCTCGCCGGCCTCGGAATAGCGAACCCCGCCTCCAAGGATCATCAGGGGCTTTTTGGATTCGCTAAGGAGATCCATGAAGCGCGCAGCTTGATCATCTGTCAGTGGACGGCGATCGTTGTGCCAGACACGCTTGCGGAAGAAGGACTCGGGATAATCAAACGCCATCGCCTCGACATCCTGCGGCATCGCTAAGCACACGGCCCCGGTATCAGCAGGATCTGTCAAGACACGCATCGCATTCATCAGCGCAGACATCGCCTGCTCAGGACGCTGCATGCGATCGAAGTAGCGCGTCACAGCACGGAAAGCATCGTTCACCGTCGTCCCGACGCTACTGAAGATCTCAGCTTGTTGGAGAACAGGGTCCGGTTGACGCGTAGCAAAGGTATCGCCGGGAAGGGCAAGGAAGGGAATACGATTGGCTGTAGCACAAGCCGCAGCGGTCACCATATTCGTCGCCCCCGGTCCGATCGAAGAAACACAGGGGATAATTTCACGGCGCTTCTTTTGCTTCGCATAAGCCATTGCGGCAAGTCCCATGCTTTGCTCGTTCTTACCCTGGTAGAACGTCAGTTCATGCTCCATTTGCTCGAGCGCTTCGCCGATCCCGGTCACACAACCGTGCCCAAAGATCCCGAACATCCCATTCACAAACTTCGTTTCTTGGCCATCGACCTCGATGTACTGATTGTCTAGGAACTTAACGATAGCCTGCGCCATGGTTAAACGAATGGTTTTCATAATCCCTCCTTCGTTGGATGAGTCCGGTCCGGGCTTTTGTGTATCAATACTCAAAAGCCCAACAGAATCTGCACTCTACTGCTCGAGATCCTCAGGGATACGCCAGTAGTCAGGTTTGTCTTCCAAAAGCCACGTATGAGCCTCATCGTCGATACGCGTCTTCTCCCAAGGATTGTCAGGGAGGTGACGAATGCCCCAGGTGTAGCAGCAAGGATAGCCGGGTGCAACGGTCTGCTGGTGGACGGTGTCGTCCGTGACGAGCAGGAGGCCGTGGTGGTTCAATTCGTGGACTTCACCGCTTGACCAGCCGGCACCGAAACCACGCTCATCCTCGAAGAAGTAGAAATAGGCTTCGGGTTGAGGGTGATGGTGGGGCGGATAGCTGGACCAACGACCACCGGGGGAGACAACTTCGCCGAGGACCATATTGGAATCGGGACGAGTCTCGTAATCGTAGTAGGTGCGCACATCGCGACGCATCATGCCGTCGAGCGCTCCGTCCGTACCACGGGCCCAAGTGTGGGTTTCCTCGGGGGTATAGAGCTTCGCCTCGTACGTCTTATCATTGAGGCTCTTCTGCACATAAAACTCAGAATATTCACTTGCCGTGATTTCACAGGTGGAACCCTTAGACATGAGGAGACAGTAGCCGCTGTAATCGAAGGGGTTCTCCCGCTCGATTTCATAGCTTGTCCCGTCGATAACGGCCGTCCCCTTCCCCTTCATGAGAATCCAGGAAACTTCTTTATCTTCTTCCTCGAATGCGTAGGTATCGCCTGCTTCCATGATGAGGAGGCCTACATCCATGTAGGTATCCTCCCCGTTTCTTACATCAATGCTTGTAAAGGCGTTATAGCCTCGTCTTACGTCCTGCTTAATATACAAGGCTTACTCCTTCCGCTTGAGCGTCTCGCGGATGCTCTCCTTCAGAGCTTCTGCCGTGAGACCGTAGACTTCCTGGAGATATTCCTGAGGACCGACTTGGCCGAAGCGATCCTGGACTCCGTGCTTGTAGAAAGGAACGCCACGCTTCTCTAAGAGAGCTGCAGCAACGGCATCGCCTAGACCACCGATTACGTTGTGGTTCTCAGCGGTGACGATGGCACCCGTTTCTTCCGCACACTTCCAGACCATTTCCTTGTCGATAGGTTTGACGCAGAACATATCGACGACGCGGACGGAGACACCGTCTTCCTCTTCGAGTTCTTCAGCAGCGACGAGGGCTTCGCGGAGCATGAGGCCCGTGGCGATGACGGTGATGTCGGTGCCTTCGCGGACCAAGTTGGCCTTGCCGATTTCGAAGGTCGAGCCTTCTTCGTAGATTTCGTAGAAGCCGTTACGGGCGGAGCGGAAATAGGTCACGCCCTTGCGGTCATAGATTTCTCTGAGGAGCCAGGCGAGCTGAACCCCGTCGGCGACGTCGAAGACGGCCGATTCAGGGATGGCACGCATGAGGGCCATATCTTCAAACGGCATGTGGGTACCGCCATTGAAAGCAGCCGAGACACCGGCATCCGACCCGTAGATTCGGACCGAGTTTCCGGCATATCCGATGGACATGAAGACCTGGTCAAAGCAGCGACGCGTCGCAAAAGGTCCAAACGTGTGGACGTACGGTACGCGACCGGCAGCAGACAGACCTGCTGCTATACCCATCATGTTGGCTTCCGCAATCCCGACGTTGATCGCCTTATCAGGGTTCTCACGCCAGAATTTATAAGTGCCGGAAGAGTTCATGAGGTCGGCATCGAGGTAGATGAGCTCGGGATGAGACTCCGACATCTCCATGATCGCTTCAGCATAGACGTCCTTGTGGGTCTTCTCTTCTTTTTTATCTGCAAAAATAACCTTATACACTTACGGCCTCCTTGACCTCGTTCAACTGCTGTTCGAGTGAGCTGAGGATATCCGTCGATTGGTCTTCCGCCAGGCGGATGTGGTGGTTCAGCTTCATTTCGATGAGTTCCTGAACCCCTTGACCCTTGTGCGTATGCATGACGATGCAGGTCGGGCGCTCTTGCTCTTCATTGAAGGAGCGAATCGCCTCATCAATTTGGTCCATATCATGACCATCGATCTCGACGACATTGAAGTCAAACGCTCTAAACTTGGCTGCAACGTCCCCCATCTCCATGACATCCTCGATGGGACCATCGAGTTGCTTGCGATTGTAGTCATAGAACCAGCAGAGGTTGTGCATCTTATGATGGGCAGCAAACATCGCGCCTTCCCAGACCTGGCCTTCATTCGATTCACCGTCACCGACAAATAAGAAGGTGCGGCGATCATTGCCGGCGAGCTGGTTGGCGAGCTGGAGACCGATGGCGGTCGAGACACCTTGGCCCAGAGAACCTGTGGTCATATCGATGCCCGGTGTGAGCTGTCTGTCACAGTGACTGGGAAGTCTGGTGCCGGGTTGGTTCAGCGTGAGGAGTTCATCTAACGGGAAGAAGCCCTTGAGTGCTAGCGCAGCATAGACCGCCGGGCCGGCGTGCCCTTTGGACATGACGAGGTAGTCACGGCCGTCCCACTTGGGGTTCTCGGGGTCGTACTTCATTTCTCCCCCGTAGAGGTAGGCTAAGGCATCGACCACGGAGAGCGAGCCCGGTAAATGGCCGAAGCCACGGGTTATGACACTACGAGCCGTTTCTAAGCGAATCTCCGCAGCGAAGACTTCGAGTTCATGTTTCTTCTGAGGATCCATCTTGAGTCCTTTCTATAAAATGTCCAAACGTCTAAACACTTTCGGGCCAATGGCTGGCGAAGAGAGCTCAGACGCTGCTGATGTCAGAATGCATCAGGACTATATCCTTCACAGAACTGACATGTGTTTGAGTGTTATCGGCTACCTATTGCATGCACTTTCTATGTCGTGGCAAATGCACCCATGGCATCCCTAAATCACTCGTCACATCTTGGACCTTAACTACATACGTCTTGATTACATCACATCGTCCCTCATCCGCAGTCAAGAGACTTACAACTTTCGTCTTCATAACGCTACTAAGCGTACCTTATCTCCGAAGATTACTTTGTTTCCCGCGCCAAAGCCTTCTCCATGGCTGCGACTAAAGGCAGCGTTTCACCGGTCATAAAGCGCACCATCGCTCCGCCTGCCGTGCAGACATAGCTGATGTCATCCAAGTCGATGTACTTCCCTGCGGCTGAGACGGAGTCCCCTCCGCCGATGACCGAATAGCCATCGCTGGCAGCAACGGCTTCCCAAATAGCGCGGGTTCCGTCTTCGAACAGTTCGTTCTCATAGACGCCGGCCGGGCCGTTGATGAACATCGTGCCGGCTCGTGCGATCTCATCGGCATAGAGCTTGAGGGTTTCAGTACCGATGTCGAGAAAGCTCCCGGCATCGTGCGGGAGGTCTTCAACTTTAATCTCGCGCCGTTCACCGTCTCCTTCATATGCTAAATCCACAGGCATACAGATGCGATCCGGAAAGCGTTCCAAGAATTCCTTAGCCATGGGGATGAAGGCGTCGAACTGTCTATCCTTCAACCATTGCTCGTAGGTTTTGCCGACCTTGACGCCGCTTGCCAGGAGGAAGACGACACCGGTGACGCCTGAAGTCAGGATCTTGGCGGCGGTGCCCTTCACCAGGACCTGCTCCATCATCCCGAAGGCATCCGAGATCTTCGCGCCACCCAGGATGAAGAAGGAGGGTCGGTCGGGCTTTTGTAAGACCTTGGTAAGGACAGAGACTTCGCGGAAGAACAGCTCACCTGCTGCAGAGGGGAGCACTTCCTGGAAGCCGATCATCGAGGGGCACGCACGATGAGCCGCCGCAAAAGCATCGTTCACATAGCAATCGAAGAGGGGGGCAAGTTTGCGCACGAGACGTGTCTCAGCCATTTGCTCAGGAGTGAGCGGTACGACCTTCTCGAAGTGGGAGACCTCTTCGGTGAGATAGCGCAGATTCCCCAAAATGACCGCTTGACCGGGCTCTAGGGCTTCAACCGCCTCGAGCGCCGCAGGACCACAGACATCATCGATGTAGGTGATCTTGTAGTCCAGCTCTTGATCCAGAATCTCCGCATGCTCTTCGAGCGAGATGAGATTTTGATAATCGAGGGTATCGCCTTGGTGCGCAATGATTGCGACCTTCGCCCCTTGAGCTAGGAGCCTCTCCAAGGTGGGGAGGCTCGCCGTCAGTCGAGTGCGGTCCGTGATGCGCTTCGTCTTAGGGTCGATCGGTGAATTGATGTCGAGACGCAGGAGAACTCGCTTGCCCGAATAATCGAGGTCTGAGTAATCACGGATCTGAATATCTCTTACTTCTTCCATTTACCGAGCCCCAGGTATTCGTTGGTCTTCGCGACGCCTTCAGCACCGTCGGTCTGCATCTCGAGAGCTGCTCTGATCCCGTCGATGGTCTCAGGGATGGTGACCGCTTCTTGCGGGATATTGATCGCGAACATCAGGCTGTCACCGGATTCGACGATGGTGTCTTCCCAGACCGCGATTTCGTACATATCGCCGCGGCTGTTGCCGAGGTCACGGGCGTAGCGGAACAGGGATGCGTTGCCGAGGAAGCCTTCGTCCGTGCTCACGATACGGATACGATCGCTCTTGCTGAAGATCTCGAGCGCCTGCTCTTTCGTGATCTTCTCTTTGCCTGTGACGTGGACCGTGATAATGTGGCCATGGGTCACGGGGGTATGGATGAGGATGCCGGTCGCTTCGACATGCGGCATGATCGTCATGAGGTCGACGGCCTGATGGCTCGGCGCCTTGTCGACACGAAGCGCGTTGGTGAGACCTCTGTGATAGTCACCGGGATCCGCGACACGACGGATGATCGTGATGGCGACGCGTTCGACGCCGACCGCCTGGTCGAGAGCTGCGATCGAGCGGATGAGCCCCGTGGTATTGCATGAAGTAAGTTTCAGATAGTCTTGCCCCACGCCGCCTGCATAGTTGGCTGTTCCGTGGAAGAAGACATCAGCGATATCGTTGGACTCACCACCCTGGAAGATGGCTTTCTTATTGTATTTCTGATAGATCTCTTTGTTCTTGGCACCGACACCGGCGGGGGTTGAATCGAGCATGATGTCGACTTCCTGCACGAGGTCATCGAAGGTCCCGGAAACAGGGATATTCAGCTTATCGAAGTCTGCCCGATCGGCACCTTCTACGAGGTAAAGATTGTAGGGCATCCCGCGTTCTGCGAGCGCTCTGATGGAGAGGGTCGGGGCCAGATCGGCGATCCCCACGAGCTCCATATCTTCTTGTTTTGCTACACCATCCGCCAGACGCTGACCGATGACACCGTATCCTGCTACACCGACTTTCACTTTGCTCATACTCTTCTCCTTCATTTCAAGCTCGAGTCACATCTCGAAGCTATTGACTCTTCTATTGATTCTTCAAACGACTCGTTTATTGACTCTCAACTATTGACTCTCAACACGAGGTAAGGTCGATCCGCCATATGGCATCACGATCACCGTCCCTCTTCCTGCAAACTCAGCTTGCGCCTCCTCATAGGCGGACGCAATATCTTCAAATCCTTCCATAAAGATAGAACGCACAAAAGCCTGCTCCATCTCCGACACCAGAAATATCTTTGCCCGCTTGAGCACCTGAGCGATCGCCGCCGCCTTGTGCCCGCCGAGCTCGAACTCGGCCTGGATCTGCTCGATGAGATCATCGGGTGTTTCAGCTTCCGTGATCCACCGTTCAAAGACCTCTTCACCCAGACCTTCCTTACAGGAACCGACGAGGATGATGACCCCGCCGTCTTTCACGGCATGCTTGGCATTGTCCAGCGCCTTCTGGGTTTGATAGAGGTTCAGGTCCTTCGGCCAGCCGCCTTGAGAGACGATGACGATGTCAGCTCTTTCTTCGATCGGCTTGAGGTAGAGCAGGTCCAGGAATTTACAGCCTTCGCGATGGGCTTCGACGAAGTCCCCTGCAACGGCATGGATGATTTCCTTGTGCTCGTCTAAGACCACATTGACGATGAAGTCGATCGGGATGAATCTCCTGATCCCTTCTTCGAGGTCTAAGCGAACCGGATTCCCGGCGGCTCTCCCCGCTTCCGCTCCCGGTTCCAGCATCCGGCTATGGTTGGCCTGGATGGCTTCCCGAGTGGAGACGCCGGGTAAGATGGCTTTTGCACCGCCGCTATAGCCGGCAAAATAGTGGTATTCGATATTACCTATCGTGATTCTTCTGTCCGCTTCAACGACTCGTCTGTCGATCGAGACCGGTGTCCCGCCATTCGTCGTGCCCAAGTATTTGACGTCTTGGACATTGGAATCGACACAGGTATAGCGCTCATAGATCTCGTCCCCGACGAGGAATCTCTTCTCTTCTTCCGTGTGGAAGCGGTGGGCTCCCAAGGCGAAAACAATGGAGATGTCTTCATCCTTGATCCCTGCGGCTTCGAGCCGCTTCAGGATCGGCGGGAGGACCAGCTTCGACGGCAGAGGCCGGGTGATGTCCGACGTCACGATGGCGATCGTCTCACCGGCGCGCACCAGGTCTTCCAACTTGGGGGTTCCGATGGGACGGTCGAGCGCTGCTTCTACAGCTTCCATGCCGCTCAGGTCGAACTCCAGTTCGTTTTGTTCGAGGACGGCCAGGACCAGCTCGTCTTCGAGTTCTATCTCTTCACTTCGCTTATCGATGGCGACGGATATTTTCATCCTCTGTCCTCCTTCTTGCGGCGGTTGCAGCTTGCCGGCTG
>CAYFSS010000006.1:81169-85440 GCA_964345975.1 uncultured Oscillospiraceae bacterium
TATATGAAACCCTCTACCTCACAGCCCTCGTTGTCTTTCGAGGGATGAGAGTAGGTTCCAAGAGCTTGTGATAGATCGTGGATTGACCCGGATCTTCCATGAGCGTGAGAAGATGCTCAGCCGCTTCCTGCCCGACGACGTTGCGCGGGAGATGGATGGTCGTGAGCTGAATCTGCGGCAAGCTCGCAAGCTGCACGTCATCGAAGCCCAGGACCCCGATCTCCGACGCAAGCTCGAAACCGCTCTCCCTGATACCGTGCATACAACCGATCGCAATATGATCACTGCCCGCTACCACGACATCCGGAAGCTCTAAACCTTCCGCCTGATACGTAGCCGCGAGTTCCTGCCAACGCCTATATCCACTCTCCACGGAGTACGTACCCAGGACCCAACGCTTATCGAGTTCAGGATAAGAGAATTCACTCAAGCGTCGCTCCAGACCTTTCAATCGCAACTGATGGGACTCGGAACTTGCAGGACCGCCGAGGAAAATAGGCCTCTTATACCCGCATTCCGCCACATGCTCCGCTGCCAGCTCGCCCCCTCGCTCATTATCCGAAGAAACATAAGCTGTCGGCCACATTCCCGCCGAATTCGACACCGACGTTGGCGTCTCATGTTGGAGAATGACCAGGGGCTGACGAATCGTCTCGAGGACTTCACGACTAATGCGAGTGCCCGGATAGAGGACGATCCCGTCGACCATCCGCTGGATGACCTTGCGGATCCCCTCTTCTTCCATTGCTCCGTCCCATGCCGTCTCATAGATCAGGACACCGTAACCGGCTTGTGAGAACGTATTGCTCAGCGAACGCAAGATATCTGTAAAGAACTCGTTGCTAAGGTCGGGAAACAAGATGCCCACCAATTTCGACCGATTCATCGCCAGACTTCGCGCCAAGGTATTGGCTTCATAGCCCATACGCTTAGCGACAGACCTAACCTTTATTTTCGTCGCTTCACTGGTCCCCTCATGATCGTTCAGTGCACGAGACACGGTCGAGTACGAGACACCCGTTTCGCGCGCGATGTCCTTAATCGTGACTTTAGACCTAGATCTCGAGGCACTCATTCTAGAGTCCGGTCTGTTCGCGAATATACTCACGTGCCATCTTGGCGTACTTGAACGGATTGGCCAGCGCAGGATCCTGCTCGGCTTCGACGATCATCCAACCTTCGTAGCCCCTGACTTCAAGGATTTCGAAGATGCTCGGGAAGTCTATATCCCCATCACCGGGTACCGTGAATGCACCGCTCCGCACAGCATCGAGGAAACTCATATTCTCCCAACGCACACGAGACACCACCTCGTGACGGATATCCTTCAAGTGGACATGGCGCACACGGTCATAGAATTTGTTGAGGGCTGCGACGGGATCTTCACTTGAGAAGGCAAAGTGACCCGAGTCAAAGAGCAAGGAGACCAGATCCGGATCCGTCATTTCAAGGAAACGGTCCGTCTCTTCCATCGTCTGAACTCCCGTCCCCATGTGATGGTGATAGGTCAGCGTGATGCCCTCTTCTTTCGCGATGCGGCCCAATTCGTTATGACCTTCTGCAACCTTCTTCCACTCTTCATCAGTGAAAACCGGTTTGTCTTCGCCCAGGACAGGGAGATCCTTGCCTTGGATCGAGTTCCCTTGCTCCGAACAACCAATAACGGTAGCACCCATGGCTTTGAGGAACTTCAATTGTTCACGGAAGAGCTTCACGGTCTCTGCTTGCGGAAGCGAGGTGAAGAAAGAGCTAAACCATTGGTTGGCAACTCGCAAACCTCTGATATCGAGGTAAGGCTTTAAGATCTCGGGATCCTTCGGATACTTGTTTCCTACTTCCGTCCCTGTAAATCCTGCCAGAGCCATCTCCGAAATACATTGTTCGAAGGTGTTCTCGCCACCCAGTTCCGGCATATCATCGTTGGACCAGGCAATCGGGGCAATCCCTAATTTAACTTTCTCGGTGTTCATCTAAACTCCCTCCGCGAAATCAGCACGTTTCACATCAACGGTCTTGCCTGTACGCAAAGATTCACCGGCTGCGAGCGCCAATTCAAGCGCGCGCAAACCATCCGTTGCATCGACGGGGACGTCCCCTTCACCCTTCAAGGCTAAGACAAAATCAGTAAACTGATCCACAAAAGCCCCCGTATAACGATCCAGGAAGAAATAAGGAATCTTGTCTTTCTTGACCGTTTCATCCGTGTAAAGTTCCACAGTATTCGGGTGATCGTTATACGCCACAGCCTGACCCTTGGAGCCAAAGACTTCGACGCGTTGGTCATAGCCATAGACGGCTTGACGACTGTTATCGATGACGGCGATCCCGCCATTTTCCAGTTCCAACGTCACAACAGCGGTGTCGATGTCGCCGGCTTCACCGATTGCAGGATCGACCAAAACAGCTCCATGAGCTGTGACGCGCTTGACTTCTTGGCCGCTGAGATAACGAACCATGTCAAAGTCATGGATCATCATGTCAACAAAAAGCCCACCCGACGAAGCAACATACTCTGCCGGCGGCGGTGCCGGGTCACGCGACGTGACGCGGACGATGTGCGGTTCACCAACAGTCCCGTCCATCACGTGTTGACGGACGCGGCGGAAATTATGGTCAAATCGACGGTTAAAACCGACCTGGAAAGTGACACCGGCTTTCTTAACGGCCTGGACAACCTCATAGGTCTTCTCGAGGGACATGTCGATGGGTTTCTCACAGAAGATATGCTTGCCTGCTTCTGCTGCAGCAACCGCGATCGGGGCGTGCGTATCCGTTGGAGTTGCAATGATGACTGCATCGATTTCCTCGAGTGCCAGGAGTTCACGATAATCGCTGAAAAGATTTGGGATACCCCATCCATCAGCCCAATCACGAGCCAAGTCGATCATGACATCTGCGACAGCTACGATTTCTACTTCAGGGATGAACCGAGTGATGTTTTCTACGTGGAGCCTACCGATGCGCCCCGTCCCGATAATGCCGAATTTAAGCTTATCCATGCTTACACCTTTTGCCTTTTCTCATTGTCAAATGTTTATACCTCAGCAAGCATACTCTTATGAAGTACTCGACCCCGGAGCATGGTTGCAAGCGTTTGCAAGCTCAATATAGAGCAGGTGGGGAAGCTTGTCAAAGAAGGGCGACAAGTTCGCTGAAATCGACGTTAGGAGCCGATAAATCAGCAAATCCGTCCTCTTGTGAAAGAAGACGGATTCAGATGGTAGTGCTGGAAGGGCTTTTTACACTAACTTATGATCTCCCGGACAAAATTGCGACCTATCGCCGCTTGCAGCTGTATGACCTCAGGGAAAACTTCCTGCGGATGAACCTGAAACTCAGCGAAGGTCTCGAAACTCAAGACGCCCTCATAATTGACCTCGCGCAGCCCTCTGGTAAAACGTGACCAGTCGATGACACCGGTCCCGGGCATCCTATGCTGGTCGTAGACTCCATTGTTGTCGTGGATGTGGAGGGTCGTGAGGATCGGAGCCAGGTCAAGAATAGACTGATAGACATCCAAGCCTTGAAGGATATTATGACCCGTGTCAAAGCAGTAAGATACGCGTCTAGCCCCTGCCATCTCATTCAAGATGCTGACATATTCCAAAGCCTCATGAGGATGAGCACAGGCCGACGCCATGATCTTTCCGTTCCAACCCCGGAACATGTTCTCAAGACACGCTTCGACCTGATGACGTTCAAGATCCTCAAAGAGTCGGTCAAACAGTTTCTTGTTTGCTTCCAGAGTTTCTTGGCGACTCATATCGACATCAAAACCGAGGTGCGCAGGATGGATAATGATGTAAGGACAGTCCAAGAATCCCGCCACAGCGATGCAACGCTTGATCGTGGTAATGATTCGCTCTTGCTCATAGGAATCCGTCGTATACGTTGGAATGGGTCCATGCAACTGCTGAACCCGAAGTCCATGAGACCTGATCAGGTCTTTCAGCGGTCTAAAGTGCTCCAAGGCCTCCGCTTCTGACTGTAAAAAGATGTCTCTTCCTTCCGCAGTCAACGCATGGTCTCCGTCAATATTGAAATCCACTGTCTGAAATCCTGCTTCAGCAATCATCTTCAGTGCTGTTTCCATACCGACTGCATCCGAAAGACCGCCCGTTTGCATCCCAATATCCATCGTTTTTCTCCTTATGTCTTATGCCTTAGTTTGAATTTTACCTTTACGTTCGAGGGAGTTTCATTCTCTCATTCTCGAGTAGGTTCATTGTCTCACGTGTAGGTTCATTGTCTCACGTGAAGGTAGAAGATAG
>CAYFSS010000006.1:85540-87203 GCA_964345975.1 uncultured Oscillospiraceae bacterium
CTTCTACTCAAGCTTCAACTTTGCTCGAAAGCCTCGTGCCGAGTAATAGGATTCAGCACCGTTGTGATAGATAAAGACCCGATCATAGCGCCTATCCCCAAAGAGCGCTCCACCCAGCTGTCTCACAGAATCGGACGTCTTAAGCCAGCTCGATGTTTTCTGATCCATGGGAACCACCGCTTGTACGCGAGCGTATTCTTCCTCATCTAGGATTTCTACGCCCATCTCTTCAGCCATGCCCAAGGCGCTGCCTTCAGGTTTGTTCTTCCTTCTTGACTCGTGGGCTGCTTGGTCATAGCAGAGACTACGCCTACCCATGGGAGTTTCCGGAGCACAATCGTAGAATGTGATGATGCCGTTATCTAGGAGCACGACATCAGGCTCTCCTCCTGTTTCTTCCATCTTATAAAGAGATTCGAGAGCCTTGTCGTTGCTCTCTAGTTTCGATAGAACATCCTCCCACGTTATGCCCTCATGTCGGTGCCTGTTGGCGTTGAATCTATCTCGTAGAACTTTTAAGAATTCTTCTTTCGTTTTCATGACTTAGCTCCTCTTGCGGGTAATCGTAAGGGAATTATAGTTCAGGCTCTTGGGTTGGAGGGGGACTTGAGCACCGATGGAAGCAGAAATGATGTTGGTGAATTCTTCGGGTTCGGACCTGTGTCCTCGATGAGATCTTCTTCAATATTGGAGGATCCGGCTCTTATTGGCTGATTGGATAAAGCAATGTAGGTGGCTTCCGGCTGGAACAATATTCTCAGTATCCTACCGCAGATCCTGACAATTGCTCGAGGAGTCACTCTTAAGGAATTGAAGATATTCCTACAAATCACAGAAATATGGATTCTGAGTTATCCATTCTAGCGAAAGAAAACAGGCCCTCATCTTGAGAGCCTGTGACAATGTATTAATCACTGATAGAAGGATAAATATCTACTTGTTCTCATCGTCGTTGATATAGGCGGCACACAAATAGAGAAGCTTCTTGACCAATAGGTACTGATCCGTGAGTTCGTTGTAAATAGCATCTTCATTGGTGACTTCGTTTGAGAAATCCGTTGCTCCCAAACGGCTATAATCTTCCAGCCATTGCTTGACGTAGTAATCTGCCAAAGGTTTCTTATGCTCTACCATGTCTTGAAAGAAACTCAGGATAGCTTCAAGCTTATTGTTGTCATCTTGCACCTGCAGATAAGCGGTTTCCGCTTCATTCATTCTCTCAATCGCTTCGAGCATGTCAGAGCTCCTTCTCTTGGGGTACCCATTTGATCCACTGAGCACAATAAAACTCCCATAAGAATCCCGCAAGGTTTCCTCAGAATCTTAAAATGTTCCTTAAGATAATGATTACGCACATTCACGGATGCAAACTATATCTGAGGCATGGCGATCGTAGCGATGAAGGAAACTCACCGGTACGATCGTTGCTGTTCACCTGCATCGAACCTTGGATCGGGATGCGAGATGTGAGAATGCAGGCTGTGACGAGAGCTGAGAATGGAGAGATGTTGGAAGCAAAGGATCTCGACTTACTCTTTCACGGCTCCACTGGCAATGCCATCGATGACCATCTTGAATTACAATCGTTATACGAGACGTATACACATATGCATCTAGGTGATGAATCAATTGATGAGAATTGCCCATTTCATTTCCACGATAA
>CAYFSS010000007.1:0-8070 GCA_964345975.1 uncultured Oscillospiraceae bacterium
GAATTATTTTTCCAGTTCATCCAACAGCGTCTTCACAAAGACAGGCAGGTCATCAGGAGATCGCGAAGTGATAAAACCTTGGTCGACGACAACTTCACTGTCCTCCCACTTTGCGCCTGCATTTACCATGTCGTCCTTGATGGCCTTCGTTGATGTGAGCTTGACACCATCGATAACGTCTGCGGAGACTGCGACCCAACAGGCATGACAAATCATTGCGATAGGCTTATTGGCTTTGTGAAATGCTCTAACCAGTTCAAGCGCATCGGAGTTCGTGCGCATCTTATCAGGAGCAAAACCACCCGGGATAACTAAGGTATCGTAATCCCCTTCATTCGCATCTGCATACGTGATATCGGCTTCAAAAGACAAGTCCGATTTGCCTTTGTATTCCTCGGTTTACTCACCGGCAACATCCACGACATATCCTGCTTCTTGGAGACGATAATACGGATAGATAAATTCTTTCTCATCAAACTGAGGAGCGATAAACATCAGTGCTCTTTTAGTTTTCGTCATGTAATCTTCCTTTTACTTTGGCATTTTGGCTTCTCATAAACACCATTATGAATTTACTATACCCGATCATCTATTGGCGTTCTGTCACGTGTTTGATTCCGGAAGCTCATCGCGATCGCAAGAATTTATGTCGCACGAAGTTTTAACATCAATTGAAAACTCTACAAAATCTCAACCCCGTAAGCTTGCAAATAGGCTCCATCACTAACGTCTCGATGGATCAACTGAACCAGTCGGCGTTCCAATTTTCGAGCCGCCTCCTGACCCATTGATACAGCAGCAATCGAAAGATACAGCTCTCGATGTTGATCCTGACGTGCTACTTCCATCACAGAAACATTTTCTTTCTTGAGAGCCGAGATCAGGCGTTGTCTCACACGGCGCTTGTCCTTCAATGAATTTGCGTAGGGCAAATGAATGACTAAGCGAAGGGATAAGACGACTTCGCGGAAGGCATCTTCTTGAGACGCATTGAGAGGACCTGTGAGAGGCAATTCGTTGACTTCAACTTCACCTTCCTTCTCTTCACTCTCTTCGTTCCCTACAACGTTCTCTTCTTCCGTTGCTTCAGACCAATAAATGCATAACCAAACACAAGGATCGGATGTCTTGGATACTGTGTGCTCATAACCGGAAGGTAAGAACAGTGCATCCCCTTCATTTAATTCAACTGTATCCCCTAGAGCATTCTTTAATTCAGCTGAACCTTGAAGAACGATGACCCACTCCGCTTCAGCTTGAATATAAGGTCCTGATGCTTGTCCACTGGAAACAGTGCGCACAATTCGGAGAGACCCTGATGTTAGAATATCATCAAAGACTTCTTGTTCAGCATCTTTACCCTGATTAGAGCACAAGCCTCGCCAGATTTTCCACGTCGTACCTTTTTGATCCATAAATGAGTTAACACTTCGCATATTAAACAATCCTTTCTTTGACTTCTGACTTCGTTATACTGCTAAGACGTAAAGCGGTTCATCGAGGGAGGCCAATGTGATCCATGAAAAGTCCTGTGGGGCAGTTATCTGGCGAAAGAATCCGGAAGATATCCATGAGTATTTAATTTTACAGCATGCTGCAGCTCACTGGGCTTACGCTAAAGGACACGTTGAAAACAATGAGACAGAGAAAGAAACCGCTCTACGTGAAATCAAAGAAGAAACAGGGTTAACCGTTGAGCTCCATATGGGCTTTCGGGAGATCAATATATATTCTCCCCACCCTAGGGTCGAGAAAACCGTCATTTATTTTCTAGCGGAAGCCGATCCCGAGGCCATCGTGAGAGTCCAGGAGGAAGAGATTTCTCATGCGCGATGGCTTCCTTATCAACAAGCACGAGAGCTTCTTAGCTTTCCAAACGATAGGAAGATTTTGGACAAAGCGGACCATCTCTTAACCACAGCTCGCTAAACCAACGAATCTACGCTTCCGGATACGGCACTGAAGGCAATCACCCATGTAGCACCATGGCCTCATTTTTATTGATTGATATTGGCCTCCGCCTCTTCTTTTGATTCAAAAGCCTCGTCAGCATTTCCCGGGAAAACATGGTCATAAGCCTCATGATATCGTTCTGTACGTACCTGCACCCGTTCGACATAATTCCTCGTCTCGGCGAAAGGAATCTCTTTGAGTGTTCTACCATCGTCAGAATACTCATCCTCCTCAAGCCACGCACTGACATTGCCTTGGCCTGCGTTATAAGCAGCGATAGCAGTCGCTGTCTCACCATCGAACAAGTTGAGGAGATACCGCAAGAAGGATGTTCCAAGCCTTATATTGAGCACCGGTTGCGTAAGATCATCGGGATCTACTTGGACACCGATCCTTTCGCCCAACCAAATACCCGTATCCGGCAGAATTTGCATCAATCCGATAGCACCTGCGGACGAGACGACTTCGGGCCGATAATCACTTTCCGTACGCATCACAGCAGCAACGAGGAAGGGATCCAGTTCGTTTGCTTCAGCGTAGAAGGCAATGAGATCAGCGTAATGAATCGGTGAATTCTCAGGGGTAGGTTTCATACTGTCTTCTCGGAGTTTGGGAAGGATCAAGGCAATGAATACGATAACGGCTGCTAAGAGAATCAGACCTCCGAAGATCACTGCATAGCGAAACCCTCTTCTGGACCACAACGGTCGACCTCTTGAGGGATCGAGGACCGTTCTCTTCTTCCGACCCACAGGACCATCTACACGGCGCTCGTAGTTAGGATAAAGGTTCGCTTGGATATTGTATAACTCAGGGGACATTCCCGGCTGAGGCTGGAGCTCATCTTCAGTGGGTGGGAAGCTTTCCACATGGACATCGGCGAACGTGGGATCTTCACGTAAATCGTCGATTCCCTCCGGGTCCGGAACTAATGGGGCGGGATCTTCCTGTTGAGGGCTCCGATAGACAGAATCATCCTTCGGCCTAGCCTTCTTCTTCATTCTAATTCCTCCATGAGAGTCCTCCATAGAGGCCCTTATACTCTAAACTCCCTATGAATAACGCGTTAAAGTGTATCATGAGTTCCAAGATAACAATGAAATGAAAGGACATTTAAGATGTGTGGTCGCTACTACTTTGATCCCGAACGCGATGACCCTTTGACGTTTCGCTTAAACCAGGCTCTTAAGGGAATTGATCCGGACTATAGAGGAGGTGAAATCTTCCCGGGCACCATGGTGCCGGCTCTCATTCCGGCTGAGGACAAGCAAGTTCAATTAGCGCTCTTCTATTGGGGCTTTCCCGTTCATTTCTCCAAGCGCAATCTCATCAATGCGCGAAGCGAAACCGTGCTGGAGAAACAGACCTTCCAAGAACCCTTCGAGACCGCAAGAATTGCTGTCCCTGCCCATGGATACTACGAGTGGGATACAAACAAGCAGCGACACATGTTCGTCCTTCCCGGGAATGAACTCTTCTTTCTTGCTGCTATAGCCAGGATATTTGAGAACAGACGTGAACTGGTTCTTCTAACTCGTGAAGCTTTAGGAGAAGCAAACGAAGTCCATCATAGAATGCCGCTTTGTCTGCAAGAATCAGAGATAAAGCCATGGCTCCGGGAAAGAGACTGGGCTGTAGATTATATGAATCAAACACCCAATTTATTGCCGGAAAACGTTGAGATTGACAAGCGTGCCGACTCCTCGCATAATCCTCTGCGATAAGAACTGTCGTGCGTCGATCTAAGTGTGTCTAGCACTTTAAGATGCCTCCATAGAAGGAGTAAACATGTCTAAGTCATCCCCACAAATCGGCGTTGAGCCGCTTTGGGACCTCAAGGAACTCCCGCCGGCGAAACGCCTTCTTCTTGGCCTTCAGCATACGTTCGCAATGTTCGGAGCCACGGTCCTCGTCCCCATCATCACCGGTTTGAATATCAGCACAGCCCTGTTGATGGCAGGTTTGGGAACCTTAATTTTCCACCTCCTGACCAAGGGCAAGGTCCCGGCATTCTTGGGATCCAGCTTTGCCTTTATAGCCGGTTACTTAACTGTAGCGCCCGTGACCAACGGTGTTGCTGATCCCGTCCAACTTGCCAAAGCAGGTGGCGGGATTTTTGTTTCGGGTGTCCTTTATTTGCTTCTCGCAGGTTTAATCAAGGCTTTCGGTGTTGAGCGTGTCATGCGTTTCTTCCCGCCGGTTGTAACGGGACCCATCATCATTTCTATTGGTCTCATTTTGAGCCCCACGGCGATTGCAAATGCTCAAACCGATTGGCTATTGGCGATCGTCGCAATTGTAATCATCATTGTGCTCAATATATGGGGCCGCGGAATGGCGAAGATCCTCCCCATCCTCATAGGGATCTTCGGTGCTTATGCTGTCGCCCTGATTCTCCAACGGGTAGACTTCAGCACCATGCAGGATGTCAAACTCTTTGCCGTCCCGCTCCATCGTGAAAACTTTGCGATCTTCGACCTTTCGGCCATCATCACAATCTTCCCCATCGCCTTGGCAACGATCATGGAACACATCGGGGACATCTCAGCCATCTCGGCAACGGTAGGCAAAAACTATATCCGCGAACCCGGTCTACACCGCACTCTCCTCGGTGATGGTATTGCAACGATGTTCTCGGCCTTATTTGGCGGTCCGGCCAATACCACCTATGGTGAAAACACCGGCGTCTTGGCCTTGACCAGAATTTATGACCCTGCGGTCACAAGGCTAGCAGCGATCTTTGCTATCATCCTCTCCTTCTTCCCTATCTTCAGCGGTTTGATTCGCTCAATCCCTACGGGCATCATTGGCGGGGTTTCGCTTATTCTCTACGGTATGATTTCTGCTATCGGTGTGCGTAACTTGGTCGAGAATCAAGTGGACTTCACCAAGAGCCGGAACCTCATCGTAGCGTCTGCCATCCTTGTTCTTGCGTTGGGCTTCGCTTCGGAAGGTTTATCGTTCGTAGTCTTCGGAACCACGGTTGAGCTTTCAGGCATCGCTATCGCAGCCATCGTTGGAATTCTCTTGAATGCAATCTTACCCGGCAAGGACTACATCTTCGACGAAGAGGAACCTCATGAGACGGGTGTTGAGTTCTCCACGACGGATACCACGAAGGAAGGCCGTCGACTGACGAAGTAATCTGTCCTTTTACCTTTGCAACCTCGGCCAATGGTCGAGGTTTTTTGTTCTCTCGGTATAATCTAGCGAAGGAGGAACTTATGAAAAATGCCTGTTTTGTAACACAACATGGAGAACGTGCTATTGATTACGCTTATAGCCAAGAAACCCAAGCAAACCTACACGCTAAGTTAAACTTTTTACCCCCAATCTATGGCAACAATGTCCCCACAAAAGCCCACCAGGACTGTCACTTTATTTTCTCAACCTGGGGTTGCCCGGCGTGGGACGAAGACTTCTTGGCCGAACATTTCCCACAGCTCGAAGCTCTGTTCTATGCAGCCGGGTCTGTGCAGGCTTTTGGAAGGAGTTATCTCAATCGTGGGGTTAGGATCTTCGCAGCACCATCTACGAATGCAATCCCCGTAGCAGATTATTGTTTAGCTCAGATAATCTTGGCTTCAAAGGGTTATTTCACATTAGCTCGGCAGCGGTCCAATATGACGATGGAAGAAGCTGTCAACTTAGGGCGAAACTATATGGGTTCCTACGGCATGAGGATAGGTCTTATAGGTTTTGGACAAATTGCAAGACTTCTTACCAAGAAGATTCATCAAGTTTTGGCGCTTGCGGAAGTTTCTGTCTACGACCCCTACGTTTCAAGAGAAGAACTTGAAGCCTATGGAGCAAAGCCCGCTGATCTCGATTTGATCTTTAGTAGCTCTGAGGTTGTCAGCAATCACCTCCCGAACTTACCTACGACCCAAGCGATGCTCAAACGTGAGCACTTTGAGAAGATGCCGAAGTATGCAACCTTCATCAATACCGGCCGCGGAGCACAAGTTGTGGAAGATGACTTGGCCGAAATCCTTAGAGAACGACCGGATCTCACAGCCTTACTCGACGTGACATTTCCAGAGCCGCCGCAAGAAGGTCATCCCTTCTATCACTTACCCAATCTATTTCTGACGCCGCACATCGCAGGTTCGAGCGGTCGAGAGGTGCAAAGAATGGGAGCTGCAGTCTTTGATGCCTTCGAGAAATACGAACAGGATCTAAATTCAGATATGGAAGTAAGAATTGAAGATCTGGAAAAAATGGCGTAAGTTTGTCTAAGCTAAAAACTAACCTGATTAATTGCACAGTTTTCACGACTACTTTTATGCATTTGTTATGACGTCCATCAAATAAACGCTTTTGTCCCTTTTCTTTTGAAAAGATCGGCTAAAATAACAAATGTCTTTGAGATCTACGGAGCAATGAGCTCTGCAGAACATCAAACGCCCTAAACGGGCAGATCATTATGAGACACTTTGGAGGTATTTGAAGATGAAGAAATTGATGAGTGTTGCACTGGCTTTGGTTCTTTCCTTGGTTCTTGTCGCTTGCGATACAGCTACAAACAGGACCGATGCAACGACGACAGTCGCTACGATCGATGCAGTTGAAGAAGCTGTTGAAGACGCTGAAGAAGCTGCTAGCGATGTTGAAGAAGAAGCCGATGAAGCTGCAAGCGAAGTTGAATCCGCTGCTGACGACGCTGCTGACGATGCCACTGACGCTGACGCTGAGTAATTTGCTTAGTAAGCACTATAGTTAATTCCCTACCGTGGAATAAACTGTTACGAGACTCAAGAGATTGAGTCTCTTTTTTGTCCAAATTTTGAATGTTTAAGGTTTCAATGCTTAAAATACTTGATAAGCCTAAAAAGGCGAAGCATACTTTTCAAACATAGATGATATGGATATGCGAACGTATCCATCGTTAATGAGATTGGAGATATCTATGGCAGCAAAGAAGCAAAGAAAAGCTGTTATAAGTTTACTGACGGTTCTAGGATTCGCTCTGGTATTTGCTTGGCAATTTTTTTCCCCTATCCAGGCAAACAGCCCTGCGACTAAACGTATTGGTGTTTTACAGTTTGCAGATCATCCTTCACTGCTGAATAGCTTTGACGGCCTTATTGCCGGTCTTGAAGATGAGAACTATGTCGTAGGACAGAATCTTGAAGTGAATTATCAGGTCGCTAAGGCTGATATGGCACTCAACATGCAGATGGCCAGTCAAATGGCTGCCGAGAATTATGACTTAGTGGTCGGTATCGCAACACCATCAGCTCAAGCGCTCTACAATGCAGTGCGTGATCGGAATATCCCTCTGGTTTTCAATGCGGTGACAGATCCTATAGCTGCCGGTTTAGCCAACCTTGGGGATGCCTCCGAAGGTCCTGCGGATGATGATTACTATAAGAATATTCCCGGCGTTACGGGGGTATCCGATCAATTACCCATCCAACAACAACTTCGCATGATTCGCTACTTCCTACCTGAAGCGACTCGCCTTGGCATTCTCTATACAAGCTCTGAAGCCAACTCCGTAGCTTCCGTAAAACGTTATGAAGAACTTGCACCGAGATATGGATTTGAAATTGTCGCTCGCTCCATCAGCGCTACGGCAGATCTTCCTATCGCAACGGATGAGATTCTCAACAACGTCGATGCACTCACGAATCTGACCGACAACACGGTTGTCAATAATATGCAGACGGTTCTCGCGAAGGCCAACCAGGCGGGTATCCCTTACTTTGGTTCTGAAGAAGAGCAAGTGCGCCAAGGTCTCCTAGCTGCTGCAGGTCTCGACTACTTCAAACTAGGTAAAGAAGCCGGTGAGATGGCTGCGGACATTCTTGATGGCGACGACCCTCATGATATTGATATCGAAGCCGTTGCCAAATCGAGGATCTTCTATAATTCGGAAACGCTCAAGAATTTGGGCTTAACGCTCCCGAATTTCATGCGAGATGACGATGGTCGTGACGACGATTGGGATGACGATTGGGACGATGACGATTGGGATGATGACTGGGATGATCGTGATGACGATGATTATCTCTACATCCGCGACGTTAATCCTGTTGTAGAACAATCCAGAGGCTATCAGCCGAACAGCCGTAACGTAGAACGAAATCGTTATTTCCGCGACGATGACGACGA
>CAYFSS010000007.1:8170-39257 GCA_964345975.1 uncultured Oscillospiraceae bacterium
GACGATGACGATTGGGATGACTAGGCCATCAAACACCCTAGGTCTGTCGGCATGAAGTAAATAGTGGACCGGGGGCTTACCGCCTCCGCTCTTTCTTATGAGGTAAATTGAGGTAAATGATGGATGTATTTATGAATCTCATGGTGGGCGTCCTGGAACAAGGCTTGATTTATGGCATTTTGGCGCTTGGCATCTATATCAGCTATAAGATCCTCAATATTCCGGATCTCAGTGTAGACGGTACATTCCCTTTGGGTGGCTCAGTCTGTGCACTGGCCTTATTAAACAATGTTAATCCATGGCTAAGCCTCATCCTGGCATCTCTCGTCGGAGCCCTCAGTGGAATGCTTACAGGACTCATCCATGTTCGCTTGAAGATATCCGAGCTCTTAGCCGGTATTATTGTCATGACCTCTCTGTATTCGGTCAATCTTCGCATGGTCGGCAGCTCCAATGTTCCGCTCTTCAATCAGCAGACAATCTTCGATCGCCCTTTAGCCAAGATCATTCCACAGCCTTTAGGCGGTTTCTTCTTACGAGTGACCTTCATCTCACTGATCCTTGTCATCATCTTTAAACTGCTTCTCGATCGTCTCCTGGTTTCCCGCTTTGGTTACGTTCTCCGTGCAACCGGCGACAATCCACGGGTCGTCCTTTCCCTCGGTAAGGATCCGGGTCTTTACAAGATCTATGGGCTTGGTTTAGCCAACGGTCTTGTAGCTCTCAGCGGTGCAATTCTCACCCAGCAACAGCGCGTCTTCGATATCGGGATGGGGACCGGCACAATGGTCATTGGTATCGGCTCAGTCGTGATGGGCATTTCAATCTTTGGACGCTTTTCTTTTCTAAAAGCCACTACAGCAGCTATCTTAGGTTCAATCGTCTATAAGCTGCTGATTTCCATGGCACTTCGTCTAGGTCTCCACACCGATTTCATGAAGCTAGCCCAAGGTATCCTCTTCCTGATCATCCTCTTGGTCAGTAAGCGCAAGAAAGGGGCCAATCATGCTTGAACTAAAGAACATCGATCTCAACTTCAACGCAGGCACACCGGATGAAGTTAAACTCTTTCATGAATTTGATCTGGCGATCGATACAGGCAGTTTCGTATCCATCATCGGCAGTAACGGATCCGGCAAAACCAGTCTCTTAAATCTGGTCAGCGGGACGCTTATGCCGGATGGTGGCAGTATTCTTCTGAATGATGAAAGGATTGATAAACTCCCGGAGCATAAGCGCTCACAGCGTTTAGGCCGAGTTTTCCAAGATCCAAGCCTTGGCAGCTGCCCTACTCTTACGGTCGAGGAAAACTTGTCGTTAGCCGAGCATAAGGGACAAATGTATGGTCTTGGCCGAAGTGTAAGACCCGAGAAGCGTGAAGTGTTCCGCGAGATGTTGGCTGAGTTTGGGCTTGGCTTAGAATACAGATTAGGTCAACGTGTCTCGACGTTATCGGGAGGTCAAAGACAAGCGCTATCGCTCCTTATGGCAACCTTACAACCCCTAGATCTGTTGATCTTAGATGAGCATACAGCCGCCTTAGATCCTAAGAGTTCAGAAATCGTGATGGAGAAAACAGCAGATCTTGTGCAACGAAATAAGCGAACGACTCTGATGGTGACGCATAACTTGAACTTTGCACTGAAGTATGGCGATCGTTTACTGATGTTCCATGAAGGTCAGATCGTCATGGATCGAGCCGGTGAGGATAAAAAAAGAACTACGCTAGAAGGAATCCTAACGCAGTTCAATGCCATCAGCATTGAGGCCGGTAACTCTATTTGAGTTTCATCCTTCGATACCTCATAGGCTGTAGCTTCTGATGAAGTTACAGCCTATTTTTACCTAGTGATCATGGCCTTCGTGATGATTAGCAGAGTAGTCTACGACATCTTGGATATAGTCCCCGTAGCCTTCAGCCTCCATATATTCCAGCGGGATGAATCGCAGCGCTGCACCATTGATGCAATAACGTAAACCCCCTGCTGCCTTAGGCCCATCTTCAAAGACATGCCCCAAGTGACTATCCCCTTGGCTTGAGCGTACTTCTACGCGCTCACGACCGAGAGACAAATCTTGATGATAGGTATTGGCAACCGCACGAATCGGACGGGTGAAAGAAGGCCAGCCACAGCCGGCATCATATTTGTCGCGCGAAGAATAAAGAGCCTCACCACTCACGATGTCGACATAGATCCCGGGGCGTTCCTCGTCATTCAAGGGGCTGGTGAAAGGTGTTTCCGTCCCGTTCTCTTGGGTCACATTGCGTTCAATCTCGGTTAATTCCGACAGATCGCGCAACCCTTCGATGGGATCGAGAGGTTCTTTGGCCAAACCTAGATCGATATGGCAATAACCGCCCGGATTCTTCCCCAAATAATCTTGATGGACTTCTTCAGCCGGAACAAAATGATCCAGCGGCTCAAGCAAGATACGTATCTTCTCGGTTGCATTCTCTTGCATCAAGATGATGAAGCGTAAGCTGATCGTAGCATCTTGTTCATCGGTATAGAAGATGCCCGTACGATACTGACGACCTCTGTCATTCCCTTGTTGATCGATGGAATAGGGATCGACGATACGGTAATAATGCTGAAGCAATTCCGTCAGGCCGATCTTATGTGCATCATACTTAACCCTCACGGTTTCAGCGTGATCCGTCTCAGATAGCTTGGCGTAGCTTGCTTCATCACTTAGACCATTGGCGTAGCCGACTTCCGTTTCGATGACACCCGGGATAGCTTTGAAGTAGCCTTCAACCCCCCAGAAACAGCCACCGGCAAAATAGATCTCACGGGCATCCGTTAAGCCCAAAGATGTTATCTTCATTGGTTCCTCCACAGATTCTTCTTCGGCCGAAGCCGCCGGCCGATCACAGGCCGCAAGGATGAGCGTCATGGTGCCGAGGAGAATGAGCAGCATAAATCGCCGCACGTTCATGATCTTTGCACCTTCAATGTTCAAAGAGAACAGCATGCTTGCCTCACTTCCTAACGTTTCAGCATGATTCGTAAGTACCGGTGGGCTTTTGTGTGAAATAAGTCGCACACGAAGCGCACATCACCTAAAACTACGTTAAATCTCAAGCTTTAATTGTAAAGGAAAAATATGGCCTGCGCGTTAAAGTATATCTTTCTTCTTGAAATACCAGATGGAGATGACGATGATCAAGATAGAAATTACGATAATAATGAGGTAACTATAAGGATTATCGAGCTCAGGCATGTGCGCGAAGTTCATGCCATACCAGCCGGTAAGTAAGGTCAGAGGAAAGAAGATCGTTGTTATAACCGTAAAGATCTTCATCGCTTGATTGAGCTTGAGGTCCTGTTGCGTTTGATAAGATTCGCGAACTTGAGCAACGTACTCTCGCAGGAATCGCATATTCCCACTGTAATGTTCCATTCGATTGAGGATAGAACGGATATAACCTAACTGATCGACGTGGAAAATTTCATTCTCATTCTCTTCAAGCTCGGAACAAATTTCTACCCACTGCTCGTAATAACCATAGAGCACCAGAAGTTGGTGATTTGTTTCCGAGAGCTCATTCTCAAATAGCCTATCTTCCGTTTCCTTATCCCAAATGCTCCGATCGAACTCATCGATCTTTCTTTGATAGTTTAGAAAGATTTGAGCATGGCCACGGATCAATTCTTTGACGAATAAGTTGAACAAGCGAGGGATCGTGAGATTTCTTGCCAAAGGCTGTTCCAGAGCGCGCCGAAAATGATGTCGAGTTGAAGCGTCCTTATCTTCAATATCGATGACGATAAAATAGTCTTTGGTAAGCAGAAGCCCGATCAAGTCGCGTTCACGATAGACATCTCCAACATCGACGGTCGATACGATGCCGAAACTGAAATCCTCCCATGCCGTCATGGTATTTTCCAACGCCTCGTCATCGACCAGCTCCAAGATCGTATTATCCAGATCCAGAACATCAATCAATTCGGGAAGTTCGACAATCGATACAAAAGCCGCTAGTTTTCCTTCCGGAATCCCTGCAGTCGGGTCAAAGGCTTGCGCTCGCTCGAGCAGTTGATAATACAAGTGAGCCTCCGCTTAACCAATATAGTTCACGATTTCAGTGCGTTCTCTGAGCGGGGCTTCTTCTTTGGGATAACCGATCGTGGCCATTGCCCATACTCTATGATCTTCAGGGATCTCGAAGGAACTGAGGAGTTCACGGATCTTAGGCTCATCACAGATATCCCGCATTTGATTGATCCAGCAAACACCGAGCCCTAAGGCATGGCCGGCCAGCATGATGTTTTGCATAGCACATGCGGTATCTACGGCGCCGTTATGGTTTTTTTGCGGGACGGAAACGATGATGAGCGTATACGTGTTGAAGAGATTGTAGTTTGCTCTTTCGGTTGCTTCGCCAATGGCTTTAGCTAAGACTTGAATGGTGTCAGGATCCTTCAAGACCGTGAATTTGCGCTGTTGTCGGTTAGCAGCCGTCGGGGCATGAATGGCGCAATCCATCACCTGATCTAAGAGATCTTGGGCGACAACTTCGGCCTTATATTTACGGATGGTTCGGCGATCTAAGATAGTCTCTATACAAGCATTATTCATAATCCACCTCCAAGTATTTAGCATCTTTTATAGTGTATCACGTAGGATAGCCTTCCTGAGCAAGGATACGTCGGGTTTGTTGAGAAGATGTATGGGCTTTTGGGTGGAATAGGTCTCATGCTATGGTGAGAAAAATGCCACGGAATCATTGGAGGTAGGCATCTGTGTAAGCCTCTGTGTTTACACCCGATTGATCCACTTACGACGGCGATAGCGCGGAAACAGAACGACAAGTTTGATGACTTCCTCTAAGGAGACGAGGCTTAGGGTCCAGTAGATTCCAAGCTGCCAGTACAAGCCTGCAATGAAAGCAATGGGCACTGCAAAGATCCACATGGTGAGCATCTCCACGAGCATTGGAATCCGCACATCCCCTCCGGCACGGAAGATCCCCAGATAAATCGAAGAGTTTAGGAAGCGTGCAATGATGAAGGCCCCTCTTATGCGAATGAGGTTGGCCGTTACAATACGAAGTTGAGGTTCGACGCTTGGGAAGATCACGAGGAAGATCTCCGGGAAGAAGATTTGGAGGATTGCGCTCAATACACCAAACGCTACGGTTATACGAAGGATGCGATCTGCCATCGCCATGATGACGTCCGAGTCACTCTCCCCCGCACCGATGGCATTACCAATGACAACGGCAGAAGCAGAGGCAAGCGACATCGTGAGGATGTAGAAGATGTTTTGAATGGTGCCCGAAAGCTGCATCGCAGCGGAAGCTTCAGCGCCGATTCGCACATAGGCCAAGGTAAAAAGAAGTTGAGCCAATGACCAGAGGGTTTCCGTCGTGATAACAGGGGTCGCCATGCTTAGATACTGTTTAAACATCTGCCAATCGATATGGAGTAGCTCCGACAGATTCTCGACGAGTTTACAATCTTTACGAAGGATAAACTTGAGGATCCAGATCATTTCGGCGATTCGTGCAATGACGGTTGCAATGGCTGCACCACGTACCCCTAAGGCCGGAAAACCCAATTTACCGTAAATCAAGATGTAATTGAGTCCAACATTAAACACAAAAGCCAAGAGCGACGCTTGCATTCCGACTTTTGCTTGCCCGGTACTGCGAAGCGCGATGCCAAAGACTTGAGTCAAAGCAAAGGCAAAAAAGGACGTCGCAAGAATGATCAGATATTCGCTGCCGATCACTACTAGAGCGGGATCCGGTGCCAGGATACGCACGATTTCTTCCGGGATGAGAAAAGACACCAAGGAAAAGATCAAAGCAATGATCAAGGTAAGACGCATTGCAATGGCTTCCATCAAGCGAATCCCGACATAATCCTTGCGTCCGTAATACTGGGCATAGAAGATCGATGCGCCACTGTTCACACCGAAGATAATAACGGAAAAGAAGAAAAAGAACTGATTGACCTGCCCGACGGCGGCAATCGACTCACTTCCCAGGGGCGTGATCATGATGGTATCCATCATATTCACGACGGTTGTAATGATCTGCTGGATCAGGACAGGCAGACCCACGGTGAGTAGAAGTTTGATAAATTCTGCGCTGCCAAAGAAGCGCCCGAAGACGCTCTTACCGACAATCGTGACGGATGGATTGAAACTATTATCTTGATTTTGCATAGCTCAAGATTCTAGCACAAGCTTTGAATCCTTGGATATGGTTCCATAAAAAAAAGGGCCGACAATTTTGTCGTCGAGCCCTGTAGATTTATGGTGTGAATCAACCGCCTTGATTTAGTGACGACGTTCCTTCTCTTTGAGCATAACGTCATGCGCTCCGCCCTCAACAATGGAAGTGGGTGAGACACGAACCATGCGAGCTTTCTCACGGAATTCTGCGAGCTTGACGCTGCCGCAAGCACACATGGTGGAACGAATCTTGGCAAGGGTCAGGTCAACATTTTCTTTAAGAGAACCGGCATAAGGAACGTAGGAATCAACACCTTCTTCGAAGATCATCCCGCCATCCTTACCACCGCCATCATAGCGCTGCCAATTACGAGCACGGTTTGAACCTTCACCCCAATACTCTTTCACGAACGCACCATTGACGATTTGACGCTCACCTGGACTCTCATCGAAGCGAGCAAAGTAACGACCCAGCATGAGGAAGTCGGCGCCCATAGCGAGAGCTAAGCTCATGTGATAATCGTGGACGATCCCCCCATCGGAACAGATCGGGATGTAGACTCCCTTCTCTTCCAAGTAACGCTCTCTTGCTTCATTGACCATCTGAAGAGCGGTTGCTTGACCGCAGCCAATGCCCTTTTGTTCGCGAGTTATGCAAATTGAACCGCCACCAATACCTACTTTGATGAAGTCAGCACCGGCATCAGCCAAGAAACGAAAGCCGACTTCATCGACGACGTTTCCGGCACCACAAGGCATGTCCGGATAATTCTCTTTGACCCACTTGATTGTCGTTTCCTGCCACTCACTGAAACCATCCGATGAGTCGATGCAGAGGACATCAACTCCGGCATCAACGAGCGCGGGCACACGCTCCTCATAATCTCTGGTATTGATACCGGCGCCTACGAGCAAACGCTTGTGGACATCCAAGAGCTCATCGGGATTTTCTTTGTGGGCGTCATAGTCTTTACGGAAGACTAGACAAACCAGGCGACCTTCCTCATCGATGATGGGCACCTGATTGAGTTTATTCTCCCAGAGGATATCGTTAGCTTCAGATAATGTGACACCTTCTTTAGCCGTGATGAGGCGCTCGATGGGCGTCATGAAATCCTTGATGATCTCATCTCCTGTGGATCGGGAAAGTCGATAATCGCGTGACGTGACTAGGCCCAGGAGTATACCGTTAGGACTACCGTCATCCGTGATGGCAACCGTTTGATGACCGGTACGATTCTTGATCTCCAAGATGTCGTTTAGAGTGTCATCAGGCTTGAGGTTGGTATCGGAGGTAACAAAACCGGCTTTGAAACGTTTGACTCGTCGCACCATCTCCGCTTGACTGCTGACAGATTGTGAGCCGAAGATGAAGGACAAACCTCCGGTACGAGCTAGGGCTATGGCTAATTGATCATCGGAAACGGACTGCATAATAGCGGACGTCAGAGGCACATTGACCTTCAAGGCTGTGTCTTCTTCCCCCGGTTTGTAGCGTGTAATTGCGCTTTCGAGGTTCACATTCTGGGGCTGACATTCTTTTGTTGTGAGATTCGGGATGAGTAGATATTCGCTAAACGTACGAGATTCCTGATCGTAATAAATGGCCATCAGTTCCTCCTCATAAAAATCTATAATTGAGCCATTATCTCACATGAGTTATTGAAGTCAATTTTCCCGCTTCTTGTTGCCATTCATCGGCTCCTGACGCCGGGCACGACGAGCCTCCTGCCGTAACTCTGCTGCCTCGTATTCGCTTTCGGCTTGAGCACCTTGCGGCACAAAACGAGGAACGTCTGCCGGCTCACCATCTTTCACAGCCACATACAACATAAAAGCCTTGTTCACCAACTCTAAAGATCCGTCGAGCCTCTCTGCAAATGATTCAACACAGCACTCTATCGTGGTTCGGCCGGTCCAGGTGACGTGTGCATAGAGGTTCACAGTATCGTTGAGATGTGCCGGAGCAAGAAACTGCATGGAATCTGCAACGGCTAAGACAACGTCCATCCCGGCATGACGGCGACAAGCAATTGCCCCGGTCACGTCGATCCACTGCATCAAGCGGCCTCCAAAGAGTGCGCCTTGTCCGTTAACATCATTCCCCTGCACCAGCTGAGACATCATTGCTCGCATCGGCTCACTTCCTTTCAGCGTTAGAAAATGGAGTTTAAGCTTCCCCGGTTAATGTTAGAAATCGAGTTCAGTATACAAGTCTTCAAGTCCTTCCGGTGTTCTGGATAAACCAAAACATCCATGACATCACACTCAAGTGAGGAATAAACCAAGCTGAATTGGTGGAAGTGCAATCGTGCTCTTCTTCTATCGTCTAACTTGGAATGCTCTCGTTCTTACAATCTCCTGCATCTTGTCAAAACAACATTGACAGCTAAGTAATCCCGTGCTTTGAGGATATGGAATCGATTGCATATCAAATGAAATGAGTTAAATATGCGAATAGCACAGAAGTTTCTCTTATTCGCTCTAATCCTTGGAATGTTATTTCCTCCGGTACAACACTCAGCAGAGGAGGGCACGTATATGACTGTCCCCCAACAACCTACCAGGTGGTCGAAAGAAATCATCGAATCGGTCAAGAATCTTGGTCTCATAACAGGAGATGCATCAGCCAACAAAACCAGAGAACGATTTGCCGTAGGAGGCACTGATCTGGGAATCCCCATTATGCATAACGATACGCTCTATCTTTTCTTAGGCGATACGTTCTTGGGTGATGACATGGGTAACCCCATGCAAGGAGGAGCTTGGCGTAGCAATGTCGCCGCCAAGGTTACCGACTTGAACTTCCAGCAAGGAATGATCATCGAAGATATGATCACTACCGAAAATGGGCGTTACGCAATTGAGCTTATCTCAAGCAAGAAGATCCCCGGCACCGAACACACGGCCATCCCTACCGGTGGTATCTCCGTCAACGATGCCCTTTATGTCTATTTCATGAGTGTTCGATCTTGGGGAGAACCGGGCCAATGGGACATCAATTACGGAGGTTTAGCCAAATCCGTGGATGGCGAAACGTTTGAGAAAGTCGACATCGCCTTAGACGGTAGTAGATTCGGACAAGTCGCTGTCATCCGTGAAGATGACACACTCTATGGGATAGGTATCGGCGGAGTCAAGTCCAGAATCTTGTGTAAAATGCGCTAGTACAATGTTGGTCCTCTAGATCTTCAGATAAGCTCTTGAGCTTGATATCCAATTCTCATGGATGTCCATGAGGACAGCCCCTAGCAATCGTGAGTATCCCTCCAGTTTGGTTTAGTTGTTAAAAGCATTGTACTGTAAGGGGTTGTTCGTGGCCTCTTTTCACTTTTACACAATTATATGGACGCTATCGCAGTTTAGTAATCATTTTCTGTATTTATCTTTAATATAGTTTTTATTCTAATAACACTGTAAAGTTTGTGATCGCTTATCAGCTTAACTGTTAGATATATTTGTCGAATTACTTGTGCCAAGTAGTATAGCTAGTATTAATTTATCCAAGAATCGGCATGAAGGTGATAGCCCTCCTCCATGCCGGTTGATCTTTACGTTATGCCTCTATCATCCATAGTCCATGAAGGTTACAAAACTCATAAACTCTCGCCGGCCCATCGTTGACGTTGAATCTGGCTTTAGGTTCTTCTTCAGGTTTCAAAGTCTGAATCTGCGTCAGACCCTCCTGTATAACCGCAACAAACTCGATATAGTGAGCGGCTAACATCGGATGAGGTTCTGAACCAATCTTGATCTCCAGGGTATTCCCTTCACGCTTGACCTCAGGAACGTGCTTCTCTTTTGCTGCATCGACTGTCCCGGCTTCAAGCAATGTCATATCTTCGCCACAGCAAACAAGCGCATCCGTATGTTCGGCTGCATACACAACGACATTCCCACATATCTTGCAATACCAGAATTTATCACTCATTTTGAGACTCCTTCTCTATCCGATCCCTCTCGGATGTCAGTTAACTTGCCTTTAAAGGCTATCAAATTTTTTGTTCATATCCAGTGGCAAGCGGTACTGTGGAGAGGCAATTTCGAATATTTTCTAAACCTGTTCATTCTCGAATAAAACGAATCGATGGACCGAAGTTGAATTAAGAGATAAACGGAATAGGAAAGTGCCACTTGTGAAGCAACACAAAAGATACTGTTCTTTCACCTTATCCGCGTTATCATGGACTCTCGATGCAAGGACAGAGAAAGACAAAGAAGGAGGCGACTTTCCATGGACAAGATCTACGATCTTATTATTATAGGTGGCGGCCCGGCAGGATTGACGGCAGCACTCTATGCTTCACGTTCAGGATTGAGCACATTGATTCTAGAGCAAGGTGCACCGGGTGGTAAGCTCATGGTTACGGCAGAGATTGAAAATTGGCCCGGTATCAAGAAGGCCAAAGGATTCGAGTTAGCTCAAGAAATGGAGCAACATGCGCTTGCGTTTGGTGCAGAGCTTAAGTGGGGTGTTGCAAGTAAAATTGAAGATGCTTACGACGATATTAAGCAAGTTCACACCATGGATGGACCAATACAAACAAAAGCCATTTTACTTGCAACCGGTTGTCTCGAGCGCAAACTCGGTATCCCCGGTGAAACCGAATACACCGGTCGAGGCGTCTCTTACTGTGCCGTCTGCGATGGTGCTTTCTTTAGAGACAAGCGACTGCATGTGATTGGTGGCGGTAATACCGCGTATGAAGAAGGCAACTACCTCACAGACTTTGCCTCCTCCGTCGACATCTTCATGCGTCGAGACGAGGCTCGATCAGATCAAATTCATATAGATCGTGTCGCCAATAATCCTAAGATGACGGTCCATATCAATAAGAAGCCGGCTGAAATTCTCGGTGATGAGAATGGAGTCATAGGCGTCCGATATGTCGATAGTCTGACCGGTGAGGAGACGGTTTTTGAAACGGACGGCGTCTTCCCCTTCATCGGGGTCGATCCGGTCTCCAAACTTTATAGCGATCCGGAGTGGGGCATCCTAGATAGCCAAGGCTATGTCTTGACGGATGAAACCATGGCGACGAAAGTTCCCGGTTTATATGCAGCAGGCGATGTCCGGCAGAAGTCCCTCCGCCAAGTGGTTACTGCAACAGGAGATGGAGCGACAGCAGCCCAAGCCATCGTTCACTATCTGAGAGATTAAGCATTTAAAAAGAGCTCCCCACGGGGAGCTCTTAAACTTTAAATATAATCGGTCTTGAGTTTAGTCGGCATTAGACTCCGTGACGGAATCATCTTCATCGGCGACGGTTTCTTCAGATACTTCTTCGTCAGTAGCATCTTCTTCCCTAACTACATCTTCAGCAGTTTCTACGTCCCCGTCCACAGCAGTATCTTCATCGACAGCTTCTACAAGCTCTTCGACATCTTCTGCTTGAGGAGCCGGCATTACGTATTGCACCTCTTGGACATCGATGTTTCCATCTGTGTTGACTTGTACGTCATAAGCCTTGCCGTCTGACCATATGGCTAAGCCTAGTTCGTCACGATAGGGATCGTCACCGTGATCATAGAGCTCAGCTCTGGCACCGGCATAGATCTCCGTCAAATGCTTGGCATCATCTTCGCTCAGTTCGCCATCGCTATAGACGATGAGAGCGCTCTTGAAATCACGTCCGCTGTATCGAATTTCTTGGACCGGATCAACTTCAATTTCCGTTCTCTCAACGATGAGCTGATTGAGTTCTTCGGCTTGCACCCGATAACGATTGTAGTTCGGGAACGTAAAGAGCAAGAAGAGAGCAACGGCTAAGACGGCCACAATGACCATCTGGATCATGGCTTTTGCTGAGACATTTGGCACTTTAACAAGTTTATTCTCTTTGGCCATAGCCTTGACGCGCTCAACTGCACTGAGCTGATCCGTCTCTTTGATGACTTTGCGAGGGGATCTGCTCTTGACGATTTCTCTGACACTAGCTTCACCACTGATGCCTAGTTGTTGGAGCATCGTAGCGCTACGTTCTTCTTCGTCCGGAGCTTCTATATCGAGATTAGGAAAAACATGATCTGACGGTGCATCAACTAAAGCTAGAGCTTCATCGGTTGGCGTTTCAGCCCAACAAAAAATACAACGTGCAGCTGCTTCTTGGTCTTGCACACGGATAATGGAACCACAATTTGAACAACGTCCTTCGCGAATCGCCATGAAATCTCCCTTAAAAACAAGCGCAAAATACCGCTCACTTGCGAACACAATACCAGTAATTATAATGAGCTAAGAGTTGGAAAGCAACAAACACAAGAAAGGACGACTCCATGGACTTAAGGACGTGGCGATCCCACCTTCAAGAGGATCAATTCACAGAAATCCTGCAGGCACTTTACGGTCCTTGCACAGATGAGCAGATCGAAGAGAATCGGGAGCGCTATCGGGACCTGATAGAAAAGTTTCAGGCTTTTTATGACGTCAAGGAGGATGAGGAGATCTCGTTATTCTCCACTCCCGGACGAAGTGAAATCAGTGGAAACCATACGGATCATCAGCAAGGTCAAGTTATCGCTTGTTCTGTCAATCTCGACATCATTGCAGCTGCCCGTAAGGTTGAAGAACCGGTCATCCGAGTCAAGTCCTTCGAATTTGAAAAGATTGATGAGATCAATATCGACGACCTCAGCATGCAGGAAACTGAGCGTGAGAGTTCTGCAGCCATGATCCGAGGCATTGCTTCAAAATTGAAAGAGATGGACTTTGACCTCGGAGGATGCGAAATCTATACGATTTCAAGAGTCCCTAAGGGTTCCGGCCTATCGTCTTCCGCGGCCTTTGAAGTCATGATCGTGACAATCCTGGATAAACTCTTCGGAGCCGGAGATCTCCCGGTATTGGAACGCGCAAAGATTGCTCAATACGCCGAGAATCACTACTTCGGCAAACCTTCGGGACTTATGGACCAATGTGCATGTGCTGTCGGTGGCCTGATTCATCTCGACTTTGAAGACCCTGCAGACCCACAGCTCTATGAGATAGATGTCGACTTTTCCGACTTCGGCTATGACTTAATCATCACGGAGTGTCCCGGGGATCACGCCGATCTCACGGATGAATACGCTGCTATTCCACGTGAGATGAAGGCGGTGGCCAACGAGCTTGGCCAAGATCATCTTCGTCCCATAAGTCTTGATAAATTCATGACAGCTCTCCCGGATCTCCATAATGAAGTCAGTGACCGGGCGCTCCTCCGAGCCTTCCATTTCATCACGGAAAACCATCGTGTTCCTGAGCTGGTAGAAGCCTTGGAAGAGAAAGATCTGGAGACATTCTTGGATGGCATCCTAAGTTCAGGCAAGAGCTCTTGGATGTATCTGCAGAATCTTTATGATGCTAAGGAACCCGCCTTCCAGTCTCTGGCGGTTGGTCTTATGGTCTCAGAGGCGCTCCTCAAAGGTGAGGGTGCTTGGCGAGTCCATGGTGGTGGCTTTGCCGGGACGGTGCAGGCTTTTGTGCCCCACTATTTGGTTGAAACCTATCGTGAGACGATGGACAAGCTCTTCGGTGAAGGTAAATGCCAAGTCCTCAACATTCGTCCTATTGGAACGATTTGCTTGGATACTTTGTGATTTGGACGGATCTGGACAAAGAGGCAATGCGCATTGCTTTAGATGAAGCAAAGAAGGCTGCTTCGATAGGAGAAACGCCTATCGGTGCAGCCCTTGTTTATCAAGATGAGATCATTGCAAAGGCAGGAAACACGCGCGAAACAGCACAAGATCCTCTGGGCCATGCTGAGCTGAAAGTCATCGAGCAAGCAGCCGGACGTTTGGGGTCATGGCGTTTGGAAGAGACGAAACTCTATGTCACGCTTGAACCTTGCATGATGTGCGCCGGCGCCATTTATCAAGCAAGAATCCCTGAACTTGTCTTCGGAGCAGCTGATCCAAAGGGCGGCTTCGTTCTATCACAAGCTAAACTGCTCGATATCCCGACTCTAAATCATCATGTGAGTTGGTCTCACGGTCTTTACGCTACCGAATCGAGCGAACTGCTCAAACAGTTCTTCCGCGAACTTCGGACGCGAAACAAACAAGCACGCAAGACCCTAGATCTTGAACAACTCGCCTCGATCGACGAGGAAGATGAATCGTTCACTGACCTTGGACGTCAATCCTGAGTTCTCAATGGCTCGCCGGTAGAAATCCATCTGACGACCGTAGCGTTCTTTGAGGATTGCCAGGGCAGATTCGCTACTACCATTGATATAGTCTGTCTTGAAATCCAGTAAACCGGCCACATCGCCTTCAAACCAGGCCAAGTCCAAGACACCTTGCACTTGCACTTCACCGGCCATCCCCGGATATAATTCCTGAACCGGCACCGTCAAAGTGAACGGTTGTTCTTGGAGGCAGGGATATTGAGCCAGTTTGGCTCCTACATCTGATCTCACGAGCCCCATCATCTTCTCACCCAAAGGAATTGCTGTCTCCATGACGATAGGTTCAATCATGTGAGCGTCGAGCATCTGCTTTATTTGCTCTTCGTAGGCTTCCAGCCCCTTCCCCGCTTCGTATGCACTCCTCAAAGCTGACCAGTCGAGGTATCGAATGACCACGTGGATTGCAGACCCTCGCTCTGCACCCTTGAGTTTGCCTTCAGTCCAGGGGCTTAACCTGACGTCTTCAAGCGAACTTTGCTGACGGTTGATTGCTTGCCAAACGATCCGCTCTTCAGATTCGAGACGTTCTTCCGGCCATCTGAGGAGCTCTGAAACGGAATATTTCAATTCCAACATCTCTTGTTCTTTGTCTCTCGCTCCTTCACTGAAGAGCGCAGCATAATATGGATCTATATCTCCTTCTGCTTGCGCCATGAAGAAACGCTTCTCCTTGATGCCTTCGATCACAGGACTAGGGGTAGAAACAACTTTCCTAGGTGCAAGAAGGGGTCCTTCGGTGAGAGTGAGCGACCCTTCGGTAAGAGGTCCTTCGGTGAGCGACCCTTCGGTGAGAGGTCCTTCGGTGAGGTGTTCTTGGAACCTTTGCTCGTCAGGGATTGTCACCATAGGCTCTGCGCCGGTCTTAACGTCATTCGTTAAAGGTGTCTCAAGCGAAAGAATCCTTGCTTTGATGTGCTTAGAGATAGGACTAAATCCGGAATCATCAGAAATAGCCACAAGGTGATCCAGAGCTTCAAGATCCAGACCTGTGAGGAAGAGATCCAATGCACTCCCGGCTTCCCTGATGTCATAATGACGGAATTTCTCGGCGTATTCATCCGGAGAAAGCCCCGTATAATAAACATCCTCTGCCTGATTTAACCGGTCTTGATGATAATTCAACAACTTGTTGCGATTGACTCTCGCATACGCTGAGACCTTCGTCTCTGCTCTCGTCAAAGCTACATAAAGAAGTCTCACTTCTTCAGCAAGATCGGAGCGTCTCAACCTGGATCTTAAGAGTCGATCGAAGATATTCTTGCGCTGAAATGGTTTCTTCGGATCGCGATAATTGATGGTAAACCCAAGATCTCTATCATAATTCAAGGGATCATCCATTCCACCGGTGAAGAGATTTCTCTGGAAATCCAAGAGGAAGATATAGGGAAATTCAAGGCCCTTGCTGCCATGAAAGGTCATCAATTGAATCTGCTGTAGATCCGGTTGTTGGGGGGTATTCAGTTCAAGCGGCTTAGCCCCACCCTGCAAACGCTTGGCTAAGCTGTGGAAATCCTCGAGATCCGCATTGGATTCAAGGTACGCAAGAAATTGTTCGGGTAACTGCTGTTCGCGGGGGTCACCGGAGAGTGCACACACGGCATAGAAGTCAGATTGCTCAAAGATTTCCGCAAAACGTTCTTGGAGAGCCCCTGCCCCGAGAGGACGACGGAGCTCATAAAGCCATAGACGAAAGAGCCTTAATTTTTGCTGCAACGTCTTGGAAAGTTGAGAATCCTCAAGCTCCAGATCCAAGATTAGCTCATGGAACTTAAACTTATTACCCTTATCCACCAGGCGTAATTCTAAGAGCTCTGTTTCTACAAAAGCCAGCGGGACGAAGCTCGACATCAGGACTGCAGCAAGCGGCTGATCTTGCCTGGGATTGTCCAAAACCCGGATCAAAGTCTCAAGACGCCGTTGTTGTATCGGCAACTCATCATTGGTTTGCGCAGCACCATAGGAATAGGAAATTGAGGCTGTTTGCAGCCATCGACTAAAACGCTGTAGACCGGCATGATTTCGAGCCATGATGCAAATATCACCGGGAGGAACGCCTTCGTTCAAGAGACGCATCACATCCCCTATAACCCGTCGATCCAAGATCTCATCTTGCTCCGGTCCGCTTATCTCACTGCCGTATTCATTCATCAATAAGGTGAGATTCATTCTGGGGCCATCTTCACGTGCTGCTCGGCCGGGAGTAAATTCGTGCAGACCTTGGTACTCGATTTCCGTGACCTCTGACTGCATGAGGGTGGTGAAGAGTTCATTCACCCATTCCAAGATGCCGGGTTCAGAACGGAAGTTCGTCGATAAGGTGTAGAGCTCTCCGCCTTCGTTCTTTTGGTATCTTTGCAAACGATCCAGGAAGAGACGAGGTTCAGCTGCCCTGAAGCGATAGATAGATTGCTTTACATCACCAACTCGGAATGTCCGATGCTCCCCAAGATTTTCTAAAATAGCTTCTTGTATCTCTGAAGTGTCCTGATACTCATCAATGTATATTTCTTTATAGCGCTGTTGATAGAAGCGAGCAGCTTCCTCTTGACGCAGGATCCTGAGAGCATAGTGTTCAAAATCGGAGAAATCGATACCGCCCAAACGCTTCTTCTCTGCTTGGTAACGATCATCGAGATTAAGCAGCAATTGAGCAAAACTCCGGATCGCAGGCAGCATTGTTTTAAGCTCAGATTGAATCTCCTTTTGAGGTCGTCGGAAGAGAATCACCCGGCTTTTGGTTGATTTTGTAAATCGCTCGACAAGGCGACGAAGCGTAAAGTTGTAAAGCCTTACGAAGGCAGATCTTTCAGGATCGTCTTTCTTGATGGAGATCCTTACACTCTTTAGTGCCAGGATGGCTCGATCCACACGATCACGCCAAGCATCCCAACGGTCGATGTCCGGGACAAACCGGACGTTTCCTCGTGCGATGCCCACAAGCCGATCATAGTGCTCAATGATGTCGTGACAAGCCTCGATGACAGTCCTTATTTCAGCCTTTCGAGCTTCATCCTTCTCTCTGCTTAACTGCGCCTGCTTCGTATTCTTTGTCGGATCATAGACATAGAAACGGACACTCGGCAGCATCCCTGTAAGCTCTGAAATAGCCCATCTGGCTGTTTCAACCTCGGGCTTCAATTCTTCCGTGATCCAACGAAGAGATGTAGGAGTCCATAGATCTTCCGCGATCGCTTCCGCTTCTTGAAGTGCACCCAAGACCAAAGCTTCAAAGTCAGGATAGGCTTGAAGCTTGTAGTACGTGCTGATGAGCGTGTCACGGAGGGGTTGATCGTTTCTAGAAGTCCCCAAAGTATCATTCAAAAGCCATATGCCCTCTCGATCGGCAAGGCCTAAACTTTCTTCTTCGGCCATCGTACGATAGGCATCTTCCATCACTTGCTCCAAGGCAGTTTCCAGCGTCTCCGCTGCAAGGTCTGCTGAAAGGGTATGAAAGCCGGCTTCCACCACCGGTTCTCCCTCATCTTCCAAGAGGTGACGAAAATCGCGAATGACACGAAGGCAAAAAGCATGGAGCGTTGAGATCTGCGCTTGTTGTAAGCGTCGTCTTTGGGCAAGAAGCCTAGACCGTTGCTCAGGATGGGTCACGATCGCTTCATCCAGAAGCACGCTGATCCGGCGCTTCATTTCATGGCTGGCAGCTTCCGTGAACGTCAGGACTAAGACGTCTCGGACATCGATTTCACCCGCGACGATGCGTTGCATCAAGCGCTCGGTCATGACACGAGTCTTACCGGTCCCTGCACTGGCGCTAACCAAGATCTCGCCCAAGGGAGCATCGATAGCGGCTTGTTGTTCCACAGTAGGTTTATGCTTCATCGCCTGCTCCTTCGATTTCCAGTTTCCGTAAGAGATCTGCTGCTCGAGGCACAGCGTTTCGATAGTCCCGAGCTGTTATCGCCGGGTTAGACAGGCCACAGGCGGCTCTGTGCTCGCACCACTCGCATTGTGCCTTGTAGTTCCCCACACCAAGCACGGCATTTGCCGGCATCTTCCCGGATCGAATCTCCCTGGCCCAATGGTCACTGATACGCTCGGTATGATGAATCAGCCTCGGCCAATTCAGATTCTTAATTTTCCCCTCGATGGCTTCAACCTTATTTGCGGCGTCCTTGAAACGTCTTTCTTCCCACGCTTCGTTCGTGGGAGCGGCTTCATCTTCCGCCAGCTCGGTTTTCTTCAACGACAAGTCCACCCATGCAGCACTTCTAACTTGGCCACCGTCCAACGCTTGATCGAAGAATTGTTGAAGTGCTAAGGCATAGAGGGGAAGTTGGATCTCCAGTCCTGCTAAATAGGACCATGCCTCAAACGTACGCTCAGAACTCTTGTAATCTCGTACAGCAAAGATCGTAGGATCCGTTATGGACCGATCGATACGGTCCACCAAGCCTCTGAGGCCATAAGGACCATCCGCTTCAAACGTAGGGGTAAATACCTGACCCGGACCAAAGCTCCATTCTGCTTCATGGGCGACATAATCGTCCGGCATTAGGCGCTGGTCGGCTAAGATCTGGCTCGTACGAATTTTAGCGAAACGGGTGATGGAAACTGTATTCTCAGGCTCCAGGAAAACGCGCAATTGAGGATTGTCCATCATCAAACGCTGATAGGCCCGCTCAACTTGAACCTCAGGATCTTCCGACACCCATTCGCGCAAGGCATCCGGGACTGTACGAAGCAAGCGGATGAGCTCATCATAGGTGTACTCCAAGATCCCATGCATCAACTCACCGATATTGGTCACTTTAGCTTCCCAAATTTGTCTGTCTTCTAAGCGAAGAAAATAGTTCATGAAATAGGCGAAAGGACAGGCTGCATAGGTCTCCAATTGTGACGCACTGAACACTGGATGTTCCCCTAAGCGCTGATGCACTAAACCCTCCGGCAATTGGCGACGGGCATTAGGATCATCGGCAGAACTGATCCGGGAAAATAAGGATTCCAGCTCATCGTTGAATTGAGGGTCTTGGCTCTTGAGTGTCGCTAAGACGGCTCGCCAGGCTCTCGCCTCAACGGGAGATGCCAAGGTCCGTGCCGGCAAGCTAAGAAAAGCCTGCTTCGCCCAAGCGAAGGATGCAAGGCGGGAATCATGTGCCGCGGCAGAGATGGTACGCGTGTAGGTTTCCGGCTCGAAGGATAAATATACTTTCTTCAAGCGCTCAACCACGAGAGGATCCGAATCTTCACCGTTGTGGTGACTTAAGTGAACTTCTTTTGCACAATGGCACAGACTGTTGTAAAGGATGGCGGCTGCTTGGCGCTCATCTTCCAGATCCGGATCAGGTAGATCCATGACACTTAGTTCTTGAAGCAACATTCGCTCATTGCGTTTAAGAAGCGGTTGGTCAATGGAGCTTCCGGGGAAGTTTTCCTGCGTAGCGCCAATGATATAGAGAACATTAAAACTCCCTTGAGCTGCGTTTTGGGGATCAGTTACGAGCACTTGATCAAGGCCTGACGGGATCGTCTCCATCTCACCGGCCTCAAAGCCGGTCATGAAGGCATCGACAAAGTAGTCTAAGGATTCTTCACTTGAGCCTGACCATAGCGCAAAGTCCTCCATCCATTCCAGCAGATTATTCCAAGATTTGATGAGGTGGATGGCTTCCTCTTGAGGTAAGACGTCCCCGAGATGGCTAACTCTATCTTCCCACTGAGTCTCTTCTAAGTATTCTCTTAGTGCATCCAAGCGAGTAAACCGGTCAGTCGCTTGATGCATTGACATAAGCAGATTGAGGACAGGGCTGAGGTGCTTTTGTTTGAAGAAGTATTGAGGGTGCATGGCACCGCTCTCTTCACCTCGTAGAGCTTCCGTCCAATTTTCTTGGAATCGCCAGTCTTGATCAAAACGATAACCCTCAATCCCACGGGCTAAGCAAAAGTTTTCGAAGACATCAACCTCGTCTTCTGTTGCATCAATGATTGGGTTTCGCAAGTAAGAAATGAGATTCTCGAGACGAAGTCCGTAACGAACGAGGTCAAAGAGGAGGCGAAGAGCCGCAACCGGAAGACTGTCGCGCACTTGAACCGCCTGATCAAAGTAAGCAGGGATCCCGAGCTCTTGAGCCATACGGCGAAGACCCGAAAGCATTGTCTGATCCGGGACAGCAATAGCAAAGTCGCGGTAAACCATGTTCTGCGAGATCTTCTTGCTCAAGAGATCTCCCAGAATGAAACGAAGCTCACTGGCCGTATCCGGGAAGCGGCGGAGTGTATAAGGAGATTGATCGAACTCGGTGACCGGCAAGGGTACGGGGGAAGACTCTGGTTCGGTCTCTGTCTTGGGTTCTGACGTGGTCTCGTGCTCTGACGCGGTCTCGGGCTCTGTCGTGGTCTCGGGCTCTGTCGTGGTCTCGGGCTCTGTCGCGGTCTCGGGCTCTGTCGTGGTCTCGTGCTCTGACGCGGTCTCGGGCTCTGGCATGAACTTCGGCTCAAACGGCAAGGAACGCAAGGCAAGGCCTAGGGGATGCTGGGTAGGAGCCATCGCATGAGCTTCCAACTGCGCGCCCACACTTAGGAGCCGCTGCCACGACATATAGGCAGCCGAGAAATAAACCTCATCTTCCGGTCCCTGCAAGGGATCGGTAGGGAGAGTAGGCATCTGAAGCGTGACGTATAAAGAGGCACAATACTGATCCAGCAACGATAAGATCTTCGCTTCCTGGCGGGTCAGAGCCTGTTGCTCACCAAATCCAAGAACTAAAATTCTAGCGTTCTGTAAGAAATTCAAGCGCTGTAGGCGGAAGGATTCCTCGCGCGTCCAAGCATCCGGCTGCAAACCACGTAGAAGATCGTGCTCCAAGGTCGCCAAGTGATCGACCCTGTCCCCTATTCCCTCAAGCCTCATGAAATCGGTATAGTCTTGCAGCAAACGACTAAATTCAAACGCTTGTTTAGCCGTGGCTCTCTCCCCCGTTTCATTAAGGCGGTCAGCAAGACGCAAGAGATCGGTCGATTCAAGCTCATACCGACGAAATTCCTGGATCTGCTTGGCTAATTCCGGCAGGAAGCTTGGGTGATGCATGAGCGGGCCGAACGATTCATAGGGTTCACCTTGTTGCAGGAGTTGATGAAAGAGGAGTGCAGTGAGCTGAGACGTTAAGGAACGCTTACTCAACGTCCCCAATTCCCCTGCCACACGAAAAGCAAAACGGCTAAAACTCAAAACTTCCGTGCGAAAGAGAATCCGTTCATCCATGGCCTCGAGAAGTCTACGCTCCGTCTGTAATTTACGACGATCAGGAACGAGGATGTATTGACGCTGTCGTGAGATCTTGGCAAATGCAGAGAGGGCTTCATTCTGCAAACTTTGCCGATCATCGCTATAGACTATTTTCATAGGCAGTCATTCTCCTTACTTTGTATCTCTATGATATCCTAAGGCAGGTTAACAACGTTAAGAGAAGATTATGGGGTGGTCGCGTGAGCGAGGAAGCTGAAAACCAAAACATGCGTAAACCTTCAGAACGCAAAAAAGTCAAACCGATTCCTCGTGGTTTCATCGGGAATGCTTTGGCATTTGTGGGGCATGGTTTAGCGAATATTTTGACAGATCTCACCTGTCGAGGGCTTGAGAATTTACCTCAAGAAGGGCCCTATCTCATTTGTGTCAATCACGAAACCTTCGTCGACGGTCTTCTCGTCCTGCGATTTCTTCCCCACGAACATTTTCAGCGGACATCCGTCATTGCCGGTGCTGACCTTGCAGAGGATTATGGGCTGTTTGGACAACTCATGTTGAAATACGGTCAAGCTCTTCCCATCGATCGATTGCACGGTCATTCGACGGCTTCCATTCTAGCGGCTGTCGATATGCTCAACGAGGGCAACATTCTCGTCATCCATCCGGAAGGGACTCGAAGCAAAAACGGTCAGTTAGGCAAGATTCACAGCGGCGCATCTCTCATTGCTAAGCGTGCAAATGTCCCCATGGTCCCTGTCTTCATCGACGGTGCGTATGAAGTCTTCAGTCGTCACACGAAGTACCCTAAATTCAGGGATAAGGACGGGAAGAAGAAAATCATTGTCCACTTCGGCGCGCCTATTTACCCTGATAACTATCGCAATACACGCATGCTCTCTAACGCCTTGGAGCAGTGGATGCATGAGATGTTCAAACACAAGGTCGTTCCCAGACGCTTCGGTTCGGACGGTTACGCAATCATCGACGTCTGATCCAAGCGCGAGCGCTTATTACATACTGTAGTTCATATTCATTTCCAAAAGCCGATACCGCATCGTCCGTGGTGTTGGCTTATCTCTTTCATGCTCAAAATAAACAGAGGCCGAATCCGTCCTGAGACGAATTCGACCTATGTTCGCGGAAAATTAAAACGCTTACAGTGACGCTACAATATCAGCAGTATCCAGAGCGATAGCAAGTTCTTCATTGGTAGAGATTACAAGACCATGAACCTTACTCTCAGGGGTCGTGATGATCTCTTCATCGCCTGCATTCTCATTCTTCTCTTCATCGACTTCAAGACCGAAGAAGTTCAAACGATCCAAGATATTCTTGCGGATGAAAGGCGTGTTCTCCCCTATCCCGGCAGTAAAGGCAATAGCATCGATGCCCGCCATTGCTGCAGCATAGGAACCGACATATTTGAGGACTTGATACTCGAACATGCGAAGCGCTAAGTCGGCATGCTTGTTCCCTTGTTCTCTAGCTTCAGCCAGATCGCGGAAGTCTGATGACACACCGGAAACGCCCAAAACGCCGGATTCCTTGTTGAGGATTCTATCGACTTCATGAGCAGAGATATTCTTTTGCTCCATCATGAAGGGGATAATCGCCGGATCGATATCACCGCACCGTGTGCCCATCATGACACCAGCGAGGGGGGTGAGTCCCATCGACGTATCGACGCACTTACCGTTCATAACTGCGGACATCGATGAACCGTTCCCTAAGTGGCAAACAACAATCTTCAGATCTTCGAGATCTTTCCCTAAAACGGCAGCGACTCGTTGAGCAACGTAGCGATGGGACGTCCCGTGGAAACCATAGCGGCGCACACCGTACGTTTCATAGGCGTCATACGGCAGACCATACATGTAAGCTTCATCCGGCATCGTCTGGTGGAAAGCCGTATCAAACACTGCGACCTGAGGAATGCCGGGCATGAGTTCTTCACAAACTTCTATGCCGGACAGATTGGCGGGATTATGGAGCGGACTCCAAACAGAAGACTTCACGATCGAGGCTTTTACTTCATCATTGACAAGAACAGATGCGCTGAACTCTTCACCGCCGTGAACTACGCGGTGCCCGACAGCAGCAATCTCTTCGAGGGAGTCAACGGGACCGTCTTCACCCACGAGGCACTCGATCATTTGTGCGACTGCGACGTTATGGTTCTCCATCTTCAAGTCCCACTTGCGCTTCTTGGACCCTGTCAAGTGATGGCTAAACGTCGAGGCAGCAAGACCGATACGATCTGCCAGCCCCTTGGCTAAAACCTCACCGGTATCACTCTCGATCAACTGATATTTCATCGAAGAGCTACCTGAGTTTACGACAAGTATTTTCATTTCTTTCCTCCGGCTTGAACAGCAGTAATGGCGACGACACCAACGATATCTTCATCGGTACATCCTCGTGACAGGTCATTGACCGGCGCTCCTATCCCTTGGAGGACAGGGCCGTAGGCCTCGGCTTTTGCCAGACGCTGTACGAGTTTGTACCCGATGTTTCCTGCATCGAGGTTCGGGAAGATGAGGACGTTTGCCTTGCCTGCGACATCGCTGCCCGGAGCTTTGGAAGCGGCAACCGAGGGGACGATGGCAGCATCGACTTGGAGTTCTCCGTCACAAGGGATTTCCGGATATGTGTCTTTCATGAGTTCCGTTGCACGGATCATCTTCTCCGTGAGCTCGCTTGAAGCGGAACCCTTGGTAGAGTATGAGAGCATTGCTAAATAAGCATCTTCTTCCACGAGAAGTTCAAATGACTCAGCACTGGACTTGGCGATTTCTACCAGCTGCTCCGGATCGGGATTCTCGTTCAAACCCGAGTCGGCAAAGATGAACGATCCATTGGCACCGTATTCAGAGTTAGGGACAACCATCAAGAAGAAGGCGGATACGAGCTTGGTGCCGGGAGCTGTTTTCAAGATCTGAAGAGCAGGACGCAGCACACTGCTTGTCGATGACACAGCACCGGCAACCATGCCGTCAGCTTGTCCCATCTGGACCAGCATGGTGGCAAAGTAGAGGGGATTCTCGAGCGTGGCTTCAGCTTGTTCAGGCGTCATGCCCTTGTGCTTGCGGAGCTCGACGAGTTGATTGCGCATCTCCTCTTTTTGATCATAGTGCGCAGGATCCACCACCGTGATGCCGTCGAGATTCCGGTCAGCTGCAGCAGTGCGAATCTCTTCTTCAGCACCGATGAGGACAATCTTAGCGATGCCTTGATCTGTCAATTTGACCGCAGCATCGAGTACCCTCTCATCGGTTGACTCCGGTAAAACGATCGTCTTTCGGTTCGCCTTGGCTCGTTCCTTCAATCGCTCAATTAAGCTCATCTTCTACCCCTTGCTTTGTTTCAATTCCTATACATTCCCGGCATTATTACCTAATTATGACTTATAGAAGAGTATATGCTCCCGACGGCGTTTGCTCAAGGTTTATGCGCCCCGGGGCAAGATCCGTGATCACGGTCTCTTTTTTGATTTTGACGGTTAGAGGCACGCTTGTCTTCAAACCGACATATGTGATGTTACCTCGCTCAAAATCAAGGTCGACTTCCGTACCATGAGCAGCTCTGAGGCCACGGACTTTCCCGGTCCAAGAACTTGGCATTGCCTTCCCCAGGTGGAGTGTCTGCAATTCCTCACCTTCATTTTGAACAAAAAATTCCGCAATCCCTGCTGCAGCTCCGAAGTTCCCGTCAATTTGAAAGGGTGGATGGGCATCGAAGAGATTGGCATAGACCGACCCGAGACGTCTACGCCCCTTGCCGGATTCATCGAAGGCAGGTCGAAGGAGCGTTCTCAAGATGCTATAGGCTCTGTCACCGTCGGCGAATCTTGCCCAGAGAGCAATTCGCCATGCCATTCCCCAGCCGGTTGCCTCATCGCCTCGTACTTCGAGGGAGCGGCGGAAAGCTTCAAACAGTTCAGGGGTTTCTTCCGTCACGGATCTCCCCGGATAGACCGCTAGAAGGTGACTGACATGGCGGTGATGCATGTCTTTTTCAACATGCTCTTCACCCCATTCCAGGAGTCTTCCGTCTGCGCCAATCTGAAGTTCAAAGAGCCGATGGAGAGCCTCCTCATAGTCAGCAACTGCGCCGTAATATGCTTGGTAGGCCGTGAGGAGTTCCAGGATTAAGCTGTGATCCATGGCAGCATTATACGAAACACTCACAAATTCATCGTCTACGACAAACTCATTCTCAGGGGATGTAGCAGGGATCGTCGAACCGTCTTCTTGCACCCAAGCAGCCAGGAAATCACAGAGTCCTTTTAATACAGGTTTCGCTCTCTCCAACGCAAACTCATCGGTGCGATAGCGCAGTCTTTCAAGCCACTGGAGGGCCAGCCAAGCACCCCCCATGGGCCAGAGGGACCAGGACGGTGATTCTTTCCCCCAGTCGCCAACCGGAGCGGTCTTTGCCCAAGCGTCCGTATTATGATGCGCAACCCACCCGGGGAGACCATAATTAATCTTTGCAGTCTCTTCTCCTCTTCGCTGCATCCTCTCTAAGAGACGGTAGAGTGGCTCCGCAGTTTCACCTAAATTAAGAGGCTCAGCCGGCCAATAATTCATTTGAGTATTGATATTGATCGTGTAATTGGAACGCCAGTCAGGCTTTCTCAGAGGACTCCAAATCCCGGTTAGCGTGAGTGGCAGTTCTGAGTCTTCCCTTGACCCGGCAATTAGTAAATACCGAGCATAATGGAAAAACAAAGCAGCTAGCGCATGATCTCCATCATCGTGGCACAAAATACGTTCACGGAGATCTTTTGGCACTTCCTGCTCACGTTCGGACACAAGATCGAGTTCAACCCTGTCATACATCTCGCGGTGAATTTCACAAGGCTTAAGACTTACATCGGCCAGGCTTTTCAATACTTCAGACCGAACCGTCAACCGAGTTGTATGAGCGGTCACTTCATCGGGCACGTAGAGCGTCTGTCCCGGCTCGGGATCGTTACGCAAGATATGGATTGGAGACCTCACAGCCGATACCAGCTTGATTCTCACGCTCTTTGCCCCGGTAAGGCTAAGAGCCCGAAGTTCATGTTGATGGACTCTGTCTTCTTGTTCCCCCTGACCGTAGTAATCGAGCGGAGGTGCTTCCTTCGGCAACCAGCTAATCTCTAACGGCTCAACGTCCCCTTCAAGTTCCAGCGCCACTTCATAGAAGGAACCCAAGGCTTCGGCATCGGTCGCAGCATAAAACTCAGCGCCTGCATCTTCCGTGGGGAGCACCGTCTCCGGGGCTCGTCCGGACAGTTGGATTCTCCGGTCGGTCACGGTAGTTTCCGTCACCGGATGGGCAGGAGCTAAACCCACCGTAAGATCCATGGGGGATTGAAACTCGTATTCGATGACCAAGCCATTGGATATAAAAGACCTTTGTCTTATGCCCTCACCTTGTACCGTATGAACCCCGGTTCTAAGGTCCAATTCGCGAGAACTCCGCCCTGTGAAATTGGTTTTAATCAGGAGGTCTGCGAGAGGCAAATAAGCATCTGAATTCGGGCCTTGTAGACCGTGGGCGAGGCGATCTGCCGCAACGAAGTCCTTCCGCTTAATTGCGTCGCGTACCTCTGCGAGAACATCCTTGGCACCGGGATTATTCTCCGCCAAAGGTGAGCCGCTCCACAGCAGTTCATCGTTGAGACAATAGCGATCGCAACTTGGGTTCCCATAGACCATTGCTCCCAGTTTGCCATTGCCTAGGGGTAGTGCTTCTGTCCATTGGGTCGCGGGTTTCTCGTAGAAGATAGTACTGTGTTTCACGTTGACTCCTTGCCTTGGTTTCTAGAGCATTCTGCGTTCAATCTTTGCACTTAAGAACGGAACGTGAGCGCTTCATTCCGTCCGCGTAAGCTTACTACACTCTGAGGGGCACCCTGCGTTATACTGGCCGGTATGAACATCGTTGGTATCACTGCTGAATATAACCCGTTTCATAAGGGACACGCTCTGCAATTAGACCTCGTCCGTCATTTTGCAGACGGGATTGTGGTCGTGCAATCCGGTCCTTTCTGTCAGCGTGGCGATGTCGCTATCCTTGACCCATGGGCAAGAGCGGAGATTGCCGTGGCCAACGGTGCAGACCTTGTCCTTCAACTCCCAACCGGCATCGCCTTACGATCGGCCGAAGACTTTGCGAAAGGCGCTGTCCGTTCCCTCCTCGGTACCGGCATTGTAAATCAAATTTTCTGTGGCTCTGAAGATCCTCAAGCTAGAGAGCTTCTGGTCAAAGCAGCAAGGATTAGGCTCCAAGAAAATGACCGATATCGTGAGATCCTCCAAGCACAATTGGCAGACGGCCATGCATGGTCTGAAGCCAGTTTTCGTGCGCTTCGGGAATGCCTCCACCTCGATGAGTCGGAGATGGTGAGCCTTCGCACCCCGAATAATATGCTCGCCATGGCTTATCTCATGGAGCTCGAAGATACCGCGGTTAATCTCTTTATCCATTCCAGAAGAACGTCTGACCCTACCAATGAATTCGAGGTCGTGGGGCCGAACCTACACGCTAAGCTGCAAATCGACGCGCTAGAGGGACCCATAAGCTCTGCCAGTGACCTTCGTGCGAAGATTCGCACAGCTAAGACCATGGCCGACCTCGTCCAAGACGCTGGACCCTACTTGCCTAAGTCTGCAAGGGCCCGTCTTTACCAAGCACATCATGAAGGCACGCTTCTCACGAACGATGCTCTCCTTCTCCCCGCCTTAGCTGTGCTTCTGAGGGCATCGAACGAAGAGCTCGATACTTTCTTCCCGGATGGATTGGGACGACGGTTACAATCAAAAGCCTCCCTCATCATCCGTGAACTCCCCGCCTACGATGATCCGTTCGAAGAGCTGATCCGCCAAACGTCATCGAGGCGGTATCCTTTAAATGCTGTGCGAAGAGGATTGGTCCAATTTCTGGTGGATCCGCAGGCTTTTGGAAGGGATGTTGAGGCACCGTTCCTCATCGTGCTAGCTTATAGCCGCACCGGACGCTATCTCTTAAAACGCATGCGACGCAGTGCGAGCATTCCTATTCTGACCAAAGCAAGCGACCTCCTTACGCTGGAGGACAAAGCAGCTGCAGAGACCGAGCTTAGGGCGCAGCGGCTCTATCGAAGCCTCACCAAAGGCAAGGGACCCGAGTTCTTCACTCAAGTCCCTCAACAAATAAAACAAGCAAAATTCAAAGGCGATCCTACACGGATCCAATTCTCTGATTTCCGGATATCAAAGAACGATGAACCCTAGAAGCTTAGAGATCCAATTGCAACCAATCTTGTAGCATTGGCCACCACGCTTGGATTTCCGGATACTCGGGTTCCTCTGCCCAACGTGTCACGCTCGAGCCCAAGGACTGCCCGTGACCCCCTGTTGTGAAAACATGGAGTGCAGAAGGAATCCCTGCAGCAACCAACGAACTATAATAATCAATCGTGCCTTGGACCGGGCAAACCGTATCATCAAAAGAATGGAAGATGAACGTTGGTACTGTCCCGTCATGGATCTGTTCCTTCGGCCAGCGCATAAAGAACTCTGCGACCTTCGCCAAGACTTCGATCGGCATATTACGCTCTGCGGCAAAATCCTCCGCCTCTTCATCCGTCATCTCCATCTGCTGCGTGAAATCAAGTTTCACTGCCGGATAGCATAGGACGGCACGATGGAGACGATCGCTGAAACGATTCGATGCCCACGCTGCGAGGTGACCGCCCGCAGAGAAGCCTAAGACCGTCACGCGAGTCATATCAAGCGAGTCTTCCTCAGCTCTAGAATCCAAGAAGTCCAGGGTCTGTGTGATCTCCTTGAATAAGTCCTCAAAATTGTAGATGCGCTGTGTCAGAACCGTATAGCGCAAGATGCACGCATGCATGCCCGCAGCACGAGCGGCATTGGCGATTGGGTACGCTTCATGGTCTGCAAGATGCATGTAGCCGCCACCCGGAAAGATTAGGAGGACAGGCTTCTTCTTGCCATCGTAAACCTTCTCTAGCGGGTAATACTCGAGGAAGGCCGTTTCATTAAGTGTGATTTTATCCATAACATGCTCCATTTCGTTTCTGATAATACCGTGCTTATGATACTCTTTGATGTGAATTTTCGCATCCGGTTAAAGAATGAACTGCATACTAGTTAGTGAGGGAGATATGTCTGATCATAGTGCTGTCATCGATATTCTGCAGGAACGCGGTTTCCTTGCGCAAGCAAGTAACTTGGAGGGTCTGAAAGAGAAACTGAAGGTGCCCCAAACGTTCTATATCGGCTTCGATCCTACTGCCGATAGTCTGCACATCGGTCACTATATTCAATTAATGACGATGGCTCATATGCAACAGGCGGGACACAAACCTATTGCCCTGGTTGGTGGCGGGACCGCCATGATCGGGGATCCCTCCGGTCGAACCGATATGCGCCAAGTTCTAAGCCCCGAACAAATTGAGCATAATGCGTCAAAATTCCGTGAGCAGATGGCTCTTTTCATCGACTTCGGTGATGACAAGGCTGAGCTCGTCAATAATGCGGACTGGCTCCTAGGCTTGGAGTTCATCCCGTTCATGCGCGACATCGGTGCCCACTTCTCTGTCAATCGGATGCTTACAGCGGAAGCTTACAAGCGTCGTCTGGAGAAGGGGCTCACATTCCTCGAGTTCACATACATGCTCCTCCAAGGTTATGACTTCTTGGAGCTATACCGAAAGCATGGCGTCACGTTACAGATTGGTGGCGACGATCAGTGGTCCAATATCCTCGCCGGCGTTGACCTCGTGCGTCGGAAGGAACAAGACGAAGCGTTCGGCTTAACGATAGCTCTCCTCACCACCTCTACCGGTGAGAAGATGGGCAAGACAGCCAAGGGTGCAGTCTGGCTCGATCCTGAGAAATTCCCCATCTTCGACTTCTACCAGTACCTGCGCAATATCGACGATAATGATGTCATCAGGTGCCTCAAGCTCATGACGTTCATCCCTCTGGCTGAGATCCAAGCGATGGCGAAGTGGGAGGGGCAAGAACTCAATCGTGCAAAAGAGATCCTTGCCTTCGAAGTGACGAAACTCGTCCACGGCGAGGCCGCTGCTCAAGAGGCTGCTGCCAGAGCCAAAACCCTCTTCTCCGGTCAAGGCAGTAGGGAAGATCTCCCGGAAAACATCGTCGATCGCAGCAAGATCAACGACCTCACCATCCTCGATTACATGAGCGATCACAAGCTTGTGCCCTCGCGCTCTGAAGGTCGTCGGCTCATTCAACAAGGTGGTGTCTATCTCAACGAGGAAGCTATCTCCGACATCGGCCGGAAGTTTACGGAAGATGACTTTATCGATGGCGAGGCAATGCTCCGCCGCGGCAAGAAGAACCACTATCGCTTAGTCCTCAAGTAGATTAAGCCCTCCAATACCAAGGAAGAGGCTCTGTCATTCATGCCACGACAGAGCCTCTTTTTTATGTCTAATAATCATGAGATCTAGAATTAAGTGCCGGCTTACGTCACCAAGAAAGTGCCGGCTTACGTCACCAAG
>CAYFSS010000007.1:39357-77211 GCA_964345975.1 uncultured Oscillospiraceae bacterium
AAGTGCCGGCTTACGTCACCAAGAAAGTGCCGGCTTACGTCACCAAGCTTGTGATATATCGATATACCTCTCGAACAGACGCCCATTGAACGGACTGCTCTGCTGATTCCAGCAATACATGAGGAGACCGATTTCCGGTAAAACTTGAGTTGCATCTTTGACGCCTTTGGATAGGAAAATGAAATAATAGGGCCAATCTGTCATGACAATCCCGACATCATGTTTGTAGGCATTACTGTCTCCGTACTTGTGATAGACAGGGACATTTTGCGGTACATATCCGGTGACAAACTGATGGAAAGGTGCCAGATCCAGATGCTCGGCCATGAGGCCTAGGTAATCATTTTGCGGGCCTTGCTCGACGAATTGGTCGATGATGCCGGCAAATTCAAGGGCTGTTATCCGGTTATCTTGCGAGACATGCTTTAACTCAAAGCGGTCCGCCAAACGCTCAATGCCTGTCGTAAAGGGCGGCAAATGTTTCACCAAATAATCAAAGATCATTTTGATCCCGATGTTATCGCTTTGGGTAATCATGTTGTCCAAGATCGTCCCAATGGTTAATTCCGTTCCATCTTGTAGATTTTCAAACTCGCCGATTGAGCTCTCATAGTGTGCACTCTCATCATAGGTGATGGTTTGACCGAGGTAGATCTCACCTTTATCGATATGTTCGTAGATCATGAAAGCTACCGGAAACTTGATGGTTTGGGCTGCCGGATAAACCTCGTCCACGCGATACTCCACACGTTCTGCTCCATCGAGGGTCTGATAAACCAAGGAAAAACTGTCAGGATCCATTCCACGCGAACTCACAAAGAGCCTTAGCGCTTCTTCGAGAGTCGTTGCGCCCACGACACCGGGGTACTGCTGGATAAACCAATGCCACATAGACCAGCTCTGATTGCGTGGGTGATATTGCGTGATTTCAATCGGCCAGTCTGGGAGCTCTTCACGTTCCAGAGCACTCGCGCGACGGTTTGCCTGGTACTGTTCACGTCGGATCATCGCTTCTTGCACTTCAGAAACTCGAAGAGCCTCTTCCCTCTCGTATTGAGAGAGCTGGAAGTCGACGGGTGATTTGATGCGACGTTCACCACTACCCCCGCAAGCCGCTAAAGGTAAGATCATCACAAACATAAGAATCAGCGCAATAAGGCGGCGCATCTAAACAACCTGCTTCCCTATTTCCAAGAGTTTCCACATCAGTAGATTAGCATAGGCTTCAGTTCCCACACCTTCAACGGGATGCGTAAAGTCACTATAAAGCAAATCGGTCCGCTCCTTCGCATGCTCATACCAATCCACAAGATAACAAAGTTCATGATTTGCCACAAAAGCCCCAACCGTCTGATTCACCTGATTTTCCCAATCATTGGGCATGACCGAATTGATGAAGATAAGCGGTCGATCTGGGACTAGCGTTTGGATCCGCTCGAGCCATTCGACATTGTAGGCACCGTTCGTCCCAAGAGCAATGACCACAATTTCCCCTAGACTTCCATTGGCATTGAGGCTGCTCAAGATGCCCGGGGCATCCCACATCTGGCGATTGACTTCAGCATAGATCTCAAGCCCGGGAAGAAGTCGCCTTAATTCAGGGGCTGCCATCGCAGCTACGGAGTCGCCTATCAAGGTTACCTTACGCTCGGATAACCACTGCAATTGCGCTTCAGAGAAAGGTCCGGTCAGGGGATCAACGGGCACCGTAGGTACCGCTGTGACCGCGGCTGCCGTCGTTGTTGTGGTTTCCGCTGCTAGACTCGTTTCAACCAACGTGGTCGTCGTGCGTTCCAGAGCTTGGGACTCTGCAATGCGACTTGCTTCTTCCCCGGCCTGCTCAATGCGCCCTTGATCAAAGACTGTCTGAGCGTGGCGTGGTAGAGGTAAGACAAAGAAAATGGCAAGAAGCACGGCACCGCCTAAGATCAGTAGCGATTGTATCTGCCCCCGGCGGACCTTATTTTGTTTCGCAGTTTCGCGATCGCCGATCGAGAGTCCGGCTTTGCGAATGGCCAATGTCATATCTTCCGCTCGCTTGCGTCGCATTGTCGCAAGGCCGCCTTGCAAGAGGAGATAGGAGGCTTCGCTCATGAAGATCCAAATAACAATGGATACGACAATTTGTTCAAAGAAGGTGGCTTTTTTGGATGCATAGTAAGCAGAAACAAAGACCATCGTGGCATATTGCCAGAGATAGAGACTGTAGCTTCGTTGGGTAATGGCAGACCAGACAGGGAGTTTGAAGATGCCGGCAGCATCGTCAAAACGACCAAGCCATAAGTATGCTAAGGAGAAGAGTGTGAAAGCAGGCATACCAATTGAGTACAGCAGTGGATGGTCATAGCGATAGAAGAAGAACGAAGCGATGAGAAAGGTAAGGAGTGCAAGTTGTAGACCCCGTCTTACCGGCTTCGGCAAGCCCATCGGTTTACGTCGACCGTGGATAAACACTAAACCGGCAGGGATCAAGAATTGATACAACCTGGCTAGGGTTGAATAGTAAATAGGCGTCGGATCTACACCGCCTCGAAAACGGATCGCAGAATAGAGGTAGGAAGCAAACCCTAAGAGTAAGAGAAGTTGCCCTAACTGATCCAACTTCAATTGAAAACGTTCTTTAAGCGTGACACAGATCAGGGGGAAGAAGAGATAAAACTGAAACTCTACGGAAAGCGCCCAAATATGGACATAAGCGTCGAAGCGACCATGTTGGTCGAAGTATGAAAGATCCTGACCGACCTGGTAATAATTGTTATAGCCGAACAAAACCGAAGGCGATGCTGATCGATGCATCGCAAAACGACTAGACATAAACAGGTAGGTATAGAGCAGCGTGATGACAAGAAAAAGGATGAGCGCCGGGTAAAGTTTTAAGATGCGGTCGACATAATATCTTTTGAGATCGAACGTTTGCCCATGGGTCCAGCATCTCATGAGAGATCTTGAGGTGAGAAAGCCCGCAAAGACAAAGAAAAGCACGACACCCAAGAAGCCACCTGAGACCGTGCCGGGAATGAGATGGTAGAAACTGACAGCGAGAAGCGCTATGGCCCGCAGACTATCGTAGTTCTTGATGTACTTTGGACCCAAATCTTTTGGTTTTAAATGAGCAGCGTTTGCTTCCATCAAGCGATATCCTCCTTGAACAAACTGGCGACGAAGGAGAAATATGTAGGGAATCGGCAGTTCAGGCAGGGGTTGTAGGGGTTCATGATTTAGCCTTCAGTCTCTTTATAGATCTTAAGAGAGATTCTCTTACCCCAAGATATCAAGCGCAGCTTGCCCATCTTCGGAATCCACAGCGATCACGGGAAAGCTCGTTGCAAAGGGCATGTACGAAGTACTTCCGGCTGAGAAGGCTCTTTCGGGGATCAGGTAGTTTTGGTCCACGTCTAAACCTGCAGGGAGCATTTGTACCGTCATGAACGGACCTTCCCCTTTCAAGACATCGATCAGTTCGATCGCGTACTCACTGACATAGGGGTTGAGCGTCTTCTCTGACGTAAGTTTTGCTTCCCAAACACGGTCGGCTTGCTCCAGAACTTCTGAAAGATCTTCCGTTTCGCTCACTTCCACAAGATTCTGTGGACGGGTGAGGATGAGCTGGCTGGCTATTATTTGTTCATTGAGATACGTGGGAACGGAAAATTCTTCAGGGGTCACAGGTTGATCACGGAAGACCGACAATTCCTCTTCACCGGTTTGAGTAAGGAGCAGGTGGTTGCGTGAAGAATAAAGTGGGAAAGGATAGAGTGCGTTATCCGTTCGATTCAAAATAAGGTAGTAGGACCGACCTTCCTCCAAGCGATCATTTGCCTGATCGAGGACATGAAAGGTTTCAGGGACCGTTTGACCAGCGTGGACTTCTTCAAGCTCATAGATGTGCTCTTCCGTCTGCTCATCGAAGGGTGATCGGCTAATCAGCTTAGCGCTCACGATACTATGGGCCGTGCTCGCCATCTGATCGACAATTTGAGCTTGCTGTTCCTGACTCATCCGTCGAGGACCAAAACAACCTGTCAAAAACAGGGTTAAGACAAGTACGCCGACAACTGCGAATCGCTTCATAGCAACCTAGCCTTCCATAAGGGACACGAGTCCACTTACACAAAAAAGCCTGAACCCAATAACCTAAGCTCAAGCTTCAAATAAACCATCAAAGGATAAACTCTAAGAGTTTATCTAGTAAATGAGAACAGGCGTCCCGACCTCTACCGTCTGATAAAGCTCGTATACATCCTCTCGGAGCATATTAACACAGCCATGGGAGCCACTGTATGTATAGGTATCATCTTTCATGTCGGCGGCCGTAAACCACGACGCTGAATGCATTCCTTGATGATTCCAGTTGAACGGCATCCAGTACTCGACCGGGATTCTATAATCCTCTCCAACGAGAAGTCGTTCATACTCCTTGCTCCAAACTTCACCAACCCCTTTGTCCGTTTCACGTTCCGGTGTCGGTAGCCCGGTGACCACGGCATAATCCAACAGAATTTCACCGTTGGAGACGAGCCATAGATGCTGCTTCTCCAAGGAAATCTCAATGTAATATGGGCCAATGTCGTCTTCACCACGCGCCCGGGCGGTCGATTGATACGCAATGTTCAAGGGTCCCGGTTCACGATTCTTCAGAAGAGCCATCAAGCGTTCAACGGTTGCATCGACATCCGTGCGCCAACCATAGATCCCGGGTTCAAGTTGAACGTTATCGCCGAGAATTGTCGTATGGTTTCGCACCTTGTCATAGGTGTCATGCGCGTTGGCGAGCCCCCATACATACGATTGAACCTCCGTTAAGACAGGCTGGAAATTATCATCCAGCATCGCACTGATCTCGTCTGATGAGATCGTTTTATTTAGTTCCGGTATCTGGATTTTATAGGTACTAAGAGCCGCAACTTCAGCTTCAAGATCAGCTGATGTGATAGCCGCCTTGGTGTAGAAGTCTGCAACGTTTAACTCCGTACGTGCTTCATCGACCATCGTAAGGACTGCGGTAACCAACGCTTCCTCATCTGCCAAAATATTGCCGGGCACTTCCGGTTCAATTCGAACCTCAGAACCCTCACGAGTCAACGTTGCATTGCGTGGTGCCGTATCGCCTTGGACTCTGTGGAGATTTTCTTGGACCCAGTTCGACAAAGCTTGACGATCGAAACGTTCCGTCACTTCTCCCTCCAGTTTGAGACCGGTGAGGCTATCTCTTATCCAAGTCAGTCCTTCGGGAAACTGACGGACTTGTATTTCATATTCACCCCCGAAATCTCTGAGATTGAACTCCAAGGGACTATCCGTAAAAGGTCCAATCAAACGATAAGTCTCATTCATGGGCTTGGTCAGGACAGGCCTCTTCTCTTCCAAGGAAACATCCGTACCATAGAGCGAGGTATTGAAAGGATAATGGCGTTCGAAGTACACGACGGAGGCGGCAAAAGCACCGAGGAGGATGACCAAGATGGACAAGCCGATGATGATCCTATTCTGGCGACGTCTCTTGCGTTCTTTGGGATTCAAATAGCGTTTCATAAAAGCCTCCTTTCATTTCATTTACAACAACGATTAACGATTACTGACGGACGATCAAAATTTCACAATGACCATAATTTTACCTTAAAGGATTCATGAGAGGATTCATGGAACCTTCGAATTGCTTGACAGTTCGTCAAAATTTCACGGCTTGTTCATGAGTATTCCTAAGCAATGTAATAGGCATGTCAGAACCCGGACTGAATTCTTTCTTGTCACTCGTGATATATTTGAAAGAGAAAAGAGGTGAACTATGCAAATCTGGCTAGTACAAGTAGTTTTCGGTATCTTCCTCATCTTGCGGAGTCTCCCTCTACTTCAAGCAAAGCTACCCCGCCGCTATCCTCCTGAGCGTGTTCAGCGGCTTGAAGAACGAGGACATGTCCCTCACTTGACCAAGCGTCTCTTCTTTCAAGAGGCCTATTTAGGTGCAGTCCTTATCTGCATGGGATTGGTCCATCGCTTCAATATTTTGGAGATTCTTCCCTTTGGCATCCTTTACGGTTTGCTCTTTATCCCTTACATCATCCTAAGCGTTCGTTTCTACCATGAACTCATGCTCCTCAGCGAGGCTAAATAATGGACGCTGCCTTCTATCAAGAGTTATACACCTGTCTTCAAGAGTTCATCTCCAGTCGTGCTTTAGGGGTTTGTCCTTCAGGTATTCCTTATATCCTTAAGGAGGACTGGAGTTTCGTGCGTCTGGATGACGGCCAGCAAGCCGTCCAACAAGTGCTCTTGATGCCAAATAAGAATGCCCTGAGAAGATATACCTACTTGGAGCCTATTTTAACGGAAGCACCACACCAGGCTTCCAGGTATCAAGAAGGTCTCCTCATCTGCTTTGGTGCCAGACGCGATATCAAAGGTGAGGATTACGAAAGAATCCGCGTAAGCGAAGTGAAATTTAGGGGCAAGAGAGCTTGGCCGCACCTGCGCCTCCTTGCACCGCCGGCTTGGCCATTACGGCCGACAGGGGCTTTGCTCATGGCATTCTTGCCGCTAATCAAAGAGTTGTCACAGACCATCATGCAATCCGCCTTGAGTGAAGATTGGCCCGACATCGCTGAGACCGAAGCGTTCGAGCCAAACCATGTGATCGACGACCAACATCTCGATGCGCTGCGCATGCTTCCGCAAACCGATGAAAACTGGCTCCTCGATGCGGCGGTGCTTCCCGGGACCCGAGTCAGGCCGGAGGAAGACGCGCCGAGTGTCATGACACAAACGCTCTTATTGGCCAAGTTTCAAGATGAGAAGCCCTTCCATACGGAAATCACAAAACAAAGCAGCATTGTTGACGACGAGTTGGTCGACTTCTTTATCCGTCATTTAGAGCAGCATGAACGACCGGCCAGCCTTACCGTACGGGACCCGGAACAAAAGAGTTATCTAACCCCCGTCTGTGAAGCGCTCGGCATCCATCTCATTGTCCGCTCCGCTCTGCCTGTCATTGATCCTTACTTGCCACAATTACAACGGAGGCTCATGGACTCCTCGGATTCGGTAGAGGGATAACCTGACTAAAGATCTTGAAGAATGACCTATCGTGAGAGGAGCCGGGTGATGCAATTAAAGATCCTATTGGCATTGAGAATCCTTATGCCCAAGATTCTTCGCGCCGAAGAAACAGCACAAGCCGAGTTGAACATCGAAAGTCCAATGACCGAGATCACGGAAGTTTTGGAAGAAACAAACGTCATCTCCCCTATTTCTATCCGGGGATCTTCGCTGCACTGGCGGTCCTCTTTTATTTCATCAGTGACCCCATGACGAAGATCCTTCTACGTTTTCACATCCCCAAACTATGGCGCGATCGAACTCCCCAAGCGGTTAACTTGAGAGAGAAAATTGTGCGCCTCATCTCTTACTTTTTGGTTGCAAGCTTTGCCCTCTTGTCGATTGGCACGCTCCCCTTTCTCGATCGGACGAAGATCGTCTTTTTGATTGGTGAGAAGATCATCTTTACCGTCTATGCACTGAGTCTTCTCTATTGTGTCTTCCAAGTGATCCGCGCGGCAATCTCACGGCAAGTGGAGCTCTCCAAAACTCGGCAACGTCGACTGCGCCGGAACTTAGTCTCGTACTTAGGGAGCTTGAGCGTTGGTGTGTTCTGGGTCTTTGCCATCATCCTGGTTTTATCCATTTGGATCAGCAATCTTTCAACCCTCATCGCCGGTCTCGGTATCGGCGGTCTAGCGATCGCTTTAGCTGCGCAAGACTCCCTGTCCAATATCTTCGGGTCAATATCCATCATGATCGATCATCCGTTCGAGATCGGTGATTGGATAACGACGGTCGATTTAGCGGCACGGTTGAGCACATCGGGCTTCGTTCAACAAAAATACGCAGTGGCGATGATGCCCTGATCTACGTCCCCAATCGCACCCTGGCAAATGCCATCATCACGAACGAGGCACGTAGACGCACACGCCGGAGCAGGCAAACGCTTAACTTCAAGCTCAATTCAGATCTAACGGCTCTTCAAACTTGGGCGACTGATGTGAGTTCCAAGCTTGATTCCTGGGAGGGTGTTATCCCCGGTTCCAGCTTGGCATACTATGAAGGGCTCACGAAGGAGGCCCATGTCATGAAGCTGCGTTTTCTCACGACCACCGATTACGACAACATGCTGGCAACGAATGAGCGAGTCCTCTTCAATGCCCTTGAACTTGCTACGGGATACGGCCTGGAATTAGCTCGACCCCTTCTTCCTGACAATAAAATGTAGTTTCAAAAGCCCAAGAATAATCAAAGCCCTGCATTCACTTACGAATACAGGGCTTCGACCTATGGATTGTTAGTCATTATAGGTTCTCTTCGCACGCTTCAACAAAGGCTTGAAAGAGTGCCAAAGACACCTGATCTACCTCTGTCCTTATCTCCGGATGCCACTGCACAGCTCTGATCCAACGGGATCCTTCAAGGACCATCGCCTCGATCAAACCATCAGGCGCATAGACCAATGGCAGAAGATCCTTCCCCAATTGATTAACCGCCTGGTGATGGTAAGAGTTGACCGTCAATGTTTCACTTTCAGAACCTGACCATGCGGCCCAGAGCGCCCTTGCTTGCGAATCCTCGGACACTAAGATCTCATGAGCTAAGCTGTTTTCATTGTCAGCTTTCTCGTAATCATCGCCTTGATGAGGGTGATCAGATCCCAAGACCGTCTTAAGCTCAGCATGGAGGGTTCCACCTTGCAAGACGTTCAGTAGCTGAAATCCTCGACACACGGCGAAGACTGGCAAATCACGTTTCATGGCTTCCGCTAGGAGAGCTGATTCCCAGGCATCGCGCTTGGGATGCGGCTCTTGCGAGAGAGCTAGTTCTTCTTCACTTGCTCCCCAGAGGTTTCCGTTCACATCTTGACCGCCACACAGTAGGAGTCCGTCGCATAAACCAAGAATGGACTCGGCTCGCTCCGGATCCTGCCACGGGAGAACGATATATGAAGCACCGGCCCGTTCGAGGCTTTCGAGGTAAGCCCGATAGATCACAAAGAATCTACCCTCCTCATGTAAGGAGGGTAGAACTCCTATGATGGCTCGTCGTTTCGCTGTGTTTTGACTCATGCCTGAAAATCAAGGACGAAGCGGAAGGTGAAGGATTCATCATCGAAGCGATCAGGCTTGTGGAGAACCGGACCACAGCTGTTCGAACCGATACCTGCCTGCTTATAGTCAAGGCACAAGATGACCTCATCAGCCATATCCAATTGATAAGCATGGGTATGGTTTGTCAGATCTTCTTGCGTATAGCGTGAAGCATTGGCGGAGAAGCTCTCCTCTTCACCTTCAGCAGCCCAAACGCAGATCGATGGGCCAACCTCAGGGACACTTAAGCGCAGGGCTTGAACGCCATAGCGACTACCGTGTTCTTGCGGTTTCAGGTAATTGACATACATATCCGTCCGGACCGATTGTTCGAACGTTCCCTTGATCGTTGCCTGACGCTTATCGACATAGCTCTCGTACGGACCATAGCCGTGATACTTGAATTCATCGAACTCTTTCGGGACGAAGAGACGAAGTCCGAAGCGCGGTAGCCAAGGCAAGGCATCGGAAATGCGCATGAAGTCTAAGGCACCGCCGTCCTTCTTTTCTTCAGCTTGACGCTTGAGCCACGGGAGATCCGTGAAGCGCTCGGCATCGATTTGGCAGAAGACGCGTCCGTCATGCTCGACCAACCAAGCGACATCAAAGGTTAAGATCGGGGCTTGAGAAGGCGCAGCCAAGCGGACATGAGCTTTGATATTAACGCCCTGATCGACGCTCTCGGTTTCAACAGAATGCACTCGTGTCTGGGCAACGTCCATGCCAAGTTGTTCCCATTGCTGACGGATGCGGCGGTCGTTATCGGTCGGGGCACGCCAAACATTGTATTCCATCGGTTTGTTCAACATCGTAGTCTGGTCATAGACCATCGATGCAAAAGCACCGTCACGCTTCGAGAAGATGTAGCGGAAGTTTTCACCATCGATCAAAATGCGATCGCCAAGGTCTTCCCATACGAGGGGGAGCGCCTGAACCGCAAGGTCCTCTTCCTCTACCGTTTCCTTAGCCTCAACGTCGGAGAAGAAAGTTTCAAGGAAGTCTGTGGTAACGACTTCGGCAAGGACGAACTGATCGTGCCCAAGGAGGTCACTCTTCGCAAAGAAGAAATCTTCTTCCAAACGGTGATAGCTCACAACGAGATCTACCTGACCTGTGAAATCAATCTCCGGCCAATCCGGTAGATCGATAGAGACTTCTTGCCACGGTTCAACGCTCGGGCAAGCAAACGTCGCGCCTGCAACCGTTTCGCCGTTGACATTAAGGCTGTACTGAAGCTCGATGTATTCAGCGAGATCCGTAAAATCAAGGTGGTTCTTGATGGTGATCTTACCCTGCTTGGCATCTTCCAACGATCCGGTGAGACGAGCAGGACGAATCACGTTCGCGAATTCAAGGAGGCTGAGGCTTGGTTCACGGTCCGGAGTTACGAGACCGTCCATACAGAAGTTTCCATCGTGGAGATGTTCACCCCAGTCACCGCCATAGAAATACTTGCGACGACCATCAGGCGTCTGCCCCATGTCGATGGCATGATCGCACCATTCCCAAACAAAAGCCCCACAGAAATTGTCGTACTTATAGATGAGCTCTTGATAGTACTCCGCATCTCCGGGACCATTGCCCATCGCATGGATGTATTCGCAGAGGACAAAGGGACGCCCATCGAGAACCCCGGAGGTCAGGAGGTTTTCGCATTCCGGGAATGGTGTATACATCCGACTATAGACATCGATGTTGGAAAGATCATTCTTGTGCCCGGGGGACTGGTAGCAGGAGCCTTCGTAATGAACCAAGCGTGAAGGATCGAATTCCTTGAGCCATTTGGCTGAAGCTTCAAAGTTCACGCCGTAGCCTGACTCGTTACCCATGGACCACATGATGACTGAGGGACGATTGACGTCGCGCTTGGCACAGCGTTCAATGCGATCCTGGATGGCAGGTCCCCACATCGGATCATTGGCCATATAACCGTAGTCATCGACCTCCACAGAGAGCCCATCATAGCCACCTGATCTGCGTCCTGCTCCCCAAAGATCGAGCACCCCATGAGTCTCAATATCGGCTTCATCGATGACATAAAGACCCACCCGATCATAGAAATGATAGGCCCATGGTGCGTTGGGATAGTGTGACGTACGAAGCGCGTTGACGTTGTGCTGTTTCATGAGCATCAGATCCGTCAAGAGCTGCTCGCGATCGATGGTGTAGCCGGTCTTAGGATCCGAGTCGTGGCGATTCACACCCTTGAATTTGACCTTCTGACCGTTGATGAGGACGACGCCGTCATCGACAACTTCTATGCGGCGGAAACCGATAACTTCAGGGATGCACTCACGCTCGTAGACGATCCGAAGACTGTAGAGATACGGGACCTCAGCGTTCCAGCCAATGACATCCGTAAGGGTGGCAGAGAACTCAGCTCCGTCTTCTATTTCAAAGCGCTCAACGGTCTCCTCATCCGCCGTGACAATATGGAGTTCATACGGGAGGGCATCGGCGTTCCAGAACGGCTTGAAGGTGAGTAGACCTTCGCCGGTAGCGGCATCGTAGTCGGTTAGTACATGGAAATCTCTGAGGTGCTTTGATGGGCGTTGAAGCAGGTAGACATCGCGGAAGATCCCGCTCATGCGCAGTTTGTCTTGATCTTCGAGGTAGGTACCGTCGGACCATTTGAGGACGAGGACGGCAAGCTTGTTTTCCGCTTCGATAAGATCCGTGACATCAAACTCGGAGGTTGAGTGGGAAACCTGACTGTACCCGACATAGGTGCCGTTCAGCCAAACATAGAAGGATGAATCTACCCCTTCGAAGTTGAGGTAGTAGCGATCATCTTCGAGTTCGTCGACTTCAAAGAATTTCACGTAAGTTCCGGCAGGATTGTCCTCAGGTACATAGGGTGGATCATAAGGAATCGGGAAACGAGTATTTAAATACTGATGGGGATCGTAACCAAGAATTTGCCAGCAAGAAGGCACTTCGATGATGTCCCAAGGTTCAAAGCTTGCATCGTCGGGCAAATAGAAGTTTTCCGGGACTTCGCCCAGACTCGGATAGAAATTGAAATACCAATCCGGACCGCTCAAGAGATGATAACGATCCGAGACAGCTGCAGGATGAAGGAGGAGATCTGCCTCAAGCTGACCCTCTCCTTCTGCGGCAACGACTTCGCTCGAGTAAGGAACGAAGTAGGCGCGTGGCTTCTCACAGCCATCGTGGAATACATCCAAATTCTCATGATAGCGATTCTTTAGAACCATTTTGTACCTTCCTTGTCTATTTATGTCTTAGTTCCTAGAGTAGATCTAAGGCAATTTCTGCTAAGAGTTCAACCCCGACGCCACTTGCACCCCATGGATGCTCATTGTTCTCATCGGTGTGATAGGACGTCCCTGCAATGTCAAGATGCATCCAAGGTGTCCCAAGGGCAAATTCACGGAGGAACATGCCGGCCGTGATGGTACCTGCACCACCACTTACACTGTTGATGACGTCAGCTCGTTTGCTTTTGATTTTCTCGCCGTAGTACTTGTTGACCGGGAGGCGCCAGACGCGATCTTCCGTCTTCGACGCGGCACGCTCCAGACTCTCCCAAAGAGTTTCATCGTCCGTCAAGACACCGGTGGTGTCCGAACCGAGAGCCATGACAACGGAGCCGGTGAGGGTTGCAATATCGATGATGTAATCGGCCTCTTCGGTTTGAGAAGCATAGGTGATGGCGTCTGCTAAAGTGATACGTCCTTCAGCATCCGTGTTGCCGACTTCGATGCTCTTGCCTGACAAAGAACCGACGATATCACCATTTTTATACGCATGGCCTGAGATCATATTCTCTGCCGCTGCAATGACCATCGTGACATTGACAGGAGCTTTGGTTTCCGCCAGGAACTTCATCGTTCCCAAGACTGCACCGGCGCCTGCCATGTCGGCATGCATTGTTACCATACCCCCGGCATTCTTGATGGCATAACCGCCGGAGTCATAGCACAGGCCCTTGCCGACGAGCGCCAGACGCTTTCCGTCACCGCCACCGTTATGACGCAACACGATAAAACGCGGCGGATTGTCACTGCCTTTTGCCACAGAATAGAAAGCTTCCATACCCTTGGCTTGAATCTCCTCTTCGTTGAAGATCTCGCATTCAAGACCCACTTCTTCCGCCATCATTCTGGCTTCTTCAGCTAGGGTTTCGGGAGTGATGACGTTTGCCGGCTCATCGACAAGACGACGAGCGAATTTCAGAGCAGAGGACAATTTTGCTTGACGGTCGACCAGGTCTTCCATCTCCTTTGTATCTTGATCTGAGACGACTAAAGTGAGTTCCAGAGCTTTTGCTTCGTCCGGTTTCTCTTTCAGCCGATCGATGGTGTAGTCCATGAGTTGAAGTTCACGTAAAACAATTGGCAGGTGATCTTTGGCTTCATCCGCCACAATCACCTGGAGCGCTTCACCTTCGCGCGATTTCACGGCCTGGCAGATCTGATATGCAAAGTTCTTGCTTCGAGCGGTTTCGCCGGCTTGAGCCGTGATGAGGGTCTTTAGCTCATCATCGACGATGAGTTTGTAGTTCTTCACTTCAATCTTCTCATCTTCGACGGGTTTGAGCGCTTTGGATATCGCGGCAGGTAACTCCGGCAGCTCATAATTCGTGGGATCTGCCGGGAGAAGCAACACGGTTGTTTCTGCTGTCGGGCGGTCTTCATGGATCGTCAAGATCTTTGTCATTTTCGTTCCTCCAATTAAATATAAACTCTAGGTAGTAGTCTATCCTAAGTTACGATTTAGCACAGAGTTATATACTCTGAAACAAAAGTCCAAACTGAATGTAAACATCGAACTCACGAATTTGCAAAGTCAATGCCCAATCCACGCTCAATCATGCTAGAATAATAAATCGAATAGATTGGAGGTTACCGTGAAGAAAAACATTGTGCGAATCAAAGCACCCGCAGCACCTGTGTCCCCATCGAAATCTGCACCACAAGAAGCTTCTCAGGTATCTAAATCATCTGCATCCCTATCCGAAGTATCCGAGATGAACCGGCTAAACCATACGTCAGATGAGTCAGAGGAATTCTTATCCAGACCTTGGGTCAATGTAAAACCCAGCTTTCCTTGGCGACCTGCCCTTGCAGTCTTAAGTGTCCTCGTTTTGGTTGTTGTTGTCGCCATTTTTGTCAAACCGGAAGTGGAAGCCCATACAGATCCGGAGGCCGACATCGCCCTTATGGCAGAAGCCATGCCAAAGATCGACCGCCATGGCGATGGCTACGAAGAAGACGTCATCGCTGACAGTGAATCTACCGATGAATCTGTGGCTGAAGATGGCGAAGCAGTTCCTGAGACCGAACGCTTGAAGACCCTCATCGTTAAGGTCTCCGATCAAGAGATCCGCGCGAACGGCAAACTGGTTAACCTCAACGACTTAGACGAGATCTGCAAAATGACTGAAGACAATGCCACGCTCAAGTTGATCAACCGTCGAGGGGACACGAAGCTCGTTGAAGCTGTTGCTAGAGTCCTTGAATCAAGCCAACTGCGTTACCATTACGTCAATAACTAAACTTAGTTATCACTGTATAAATGAAGAGACGTCCTCGATCCGTGATCGGGGACGTCTCTTATTGTTTTGTTTACCGTATTAGCGTACTACCGCTGGCTGTCGCTGAGCCATGCTTGGATTAGCCACCTAGATATGCCGCACGAATCCTCGGATCATGGACGAGTTCTGAGGAAGAACCCTGCATGACAATTTTCCCTGTCTCCAAAACATAAGCTCTTTGGGAAACGCGTAATGCCATCCGTGCATTTTGCTCTACCAAGAGGACTGTCGTGCCAAGATCTGCCAGCTCTTTGATGATCTCAAAGATTTCATAGGTCAGTACCGGCGATAGACCCATGGAAGGCTCGTCCAAGAGAAGTAACTTAGGACCACTCATCAGGGCCCTCGCCATGGCAAGCATTTGCTGCTCACCGCCGGACAATGTCGCGGCTCGCTGTTCCCTTCGCTCAAGGAGCCTCGGGAACCGGTCGAAAGCATCCTGTCTTCTAGCCCGCATAACCTTCGAGTCGGAGACGGTGAAAGCACCCATCTCAAGATTATCTTCTACACTAAGATCACCAAAAATCCTACGGCCTTCAGGCACCTGAGCTATCCCTTTGATCAAGATATTGTGGGGTGCCATTTTTCTGAGGTCTTGGCCTTCATAGGAGATCGCTCCGCTACGGGGTGTCAGTAAGCCGCTGATGGTTTTCAGGATCGTTGTCTTGCCGGCACCGTTGGCACCGATCAAGCACACGACTTCACCTTGTCTTACCTCGAAGTCTATCCCCTTCAGGGCATGGATCGCACCGTAGTATACATGGAGATTTTCTACATTGAGGAGCACGTCATTCGTTGCATTCATCCTTGCTCTTCCTTCCGGTGTGCATAAATCATTCATCTCCATAATCCGGTCCCAAGTAAGCCTCGATAACTCCGGGGTCATTGCGTACGTCATCCGGGTTACCGGTCTTGATAATGCGACCATAATCGAGCACGATCACACGTTCACAAATCTGCATGACGAGGTTCATATCATGCTCAATCAACACGATAGCCACGGCAAATTTATCGCGGATGTGATGAATGAGATCCATCAATTCTTGAGTCTCGGTCGGGTTCATTCCGGCAGCCGGTTCATCAAGCAAGAGAATTCTTGGGCTGGCTGCCAGGGCACGACAAATCTCGAGACGGCGTTGAACACCATAGGGTAAGCCTGAGGCCTGATGCGTCGCTATTTCTTGCATCCCAAAGATCCTTAGGAGTTCCCAAGCGCGTTCGGTATAGCGATGTTCTTCGTCCCAGTAACTTTTAGAACGCGTGAACGTAGAGAGAAATCCATATTTCCCTTGGTTGTGGAAACCTAGGCGGACATTATCCAAGACACTCAAACTTCGAAACAAGCGAATATTCTGGAACGTTCGTACCATACCCAAGTTGGCGGTCTGCCATGTCTTGTTGCCAATGATGCTCTTACCGTGGAGGATAACTTCCCCTCGCGTTGGCTGATAGACCGAGGTCAAGAGGTTGAAGACCGTCGACTTTCCCGCTCCGTTAGGACCGATAAGGCCTAAGATCTCATGTTCATAGAGTTCAAAACTAACGTCTTCAACAGCTTTCAAACCACCGAAACTGATGCTCAAATTTTCTACTTCAAGAAGAGCCATAACGACCTCACATCCTAGCGTCTACCACGGCGGGCTTGTTGGGCGGTCTCTTCTTCGACATCGTCGAGCGGTAGATCTGAGCTACCGGCTTTAGAGAAGGGCGTTCCGGGGATTGGCACATTCTCCGAATCCTCACGACTGACACCACCAACCCCTAAGTCACCTCTTCCCTGTTCCGTGAGATAACCCTGGAAAGCGGGGCTTTCGACCAATTCTTGGATATCGGTGGCAGAGGTGCTTGAGCTGCCATTAGCAGGGATGTCTTGGTAGGCTTTGCCACGAAAACGTCGTCCGAGGTTGCCGAAGAACCGTTGACTGATTTCCTTTTGCCCCAAGAGTCCCGAGGGTTTAAAGATCATGAGCAGGATAAGGAGGATTGCATAGATCAACATACGATACTCGCTAAACCCTCTAAGCAGCTCAGGCAAGATGGTTAATAAGATCGCTGCAAGGACAGAGCCCGTGATGGAACCCATACCACCGAAAACCACCATGACCATGAAATCGATACTGTAGTTATAGTCAAACTGCTGAGGACTGATAACCCCTTGGTGATGAGCGAAGAGACCCCCGGCAAGACCTGTGAGCGCCGCACTCGTGACAAAGGCAATGAGCTTATAGCGCGTGATGTTGACGCCACTAGCCTCCGCCGCAATGTCATCTTCACGAATGGCTAAGATCGCTCGTCCGTGACGTGAGCGGATGAGGGCATAGACGATATAGATGGTGAACACCAGGAGCCAAAAAGCCCAGCTGAAACTGGCGGTAAGGGATATCCCGTTTAGGCCCGTGGCTCCCCCTGTGAAGCGGAAACTTCGCAGCAAGACTTTGATGATCTCGCCGAACGCCAAGGTGATGATGGCAAGGTAATCTCCACGAAGTCGAAGCGCAGGCATCCCGACCAGTAAGCCGGCGACCCCTGCGAAAACTCCAGCAAAGAATAGGCCGAGGATAAGGCTAAGGCCGGTGCCGAAAGAACTGTTTAGATCGATGATGGCAGCAGTATAAGCACCGATAGCCATGAAACCGGCATGGCCCAGTGCCAGTTCTCCTAAGAGACCTGTCGCCAAGTTCAAGGAGACCGTAACCGAGGCGTTGATGCAGATCAAGATCAAGAGATCCTGATAGTAGCGATTGATGACCCCTGCCTCCAGTAAAATACGGAAGATGCTATAAAAAACAATGGCCAATCCCAGGTTGATGAGGTAGGAACGTAGTTTTCGAGCCGAGATTCCGGTATTGAGGATGGCCCCTTCTTTCATGAATTGATCCATATCAAAGCTTCACTTTCCGGGCGCGACCCAAGAGGCCGACAGGTTTGAATAAAAGGACCAAAATCAAGACGACAAAGACTGCTCCATCCGCTAACTGCGCAAAGGCTGAGGGAATATAGGCCTTCGTCAGAGCTTCGATGAGTCCCAAAAGAAAGCCCCCAAGCATGGCACCCGGAATGATCCCTATGCCACCTAAAACGGCTGCAATAAAAGCCTTGATTCCGGGCATTGCACCAAGGTACGGGTCAACTTGAGGATAAGACGCAACGAAAAGGAACGCAGCAATTGCAGCTAGCGCCGATCCGATCGCAAAGGTCACCGAGATGATTTTGTCGACGTCTATCCCCATCAGCTGAGCAGCTTCCATATCTTCGGACACCGCTCGCATGGCCTTGCCAACCTTGGATCTGCCAATAAATAACTGGAGAATGATCATGAGACCAATGGCGGAAATTACTGTAATGAGCGCCATCAAGGAAATGCTGTTCCCCCCCAGATTCAGTCGGGGTAACGCTGAGCCAACATCCGGGAAACGCCGAGGTGTCGAGCTGAAGATCAGCATCATTGCATTTTGAAGAAGGAGGCTCACACCGATCGCGGTGATCAAGGCGGACAATCTCGATGCATTCCTCAGAGGTTTATAGGCCAAGCGTTCGATGACCACCCCTAGGATAGCTGCCAATACCATGGCGAAAGGCAAGGCTACCCAAAGAGGTAGCCTAAGTTGAACCATAGCTATGAGAAGGAAATACGAGCTCACCATCATCAAATCACCATGCGCAAAATTGATGAGTTTGACGATCCCGTACACCATGGTATAACCAAGAGCGATCAAGGCGTAGATCGCTCCGATTTGTAACCCGTTGATAAACTGAATAACAAAATACACGTATGCCCCTCCTAAGGGCACCAAGCCGGGAGCTTAGCGCTCGATCTGGAGTTTCTCGACGAGTTTATACTCGGCATTTTCTACCGTAACGATAGAGATTTCTTTGATCGGGTCTCCGTTATCGTCGAAGCTGATGTTCCCGGTAATACCGGCATAATTCGTTTCTTTCATCGCATCGATGATCGCTTGACGGTCTGTCGATTCAGCGTTCTCAATGGCTTCTGCCAGGAGGTATACCGCATCGTATCCCAGAGCAGCAAAGGAAATGGGATCTTCATCGTATTTTTCACTGAAGTTCTTGTAGAAATTCTGGATGGATTCGGCAGGATCACTGTAGACGATGTGATTTGTGAAGATGACACCGTCAGCTTCTTCCGGATTATTCTCTGCTGTAACACTTAAAACACCATCATAACCATCTCCACCAAGGATCGGTACATCGAGGCCAACCTGCTTAGCTTGTTGAATGACAAGAATATTGGTGCCGTAGTAATCCGGTGCATAGAGCACGTCCGGATTCTCTTGACTTATCTTGGTGAGCTGAGTCTTGAAATCGACATCCTCGGAGTTATAGGTTTCGGTAGCTACGATCTCAATCCCAAGCTCTGCAGCTTTCTCTTGAAAAGCCTCCGTCAGACCTACAGAATACTCATCGGCTGCGTTCGTGATAATTGCCGCTTTCGTCACGTCCATTTTCTCAGCGGCATACGTTGCCATCATATGGCCTTGGTCAGGATCTATGAAGCAAACTCGGAAGACGTTAGGGCCTTGGAGGGTAATCGGAACACCCGTCCCCGTAGGTGTGATCATCGGCAGATTATCTTCTTTGGCACGTTGAGCAACGGCAATCGAGGGAGTCGTTGTGACGTCACCAACCAGCGCAACAACCTTATCTTCATTCACGAGACGGTTATAAGCATTGATGGCTTCTTCGGTATTCCCCTTCTCGTCATACTCGACGTATTCAATCTGTTTTCCGTTGATTCCACCGGCAGCATTGATCTCATCGACCGCCAGGCGAGCTCCACGGCTGGTAGCCACACCATACACCGAGACGGGACCGGTCAGAGGCGCAAGAGCTCCGATCTTGATCGTCTCCCCTGCATCGGCTTTGCCCTCGTCTTTGTTATCACATGCAGTAATTGTTATTACTAGAAAAGCCACTAGGACTAAACTAATGAGTTTGTGCATTTTCTTGGGCTGAGTCTTGGCGATCATTTTATCCTCTCTTCTCGTCCGGGAATGACCCGCCATTCTTACGGATCGCGGACAATCTTAATGATCCATGCGAAAGAAATTACAAGAATCCTATGAGCAAACAACGACACATGCAAGAAAACACCGATGGTTTGCGCGAATTCGGTCATTCCAATTCACCAATTGAAACATCGTTTGCTTTGTTCGACAAAATCATGCGTCGTATCCATCAAAGACGAAGAGCTCTTCCTTAAGGAAGAGCTCAACAAATGCCGGAACTTCAAGCTAAAACATCGATGCCTATATCCAGTCTTCTATAGAAACCATCTCATCCTTCGGTCGTGATGCTTGAACGTACAAGAATTTAATAGGATCGTTCTCACCTACATTTCGATCAGAGGGGTGGCGGAAAGTGGCTCAATGCCATGCCTTTCCAATTGGAAGATGCGATAAGGATTTTCATGGAACAGATGAAATGCAATCCGGAGTGCATTCGCTTCGTCGAAGATACCTGCTGCTACCTTCTCCGCCAAAACATCCGTCACATGCTCGCGCGCCAATAACTGATGGGCATAGATCCCATCGATAAAGCTATAGTCCCCACCAAAGGCACAGATCTTCGTGTACGGAACAGCATCGAGCCATTCCCTCAAGGCTTCCTTCGAAGCCCGAGGCGAAATGATATGCGACCAACACATATCGAGGTAGACATTGGGGAACATCTTAGCCAAAGCTCCGGATTCCATGTACCACGGATAGCCAAGATGCATCAGGATGAAATCGAGATCGGGATACTGTTGGAACATCGGGGTCAAGAGCAGAGGATTTGCATTTCGCAGTTCATTGCCATTCCCCTCTTGGAGACCGGTATGAATTTGAATCGGAAGATCGTGGCGAATCATGCGTCTGAAAATATGATGGATCATGTAATCCTCGAACGCTTTGCTTCGTTGAAGTGCGCGATCCATCCAATCTGGTGCCACCAGCGCTGCTGCAAAACCCTCAAAACATTCCTCAGCTTCATGGCGTAGAGCCGGACCAATCGCCAACGTCCGATGGTAGGCCATCGGGATCTTTAGGGCAATTCCTCCACCTTCGACCTCAGCATCGACTGCCGCATCACAAGCATCGAGCCAATCCTGGAAACCGGAACCGGGACGGTACCCAACCTCCTGTAACGCTTTCCGTAAACTTCGCACGTTCTCGGGAAAGATAAAATGCCCCATTTGAAAGACGCTACGGAAATAGTCTCGATCACAATCGAGATCACAGTCCACGATAGAGACCCTAATCTTGGACATGGTCTTGAGAACCTGCTTGTAGTGTCCCGATTCCATTCCCTGAGCAAAACGATCATAGAGAAGTTCTATCGAATCTCTGTCGATGACAGGTATATCGTAAATATCGGCAGCGGCAATTTCCAGAGATCGACCATACCCGGTGTAGCGAGCGGCTTCCCAGTAAGGTTCAAGTAGGCTCCAACGATCCGCCACAGTCCCTTCTTTATTGAGGACTCGATCCAAATCCCTTGGTGGTAATCCTGCTGACAATAAATCACGGTTGAAATAGTGACTAAGAAATTCAGTGAATAGGTCACCCTTCGGGTCGCGTTTTGCTTCAGTGGCCGGTAGATGTTCATGCGTATCTATCAATGGTATTTCAGCGATCTGATCACCAAGTCGTTGCCGAATAGAATTTATATCCATTGGTGCACTCCTTTTTACTCATGCAATTTTTATTCCAATAGCATTATCATATACCGCTCACGTCGGGCAGGAAAACAGATGAATACAGATTGCACTAAGGCTAAAGGATGTAAAGTCTCAAATCTAAAACAGGATTCGACGGAACGCTTATAGCATGACGAGGCCCTCCGGAATATAGTGAACCCCTCCATCCGGGTGTCCGGATGGAGAGGTTTACTACAGAAACAAGAACTCTCACTAAGGGTCAGATCTATGTCGACCGGATTGTAGTAAATCCGGTCATACGCCTTCGATCTTATTAAGCTGCGGTTGCTTCAGTTTCATCATCTGTCTGAGTTTCGGTTTCAACGTCCGTTTCGACTTCGGTTTCACCTACGGTTCCGGTTTCGGACTCTGCTGTCGTTTGAGTTTCAGCACTGTTGAAGACATCCTTAATGTAACGTCCAACATCGGTATTATCGATGAGACCTAAGAAGTTCTCATATCCCGGGCCATAAGCATAGAAAGCTACTTAACCACCGGTATATTCGCTGGTTGACCAACCTGCATTGGTTGCGGTGTTAAGCTTATCGATAAGCAATGCGTACACCACATCGTAAGCGTCCCCTTGAACCTTGGCGTCTTCAATGGCGATGGTTTCGGACATCGTGAGCGTGATGCCTGATGTATTCTGCAACGGCAGCAGCTGCATCGTCTGCATCAACCACGAATTGTGCGACCAGCTGAGGGGTGTGCTTCATATTAAAGACAGGATCGATTAGGAACTGCTGTGTATCGCCCCCGGAGATTGTAAAGCCGCCGGTTTCATGGTCCGCACCCGCGATAACGAGTGTTTCGCCGTCTTCCATAACAAAGTTAATGACCGTCTCGAAGGTCTGCTCGAAACCTTCGATGTCAGAAATCATCCCGGTGATGTCGTTGGCGTGGTTAGCCCAGTCAATCTGTGACGCTTCAACCATGAGGAAGAATCCGTTTTCATTTTGACTTAGTTTATCAAGGGCAGCTTGAGTCATGTCAACGATCGACGGCATCGTTTCATCGACAGTGTCCCAGTGGTAAGGCATCGCATCGTCTGCAAAGAGGCCGAGGACCCTAGGACTTTCGCTGGCATTGAGTTCTTCTTTAGTTTCAACGTAATCGTAACCCGCCCCAACAAAGAGATCCGTCACTTCAGCAAAGATGCTCCGACCACCACCGAGTAGCATGTCGAAGGGAAGTTCTGTGCCGGCTTCAAGCGTGGCAACCATGTTTGAAAGCATTTCATCGTAGTTCTTACGGTTAGGTACATGGGAGTGGAAAGATGCGGGGGTAGCATGGAAAACATCAGAGGTAGCGATGATACCCACGGACTTACCCTGGGCTTTTGCTACTTCAGAAACGCTCTCTACACTAGTTCCATCTCGGAGCATCCCTATAGCACCGGAGTAAGTTTTTCTCCTGAAGCCATAGCCGTACCGGCTGCAGCGGAGTCCGTGACCGTTGATTCACCGGCTTCAAGATCAGCATCGGCTGATGTTGACATCATCCCTACGAGGTAGTCGTCCATTACAGTATTCGGTAAGATCGGAGCAAAGCCACCGTTCTTATACTGACGATACGCCATCATGTCATTGGTTCCCATCCCATCAGGAATCAACAAGATAATGTTCTTTGGACTTTGTCCCGTTTCGACGTGCTGTGCCGGGGTTGCTTTTGTATCTACGTCTTCTGCATGCACAACAAAAGGTGTCACTATGCCGAGGACCAGAAGCAGCGCAATCATTAAACCGAAAGTAACCTTCTTCACATTCATATCATCCATCTCCTATAACACTAAAACTTTCAGATCAAAAGTAGTCTAGCAAGGAGATGTTAGAGTCTTGATAAAGGAACGTAAGCAGAAACCTAAATGTGGAAGAGGCGTCTCGAATATCCGTCAAGTCATTACAAACCGTGACTCAAGGCACATATTAACAACGAGTGGCATGCCGAAGCACACCCCTCGTCTTCATTACCTTCAGTAAATTCCACGATTGAAGCTATGCAATATGCACTCGATAGCGGAAAACTTTCTTTGCACCGCGAGGCAGGCGCATCATATGCGGTTTTGCAACAAGGTCTTCTACGATACCTTCACGACCGGGGAGTGAAGCCCATGGTTCAAGACATAGATAGGGGGCACCGGGAGCTTGCCAGAGACCCAGCGTTTCGTAACCCTCCGTCTCCATCGTAAGTTCTGTACCGCAATCCGTGAAGATTAAGTTCGTTCGATCTCCGGGATTGATCAGGAACAAGCCATCCTCGTTAAAATTCCATTGACTAAGATCGACCGTAGGTATCTCTGCATGCACCCATAGATTGTCAGGTAGCTCGACCAAGCCTTCCAGCAAACCGTTTTCGGAAAAGACCGCCAAACGCAGCTCATCAAGCTTGACCTGAGGCAATTCAAGTTTGTATTTTTCCAAGGGATAATCGAGATTAAATCCGGGGTGTCCGCCAAACCCGAAGATCATCTCGGGCTGTGGAGATTCTGATGAGTGGAAAACGGATACTTCCGAGGCAAATCCATGATTAGAAAGCGTGAAACGCACTCTTAGGTAGAAATCAAAAGGGTAAACCTCACGCGATGCGGCATCACTGGTCAGCTCCAAGAGAATCGACTCTTCCTGTAGCTCCAAGACCGTAAATTCCATATCGCGGATGATCCCGTGGATATCCATAGGATAGGACTTGCCATCAAACGTGTAACGCTTCTCATGGAGTCTACCAACAAAGGGAAAGAGCCACGGAGCTGTTTCCTCCCAATACGCGGGATCACCTTGCCAGAGGCGCTCAATGCCATCTTCCGTGATCCAAGACTTCAGCTCGGCGCCGCGGCGATCAACCGTGAGTTGCGCCCCACTCTTGCGTTTAATGGTCAACATGGTCATCCCTTTCTTTGACAAGGCCTTCGTTTATGGCTGCTTGGTCAATAAGTGGTTCGTCCTTCAAATACCGGTTCATCCATTGTGTGATCGCTGCCAACCGTTGACGTCTTGCTTGAGGTTTACCGGCTCTGGATAAGTCATGATTCTCATCATGGAAGAGCATGAGCGCTGTTGGCACTTCCCGATCGATCAGTGCATTGTAGAGCTGATAACCTTGTTCTACAGGGCAGCGGTAATCGAGGGCAGAGTGGACAATGAGCGTCGGGGTCTTCGCAGCGTCAATGTATTTAAGCGGCGAATGATCCCATAGCGTTTCCCAAAAATGATCGTCTTGAATCGTCACTCCATTCTGATCCGTTGCAAAATAATAGCCGATGTCGCTAGTACCGTAGAAAGATATCCAATTACTGATAGAGCGTTGCGTAGCGATCGCCGCGAAGCGATCGGTGTGGGTAAGCATCCAATTCGCCATGAAACCACCGTAGGATCCTCCCGTCATCCCAACTCGCTCCGGATGGATTCCGGGATAAGCTTCCAGAACCGCATCCAGAAACGTCATGAGATCTTCGTAATCGATTGAACCATAGTGACCACGGATATCGGCAAATTTATTTCCCCTACCGGCACTCCCATGCGGATTTGTAAAGAAGACAACATACCCTTGCGATGCCCAATACTGCATCTCGTGATACAGCCCCGGACCGTAGATGGTCTTAGGTCCTCCATGCACATCAAAGATCGCAGGATGTTTCCCTTCGGGAGAATAGTTCTCCGGTAAAATCACCCAACCTTCCATCGAGATGCCACGAGATTCATAGGTCAAACGATGGGCGACCCTTGCCTTAGGGTCTTCATTTAGGATAAAGACGGCTTCGAGCTTCTCATCTTGCAAAGGCAAATCACAGAGTTCATCGATGGAGTGATGAATCACCTCAGCGGCTAAACGCTCTTCCAAAGTCTCGCCTGACAAGCGATAGAGATTCACCATTTGTTCCGCTTGGAAGGCTGAGACATAGAGGTCATCGGTGATGTCAAAACCTTCGACACTCACCACATCCTCCACAACCGGTCGCTTGCTCCCATCTTTCTCGATAACTTCAAGGACGACACGATTCGATCTTGTCATGGTCAAATAGAGTTTGCCGTCAATGACACGAGACGTGCGGTTCCCGCCATGTCTTAGATCCGTCCCTAACGCATTGCCCACATTGAGCTCATCCGTGATGTAGCGTAAGTCTTCCTCTATAAGAGCTAGGCGATACCCTTGATTGATGCCAAACTCTGCCTCATCGGTTGCCAAGACAGCAATATCGTCATCCCAATAAAACGCAAAAGCCAGCTGGTACTTACCTTCTTCAACGAGACACTTCGATGTTTCACTCGCTAAATCCAATTCAAAGAGCGCCTGCTTCAAGCGCATCTTCGGGCGACGAATCATCCCTGTATAAACAGCTTTGGTCTTTGCCTCATTGACATCGAACTGGCCAACATCAAGATCCTCAGGGGTTAGAAGTTTGAGTTCGTCCTTCGACTTGTCGTAGTGGTAGAGCCTCGTGATGCTGTGGTCTCGCCAGCCCCTGCCGTTGAGGTAGAACGGTAAGTGATCCATCCAGCGATAGGTGGACCTTTGCTCTGCAACGTCTTTCCGCAGGTCATTGGGCGCATGGATAGGCCATTGGGCGTCTTCCTCAATAGTACATAGATAGCAGTCATCACCTAACGGAACGAGTTTTTGGACGGGCTTTTCGAAGGTTAAATGGCGGACCGCTTCCCCCCCGTTAAGTGGAAGGAGATACCAGACTTGCTTTTCTTTGATGGTATTCGCCGGAGCATCGTTGCGTGACTCACTCTGAAAGAGCAGCTCATCGTCTGAATGCCAGATGAAACCCCCTACATCCCCGGAAGCGGTGAGCCGACGATTTGAATCACCCTCAAGAAGATAAATGTCTTGGACGCTTCGATTCTCTTCGAGCGTAATCCGAGATTGCACCCATGCTAGCTTCGTGCGATCGGGGGAAGCCTCCAAGGCAGACAGAAAGGTGACCTTTGCGTAGTAATCAGGCGGGAGACCACCCTCCCCCTCAGGCAATGGCATTTGTACTTTCTCGTAATTAGCGTGCGTTTCTTTATGCTTATTCTTCGACATAACTCTTTCAGCTTCCTTGAACTCATCGATGCTTGTGGGTTGCTCTTGCACCCCGGACTTAAATTCATTTTACTTAGTTTGCCACAAACCGGCGCCGCGCTCCGTGCAATAACCATGCATTGGCTGATCGTAATCTTCAAGCGGAAGAGCCTCATCAGTCCATTGAGCGCTAAAACCGACCCCTAAACGTGGCACCTCAGGATGCTGTTTCAACCAGCGATCGTAGTAACCGCCACCATAGCCCAAACGTCCACCTTGAGTGTCAAACAATAAACCGGGGCAAAGCACCATATCAACCTCTTCCATCAGAGGCAGATCAGATCCCGGCTCGGGAATCCCCCAACGACTAACCACCAAAGGAGGTCTATCCGTCACGTCATAGAATTGCATGCGCCCTCCTTCCACACGGGGAAGATAAAGGCGTTTACCGAGTTTTCTGAAGACGTCGAAGCTGGGTCCCGGATCCATCTCATAGGAGATCCCATAATATCCTGCGATATGCTGAGCCTCACGAATGAGCTCTAAACCAAGAAGATGGCGAGCCATATCCTGGCCCGCCTCTTTGTACCATGCATTTTGACGACGCTCACAAGCCCATTTCCGAAGTTTTGTCTTAATCGAGGAGGTCATCCGCCGGATCATCCTCTCCACCTAGGAGATTCAACGCCGTGTGCCAAGCAAGGACAGCACATTTTACACGCGCCGGCATGTTAGCAATGTCTTGAAAAGCCATTGCATCTTCCAATGCTTCCGCCGCATCTTCACTCACTTCTCCCTCGCGGATTAGGGTGATGAAATCGCTGAGGAGCCGTTTCCCTTCCTCTATCGAGCGACCTTCGAGGAGCTGAGCCATCATCGAAGCGGATGCTTGCGAAATAGCACAACCCTCTCCGGTGAAAGCGACTTCTTCAATGAGTTCTTCGCCGGCTTCATTGAGGCGAAGTTGAACATGCAAATGATCGCCGCAAGAAGGATTCGTTCCGTCACCTTCAAATGTCGGACAGTTGATCTCATAGCGATGCTCGGGGTTACGACTTTCTTCCAAGATCAATTGTGTATAAAGAGTCTTAAGATCCATAGTTGCTCCCAATTATTCGTGCTCCAAAGCAATCTCCGGCACTGAATTCACGCTGTACCTTGTCCGTAACGACATAAACTTAACGACCGTAAGCAAAGCGATCCTTATCGCAAGCCCTCATAATATCGTAGCGTTTCAAGGAATCAAGCTCACATAGAGTGCATGACTCGCAATATTTACTCTCAATAGCCCTGCAGCCAATCCTAAGAAACTGCAGCGAATCCTATGATAAACCCATGATCCGAGGCACTGTTTGTAAGGCTCGAACAAAATGCATCACTTCTTCTCTCGTATTGTAGAAGCTAAAACTCGCCCGACAGGTCGCAGCCTGCCCTAAATAATGATGCAAGGGCTCGGCACAATGATGCCCGCTACGAATCGCAATGCCGGCGTCACGGTCCAAGATGGTACTGACATCATGGGGATGGACGCCTTTCACGTTAAAGGCAACACAGGTGGAATGCTCGGCAGAAAACAGCTCAACTTCAGGCATTTCAAGCAGATAGCTCCGAGCCATTGCCCCCAGTTCATGCTCATAGCGATCGATCCGCTCTAAACCAATTTCCTTCACATAGGCAATCGCTGCAGCTAGACCAATTGCCCCTTCAACATGCTGAGTGCCTGCTTCAAAACGCTGCGCAGGTGTTTGAAACGTCGAAGTTTGTTCTGTCACTTGGACAATCATGTCACCGCCAAGGAGGAACGGTTTAAGCTTTCTTAAGAGTTCAAACTTACCCCAGAGCACCCCATGCCCCATCCCTGCATAGATTTTGTGGGATGAGAAGGCTGCGAAGTCACAGCCAAGTTCGCGGACATCGACCGGCGTATGGGGGACTAACTGAGCTAAGTCAGCGATGCAGTACACATCCGGGTTGATCTCACGGGCGATCTGAAAGAGTGTTGGAAGATCCGGTCTTTCACCTGTGACATTGGAAGAACCCGTCAGTGAGATAATCTTCGTCCGTGACGTCATGATTTCACGCAAACTCTCAGGAGTTATGCTTCCGTTCTCATCCAAATACAGATATTTGAGGCTCGCACCTTTTGCTTTCGCCACCATCTGCCAGGGCACAATGTTGGCATGGTGTTCCAGAATGGAAAGGATGATCTCATCGCCGGCTTCGACTTCTTCCAAGCCGAGACTATAGGCAAGGAGATTCAACGCTTCCGTTGCACCCTTCATGAAGATAATCTCTCGGACCCGATAGGCATGGAGGAAGATGGCAACGTCCCTCCTTGCAGCTTCATAGGCATTCGTTGCCATGATGGCCAGTTCATGGGCTCCGCGATTTGGATTTGCATTCTGCGTCTCATAGTACGATCGCATGGCATCGAGCACTTGGATCGGCTTCTGTGTCGTTGCGTTGTTATCCAAATAGATAAGCGACTTGCCATGGACGGTATGCTGAAGGATTGGAAAATCCTCTCTAATCCGTAAGACCTCCTCATCGGTCAAACCTAAGGCCTGTGAGTTCGATGAAACAGGCATCTTCGCTGGATCAGACATCTTCGACCACCTTGGATCTGAGGATTTCTGTCAGCTCATTGCGCAGTTCGCTTTCCGGCCAACGATCCAAGATCGCAGAGAATTGTGCGAGGATCAACATGCGTTCAGCCTCCGCCTGTGGGAAGCCGCGGCTCATCAGGTAGAAGAGTGAAGCTTCATCGAGACGCCCGACCGATGCAGCGTGCGTGCCTTCGACATCGTCCTCACCGCTCAAGAGGTAAGGGACCGATGCATTGTAGACACCGTCGCTTAGGAGCATAACTTCTTCCTTCTCAAAGCCCTTCGAGCCATGAGAACCCTTCATGAAGTCAAGCGTATAGCGCAAAGTCTTTTGTGCGTGATCTTTGAGCGCTCCTCTGACCGTAAGATCGGACTTGGAATGTTCGCCATGATGACGCAGCAAATAGTTGTAATCGTAGATTTGGTCCAAAGCTGCAAAATATACGGCGCCAATTTGGATCTCTGCGGCTTCGCCGAGATCGACGAAAACGTCCGCCTGATGACTCTTGGCACCCAGGTCAAGGAAGATGAAATTTGCTTTTGCACCGTCTTTTGCGTCGAGGTTCAATTTCAATTGGGATGCAACTTGCTGACTGTAGCGTTGGACGAAATAAAGGTTCACCGTGCTGTGAGCTGCAGCTTGGATCTTAAAATCGACGACACTTTCGCCTGCCTCAGCAGTTAAATCCGTGTTTGTGAGATCTAAGATAAAGGACATATCTTCGCCTTCTGAAATGGTCCAAGTGATGTTAAGCGTTTGGCTTGGTGACTCCTTACTGAGCTTATGTCTATAGGTCTCAGAAGATCCGGAGAATGCTAAGTTCAAATCTGTCGCTTGTTTAGGCGTTAATTCATCGACCATGCTATCGTTCACGCCAAGATGACGGAACGTTGTGACCGGAATAAAGGCTTCGTAAGACTCCTCGGTATAAATAACAGGTTTGTCGAGGAGGCTTTTTTGTGTATCAATCATGGGGATCCTCCTAACCGATGGTTCCTTCAAGTTCGAGATTGATCAGCTGATTCATCTCAACGGCGTATTCGAGGGGAAGCTCCTTGCTGATGGGCTCAGCAAAGCCTCGCACAATCATCGCACGAGCCTCGTCCTCAGGAATCCCGCGACTCATGAGATAGAAGATGGCATCGTCGCTAATGCGCCCGATCTTGGCTTCGTGCCCGACATCTGCCTCAGCGGTCATGACGTTGATGACCGGGAGCGTATCGGAGCGACTTTGATCGTCGAGCATGAGGGACTCACAATCGGCGACCGAACGCGATCCCTTGGCTTGAGGTCTAATCTCAACCATGGAGCGATAGACCGCAGTGCCGCCACCCTTCGAGATCGACTTGGAGTTGATGTTTGAGGTGGTATTTGGTGCGAGGTGGAGGACCTTGGCACCGGTATCGATGAACTGATCTCTCCCCGCAAAGCTGATGTTAGTAAATTCACAATGTGCACCATCACCTCGCAGGACAGACATGGGATAGAGCATGGAGACTCTAGAACCGAAAGATCCTGAAACCCACTCGATCGTGCCGTCCGCACCGACGATCGCACGCTTGGTGTTGAGGTTGTACATATTGCGCGACCAGTTCTCGATCGTGGAGTAACGGAGGGTTGCGCCATCGGCCACGAAGAGTTCCACCGCACCGGCATGGATGTTGAGGACATCGTATTTCGGAGCGGAGCAGCCTTCGATAAAGTGAAGGTAGGAATCTTCTTCGAGCAAGATGAGGGTGTGCTCGAACTGCCCGGCACCGGGTGCATTGAGTCTAAAATAAGACTGCAGGGGGATGTCCGCCTTTACACCCTTGGGGACGTAGACGAAGGATCCACCACTCCAAACGGCGTAGTGAAGTGCGGCATAGCGATGGTCGTGAGGTGAGATGCACTTACCGAAGTACTTACGCACGAGGTCGGGATACTCCCGGACAGCGGTATCGAAGTCCGTGTAAATGACACCTTGTTCGGCCATCTTCTTGCTCAAATTATGGTAGACGACCTCGGAGTCATATTGAGCGCCAACCCCGGAAAGATTCTGCTCACGCTCCGCTTCAGGAATCCCTAAGCGATTAAACGTCTCGTAGATGTCTTCGGGAAGCTCGTTCCATAGACCTGTCATATCCGCATCCGGACTGATATAGGTTGTAATATCGTCCAGGTGAACCCCGGATAGGTCCGGGCCCCATGGTGGGTTCTCGGATTGTTCGAAGATCTTAAGCGCTTCGAGTCTGAGGTCGAGCATCCATTCCGGCTCTCGCTTGATCTCGGAGATACGGCGGAGGATTGCTTCGTCCAAGCCCTTCTCCGTCTGTTGACGATATCTGACTTCATCTTTGATGTCGTAGACACCGCGGGACAGTTCCTCGACTTGAGTTTTCGCAGGTGGCTGAAGAGCTTCAGGTGGCTGAAGAGCCTGAGGAGTCCGAAGTTCGTTGTTGGTCTTATCCGCTAAATTAGCCATTAAAGTTCGACCCCCTCACTTATCTGCGGATCGAGATCAGCTGCTCGCAAGGATTCTTCATCGATTCCAAGATTAGTCCCGCTCAACCAGCTATATCCCTCTGACTGAACTTTGTCGAAGAGTTCACGCCCACCCGAACGCACGAAACGACCCGCAACAATGATGTGCACCTTATCAACAGGGATCTCACCCAGAATAGCGCGATGATGTGTGACGATAAGGACAGAGCGATCTTCCGTGCGGAATTTATTGACGCCGTCGGATACAATCTTAACGGCATCGACATCCAGTCCCGAATCCGTCTCGTCGAGAAGAGCCAGAGTCGGCTTTAGGAGATTCAATTGGAGGATCTCATTCTTCTTCTTCTCACCACCGGAGAAGCCCACATTCAAATAGCGATCTGCATACGCCTCATCCATCTTGAGATCTTTCATCGCTGATTTCAGTTCACGATGGAATCGCATAACACCCGGCATCTTCCCTTCACGCTCACCTTGAGCGGCACGCAGAAAATCAGCAACTCTAAGGCCGGGAACTTCCTGCGGGTTCTGGAAGCTCATGAAGATTCCCTTCCTCGCACGTTCATCAGGGCTAAGCGATAGGAGGTCTTCACCTTCGTAATAAATTTCACCCTCATCGACGGTATAGCTCGGGTGACCCATGAGGACATTGAGGAGCGTCGTTTTCCCTGAGCCGTTGGGCCCCATAAGCACATGAGTCTCGCCACGACGGATTGTCAAATCAATCCCACGGAGCAGTTTCTCTCCATTGACAGACGCCGAAAGATTCTTAATTTCTAGCAACACGGCTAACCTCTTTTCCACACACAAACAAACAAGGACTCTCTCGAGTCCGAATAATAACCACAATAACTATAGCATTAACCTAGCATTTTACTAGGTATATCTACACTCAAAATCTCCGCCCCGCTCCTATGCTTCTGATAGTGTAGCGGATAACTAAACACCTTATGAAGCAGGCAGAATATGATACTCTTTGCCAAAGTCATCAGTATAGCGATCATGCTAGGGAGGATCCAATATGAAGACAGTGATAGGAATCATCGGTTGTGGAACCATCGCTAACAGTGCCCACATCCCAAGTTATATGAATAACCATGATGTCGAGATCAAATATTTCTGTGATATCAAGAGCGATCGTGCCGCCAAAGCTGTCGAAACCTATGGTGTTGGTCAAGCCGTCACCGATTATACGGATGTCTTGAATGATCCTGAAGTCGACGCTGTATCAGTCTGTACGCCCAACTATGCTCATGCTGAGATCACCATTGCAGCCCTGGAAGCGGGTAAACATGTCCTCTGTGAGAAACCGGCAGCCAGGACTTACGACGAAGCTTGTCAAATGCAAATCGCCAAACACAAGAGCGGTAAGATCCTAAGCATCGGCGTCGTCAATCGTTTCAACGATGGGGTAAACCACATCAAAGACCTCGTTCAAAGCGGTGCCTTGGGCGACGTCTATCATGTCTATGTCAGTTTCCGCGCTCATCGTTCAATTCCCGGCATCGGTGGTGATTTCACTCGTAAGTCCATCGCGGGTGGTGGTGCACTGATCGACTGGGGCGTCCATTACCTTGACATCGTCATGTACTGCTTGGGAGACCCGCAAGCAAAGACGGTCTCAGCGGAGGTCTTTAGCAAATTAGGCGCTGATCCAAAGAAGTATACCTATGTAAATATGTGGGCTGAAGACAGTGCCGACTTCGATGGCGTCTATGATGTAGACGATTCTATGACAGCGTTGGTCCGTACCGAAGGTCCGGTCTTCACAGTCCATGGGGCTTGGGCACAAAATATTGGTGAAGAAGATCGCTACATCGACTTCATGGGTGATAAGGGTGGCATTAGACTTTATTATGGTGCCGACTTCACCTACTACGGTGCAGAAGAAGGCAAACTGGTTGAAACCAAGTATTCCTATCCTTCACACAATATGTTCCAAACGGAGATTGATGACTTCGTCCGTTGCGTCCGTGAAGGCGATGAGAACCAGGCAACAATTGATCGCAATATCCTGACATCTCAGATGATGCAAGCTATGTATGATTCAGCCGAAGCACACCGCGAAGTGACGCTTGAACCCCATAACATGGAGGCGTAAATGATCCAAGTATTCACGGATGCAGGTCCTTTCCAGACGAATTGTTATGTGTTGGACTTCGGTGAGAACAAGGTTCTCATCGATCCCGTGATTGATGTCACGCCTTCGCTTGCTAACGAAGTCACTGATATCCTAGTCACTCATGCTCACTTCGATCACATTGTGAGAGCTGATGTTTGGCGTGAGGCATCAGGTGCACCGCTACGGGCGCACAAAGAGGCGGCCATACGCATGACACAAGCCGGTGAAAATGCGTCAAAGACCTTCGGATTCCCTGTGACCCAAGAAGCTCCGAGCCATTTTTTAGCCGATGGAGATATCTTGGAATACGGCAAGTGGAAGATCCGCGTCATCGAAGCACCGGGACATGCACCGGATTGTTTGCTGTACTTAGCTCTTGAAAATGACGAACCAAAGCTGTTAATTACAGGAGATGTTATCTTCCGCTTTGATATCGGACGCTGCGACCTGCCCGGTTCGGACTATGAAGCAATGTTGCACAGCCTCCAAAGAGTTCTTGAGTTAGGGGAAGATTGGCCGGCAGACCTCCCACTCTATCCCGGTCATGGCCCTTCTACGACATGGGGCGAAGAAAAGGCCCGGAACCCTTACATGCAGTTCTAGGCCTCTATTAAGAATCTAATGGATCCGGTGGATCCGAAAAAATAACCGGCACGGAGTCTGTGGATCTTTGATCTACAGGCTCTGTTTTATTGTCTCTTCAATGCTATCGATCTCAGTAAAAGCATCGTAAAGCATATCTTTGTCCGCCAAGTTAAGTTCGATGACTTTGTCACAACCGTGACCTCTGAGAAGTCTCGCTATATAAGCGGTTGTCGCAAAGACATGATGTGAATCAAAGAACTCCTCCGGAGTCGTGAGTTGTGAGTTCTCCAAGAGGTCCATAAAATATCGAACTTCAAGCGGCGAGAAGATCACAATATCCGTCGTATTAAACAGAAGATGGCGCTGGCGGTGATTGCATAGCCTAACTCGTTCCAGCTTATACGGCATGATCGTATTGATATTTGCACCGGTCGTGTTGAGGTTTTGATCGAAGTGGTAAACACGAGGTGGTAAGACACCATCAAAGCCTTCCAGCTGCATATCGGGACTGCCGTCGGGAGTGCCGAATGTATTCTCTCCCAGAGGCTTCATATGACTCCATAGGACTTGGCTATCTTTCGTGAGTATTTCTTGGCAATACTCTTCCAACTCTAAAAGCCCACTACTCGAAACATAATCGGCTTGGATGCCGTGATAGAGGAGACTTTGACCTACGTTGGAATTGGGCACTAAGAATCGCACATCCATCAAGGAACGAATATCTACCTCTAGGCGTTTGAGGCTCTTGAAGAAACCTCTTACATCGCGATTGGTACTGAGGATAACAATGCCCTCTCTATCCTTCCCATTAGCTTGAATCATGGTGAGAAAACGCGAGACGGTACGATCGACGTTATATTCCGTGTCCGGATTACTCACTGAGCGGAATAGAGGCGTTTCCAGCACTTGAGCCCCAAGGCTACGCAAGAAATCTGCCAGATCATCCGATGGACTTTCTCCTGCGATCGAGGCTTCAGGAACAGGGCGAGTGAGGATAAACTTGCGACCGCTAAGCGGTTTATAGGCATGATCAATGCGCTGCCTATGATGAGATGCAAGCGCAGGTAGCCAGTCACATGGCACTTGTTCTTCACGCAAGAATGATGATTCATCTTCATAAGCCCCTACAGCCAACGATTCATCGCTGTAGACGCGCAAAACGGTCTTCCCTTCCCTTGCTAAATCCAGCAGGATGTCAATGATTTTGAGTCTGGTTTCTCTTCGCAAGGAGACCGAGGCGCGGTTGTCTAGAAGGATCTTCTCGTCTTTCTCATCAATGTAGATGACGGAGGCGTCGCAACCAATCCAGCGATAGATATGATCTCCAACGGTTCTATCCATGACCACAAAATCAGCATCTTTAACCCGTTCGATCGCAGCATGGGTCATGAGTTCCGAATCATTCGGACCTGCTCCCAGGAACGTTACATGGCCCAACAAACGATCCGAGTACGCTGCTAGACGATCCGGTTTAATGCGATAATTTTCATCGTAGGAAAGATAATCAGCGACACACTTGAAGTAGTCCAGTCCACCGGCTGCATTGATAGCTCGCATGAAGAACCGGCCGTCTCTAAGTTCCGCATGGGCGGTCATATTCTGACTATTATCTTGTCCTAGGCGAAGGAGAATAGAACGCTCAGCTTCAAAGGTTCGTCTTGCACCTTCATGGTCGAACACTTCCGTCAGGCGTTGCGAGAGTTTCGGATCAGTTAAGCGGCACATCATTCCTAAAGAGCCTTGACCCACTGCCGGTAAAATGTTCTCAATCGACATTGGTAGGAACCAAAGTCCTTCTTCAGCCGCACTGAAATCACGGGGTAGCTGCATGGCAGATACTAGCATCGCATCGAAGGCACCTTCTTTAATTTGTTGTAGACGTGCTTTGAAACTACGCGGTGCTTTGACGGTTTGAATATTGGGTGTCAATCTTCGTAATTGGGCCTCTCGCCTGACCGACAATTGGCCAATTCTCTCGATATTACGCAACGTTTCAGAAAACTCTTCAGCCACTTCACCTTTCCGTACACAAAGGAAGTCCATGATGTTGTCGGGTTTCGTGATTGCTGCCAGGTGCAATGCACCGTGATGTTCGAAGGAGGCTTCCGGCATATGATAGATCAGAATATCCGCCTCTTGATTCAGTAGCGTCTCGGTCATACGTTCGTTACGCTCTTCGAAGGGCAACTCAACTAAGTGATCGAGACTTGTTATTTCCCAGGGAACAGAACTTTCTATCTGTTTCCACTGTTGATATAGGGTCTCAACTCTCGCTTGCATCCCGGCTCCACCAAAAGTGAATACTCGTAATGTCTCAGCATCGCGCCGCAACATGATGACCTCCTCTAAATCATTAAACTAAACTTATTCATTATCTGCGAACAGTATACATTCCTAAGCTCATTTTACTCGTAGCGAAAGCTCTACGGGAAGCTTCCAACCGGCTTTGACATTCATTCATGAATGAAGCTTTACTTAATTTGGTTAAGCTTTTCACCCTTAGTTCACACATACAGAAAGCGCAAACAGAAATTATAGTAACACTTGCGTTATAATTGACTGTAATTGCATACAAACGTAATTGAACTGCCGCTGAGGGAAAAGCCATCCCACAAGCTATGCAGAAGGAGCAATGCCTTGCAAAAACAAGCAGCAGAAAATAATAAGATTTCGGGTAGGAGACATTCGCGCCATCGTTTTGTCCTCTTACTCTTGTTTGCTGTGCTTAGCATCACCCTTGTCGCTTGCGACCGAGGGAAAGAAGCAGAGGAACTCGATCTCCAAGAAGCTCGACGTTTAAGAGAGACTCAAGAATCCAATACGGCTGAGACGAATGAAGATGAAGAACGACCCACGCTCACCCTAAATCCGGATCGTGCCATTCAACCTTCTCAACGTCGTATGATTTTCCGGAGTATCCCGCAGGAGTACCGCACGACAACAACTCCACCTGCAGCACCCACGCAGACTTCGACAGCTCAGGTGACGACCCCTTCTTCAGTAGCTCCTGAGACAACTCCACCGACGACTCCCAGCACCACTCAGGCACCAACAACGACTACGATGGCCACTACCACAACGCCTATAACAACGATGTCAACGACGGAACAAGTAACGACAACGACAACTACGGAACCGACGACTGAGCCGACCACCGAAGCAACGACTACCGAGGCTACAACCACGGAGCAAACGACCGTTGGTCTCATAAATTTGATTTTAGACTATCAGGATGAAGTCAATATACAGACGATCGAGTTAACACCGGGCACAAACTATGCCTTACCAAGACCGGAACGCACCGGTTTTAATTTTCTTCAGTGGACCTACGTTGACCAAATGCCGGTAAATAGTCCCGATTCTTTTTTGGTGCCCGAGAACGATATCACCCTTTATGCCCAGTGGGAGCAAGCAGCGCCCACTACGGTGATCCTGACTTTAAATTATAATGACGATCAGAACATCGTTACGAGCGAACGGATTCCCGGAACAACGTATGCCTTACCAAGCCCACAGCGTGATGGATTCAATTTTGTACAGTGGGTTTACGCAGATCAATCACCGGTTTATAGCCCCGAAGCCTTTGTCATTCCGGAAAGCGATATCACTCTTTATGCCCAGTGGGAGCAAGCAGCGCCCACTACGGTGATCCTGACTTTAAATT
>CAYFSS010000007.1:77311-85550 GCA_964345975.1 uncultured Oscillospiraceae bacterium
AAGCCTTTGTCATTCCGGAAAGCGATATCACTCTTTATGCCCAGTGGGAGCAAGCTGCACCGACAACAGTACAACTTACCTTGGACTATCGAGATGATGTCACCAAAGAAACAAGCGAGCATACGCCCGGGACAACTTATGCCTTGCCTACGCCAGAACGAAGCGGCTATAAATTCTTAGGTTGGACTAATACGGATGATTCACCGGTCTCTACCCCTGAAGCATTTGTCATTCCTGAGCATGATGTAACTCTCTATGCCAAGTGGGACCGTCTCGTTGTGGTTACTTTGGATTACCAATACAAAGTCAACGAAACAGACCAAGAGAATAAGACGAGCAAGATCGAAGGCAAGCCCGATGATCTCAAACCTTTGCCGAAACAGGAAGAAGTCACTCGTCCCGGTTATAAGTTCAAAGAATGGACAACCGATCGTGAGGGACAAAAGCCTGTGCCGACCCCGGAAAGCTACACCCTGCCGGACAGCGATGTGACGCTCTATGCACAATGGGAAGTAGACCCTCCGCCAACCGAGTAACCCACTGCGGATCCATCAACGACTTAACCTAAGTGCCACCGTCGTTTTAGGAGCTCCAGCCGGTATTGCGAGCAGTATCGGGATCAAGAAAGTGCCTGTCGTTCTATCAACGGCAGGCACTTGTGATTGGAGGACGCTTTTGGAGATGTATAGTCTATAGCAAATCGTGCTGAGATACGCCTTCGATGAAGACATCTTGAATTTCAAAAGCATTTGAGAAGAGGACGATGTCAGCATCCTTGCCTTCCACCAAACTTCCCTTCGTATCATCGACTCCGATCTCACGAGCGACGTTGATTGAAGCCATATTGATCACATCGACAAGCCCTTTCTTCGTATAAGTCAAGGTATTCTTCACAGCATCGTCCAGGCGCAAAATAGAACCTGCAATGGTCCCGTCGTCGAGCAGACACTTGCCATCTTTAATTGTTACACGCTGACCGCCAAGTTCAGAGAGACCGTCGCCTAAGTAAGTCGCACGAATACCATCGGTGATGAGACAGATTTCCTCAGGCTTCTTCCAGCGCGTGATGGCATCGACAATTTCCGGGCGCAGGTGGTGACCGTCAACGATCATATCGACGGTGAACGGTAAGAGCAGCGCAGCACCAACCACCCCGGGCTCACGGTGATGGAGTTTGCTCATCGCATTAAAACAGTGAGTTACATGCGACACACCCGCCTGATACGCTTCTTTAGCTTCATCATAAGTACAAGAACTATGCCCGATTGAAATGAGGATGCCGGCGTCAACCCATTCTTTGGTCATCTTGAGGTCCTCGTCCATCTCGGGGGCCATCGTGATGACCTTGATGATGTCGTAATAAGGTTTAAGCCAGCGATTATTTGGCACTTGGACGTATTGAGGGTCTTGAGCCCCTTTGTACTCTGCATTGATGAAAGGACCTTCGAGATGGATACCGAGGATCCTTGCCCCCGGAGTACCGTCTTGATCGGTCATTACAGATCGAATGTTATCGAGGGCTGCAATAATCTTGTCCTCTGCCATCGTCATGGTCGTTGGTAGAAAACCGGTTGTCCCTGAGCGAACGATGGTTTGACGGATGGTGTTAAGGCTCTCCTGATCTCCGTCCATTGCATCGAAGCCCCCTGAGCCATGAATATGCATGTCAATGAAACCGGGCGAAATAAAACCGTCATGTTTGAGCACTTCAACATCGGGATAATCTGCCAAATCAAAGTCAGCTAAAGGTGCAATCCGCTCGATCTTTCTATCAAATAGAATCGCATAATCTCTCTTCAGGGCATCTTCAGTTATCAACGTACCGGATATCAGTTTCCTAGGCATATGAAGCCTCCTTCATGACAGTGTTTTTTTGAGTTTATCACGGTATGAAGAGTTCGGCTTGTGTGCATACGCTTAGAGGGTATCTTTGTTATGATATTTCCAGTACAAGCTCAGCAAGAGAAAGGAGAAGACCTCCGTCTCACGTTATATCCTCTGACGAGGTCTGTGCTCACTATGGAAAAACTGATAGGCCCTCATTTCTTCGAAAATATCAATCTCAAATCCGTGAAAGATGTCCTCTTAAGGGCATGCGATTCTTTTACTGATGATATCGCTATTGTCTACCGTGAAGATCCTCAAGAAGATCCTAAAGAAGTTCCTTATCACGAACTGCGCACGCAAGTCTTGAGAGCAACGCAAATGTTAGCTCATCGTGCCGGGGCAGAGAGCATTCCATTTGAAGAACTTCGAGTAGCTGTTCAAGGTGAAAACAGTTATCCGTGGATTATCTCGTATTTTGCCCCCCTCATGGGCAAAGCCATGGTCGTTCCACTCGATCGACTCCTGGGAGGGTCAGAAACTGCTAGTCTCTTGCAACGTAGTCGTTCCCAGGTTTATATCGCTGATGCTCACAACTTTGTGACTCTAGAAGATGAGCTCGAAAACCTATCGAACCTCAAAGTGGTGTACTTGATGCTGGAGGAGAGACTTAGAGGTAAGGACAAAGCAAAACTCGAAGCGATGCGTGAAAGAGCCACTTTCCCTATCCTCAATTTCTGGGATGAATTAGCCATCGAACGAGCGGAGGCTCTCATTGAAGAACCCGATACCGAAGCAGCACAAGTCCTTCTCTTCACGTCCGGGACAACTGCTATGGCAAAAGGTGTGCTCCTCTCCCAATACAACCTCGCAGCAAACGTCAACCAGCTCATGGGCAGCGTCGAGCTTGAGCGAGGAATCAAATTACTCTCCATCTTGCCTTTGAACCACAGCTTTGAGAACACGTGTGGACTCTTGACCGGCATGTCGTTCGGAGGCCGCCTCCACATCTGTGACGGGCTTCGTTATATCAGTAAGAACCTGCAGGAATATGAGATCGACATGTTGATTGCGGTTCCTGCTATTTTCGAAGCGGTTTGGCGTCGCATTGAGCAGACCATCGAACGTGAAGGTAAACAAAAGAAATTCCAAATGGGTCTTAAGATCTCTCGCATCTTGCGGAAGGTCGGAATCGATCTGCGTCGTCGAATCTTCAAGGATATACACGCAGCTTTGGGGGGTCTCTACTTAGCAATCGTCGGGGCAGCTCCGATGTCCAAAGAACTGACCGAACTCTATGAAGACGTAGGGGTACGCCTTCTCCAAGGGTATGGCCTGACCGAAGCGGCTCCGGTTGTCATGGGCTGTAATAGCGTTGTCTTTGTCCCCGGAACCGTAGGCGTTCCCTTAGCCGGAGTCGAAGTCGCTATCGATAATGAAGCACCGGGCGAACCCGGCGAGATCCTTGTCAAGGGTGATAATGTCACCAAATTCGGTTACTACGAAGATCCTGAAGAGACAGCCGCAATACTCCCCGGAGACGGATGGCTACATACAGGCGACTTAGGTGCCATTGATCCGGATTCCGGTTGTGTCAAAATTACAGGACGTATCAAGAGCATGATTGTCTTGGAGAGTGGGAAGAAAGTTTATCCGGAAGAAGTTGAGCATCTCCTAAATGAATACGCTCACGACCTCATCCGCCAAGCTTTGGTCTTTGGTTCCGCAGATGATAAGGGCGAAGTAACGGTCTCAGCCAAATTCGTCCTCGATCCTGAGAAGCTCAAAGCCTTGAAAGATCAAGGATTCTCGAACATCGAAGATGCACTTCACCGACTGGTTGAAGACGTCAACAAAGTCATGCCTCCATTCAAACGAATCCGCACCTGGTTCTATAGCTTTAAAGATATGGTCAGTACCACGACCATGAAGATCCGGCGCTCGGTTGAAGAAGAAAACATCAAGCATATTCTTGAAGATAGAGGGCTTCGTATTAGAGATCTCAATCGCAGAAATGTCGATGAACTTGATGATCCGTCGTTTGATACCGCTGATACCGCTGATACCGCAGTCATTGAAACAGCTGATACAAGCGATGAGGCTGATCCCATCGAAGTGACAGGTCATGAAGTCGATACGGTAGAAGTCGATAAATCCAGGGTTGAAGATCCGAAAATATAGAGCTTAAATTCGCTCACCTTGCATGGTGTACGAAGCTTTCCATTCTTCAGCTCAGAACGGTATAGGAACTTTATCCCTGTTGTCCTTTCTTCCTATCCGTACCCAAAAGGTAAGTTGAGATTTACAAGTTTGTCACGAGCTACAATAGTGGCTCGTGATAGACTTATTTTGCTAAGGAAAAGATAAATAGGAAAGGAAAACTCAATGAATGTTCTCTTTCTACTTGTGCCTAAGCGAGAAGTCATCTACTTGCCGGTCGATAGCAGTATCCGCCAGGCTTTTGAAACACTAAGAGCCCACAATCACGCAATAGTCCCTGTCCTCGATAACGAAGGACATTATGTTGGTACGATCAGTACTTGTCATATTTTGAACTTTGTTTATAACCAAAATGTACCGGGCCTCCAAGATTTAGAGGACTTTCCTATAAGTCTCCTTATTGAAGAGGACGCCAATCCCCCGTTCCGTATCGATCTTAATTTCAGTGATTTACTGGATCGTCTGCAAGACGCTAATTTTGTTGCCGTCATCGACGATAGAGATCTTTTCATGGGTATTATCACGCGGAAAGCTCTCATGAGTTACTTGAGAACTCGCATGGAACAAACCCTCGATGCTAACGAGACCCTCGAAGAGTCCATTGAACGCAGTTATGGTTGGCCACTAGGTTCTGCCAGGTTGCACACTATTTAATAGAACATCTTTAACCTCCCGGGATTAAATAAGGCTATACTGCTTTAAGTATAAGATCCTCGGAGGTATTTTATGTCCAATATTACGAGCTCCCCTGGCCCGCGCAGGGGCTTTCACGTAAGAAAGCATCCCCTCATCGATAGCTTTCTGAATTTAAAGGGAAATCCAAGAGCTTGCTTGATCACAGAGCCTCTGTGGGGTATCCCATATAACCTGGCTATTCCATTCTTTTCTTTATATATGTCAGCTCTGGGGGTCTCGGACCAACAGATAGGTCTTCGACTGAGTTTGGGACTCTTCCTCCAAATATTCACCGCCTTCTTAGGTGGAGCGATCACGGATAAGCTTGGGAGACGATTATCGACCTTGATCTTCGATGCTGTTGCCTGGGTTATCCCCGCTGTGATCTACGTCTTTGCTCAAGACTATCGCTACTTCATCGCCGGGGTTATCTTCAACTCCATCTTTCAGGTCACAATGATTTCTTGGAATTGTCTTCTTGTTGAAGATGCGCCACGGAAAGAACTCGTCAACATCTTCACCTGGGTCACCCTTGCCGGACTCTTCTCAGTATTCATTGCTCCCCTTGCCTCACTTCTTGTCGCCCAGCTGGGCATCGTCACGTCCATGCGAATCCTTACAGGCTTCTTTGCTGTCGTCGTGAGCATCAAAATCATCCTGACGTACCTATGGACGACCGAGACAGAAACGGGCAAGATTCGCATGGAAGCCACGCGTGATGTCCCAATGCGTACTCTCTTACACGGCTATTCCGCCGTCTTCAAGTCCATGATCCATCACCCCGGAACTCGTACCGTTTTGGCCATCATGGTTCTTATCAATATGACCATACACGTCACCAATAGTTTCTTCTCACTCTTTGCTATCCAGGATTTGGGACTACCGGAACACTATGCCGGCTATTTCCCAATAGCCCGTGCGTTGATCATGCTTGTCTTCATCTTTGTAATCCAATCTTTCCTCAATCGCCTGCGCTATCAAATCCCCTTGGGCATTGGGCTCATTCTCTATATGCTGGCTCAGGTAGCACTTATCTTTTCTCCCCATTCACCGTATGTCGGTGTGGCAGTCTATGTCCTTCTCGACAGCTTCGCTTATGCTCTGGTCATCCCACAACGTGACGGTCTATCCGCTCGAATCCTTGAACCAATGGAACGGGCACGATCCTTGGCTATCATTCAAATGGTGACTCAAGGACTTGCTGCTCCCTTTCTTACATTTGCCGGATATCTCAGTGAACAAGCTCGTATTTACCCTTTCATCTTCAATCTCATCGCCTTCACGATCTGCTTCTTCCTCATCCGTCGGCAGGAACTAAACGAAGAACATCAAGCTGTAACGGCATAACAAAAGCCCCCACAGACTTTTCTACATCTGCAGAGGCTTCAAATAGCGGCTCGTTGAGCCGCTATTTAAATGATTCTAGTTGATAAGGAACATGTCCAGACCATACTCATAAGTGATGGTAGTTTCTTCACCTTCAACATTGACGTTGACTTCAAGAGCCTGAGGCTCAAGTTGCGTGAGATCAAGTTCAGGTGAGTCTGAGTAGGTAGAGCTCGTTGCTGAACTGTCACCGGGGAGCAAGGTGTCATAGTTTGAAATGATTAGCGCATAGCCATCATGAGTCTTGTAGATCATGTGGAAGCTGGTAATCGCCAATTCGCTGTTGTTATAAATTACGTAGTCGACGGAACCGTAATCGTTGAGTCCCAGTTCTAACGTGAATGCTTCAGGATCAACAATGGATTCGGTGACGTATTCATCATAGTCTGAACCGGAAGAGTACGTGATCTGATCCAATTTTGCATCATAGGTGATATAGGTCGTGTGGTTAGGAGCATCGATGAAATTGATGGACAACTCTGCGAGCTCAAAATCCTCAGGACTTTCAAGTCGTTGGTATTCCGAATAGCCACGAGATACGTCAAAGGGAGCACTTTCACCGGGCATGATCACAGAGTTTGCAAAGTAATAACTCAGCCCTTCATTGCTGGAAGTAGCCTTACCGGACGCAATATAACTTTCGATAGGATAAGGCGTGGTGTTGGTAAAGGTTACCAAGATGCTGGGAGCTCCATCTTCAGGATCGATTTCAGCAAAAGTGAACGTTGGAGCCAGATCTGCAAAGAGTGCTTTGGCAGCATCCGGGTCTACGAGTTCCCACGATGAGTCGTCATAGATAAGGGGTGCTGTAAAGGCAAAGGGTTCACCGGCAGCTGTGGTCTCAGAAGCGACGGTTGTCTCACCGGCTACCGTGGTTTCCGTTGTGTCGGTGGCTTCGCTTTCACCGCCGACTCCGACTGGCTCAGTGACACCGGTATCGGTACCTTGTTGTAGAGCAGCTATGGCTGTCAAGATTTCTTGAGGAACCGTGATCTCGTCGGTTACACCATAGCGGATGTTATCGACATTGACGCTGAATGCATTGAGCGTAATATTCATCGAAGGCATTTCAGGATCAGAGCTCATCATTTGGTCAAAGATTTTGGTGAGGATCTCTTGAAGCGGTGAGCCGTCGATACTGAGCGACTGAATCTGACCGGTCTCTTTCACAAGGGTCACGTTAATAGGCATAACGAACTCTGTGATACCGAGTTCTGCTTGGAATTGCTCAAACTGAGCAAGGGTTTCATCAACTTCACCGATCGGAAGATCGATATCCTGACCTTCCATCGATTGGTTAGCTAGCTCGGATAATTTTGTGAAAGACACGAGCATGACGGCATCAACCGTATCTCCCTTATCTTCACGAATTTTGAGCGTTGCAACCTGATTGAAATCTTCAACACTGACCCCGGCGGTTGCAAATTCTTCCACTTGCGCACGATCTATCGTTTCAGCGGAGAAATCAATAACGGGTTGACCGTCTTCACCTACCGTACCGTCAGAGACACTCGTATAAATGGCTAACTTGGTGGGATCTGCAGGATCATCAACGATGTATATGTCGCTGATCATTTCGTTTGCTTCGCCCATCATATTCATGACCATGTTCATCTTCACGGTAGCATTGTTATTCTGGTTAAGTGCTAGTTGCATGCCACCGTTCATGACGACCGGCTCTTCCTTGCGCTGCTCTGCATCACCCATTTCAATTTTTACGTCAATATTGAAGTTAGCGTCCATGGCAACGCCTTGTTCGACGGTTGAACTCAAATACTTGTTAACTAAATCCGCATCTGCATCAGGTAAATCCTGGTAACTTACTGCGTCCCAGGCAGCCAAGCCCTCTGCGTGGACGGACGGGACACTTAGTCCCAGAGGCAAAATGAGCATTAGGGTCAAGATTAAACTGACGATACTCAACTTCCTGTTTTTTTCCTTTTTCATAGTAAACATTCCCCCTTAGAGAATTGAGACATAATAGAATTTATCTTCTATTAGCCTAGACTACTTAGCGAAGTCTGTCACCGTACTATTATAGGACGAACAACCCCTTACAGTACAATGCTTTTAACAACAAAACCAAACTGGAGGGATACTCGTGACCCAAATACATTTTACTTTAAAACAAGAA
>CAYFSS010000008.1:0-67489 GCA_964345975.1 uncultured Oscillospiraceae bacterium
CTTGACGGGATCAAGCACGAAACCATTGAAGAAGTGGGCTCCATGAACGTCTTCTTTGTCATCGACGGTGAAGTCCATACCCCTGCGTTGAACGGCTCCATACTCCAAGGCATCACACGTCGAAGTGTCATTGAGCTTCTCCAATCTTGGGACATCCCTGTCATTGAACGACCAATTCCTTTGCGTGAAATGCTTGAGGCTATGGACGATGGTCGAGCGACGGAGGCTTTCGGGAGCGGTACTGCAGCGGTGATTTCTCCTATGGCATCCCTTTATGCCAATGCAAAGAATCATACATTCGGGGACGGAAAGATCGGCCCGCTTAGCCGGCGACTCTACGATGCTTTGACCGGTCTACAGTTTGGGACAAGCGAAGATCCTTTCGGGTGGAATACGCCTCTTTAGTTTTACAAAAGAGCCCCACCGATCTTCCAAAGAAAGTAATCAACTATGGAGATCGATGTAACTGACGTCGTCTTACATACCAAACGACTAACCTTACGAGCCTTCAGGCAAGAAGATCTTATCGACTTTAATCGTTACGCATCGGTCGACGGTGTAGGTCAACCTGCGGGTTGGAAACCTCATGAGTCTATCGAAGAAAGCCAAGAAATCCTCAATCTTTTCATTGAGGGTAAGAAGACTTTAGCCGTTATTTATGAAGGGAGGGTCGTTGGATCATTAGGCATCGAACCAGGCCGTGAACTCAAGTATCCCATCTTAATAGCAAAGAAGTTCAAAGAGCTTGGCTACGTCTTAGCCAAAGACTGTTGGGGGCAAGGCCTCATGCCTGAGGCAGTCAAAGAAGTCCTGAGATTTCTATTTGAAGATTTGAATCTTGACTATGTCCTGGGTAGCTATTTTACGTTCAATAAACGCTCGGCCAGAGTCTTTGAGAAGAACGGTTTCTCATACCTAGGAGAACGTGTAACAACAAGGTTCGATAACGAATTCGCTGTCGTCGATACCATCCTCTCACGAGATTCCTGGGCTGAAGCTCAGACTCTTTAATCAAAGACGGTCCCCCATAGAATATTTAAGCTTTACAATTAGTAGATCTCGACAGCTTGGGAGGCAACGCATGAATCTAGTCGAAATCAATCTTTCTAACGTTGAACTACACACGAAGCGGCTCCTGCTGCGTCCCTTTCAGCAAGAAGACCTCGATGATTTCTATCGTTATGCCAAGGAGGATGGCGTCGGCCAACCGGCGGGCTGGATTCCCCATGAGAATAAAAATGAAACCTAAATCTTCTTGGACCAGTTCATTGCCGGTAAGAAAGCCTTTGCCATTGTTATGCAGGATAGAGTTATCGGCTCCATTACCATAGAACAACCTCACCATGTTAAAGCCGAATCCATTAAAGGAAAGAAGGCAAAGACCTTGGGGTACTCGTTGGCCAAAGATATGTGGGGTCAAGGTATCATGACGGAGGTCGTCGCAGCAGTCCTTGGCTATCTCTTTGATGAGGTAAACCTCGACCTCGTGATTGGCAGTTTTATCCCGAGCAATGAACGTTCCAAACGAGTCCTTGAGAAAAACGGTTTCGAATATTTATCGAGCAGTCGTGTCGCCGATCAGTACGGTGATATCATCGAACTTACGGATCTTGCGATCGATCGTAAAACCTGGGACGACAAACGAACCTCAGGTCTTAACCTTAATCAATAGTCTATTTAACGTAAGGGCTCGGAGCTTACTTAAACTCCAAGCCCTCAGTGGAACTTAAAACAAAGGAAGCGTCATGAATGCGGCTTCTTAAACTAAACCTGCGAGATACTTCGCCGTTCGACGCACAAAAGCCGTCAGATCTTCAGCCCCCAATTCACCTTTTGCTAAGAGCGCCAAATCAATGAGTTCTTTGCCGATTGACTCGACTTCTTGTGAGGCATCAGCTTCGAGCTTATCAGCGATCTTCTTGATTAGGTCGTGGTCTGTATTGACGACGACCGTTTGATCTTTGGGTAGATCAAGGTTTGCCATCTCGGGATTCATGGCCGCATAGTGTTTCTGCATTTCACGGAAGCTCCGGCTCTGCTCATCTTCCAGGATATAGATCGGCAACTCATTCCCAAGAGCTCTTGTCTCCACTTTGACATGCTCATCGTCCAAGAGAGACCTGAAGAAGGTTTCAAACTTCGGTTGCTGCGAACGATCGCCTATTTCACCATCAATCTTGGCATCGACTCGGAAGAAGCGAACCTTCCCTTCACGCTTGAAGCTCATCTGCTGCATGAGAGCTTGATCCATTTCATCCGGCATTACGATGATCTGAGCCCCGCGCATTTTCTGGCGTTCAATATAGGCCAACTGAGTTGCCGGATTTGTCGTGTAGTAAACCTCTTCATCCAATTCAGAGAAGCTCAAATAATCATCATCGACGGTTTTAAAGAGCATTGCCGGATCCATACGGTTAGCGAACTTTTCTTCTGTCAAATAACCATAGCGGGCAAAACGTTCCAGAGCCGGCCAGCTCTCTTCGTAAAATTCCCGCTCGCTCTTCACCAAACCGTTTAATTTATCTGAGACCTTACGCACGATGTGATCCGATAAACGCCCTAAGACACGATCGTCTTGGAGATAGCTTCTCGATACGTTGAGGGGCAGATCGGGGCAATCCAGCGCACCTTTCAGGAGGAAGAGAAACTCAGGAATGAGATCACGTAAACTGTCCGAGACAAAGACTTGATTACAATATAGCTTTATCCGGCCGTCCAGTTTTTCAATTTGCAGTTCTTTCGTGGGGAAATAGAGAATGCCTTGCAAACGATAGGGATAGTCCATATTGAGATGGATCCAGAACATTGGATCACGAGGATCTTCAAAGATCTCATGGTAGAAAGCCTTATATTCTTCCTCTGTAACCTGATTTGGATTTTTCAACCAGAGGGGTTTGGGATTGTTGATCATCTCTTGATCTTCGATGGACTGATCTGAAGTCAGGAGATAGATGGGCTTTTGCATGAAATAGCAATACTTCTTGAGGATTGATCGTAGGTATTCAAGCGTAATTTCTTCGCCTTCCGAGATCGTGAGACGCATGCTGGTCCCTCTTGACGTACGCGTTAAGGGATCATCATTTTCAGGAGTCTCCATGACGTAATGGAGGCCATCTTCACTCGACCAACGAGCCGGCGTACTGCCATCTTGATACGAAAGAGAGTCGATTTGGACATGATCCGAAACCATAAAGGCCGAATAAAAACCCAAACCAAAGTGACCAATGATGCCTTCTCCCGCTTCACCGTGCTCTTCATATTGGTGGACGAAATCAAGCGCTCCCGAATAAGCGATGTCGTTGATGTAGCGATCGATTTCTTCGAGCGTCATGCCGATTCCATCATCTTCGATGGTGAGGATTCTCTCGTCCTCATTCCAGATCACTTGAACACCTTGGTAAGGTTCAACTGACTTTAATTGACCCATCTGCTCCAAACGATCGAGCTTCATGAGCGCATCTTGTGCATTAGCTACAAGTTCACGCAGAAAAATATCCCGATCAGCATACAACCACTGACGAATAACCGGGAAAATATTCTCGCTATGGACATTAACTTGACCTTCACGCTTCATACAAAAAACCTCCCTATGTAATGTCGCAAGAAGCAATCATAACATAAGAAAAAATAGATTCACTTATTCGATTTAGGTCTGCTTTGTTTGACGTTTTTCTAAGTTCTTGTGAATTTTAATAGAACTTCCGGACAAGTATCGATTCTCCATATCGCATCGGGGTACAATACGTAGCATCAATGAGAGTGAGTGAACGATGCGTAATAAACCTAATGCTGAAAGTAGGCCACCGAACTTCGTTAAGCGCGTGGTGGAAAATGAAAGCCCTGTAGTTGAGGCTACACCCTCCCCTGTCCAAGCTCAGCACCGGAGTATGGATCCTTTGAACGTTGACACGAACGATCCAAACGATGCTCCACCTCAAAATCTTGCAAGACCTCTTCCACCCCCGAACCGATCGCAAGGTGCCGCTTCGGGTAAGCCAAAGAAGAGTAAGAAGGCCAAGAAGCCTAAGACCCCGGCTATGATTGCCCTTGATGTTCTCATTGTGGCTCTCATCGTCGCAGGCCTCTACTTCCTCATAAGACCGCGCTACGATCATTACATGCAAGACAAGAGAACCGCCGAACTCGATCGCATGATGGCTGAGAATCAAACAGACCAGCAAACCGGTGAAATCGGTTTATGGATCGACCCGTTTGCTCATCCTGTCAACAGCGGTGGTCTCGATCTACAGCCCGGTATGACAGAAGATGAGCTCGAAGGCGCTCTTCCTAAACCCGGGGAGAAAGTCTTCGTACAATCCTTAGCACGTATGGTGATCCGAGATATCGACCTCAATATGCCGGTTGTCTATGGTGCAAGCGATGCTCCACTTCAAGTCGGGCTTGGCTGGTATCCTAATTCTGTTCCCTTAGAAGAAGACGGCAATTCCGTTATTTTAGGACATCGGATGTGGGATTTCGGTCGTCACTTCAATCGACTCGACGAGGTTGATGTGGGAGATGCGATCGAAGTATTCAAAGACGGGAAGCGCTACATCTATCGCATGACGGATTCCATTGTTTTGGAACCGGACGCCATGTTCCAATATTTTGAACCGGGCGATGAGAACACATTGACCTTGGTTACCTGTACACCTAAACGCTCGTTCGAAGACAGGCTCCTTGTCTTTGCTGAGCTTGAATCCGTAGTCAATGATACGACGCAAGGCTTGCCTCAAGAGACAGAAGAAAACTAGGCTGATACGAGGCGATTCATTTATGAGTCGCCTTAGATTTCGTAGATGAGCAAACCGTCTTCATCGGGTGCTTGCTCGGCATGAGTCATACTTGCTTGCCACACAGAGTCTACGCCTATAGCTCTAGCATTCTTATCGAGTTCATTATTGATAAACAAATCGACTGCTTAAGATCCGGCTTCGTTTGGGTATGTTTCTTCGTGCTCTTTAGGCTCTTGTGCGTCTGCGAAGCGCATTGCACCGAGCACCGACCAAAGAAAACCATGCGTAACCTCTTCTGCTATTTGAAAATGATTGGCATGATCGTTGGTCCAAAACAACCTCACAGCAGAGTGAACTCCAAGGTTGACCAAGAGAGAGGATCAACGAAAGGGTCAACTCCAAAGGATTAAAACATTCCCCAAAGCGGAAGTCACCACGTCATCTTCAAGCATCCCGATGGTTCTCTGCGACGACCGGAATCAACTTCTGGGGCATTTGCCGGAAGTTGAAGGCTCTGTCATCAGGAGGTAGAGCCTCTGTCTCCGGAGGTTGAAGGCTCTGTCAATAGATCGAAGGGTGATTTGAGGTAAGCCATTCTTCATCGTTTGACACCCTCCTTCATGGATCAGAGTCTTGTTTGCAAGCATTCTCGTGGAGTTCGTTGGGACGTGCAATGGAGAACCATAGTGACTCCCTACTACAACTCAAACTACATCTCAAAATGAAAAGTTCCCTCAGTTAGTTTGAGACTTGGACTGAGGGAACTTTCTAATAATAAGCAGTTACGTGCTTCACACTTGGTACTAGATCGTGATCGGATCGATCTTCCAGATCTCTTCCGCATACTCCTTGACGGTCTTATCGGAGCTGAAACGCCCACTCATTGAAATGTTAATCCAGCTCTTGCGTAGCCATTCTTCACGATCCGCATAGTAATCCACTGACATCTTGTCACGGATTTTACGGTACTCATCGAAGTCTCCCAAGACGTAGAAGAGATCGGGTCCGTCCCAACTACTGCCATCCAAGAGCGCACGTTTGAGATCTTGGAAAACACCATGATTGTTATCGTTCAGCATTCCATCCGTCAACGAGTCGAGGACCCGCTTAAGGCCGGGAATATTCTCGTACTGCCAACGGGAATTGTAGAAGTCCATGGTCGCCGGCATGTCTTCCGCTTCAGGACCAAAGAAATAGATGTTTTCTTCTCCTACAGCTTCGCCGATCTCAACGTTCGCTCCGTCACGGGTTCCAAGAGTCAGGGCACCGTTCATCATGAATTTCATATTCCCGGTTCCGGATGCTTCCATCCCGGACGTCGAAATCTGTTCGGAGATGTCAGCTGCCGGGAAGAGCTTCTCAGCCAAGCTAACATTGTAGTTTGCAAAGAAGATAACTTTGATCCTCTCGTTGACTTGGGGATCATTGTTGACGAGACGTGCGACTTCATTCAGGAACTTGATGATAGCCTTTGCACGGACATAACCGGGAGCGGCTTTTGCACCAAAGAAGAAGACACGCTTAGGGCATTCCATCATCGGATCATCTTTCAAGCGATAGTAAAGATCCAAGATATAAAAGCCATTCATGAGCTGACGCTTATACTCATGGAGACGCTTGATCTGAATGTCGAAAATTGCATCCGGATCGATGTCGATGCCCATACGTTGCTTGACGACTTCAGCTAACTGAACCTTCTTCTCCCGCTTAATCTCACCAAAGCGCTCGAGGACTTTCACATCATCTTTGAAGTCCATCAAACCTTCCAAGCGATCGAGGTCACTGATCCAAGATTCATCACCCAAGCAGTCCGTGATAAGGCTCGAGAGTTCAGGATTACAAATGCGAAGCCAACGACGTGGTGTAACGCCATTTGTCTTATTGTTAAATCTCTCAGGCCAGATTTCGTACCAGTCCTTCAAAGTATCGCGCTTTAGAATATCCGTGTGGAGGGCTGCAACACCATTGATGGAGGATGAGCCGTAGCAGCTAAGCCAGGCCATGCGAACCTTCCCGTTACCCAGGGGTGCCATGTGATCAATTTTTTCATGATGGATGCCTCTTGCTTGGAGATCCTTACGGAAACGATCATCGATCATCTCAATGACACGCAAGATCTCAGGCATTAGATATTGGAAGATAGAAATGTCCCAGGTTTCGAGCGCTTCTTGAAGGGTTGTATGGTTCGTATATGAGAAGGTCTTGAGCGAAATCTGCCAAGCTTCTTCGAACGTTTTGTTGAAGTTCTTCATCAATAGACGAATCAGTTCAGGAATAGCAACGGCCGGATGAGTGTCATTGAGCTGGATGCTGTTCCACTCGTGGAATTTCGACAGATCATCTCCATGAACTTCAACATAGCGCTGAATAATGTCTTGTAGGGAAGCACTGACAAAGAAGTATTGCTGGCGTACTCGGAGCACCTTGCCGTCATAGCTGGTGTCGTTTGGATAGAGCACACGGCAGATATCCTCGACGCGGTTCTTTTCACGCACAGCATCATCGAAGCGTTGTGTATTGAAGAGGTTGTAATCAAACTCTTCCGCCGGTTCCGCTTCCCAGAGTCTTAGGGTGTTGACCTGGTCTTGACCGTAGGCCGTGATCGGCAAGTCATAGGGTACGGCATAGACATTCAAATCATCGTATTCGATAAGAATTCGTTCATCCTCACGACGGACGATGAAAGGATAATCTTCTTCCATCCATGCATCGGGAGCTTCAACCTGAAAGCCGTTCTCGAACCGTTGCTTGAAAAGACCATAACGATAAAGAATGCCGTAACCTGTCATGGGATAGTTAAGCGTAGCTGCTGAATCCAAGAAACATGCTGCCAATCGGCCTAAACCACCATTACCCAGGGCAGCATCTGCCTCTTCTTCCAGAATCTCGTTAATGTCTTGACCATAGGACTTTAATGCGCCTTTTGCAGCATCATATAAGTCCAGATTAATTAGGTTATTCAAGGTAGAACGCCCTACGAGAAACTCGGCAGAGAAATAATGCTGTTGGCGATTTTCCCGATAAGCTAAGCGCGAAGACTGCCAATCTTCAGCAATGTATTGGATAATCGAACGCGAAAGCGCACACCAGAATTGCCACTTGGTAGCTCTTTCCGGCAATCTCGCCTCATTCGCACGGATATGACCATCGATGATACGCTCCAACCATGCCTGCTTCGTCTCGAGACTCTTCTTATTCATAGTTCATGACTCCTAAACTCACTCGTATGTCACTACAATTGCCTGTAGATAGTTGTTCGTCGATCACGGGGTAACGGTCACGAATTATCCATCACTCAAAAGCCGTAACTCGCTAATCGAAAACATATTCAAATCTAATGGCACATAAAAAAGGACAAATGACAGGGAATCTCCTCTATCACTTGTCCTCTAAGTCATAGTTGCTAAAGCTCTAGTTGCAGGTGCAAACTAGCCTTCGACGGGTTCCTCTGAGACTTCATCGTCAGCTTCCTCAGAAGCGTCGTCCGTTGTGTCTTCAGTCATTTCATCATTTGACACTTGAACATCTTCGATGTCTACAGGTTCTTCACCACTTGCCTTAACTGCTTCTGCAGGTTCGACATCAGCGGATTCTTCGACAAAGAGCTCTTCTGCGCCACTACCCGTGATGACCATATCTGCACCGCTACCGCTATCTTCGCTGTAAGAGGTTGGGAATTCTTCTTCCTGCCTCTGTTGGCGAGCAGCTGCTTCGGCGGTTGCAGGAGCATCGACAGGAGCAACTGCCTTGATGCTGATGCTGATTCTACGTGACTCGTTGTTGACATCGAGGACACGAGCTTCAACCGTTTGGCCTTCCTTCAGCACTTCGCTTGGGTGGCTGAGATGACGTGATGAAATCTGCGAAATATGGCAGAGAGCATCTACGCCTTCAGCGATTTCAACGAATGCACCGAAGTTAAACATACGGACAACTTTACCGGAAACGATGCTGCCTTGGGGGAAGCGACCTTCGATGTCTGAATAAGGATCATCTTCGGAGCGCTTATAACCAAGCGAAATACGATCGCGATCGCGGTCAAAGTCTTTGACGTAAACCTGAACCTTGTCACCAACGGCAACCACATCGCTCGGATGATCGATACGATCCCAGCTGAGTTCAGAAATATGAACCAGACCGTCGACGCCACCGATGTCTACGAAAACACCGAAATTGGTCAATGAACGGACGATTCCTTCGTAAATATCGCCAACTTCAATGCTGTCCCAAACGGCTTCTGCCTGGCTACGACGCATCTTGTTGAGCAAGGATCGACGAGATCCTGAAACGCGGAGACGACGACGTGAGTCATCAAATTGCGTGATCAAGATATCGATCGTGGTGTCGCGATAAGCATCGAGGTCTTCTACCGTATGCATTTCAAGTTGCGTGCGATGGATGTAGATATCGATGCCGCCATAGGTAGCGATCACACCATCACGGACAATCTTGAATACTTTGACGGAAACGACTTCTTCGTTTTCGAAAGCCTTCTGCAGGAGGTCTTTGTATTTTGTAAAGTCAACACGAGCCTTCGAGAGGAGAATCTCCTTGCCGTGATCGGTGCTGCGAATATTGCGAACATAAACTTCAATCGGTTGACGTTCTGCAATGGCAGTCTCCAAGTCAAAGTCCGGATCCTTCATGAACTCACGCATGGGGATCTTACCTTCTGACTTATCACGTACATCTACGTAGACATTTTCCTCATCGTAACGAACAATCACACCCTCAACGGTCTGACCGCGCTTGAGTGTAGGAATGTTATCAATAAACTGAGTGAAGTCGATGTCTTCGAAATTGATGTCTTCTTCCTGCTCAGGTGCCGCATCGACTTCAGGAGCATCTTCAACGTTGTCAACGCTCTCTTCAACAGTCTCAACAGCATCAGACGTGTCATTCGTCTCCGTTGCTTCTACTTCTTCAGCCGTCTCAGCAACTTCTACTTCAACGTCTTCCCTATTTTCAGCTGGATCCTGAATCATTTCTTCACCCTCGTTTAGCCCTTGTTTTGTCTCTGACATTCTGTGGATAACCTCCATGATAATACTGTCCGGCGTTGACGCCCCCGCTGTCACACCCAGATGACGAACCGAGAAATTCTTTGTCTTCCGCAATTCTTCTAAGTCATCAGCGTCTTCTATCAGGTAAGTCTCGCCACACTCGCGCCGACAAAGGTCATAGAGTCGTTGTGTGTTCGAACTATGCCGTCCTCCAACGACGAGCACCAGTTCACTGGCACGAGCAAGTTCTCTTGCTTCGACTTGACGATCTTCGGTCGCACTGCATATTGTATCAAAATGTTCAACCTTTGCAATTTGTTCGGACAAGATCTCCTTTATTTTGTCAAATTCTTCACGAGAAAATGTAGTTTGAGCCAAAACAATGGCCGGCCCCGGCTCTTTATCAACCTGAGCCGCATCTTCAGCACTACCCAAGAGCTCAACTAATCCCTGTCGAACCTGGTCTGCTGCACCGATGACCCCGAGAATTTCCGGATGATTCGCATCACCAACCAAGAAGATTTTCTTGCCTGCCTCAGCCGCTGATCTCACCAAACGATGAAGTCGGAGGACATATGGGCAGGATCGATTGATGAGCTCATGCCCTTCATTTTCAATTTCATCGATGACCGTAGGCGAGACTCCATGGGCACGGATCAGTACTCGTGATTGGGGAGGGATTTCACCGATAGAATGTGCAATCTCAAATCCCTTGTTCAGAAGATCAGTGACAAGACTACGATTGTGAATAATCTCACCATACATGACGGGAGTCTTATCACTATCTTGTTCCAAGACTTCGTAGGCTGAATCCACAGCCCACTTAACCCCTCGGCAGAAACCGGCATTACGAGCTAAATAAATATACTCGGGATCTTGACCTCCACGCCCCTTAAACACTCTAAATGACTGGGCACTTACCGAATCGTTCATAGGACCTCTGCAATCTTATCTTTAAAGAAATCTGCTGCCTCAGCATAGCCTTGATCGCGGTAAAGCGTTTCAAAGATTGCCCAAACTCTAGCTTCATCGCTTGGGAGATCTAAACGATAGGTTTTCGGATCAATGGGTTCCAGGTAATGAACATTGAAAGGTTTGAAGATGCCTTTCTCACCACCGGTGCTGATCGGTTGGATAAGCAAACCTCGTTTCTTAGCTAAACTAAAGACTCCCGTCTTTGGTAAATTCGCTTTAATTTCTGCTAAGGTACGGCACCTGGTTCCCTGAGGAAAAATCGCTAAGCTTCGACCGTCACGGATATACTCGATCATATGCTTAGCCGTTTGGAGGTCTGAACCATCTCTGCGTAAGGGCAACATGCCCCAACCTTTCGCAACTTGTGGTACAGGAAACGGTGCATCCATTAACTCCGCTTTCCCCACCCAATGAGGCCAAAGAAGCGAAGTAATAGAAATAACCAGGATCTCCAAATAGCTCCTGTGATTCCCCAGCATAACGGCAGGTCCCTCGGTTAAGCGATTCTCCAATCCCTTGAGACGATACGGTTTAAAGATCCTTAAGAACACCACAAAAAAGCCTATGACAAACAGTCGCCAGCCGCGGCGCATATTCTCAGGCCTGGGTAACTCTTCAGCTCTGAAGCTATCTCGATGAGCCTCCCGATCTGCAGCGGCTCCTATCTCATTACTTGCCTTCGGACTCATAATGCTTGGCTCCTTCAACGCGTTGCTTCATGTCATCCCATTGGAGACGATCGGCCTCATGGTCTAAGTAATCGAGAATTGCGTCCAGCACCTCTTCGAAACTCAAACACGTAGAATCCAAGAAATAAGCGCCGGGGACACATGTCAGGGGAGCTATTTCACGTGTGGAATCCTGCAGATCACGCGCTTTGATTTCCTCTAATACTGTATCAAAGACGACCTCTTGCCCCTTCGTACGAAGTTCCAGACAACGTCTCTTCGCACGTTCATCTGCCTCTGCTGTAAGAAAGACTTTAAAAGGCGCATGCGGCAACACAACGCTCCCAATATCCCTACCGTCCATGATGACAGGCATGGTTTCAGCCATCGAACGTTCCAGGACCAGCACCGCTTCTCTGATATGAGGATGCTTACTATAGTCAGAAGCAATCCCGCTCATCTCATTTGCTCTTATAGCCTGAGAAACATCCTCGCCATTGAGGAAGAACGAACGTTCACCATCTTTTTCCAGTTGAAGATCATATCGTTTGATGATCTCTTGAGCAGGAGGGATGGATGATTGTTCTATCCCGTCTCGCTTCAAGCCATAGGCAAAACTTCGAAACAGGCCACCGGTGTCGAGATAAGTCATATCTAAACGTTTAGCCAAAGCCTTGGCAATGGTGCTCTTGCCCGCACCGGATGGACCATCGATCGCAATTTGTAAGGGTCTAGGCATTATGGGTCTCCCCTTCGCCTGTCAAGGCATGTTGTTGATTCTGCAAGTCTTCCAAGCTTTCATAGATGAGATAACCACGAGCCGGGAGGTCCGCTGAATCCTTCAAACCAAAGAGACGATAGAAGGCCGTGGTGCAAGCATAGAGAGCCGGTCGACCCGGAGCTTCCAAACGCTCTGTCACTTCCACTAAATCATAATCCAGAAGTCGTGATAAGGACGAATCAGAGTTCACTCCTCGCACGGCTTCAATTTCAGCTCTTGTACAAGGCTGATTATAAGCAACAACTGCAAGCGTCTCGTACGCAGCTCGACTGAGTGTGACTTGAGGGGTCTCTTGGAAGAATCGTTCTAAGACCGGCAAAGTCGATTCCTTCGTTGTGATGCTATATCGGTCCTTCACTCGAGTGAGTTTTAGCCCACATAAGGGTTCACTTTCATAGCGACCACGTAAGTCATCGAGGGCTCTTTGAACGAGAATTTTATCTGCCTCGAGATAAAACACAAGCTCATCCAAATTCAAACCGTCCCCGGAGGCAAAGAGGAGTGCTTCCAATGATGCGCGTAATTTACCTTCAGGCAGCACGTCGTGACTGCTCTGATGATCCGGATGATCCATCGGTAATTCGTTCTCCATCATTCATAATCCTCCGTCTCATCCCACTCAATCTGATCCTTCTTCCCTAGAAAACGCAAGAGAATAGGCGAGAAATTCTTCTTTTGTTCAGCCTTGAGTTCTTCTTGTTTCATAAGTTCCAACACCGAGAGAAAGGATGCAACTTGCGAGGCTGAACTTTCACCTTGGGGCACCAGCTCATGAAAGAACGCACGTCCTTTGCGCCGAAGCGAGTGCCAAACAGAACGAATACGCTCGCGTAAAGGAATAGACTCACGACGAGTGATGTATTCCAGTTTTTCGCTTAAGTCCTGATATCTCGCTCGGTTCCGATTCTCAAGCAGATCTGCATATCTCCCAAAAGCCTCGTACGACACATCCTCTTGAAGCAGTTCAGGTTCAGGCAAGTGGATATCGAAATCCTTTGCTCTTGCAGGACGTCGAAATGCCATCGCCTCATACGTCGATTGCCGATGTTCCAAGAATTCAGCCAAATTCTTACAGCGACGATACGCTAAGAGCCTTAGAGCCAGTTCCGTTCTTGCATCCGATTGCTCTGCGACACCATGAATATCCGGTAAGAGCATCCGGGATTTAATTTGAAGGAGTTCAGCTGCCATCACAAGAAAGGCGGACGCTTGATCCAAATCCAATTGGGACAAATCTGCAGTCCATCGTAGATACTGTTCCGTCAGCATTCCGATCGGTAGATCCATGATATCGATTCGATGCTGTTTGATGAGGTGGAGCAAGAGATCTAGGGGACCATTGAAGTCGCCAAGACTTAAGGATGGTTCCTTCTCCCCTGACAGTTCTACCGTGTCGAAGGATAACTTCATATCAGGCATAGAGCTCTACAAGACCTGCCGCAAGAGATTATTCAGTAACATACCGGGTAACTGCACCACATAACTCAAGGGTGTGCGCAGTACACTTAAAACGGACGTTAGTAGCTGGGGTGCCACGATGACCGAAAGAATGATAGCCATGAAAAAATAACGACTATTTCGAATGAGGAAGTAATAGATATTCTGTGGGAGCCATTGCCCGATTAGATTAAAGCCGTCAAGTGGCGGTATCGGTAACAAGTTAAAGATCGCTAAGTTCAGGTTCAGCATATACGCCAGTTGGAGTAAAACTGAGGTTACCCGCATGACATTCATTGCTCCATTGCTTGTCGGTATAGGCAAGTAAGTAAAGCCCACGATCAAGATATAGATGATCATTGCCAGGATAATGTTGGATAAAGGCCCGGAGAAACTGACGATTGCATTGGCCTGTTTCAGTGGGATGTCACGTCTAAAACGCGAGCTGTTAACAGGGACAGGTTTTGCCCAAGCAACCGGAGCAAACAGCATCATCAAGAACCCTAATGGCTCTACATGAGCCAAAGGGTTCAACGTCATTCGACCGGCCTCCGCTGCCGTTGGATCACCCAGCTTATAGGCAGAGCGTGCGTGAGCATACTCATGGACAGACAGTGAAGCCAGCAAAACAAATAAATTCAATAGGCGTAGGGTAAGATTATTCACAGGTCCTAGCCTCCTTCGGTATCACGCTCAACCAGCAAGCATATTTCCAGATCATTGATCGGCCATTCTTGTGCTTCGCTCAAACGATCTTTCGCTAACGGCAGGACCTCATTCGCCAGCACTTCAGCTCCAAATTGGTCTGAGTAATCGTTCATAACCTCTGTTAATTCATCCCCGGCTTCGTAATAGACTTTAATTCTATCCGTCACTTCGAAGTCAGACTCACGTCGCATCGTCTGGATCTTGGAAACAATCTCGCGGAAGTATCCTTCACGGATCAGTTCCGGGGTAAGTTCCAGATCAAGGACCAGCGTTGCTGAACCTTCGGACATCACTTCGAAGCCTTCCATGGGTTGCTCTTCGATCTGCACATCCTCCGCCTCGAGACTGAGCTCCCGACCATTTGAGAGCGTGAGAGAAAACTTGCCTGTTTCACGCAGCTCCTCAATGGCAGCTCGTCCGTCAAGGGTCTCCAAGCTCTTCTGAAGCAAAGGTGTGTCTTTCCCGAGAATCTTACCAACCCTTCTAAAGTTGGGTTTGAACTCATACGTTGTCCAAGAACTTGCTCCCCCACTCATGACCAGTTCTCTTACGTTTAACTCATCACGAATCAAAGCTTGTAATTCATCGCTAAGATCTGTCGCACCGGCAGCTTGACTCAAATAAGCACGGGACAATGGTTGACGCACCTTGATCTGTGACTGATTGCGAGCGCTACGACCGAGGCGCACCCAGAGCAGGACTTGTTCCATATCTTGCGCAAGCGCTTCATCTTCGAAAGCGCCAAAGTCTTCGGCTTCGGGATACTTCGTCAAGTGTACTGACGCATCCGCGGGATTGATGTGGGGATTGACAGCCATGTACAGATCTTCAGCAATGAAGGGTGTGAAGGGTGCCGTTAAGCGTGCGAGGTTGTCGAGTACAGTATAGAGCGTCTGGAAGGCAGCAAGTTTATCGCCTACCATCCCGGGACCCCAGAAACGATCTCTACTGCGACGCACATACCAGTTAGAAAGTTCTTCTACAAATGCTGCAAGACTTCGACCGGCAGGAGTCACCAGATAATTCGATAAGTTGTCATTAACGTCTCGGATCACACCGGCTAAGCGGGCTAAGATCCAACGATCCAAGAGGCTGAGCTCCAGGGTTTCCAGTTTCTGTTCACGAGGATCAAAACCGTCGATTGAAGCATAGAGATTGTAGAACGATAGCGTGTTCCAAAGCGTCGCCATGTATTTGCGCTGGCCTTCAAGTACTGCTGCATCGGAGTAGCGGCTGGGAAGCCAAGGATTACTGTTCGTGTAGAAGTACCACCGTACGGCATCCGCGCCGTACTTATCCAAGGCTTCATGGGGATCTACCACATTGCCAAGGCTCTTGCTCATCTTGCGGCCATCCTTATCTTGGACAAGACCTAAGACCAGACACGTCTCATAGGGGGATTTACCAAAGACCCCTGTCCCTATTGCCATCAACGAGTAGAACCAGCCGCGTGTTTGATCCTGCGCTTCACTGATGAATTGCGCCGGAAAATTCTTCTCGAAAAGCTCTTTGTTCTCAAAGGGATAATGGTATTGGGCAAATGGCATCGATCCTGAGTCATACCAGCAATCGATGACTTCGGGCACACGCTTCATAGCCTTGCCACACTCGGGACAAGACAAGGCAAATTGATCGATATAAGGTTTGTGCAACTCGATGTTCTCGAGATCCTGACCGGCGAGTTCACGTAATTCTTCGACGCTTCCGACACAGTGTTGATGTCCATCAGGACATTGCCAAATTGGAAGGGGCGTACCCCAGTAGCGTTCGCGCGATAGACCCCAATCGACGACATTGTCGAGGAAGTTGCCGAAACGACCGTCTCTGACGTTCTCCGGCAACCATTGCACCGTTTGATTGTTCGCCATGAGTTGCTGGCGGAGTTCTGTCATTTTGATGAACCAGCTATTGCGGGCATAGTAGATGAGTGGTGTATGGCAACGCCAACAATGAGGATAATTATGTTCATATCGCTCAGCCTTAAGGAGCTGACCGGATTCCCTGAGACGATTTATCAGTTCTTCATCGGCATCTTTGCAGAAGACGCCTCCCAAACCGGTGACATCTTCGAGCATCTCACCCTTGTCATCGACAAGTTGGATAAACGGCAAATCATATTTACGACCCAAGACCGAGTCATCCTCTCCGAACGACGGTGCAATATGAACGATACCTGTACCGTCTTCCAGTGTGACGAAATCCCCTGAAACAACAAAGTGTGCGTCTTTCTTCAAGCGCTCTAACTGCTTGGATGCGTACGGGAAGATTGGCTCGTAACGCATGCCGACCAGTTCTTTGCCTGAGACCTGCTTGACGACTTTGACATCTTCACCGAACAAGGACTCTGCCAAAGGTGCGGCAATGTAGTATTTAGATCCTTCATGGGTTTCAACCAAAACATACTCTGCATCTTCAGAAACTGCGAGAGCTGCGTTGGACGGCAACGTCCACGGTGTGGTGGTCCAGGCAGAGAAATACGTATCATCTTGTTCTGCAACTTTAAACGCTACATAGACAGCCGTATCTACGATGTCACGATAGCCTTGGGCTAATTCATGGCTGGAAAGTGATGTGCCACATCGGGGACAATACGGAACGACTTTATGTCCGAAATAGATGAGGTCTTGATCCCAAAATTGACGGAGGGACCACCAAACCGATTCGATGTAGTCGTTCTTATATGTGATGTAAGGATCGCGCATGTCCGCTGTGTAAGCGACACGCTCGCTCATTCTTTCCCACTCATCTTGGTAAGTCCATACACTCTGCTTACATTTCTCTATAAAAGCCTCGACACCGTATTCTTCGATCTCGTCTTTCCCATCGATTCCCAGAGTCTTCTCAACTTCTAACTCGACCGGTAACCCATGGGTATCCCAACCGGCTTTGAAGTGGATCTTCTTACCCTTCATGCGTTGATAGCGAGGGACGATATCTTTCACGGCACGTGTCAAAACATGCCCGATATGAGGCTTGCCGTTAGCCGTCGGCGGTCCATCGTATACGACGTAATCTTCACCGTCAGGATTTGCTTCCTCAAGACGCGTCTGTAAGTCCATTTCACGCCAACGCTCGATGGTTTGTTCCTCACGTTCGCAAAATTTCAAATTATTGGGCAAAGGCCTGTAGTCCATTGAAATACCTCCATCGTCAATCATCAACTTCACTCTACATAGATGCTTATTCAAAGCACAAAAAAACGTCCGCCACGGGACGCTCTAAAACGCGGTACCACCCGAGTTGTAGGCTCTATGCCTACCCCTTACATGTGGATATTCAAATTCTCAGGTCCGTCCCGCTGATCCGATTCTTCTAAGTGCACGAGTCTCACATCAACACTCGCTTGCTGACCACTTGTACAAAAAATCCATTCGTGACATCCAAACAATAATGATCTCGAATCATAGCACAAAAAAGGAGGCATGTCATTTGCCCCCTTTGCCACATTGGACCCCTCGCAGGATGTTCACAGGATTAATCTCTGATGGACGGTAGCGGATCTAAGAACCCCAGTTCCTCCAACTTGCGACGCGTCATCTCAAGATCAGACCAAAGGTGGACGCGCTGCGATGGACTACGCAGGACATAAGCCGGATGGAAGGTAGGTAAAATATCGCAATCGCCTTCTCGTAACCACTGACCTCGTAATTGGGTGATGCGGCCATTCACATCCCCGGTAAAGTATTGATAGGCGGTAGCTCCCATGAGGAGGATTACTTTCGGCTTAACAAACAAAAATTGCTGTTGCAAGAGAGGACGGCATGCCAAGGCTTCTTGATGGGTAGGCTTGCGATTACCGGGTGGACGGCATTTCACAATGTTTGCAATGTGAAACACATCTTCCGGAAACCCCAGGCCCTGGAGGGCTGAATCCAGCAGTTTTCCCGATCGCCCGACAAAAGGCACGCCTTGCTCATCTTCTTCTCGACCGGGTCCTTCCCCGATAATCATGAGAGGAGCTTCAATCGAGCCTCGATATACCACCGCATTGGTCCGCGATTCATGGAGTTCACACCGTTGACAATGGGCACACCGCTCAACGAAATTCTGCCATTCAGAGCGATCCATCATTGCACCAGTAAAAGAGAGATCTCGTCATTTTGTTTGGCCCAATCAGGATCCTGTCTGAAACTAGGGCACAATTCAATGAGGTCTCGCCCCTCACGCTCAAACGGACCGAATGATTCGCCCGGGCACCAAGCCTTGATCTTCTCTTTCTCAGCAAGACTATTAAGATAACTGCGAGCGGCAATGCGGAGAGATCCGTCATCTCCATGTTTCCCCATGCCGTGAATGATCTTGACCTTGCGGACTTTGATACGCCGTAAGCTCGTAACCTCAAGCTGTAATCGACGCAAGGCATCTTCTAAACTTGGTTCACCCTTTATCAAGTCTATGATGGTCGTGGAACTCACACTCGACCTCCTTATTAATTCAGTAGTAACTGATCCCTGAGAAGTTTCCTTCTCAAAGGAAAGCTCTACTTCAAATTCATTTAATAACTGTTCTTACTCGCTGACTCGAAAATCTTGACGACAGATTCGTCTAATCACGTCACTTAGCAGATGGAAGCCGTCCGGAATATCATCTCTTCCACCAAAGATGAACTTGCAAGAATCCAAGTTATTTGTCTCATCAATACAGGTAACAATCGACCAGGCACGGTACCAGGATCCAATCATCTCATCGCCTACTCTTGCAATACGAGACTCCCATTCCAACAAGTCGATCTCACGACATGTAGCACGCAAGAGCTCAATCTGATCTGCTTGCATCGAGCGTGCAAAATTTCGGTTCCAGCGTGATGTTTCGGTCCAAGCAAAAAATGCTTTATCCAGATCAAAAGACACTCGGGTGCTGCCACGACGCCAGAGGAAAACTTCAACTTCAAGTTTATTTATTCTTTGGTATGCGTCCACTGATCACCTCGAACCAAACCCTGTTTAAAACTATAACACATCCTTAACTTAAGCTCGTTATTGAAGTCCTTCAAAACGACAGATTGCATAGAATTCCAACGTCATACGCCACTTTTTTTCGGGCGTTGAACGACAAGAATAGCGACGAAAGCATGCTAAATAATGCGAAACCGTTTATAAGCTAACAACCTTTATAGCTTCTTGGATCAGGAGAGGCAAATCACGCATCGAACAGCAAGATGACCAACCGGGACAATATGTGGTCAGGGATTCATTTGCAACAAAGACTCTTAAGCCTTCGTCTGCCATTCGTTTGAAACATGCAAGCAAGCCTTCGCAGTCTTCCTTCTCCATGATTTGGATTGCGTCCTTATAAAGAAAAAAAGCCACTCGCTCATAGGGTTTACAAAGGCCTTCCAGAAACGCCTGCAATAAGTCAGGCTCTTCAGCGTCTTTGATCAAGATCAACAAATCAAAGGAGCTACCTTCGAAAGTCTCCACCGCTTGCTTAAGGCTAGCTTCAATCACAACTGCATCAGTCATGGTTGTCCTCTTTGGTTTCCTGAACTCGTCCATAACCGGTACCTTCTAATTCCGGATTCGAACCTAGGAATAAAATAGCCCGTGAGATGGCATCCTTGGAGTTCTTCCAAGGTTCATCCTTATAGCGGTAGTCGAATTTCTTTGTAAACCATTCAACATCAGCCGCAAGAGTGTCCCATGCTTCGAGCTGTCTGCTAATGAGATCATCAAGAAATTGATTCGCTCGATTTCCCTTCAAGTACTTCTCCGCTTTGCCAATCAAGAGGGCTAAGTGTTTTAAGCAAAACAGCTTATTGGAGTGGAATCTTTCCTTGAAGTCTCGCTCTTCAAAATATTGATAGAAGATGACATCGAGATATCTCTCCATGGTTTCATCCATACGACGGCAGATGACACAATCGTCAGCTTGATCACGGATGCTCTTAGCAAGATCCTTCCGAGGAGACTCTTCTTTCTTTAGCATGCGAGACATAAAACTTCGTGGATCGGGGTTCTGATTGGAAAGCTCAGATCCTAGCGTATTCCTGAGCTGAACTAAATGAGTGTGGAGAGTGAGGCCAAAGCCTAGCCGATTGAGTTGAGAATTATAAAGTGCACGGAGATGGTCTGAACAAAAACCATGCTTATTGGTCGTCATCCGAACATCGGACTCCATGAGGGCAGGTCCAAGATAATACTCTTCAAGATTAGCTTCCAATCCTGCATAGAGATCACAAAGTGGACAAGGATGATGACTCGCGAAAGCATCATTGACGGGGATGGTATAAATAGTTTCTTTGCTTTGCAATGAAATCTCCTTATCGATTTAAACGCTTAGGCCGGGGACAGCTAGGCGCTGGGCTTTTGCATTGACCGCTAAGACATTCATGCCGCTTAGCTGCTCGACTCGCTCCGCCAGTTTATCTTGCGCTGTGACTAATGTGTCTCTTGCATTGTAGCCATACTCGAGGATAAGCGCGACATCGATGAGAACCCCACTTTGATAGGCTAGGATCTGGACATCACTGATTCCGGCCACCCCCGGAACTTCTGCGACAATGAAATGAATCAACGAAACGATCGCAGCTTCAGAAATGGAATACCGCCCAAGCGTAGAGAAGCTCGGGCGCACCACCGTTCGGTCACTATATTCCAAGAGTTGAGCATCCTCGAATTCACGCCTCCTAAACCATCTACCGAGAGGTTCAGTAATTCGGCCGGAGAATTCATGCTTTATCTCCATTCCGGGAACCGGGATCGTGTGATGTCCCGAACGCATTCTTCGTTCTCTTGCCGCTCTTTGTTCATCAGGCGTAGCGACATCGGCTATCCGAATGATGTGTGAAGGTTCGGGCAGCTTAAGCTGAGTGCAAATGCGAGTAATCATGGCATCGCTGGTCCCCAAAATAAGGAGCTTATCGGGGGCTTTGTCCGCCAATGTGCGTCTCATCGTCGAAGCTTGGGCTTCATCCAAGAAGATCGCAACGCGCACAGCTTGCAATTGGGTGTCCGCCCGTTTCGCAGTGCTTCCGGCAACAATCCGACTACCGTGAATCAGCAAACCGTCATCAATGATGTAGTCAATTTGATGTTCAGCTGCAATTTCAATGGCTCGGCTCGATTTCCCTGTCCCGCTGGGACCGATAAAGGCATAGACCTCAATCGCAGCTAACGCTGCATCCATCCTGGCTTGTTCGCTGAGATGGGGGGCGCCGGGATGACTATCTTCACGTTCCATCACAGCATCGAGACCTCGTTTGACATCCTGAAAGCTGGGGCGTGAAGAACCCTTCTTGTTGAGACCGTTCATCGGTCGTCCGAGCACGCGTTGTTCTTCGCGTCGAACCTGTCGTTGACGCTGAAACTTCACTCGTTTTCTAAGATTGCTGATGAAACTGCGAAGAGGCATGATTAGCTTGAAAGAACCTCGACCGGTTCGTAATTGGTATAGACGTTTTGCACGTCATCGGAATCCTCAAGATCTTCGATGAGTTTCTCGACTTTCTTGGCTGCTTCTTCATCCTCGACCCTGACATAGTTTTCCGGGGTAGGCTCAAGGCTCGACTCGACAATCGTGACGCCGTTTTCTTTGAGAGCAGTCTCTACTTTATGAAAGTCCTTTGCTTGGCAGTTGATCTCAAAGATCGCTTGTTCTTCCTCAGACTCGACACGAGCAATATCATCAGCACCGGCATCGAGCCCTATCATCATGAGATCCTCTTCATCAAACGCTCCTGCTTCAACGAAGAACGTACCGATGGTTTCAAACATAAAAGTAACTGAGCCTGTGGTTCCAAGATTTCCGCCATTCCGATCAAAGAGGTGACGGATCTCGCCTGCTGTACGGTTACGATTATCCGTTAAGCATTGAACGACAACCGCAACTCCACCCGGACCATAGCCTTCGTACGTAATCTCATCGAAATGGATGTCGCCATCCGCTCCACTGCCGCGCTTGATGCTTCGCTCGATATTATCATTGGGTACATTGGCAGCTTTAGCCCTTGCAATGGCTGCAGCCAAGCGAGGATTGAACTCAGGATCGGTGCCGCCATCCTTCACTGCTACTTGGATCTCACGGCCCACTTTGGTAAAGATCTTGGCTCTCTTGGCATCTTCGGCCCCTTTACGACGTTTGATATTGTTCCACTTAGAATGACCTGCCACAATATCCTCACTTTCTATGATCTAAATACATTTATAAGAAATATCTCGGTTCCGGATAAGCCATGGATCCGAGTGTCTTAACTTTGGCTTTGAGAAGTCACTAGTTGGCTAAATAGATTATACTTAGCAATCGAAGATAGTTTCAAGGAGTGCCTATGCCGCAGACGTCCCTACGCAATCCTCTGCTTGAAGTCAGAGATCTCAGCTTCCGTTATGATGAAGTTCCCGTGCTTCAGCGAGTCAATTTTTCTATCTATGAAGCTGATTTTGTGGCTCTTATCGGACCGAACGGAGCAGGCAAATCCAGTCTGATGCGTCTCATCCTCGGTTTTCTTAAACCGCAAGATGGTCAAATTACCATTGCAGGTCATGCGCCCCGAAGCCACGAACTTGCAAAACTCATCGCATACGTACCCCAACAGATCCCCGATCTAAATCTGCATTTCCCTGCCAGTCTGGAAGAGATCATTGAAGGTAATCTTTATCCCTTAGGTAGAGCCTGGACTAGAAGTGAGAGGCAGAGACGTCGCGAATTGGTGGATGCAAGCCTCCGCCGGGTGGGTCTTGAGGGCCGTGCAAAAGATCACTTGGACAGTCTGTCAGGGGGAGAAGTTCAGAAAGTTCTCCTTGCCAGAGCGCTCATCTCTCAGCCCAAAGTCTTATTCCTCGATGAGCCTACCGCCGGAGTTGACCAGCAATCGAGCGAAGAATTGTATGCTCTCTTAAAACAGTTAAACCAACGGGACGGATTAACGATCCTACTTATTACGCATGAACTCTATCGCATCAAAGAGATCTGCGATCGTTTTCTCTACCTTGGACATCGAACTTCCTTCGAAGTGCCTAAAGAAGAATACGGGACTGAAGTTTTCTTCCGTCGCCTCTACGGGCAGGAGGCATCCTATGGAAATCTTTAGCTACGACTTCATGCGAAATGCGTTCCTCATGACCATTTTATTGTCGGTTTCTTGTGCCTGCATCGGTCATGTTATTGTTCTCAGAGGTTTGTCTCTCACAGGCGATGCCTTATCGCATTCTGCCTTGGCCGGGGTAAGTTTGGGGCTTATTTTAGGTCTTAGTCCCAGCGTAACGTCTGTCCTCTTAGCCATCATTGTCGCACTCTTGATCGAAGCCTTGCGGAGAGCTTTTCCACGCCAATCGGACCTGGCCATCTCCATCGTCATGTCCGCAGGGATCGGTGTCGGAGCTGTCTTGGCCAGCAAGGTCCCGGGCATCAATCTTCAGTCTTATCTGTTCGGAAGCCTCGTCGCAATTCAGCAAAATGAGCTGTACTTCGTGCTTATTCTCACGGTCCTTGTTTTACTGACCTATCTCCTGATGTACCGAGAGCTCTTTCACTTAAGCTTTGACCCGCAAAACGCTAAGCTCCTTGGGATCAGGGTCAATTTGAGCTCAGGACTCTTCATGATTCTCACAGGTCTTACGATCGCAGTTGCCGCTCGAAGCGCCGGCATCCTCATCGTCTCATCGTTGATGGTTCTTCCCTTTGCAACCAGTATCCAACACCGGCTAAGTTATAAAGCTACCCTCATCGTCGCCATGATCTATGGGGTATGGAATTCTGTGATAGGCCTCTTTGTCGCCTTCTATTTAAATTGGGCAACCGGTGGAAGCATCGTCATCGTCAGCATCGTGACGCTTGCTGTCGTTGCTTTGATCACGCGTCTTGTGAGACGAGTTTAAGCAATCCGTTGTGGAGCAAACGGATAGCGCATTGAATCCCAATGAGCTTCAACCGGATTAACGGTGATTAGGCGTTGATGCCGTGGAGTTCAAGACCTTCATTACGTTCTAAGACCCAGTCGACATTCCAAGGCGCTGCAAAGAGCACCACAGGCTCGCCGTCTCTATCTTCAACCAACAAGCTCTGGCTAGGCAAGACCAGCTTTGTGGGATCAGTCTGAGAGGCTTTTTCGTTGAAACGTAGCCATCTGGCTAAGCGATAAGGTAATGCCTCACGACGCAAGTCAACCTTGTACTCTTCCTTCAAACGATGCTCTAAGACATCGAACTGAAGAACACCCACGACGCCGATGCAGAATGTCTCTGTACCAATCGAGGGTTCTTTATAGAGCTGGATGGTGCCTTCTTGCGAGAGCTGCTCCAGTCCTTGGAGAAACTGTTTGCGCTTGAGACTATTCTTTGCATAGACGCGCGCAAAATGTTCAGGGGCGAATGAAGGAATATCGTTGAATTGAAGCATCGTACCGTCTGCAAAAGAGCCGGTGCTTAAGCTATCACCGAGGCGATAAACCCCCGGGTCGAAGAGGCCAATGATATCACCGGCATACGCCCGCTCAACGCCCACGTGATCTTGCGCAAGAAACTGCTGCGGTTGAGCCAAACGGATTTGCTTGCCGGTTCGTGCCAGGGTAACTCCCATATCCTTCTCATAGGCGCCGGAACAAATACGCAAGAAAGCCATGCGATCACGATGGCGCGGGTCCATATTGGCTTGAATCTTAAAGATGAAGCCACTAAAGTCCTCAGAATCTGCGGGAATCTTCCCTTGATTGCTCTCGTAGGATGCAGGGCTAGGGGCCATTTCAATAAAAGAATGAAGGAACGTTTCAACCCCGAAGTTTGTCAGTGCACTCCCGAAATAAAGCGGTGTAAGCTGTCCTTGATCAATCCTCTCACGATCGAAATCTTCCCCTGCAATATCCAGGAGCTCGATATCCGCCAAGAGGTCTGATTGATAATCCTCGCCAATGATTTCAGCGAGCTTAGGATCTTCAAGATCACTCACTTCGTAAGATACGCGATTCATTCCATGATCGGATCCCGAGCGATCAAATAGCTCAACCTTCCGGCTGAAGCGATTGTAGACACCCTTGAAGTCCCCATAAATCCCAATCGGCCAGTTGACCGGAACAGAATGAATGCCGAGAACCTTTTCGATTTCATCCATCAACTCGAAGGGCGGTCTTGCAACGCGATCCATCTTATTGACAAAGGTGAAGATAGGAATGCCGCGCATACGGCAAACTTCAAACAACTTGATCGTTTGCTCTTCCACGCCGCGGCCACCATCGATCAACATTACCGCCGCATCAGCAGCCATCAATGTGCGATAGGTATCTTCTGAGAAGTCCTGGTGACCCGGTGTATCCAAGATATTGATGCAAAAGCCCTCATATTCAAACTGCATCACAGAGCTCGTAACCGAAATGCCACGTTCTTTCTCAATATCCATCCAATCTGAGGTAGCGTGTTGACCGGTCTTGCGCGCACGCACAGAGCCCGCCTCGTGGATAGCTCCCCCATATAGGAGGAGCTTCTCAGTCATTGTTGTTTTCCCGGCGTCAGGGTGAGAAATAATTGCGAAGGTTCGTCTACGAAGGACTTCTTCTCTTACTTTTGTAGACATGATTCTCCTTTGAGTTGTGGCCATACTGCAACAAATTGCTGAGCCGTTCTTGGTGATCGATGACCTCTACGTGCTGCATACCCCAAGGCCGCTTGACGTACTTCATCATCCCAAAGATAGCCCTTTTGAAGAATAAGATGCTCCACGACAGCTAGATAATCCGTTTGAATTGGATGCGCAAAGTGAAGCTGGAGACCAAAACGACTGGCAAGCGATAGTCGCTCATCACGTTCATCTCCGGAATAACGATAATTCGCATCGTTATCATCTTCGCGGATGAGATGACGACGGTTTGAGGTGACATAGATCGCACAATGTTCGGGGATTTGACGGACATCACCCTCCAAAAAAGCCTTGAGACGTCTGTAATCATCGTCCAACCCATCAAAGCTTAGGTCATCGAAAAACAAGATGACTTTCTGAGGACAATCATCAAGTTCTTGAAACAGCGACTCGAGGATCTTGAGGTCATCTTTGCGAAGCGAAACCAAAATAAGGTTGTCTTTTGCGTAGCGTGCCAAGACGGAATGGATCGCTGTCGACTTCCCTGTCCCGCGAGCCCCGGTCAACAAAACATGTTGACGTCTTTCGCCACGGAGGAAGGACTCAACTTCTGCGTAGACTTTAGCTAGATTACCGGTGTAATCGACCAAGTCATCAGGTTCGGGCAGTTGGAGACGTTGAATGGGAGTGATGGCGTGATCCCTGTAGTCATAGGCAGCATTGAGGTTCCAATGACCTGTGCCATATTTCCGGTAGAAATCGGCAAGCTGGGAAATACATGACATCATGCGTTGGTTCTCTAAAGCATATTTCAAACTACGAAACATCAGCTTCCAGGCCGGGCGTGGTGAACCGGAATCGCTAGCGGTCGGTTCCACACATTCTCCCTTATATAAAGGCAGATGGCTTACTAAATTAAGGTACTCATCTTCATCGGCAACGATGTAGCGACGTCGAATTTCATCACGCAAACTATCCGGGGCTAAACTCGCCAAGCGCTGGATGGTCTCGATATCGTACAAAACGGCACTGGAAAGTGAATTCTCCATGTCACGGGGTGATTTCGAAAAGGGATTGACAGAGCTAAGAATACCTTTCAACAGAAACGTCGATAGACTACAACTAGGTTCAGCAGCCGCTAATTCTTTATATAGCTCTGCATAAGTGATGACCATCGTAGGTTGGTTCGTATCATTTTCGGCCATAGCTTTCAAAAGCTCTTGGAGCGCTCGACCGACCGGATTCTCCAAGACATCGTGATAACAAGTCAAGATGCGCGTGCTGTAATAAAGATTGGAGAATCTCTCCATTATGTTCTTCGTATCCATCAAGAGCCTCCTCGGCCGGGGTCCTGCGGTGGAAATATCTTTGGCTGTGACCTCATACGGTAAACTGCGATTAACAAGAAAGCGAACTTAAGTATTTTAGCACAGCTTGAAACGACAAAGAACAGTGGGGTATGATTGCAAGCAGCATTTCAATCGCTTAATTTTCGCGGAGGCACCCAATGTTTTTTAGTCTTGCTATACAGATGAATACCATCATTTTCTGGGGATTACTCGCTCTCGTCACCCTCCTTATTGGTGGCGTATCTATCTATTATTTGGTATCAAATCGCCGTCTTTTTCAAAGATTGAATCAAAGTATGCTCAATGCTTCCGATGACATCCGTAACTTGGATCGATGCGACATTGCAAACCTTCCATGGGTCCGAGAGACCCTGGATGATCCTGACTTCCCACTCTTGGGTAGCGCAGCAGAACAAATGGTGGAAGACTCCGAGCGGCTTTACCAAGGCAAATGGATCGCAAATCCGTCCAGATTATTCCAACTCGACAACCTTCTAACCCGTAAAGAATTCACCTTGATCAGTCAAGAAGTACCCGCTCGAGTTTTAGCGGTAAGTTTGCTGGCTTCCGCTTTGTTTTGGCTTCTAGGTTCTATCATCTTTGATAGCCGTAGCCTCAGCGTCCTGTTACCGGCTTCTTTGCCCCTCATTATCGGTTTTGGTTTTGCTGCGATGATGGCGCTCAGCAACGATCGTACGCGCCGTGAATTAAGTCGCAGTGGGCAGTATTTAGCCGACCTTCTGATGCGCCGTCTCCCCGTTTTTGAAGAACTCGCAGGCACCGCTGTGCTCATCGATTCCTTCGTCAGATATGACCGCGAGATGAGTGAGTCGGTTGCCTTCCTATCGGAAACTGTCGAGCGATTGGTCCATAACGAGCTGGCAGATTCCATCAGTGAGAATATCCGCGTTGTTATGCAAGAGGATATCGCTCCTTCCTATCAGCAGGCAGCTGCAGTTTTAGTCGATCTTGCCAGCACGATCACCGAACGTCAGGAAGCCGGGATGCATGAACTTGCAACCGATTTTTCCAAGAATCTTAGTCGAACCCTAGCCGATGATCTCACTGCCCTCTTTCAAGAGATGCGTGTCCTTACGGAACGCTTCCAAGCCTCTTCAAATGACGTTGACATGAGCCTTCAAGCCTTGTCAGATGCCGCAATGCTCCAACAAAACCTTCAAGAGCGTTCGACCCTTGTCCTTGAACAGCTGGCAACAGAACGCGAACAATGGAATCAGGAGATCACGACAGTCCGTGAATCCTTAGCTCAGATGTCGGATATGACGAGCAATCTCACAGAACTCTATTCCGGCGAAAGCATGAATCTCGGGAACAGGATGGGGACACTTTCAGAAGAACTTTCCGCCTTCAGTGTCAGTATCCATGAAGTTCTTGGGGGTCTGGCGCGGGAGAATCACACCCTACGCTCATCGATGACCGAACTTGATCAGCATGGCACACGCCTCCTTGAAGATCTTCGCCAACTTTCCCTCGAGATGGGACAACAGAGCTCAAACTTGGCGCGTCAGTCTGCTCAAGTCAACGAGAATCTCGCAGATCTAAATATGAACCTCAACGAATCGATCCGTCAGTTCTCCGTGCAATTGCAATCCAGTGTTGAGACAACTCTCAATGACTTTGATGAAAGTCTCGGTGAAGTCAGTATGCGACTTGCCAATACGACCGGTGAAATTCGAGATAGCCTGCGTCAGCAGCAAACAACGCTCCGTCGAGCCCATGATGAAGCTACGTCTGAGGCGACCGGCGGTGCGGACATCAATAGAGTCTAGAGGCACAAAATATGGTGTTCTCAAACCAACAAAACCTACCGGGTTCGCAAGCTGCAAACCTCTGGGAGAATGACCCTCTCACAAAGATTCGGCATAGGACACCACGCCTAAGTCTGCAAAGCGTACTTCTCGATATGCGCGAAGCACATCCTCTTGCCCATGAAAGGGCAAAAGATATTTCTGTTGAGGATTCTAATCGTCTTCTCGATCAATTAGCGGTTCTGTCTACGGAAGAACTCCATGATTTCACCGATGAAATTGCTCCAAGCGATCTCATGCTGGTCTTCAACTGCTTTACGGTTCCTCTTTATCCGGAAGAGATCAACCTCTTGGAATCCATGCTTCGGCGCAGAGCCAGCTGGTTTACGTACCGTATGGCTTGGGCCTACTTCCAGATGCATTTCCCCAACGCGTCAATTCAGCGCACACTACAAACGATCTACAGCGAATTAATCAGTGAAGCATGGCGCCATCCTAGACCTTTTGATCTGCAAGAGGTGATCCTTGACCATTTATCTGTGGAAGCAGATAGTCCTCAATTCATTCAAGCCTGTCTCCATTTTCTGAGCAAGGAAATGAATGAGGACCCGAATTTCTCGTTTAAAGTATTCCTGGAACGATTCTCTATTAACGTAGAAACGCCTTTCGGGCTTGCCTATATAGGTGATTTCTTTCTCTTTGCAGATCCAACCTGGTATGTCGCTGAGGAAGAACTCTTCTCCAAGATATTATCTCGTCTCCACCCCAGCGATGCCGGTAAGCTTGTGCGTCGCAGTCTTGAGTCTGAACTCCCTCCGGCAAGCAAGCTTCGACTTCAAAGACTCATTGCTCGTATTTATCTCCAAGAGCAACCTCAGACCAATGTCTGGGATTTTGTCAGTCCTGAGTTATATGAGAACTTCCGCAATTGGTACGACAATGACCTCATTCGTCGTCACACGAGCACTTCACCCGGTAAACGCCGTTGCTATCTTCAGTTCCTGGAAGACATCAAGGATATTGCTGTCTTGAGTCCTAGCATCCTTGCCTTCCGTTTCCGGAATTTCATCATCATCGATGACAAAGAACAATATGACAAGGCTCTCTACTACGACGATAAAACCGTTGCCGACCTTATCGAACAAGGTCTCCACGAAGAAGCCTTGGCAGATCCCCCCATCGCGGGTCGTCCAACGACCATCGCTCACGAGCTGGGCAGAAAAGAAGGTATTGTCGAACTCCGCTTTAAGAAGGCGGATCTGCCCAATACCTTGAGTTACTTGAATTTTGTTTTAGGTCACACGAGTCGTCCTAAAACGATAGAAGACACGTCTAAATTAAGCACCTGGTTCGTCTAACAACACAAACTCCTAGTTTGCTTTAATCGTCATAGCCACCAAGTGCTGCTTGGAGCGTTTCGAGCATGTCCGTCATGCGATCAAAGTAATCCCTACCGTCTGTGCGCGCCTCTTCCGACACATACTCAAATGTCTGGATGGGTACAATCTCCCCTGAAATTGCTTCAGCGATGACTTCAGCTTGCTTCGAGGAACCACTTGAATCGAAGAGCACCGTTTTCAACCCAAGTTCTTTAGCACGCTCGATGATGATCGCTAATTCTCGAGGCGAAGGTTCACTGTGATCTGCAACGTTCAGTGCCAACTGCTCTAAATCATATCGCTCAGATAAATATCTAAAGCCACCATGTGTCACCACAAAAGCCTTACCGGGTCCATCATCCAGCTGATCGGCCTTATCTTGTAGTGTCTCAAACTTCTCTTCAAGAGCCTCATAGTTTGCCTTTAAAGCATCTTCATCCTCCGGCAATAAATTGAGGAGTTCTTCGTAGACTGCTTTCGCCTGTTCTTCTGCGCAATATGGATCTACCCAAAAATGAGGATCATAGGCACCGTGATCGTGATGATGATCGTGATCGTCTGCGTCGCCTAAATCATCGTGATCATCATGTTCAGAATTGCCTATCGATGGCAACAGATCTACATGTTTTGAGCTATCGATGACCTTAGCTTCATCCAAGACGACCGTAACTTTATCCAGCCAAGGCTCAAGACCTGCTCCATTTGCAATGAGGAGAGATGCCTCACTCAACGCAGCCATATCTCGAGCTGTTGGTTCCCAACTATGAAGGTCGGCCGCAGGAGGAACGAAATTTTTGACATCAACGAGATCGCCGGCAAGTGCTTCCGTGAAAGACTCAAGAGCATAGGTCGTGACATAGACAGTATGTTTAGGAGATCGAGCTTGGCTTTTGGATGGTAAAAGCATGTTAGAAAACACGAGTCCCAAGATAAGGACGAACGTGATAAACCTTCTATTCATTGGGTACACCTTTCGGTTGCGTGCGCTCGATACTCTGCATTAGTGGAAACGGCAATACTGAACCGGGAAGCTTCCCATGGATCACGGTTCGAATGACAAGTTCCCGATGAAAGAACGCACCGCACAAAACAAATAAGTTGATAAAGTAAACCCAAAGCAAAAATAGAATAATGGTTCCCAAGGATCCATAGATTATAGTAGCTCTACCGGATATATCAAAGAAAACCACGATGACTCGTGATAACACAGAAAGTAATATTGATGTGAAGAGACCGCCTCCGACCGCTTCTCTAAAACGACCCATGCGTCCTGATGCCAAATAAAATGAACCCGAGAAAACCGCTATCATAAGCAAGAAGGAGATCACCCCCCCTACCCATGAAAGCTCAAAGTAATCGCTAAGATTCGTATTGAACAGATGACTAATCTGAGAAAGAATCCAGTCCCCAAACGAAAGAAACGTAACAATTACTGCAGTCAGTAGCCCTACAATGACGAGGAGAAGAACCCCAAAGATTCGACGCAGGAAACCATTTTGGAGCAAGGTTACATGATAGATATCACTCAGACTTAACAAGACACCACTGAATGCCCTACCGGCTGCCCAAAGCACACCGAGAATACCAACGGAAGCTATGGATACCGTAGGACTTTGAGTGATCTCATTAACCAGTGAACGTACATATTCCATAATCGGATCAGGAATCATGTCCTCAGCTTGGATTAAGTCCGTTAGTTGCTGCCAGGTCGAAGGTCCCAAGCTCGAGGAAAGTGAAACAATAAAAATTAAGAGCGGGAAAATACCTAGGATCAAATAGTATGTCGCTGATGCAGCCGCTTCAGACAGTCTCAAATCATTGAATCGATTGATAATATTTCGAGTCGTCCTTAGGGTCGGATTAGCTTCAATTTTTGCATCAACTTTCTTCCATATATCTTCCCAGGAACTTAACGACATTGGGATAGCCTCTTCCTATTTAACAACCTGATCTACGAAGGGAATCTATATACCCATTCAAACAAACCATAACTCTTTGAAAAGTCTAGCATCTTTACTATTGTAGCTAAAGAAAGCATACAATGTCACAGTTTGACTTATTTCCCTTTGGTGACGAGACAGACTTATGAGGAATTCTAAGTCTTGAAAATTCTATACGCAGAGCTTAGGTTCTTTTCTTAGACTGTAGAGTAGAACCTCAAATGGAAATGACCGCCATACCATGATGGATTCCTTGCTCTCATACAAACTTTTGCCGAATGGATCTATCAAAAATGATACTAAACCGTAGCTTCTGCTTCGTAATTCAAGGCAATTCCCAATTCACATGCCAGTCCCTTTCACCAGCTTGTTTCACAAAACTTACCATCCCACTCGTGCGAAATGGAATGGAATTGCCGGTCATGATTTTAGACCAATGAGACAAGCTGGGTTGGTGTCCTACAGTCATGATAAGGGCGTCATCATCGAGTTCTTCTAAACTCCTTACAAACGCTGCCGTATCTTGATTCCAGATCCAATCGCACTCTTTAAGATCGGCGACTTCAAGGATTTCACGGATAATGCTTGCCGTTTCCATAGTTCTAGCGGAAGGGCTCACCCACATGGTGATGCGCCGCAGTTTATCTGAATCTTGCCTTTGAAGGCTTGAAAGTTTGTCCAGCAAGGTCGGTAGCTTTGCTTGCAAACGCTGAATTCCTTCTTGGATCAATACACGATTGAAATCGGATTGATCCGGCTGCCAGCGTTCGGCTTTGGCATGGCGAACTAAAATGATCTGCATAAGGGCTCCTCAATCAACGATATCCTCAGAATAGTCATTCAGTCTTTCCGTCTGCTTTTCTTGAGCCGTCGCACGTGTACCTTTAGCACTGAGCCGGTCAAATTCTTCGACCATAGAACTGTTTTGAACAAAAGCATCGCCCATCATAAGAGCTTCTTCACGTAGTGCTTGTAAGTCTTCTTCTGCCTGCTTTGCAGATGCAGACATGCCAGCAAAGATGGCTGATCCTATACCAACAACAGCTGCGATGATAAGCGGTAAGGGGCCCATAGCAGTCTTAAGGCCGATGACAGCCTTTGATAGAGTTCCTATCACTGGAATGGACGCAGCAGCGCCTCCTGTGAAAGCACTAATGGCCACTGTTGCTCCGCCTACAGCGATTCCTGTAGTAGCGAACATGCGTGCAGCGGTGACTAAAACAGCAGTTAGAGTCCTGTTCTTTTCTAAAACGTCAGCAACGCCAGTCGTCAGGTCACCTACAACGTCAACATCAGGCTCTACGATTTCAGACACACGTTTGCAACAAAACTTGCCGAAGCGTCGATGCCCGAGTCTGCCTTAACAGCAATCATGGGGCATGAGTCAATCAGTACAACTCTACAGTACTATATCGGGCTTACGGACAAGATGAAAGAACAGGCAAAATCGATCTTGGAGAAGATGTGACAGAAAATCTTCAGATATATTGGTGTCAAAATTGGTGTCAAAGGTGTTGTGTTAGATGGTTTCTAAAAAGAAAAAACCGCCATATTCCCAATGAATACAACGGTTTACGTATGGTCGGAGTGACAAGACTTGAACTTGCGACCTCCTGGTCCCGAACCAGGCGCTCTACCACCTGAGCCACACCCCGAACGCTTGCTAATATTAACATAGCCTAAGACTCTGTCAACCAAAGCTCATAGCGGTAATACACGCGATTCTCCGCGTCATAGAGCCATTCATCCGCACTTTTCAGCCGAAATCCATGTGCCTCCAAGTCAGGGAAATAACGGTCAACATCCTTAGCAAAAGCATTGACCCGGGTCAGATGGACTTTTGTTGTATAAGGCATCATTTGTTCGTAGACAGAGCTTCCACCTAAGATGAAGAACTGCTTGGAGGGGGCATCTTTGCGGATAGCATCACACGTCTCAAGCAACGAATCCAGGGTATCAAAGTAGAGGGTTGGTCGTTCAGAATCAACGTCCTGTTCCTCAACGAAACGACTCAAGATGAGATTGGTTCTCCCCTTAAGACCCTTCCCTTGGGGAAACGTTGCCAATGTTTTACGACCGGCAATCATGACATGATCCATCGTCTTTTCTTTGAAGCGCTTAAGGTCACCTGAGATGTAATACGTTTGATCACCATCTCGGCCTATACCGTTTGCCAGATCGCAGAGGACGATCGCTTCTAGATACTTCGTGGTAGATTCTTTGGCATTCATAGTTTTCCTATCTAAACGGCTACGGGGATACCCTTAATAAGGCCGGAGTGCTTGTAGCCAATAAGTTCGAGTGTATCAGCGGTTACTTTCATAAAATCTCCCGCCTCTTCACCGAGCAAAACTGTAGGTGCAACATGTTGTTCACGAGTTAAAACCTCTTCGACAATTGGAATATGGCGATCATAGATATGCGCATCTGAGATCACGTGAACCAATTCACCCGGCTCAAGCCCTGCTTCCTTTGCCAAGAAAATGATGAGAGCTGAGTACTGAACGACGTTCCAATTATTCGCAACCAACATGTCCTGTGAGCGTTGATTTAGAATTGCATTGAGCTTATTGTCACTGACATTGAACGTCATCGAGTAAGCACAAGGATAAAGATTCATCTCTTCCAGATCCCGGAAGTTATACATGCTGGTCATGATACGTCTGGAAGCTCTATCATGCTTCAATTGATAACGCACATGATCCACTTGATCGTTCTTACCTTCGGGGAAATCATACTTCAAGCCCATTTGATAGCCATAAGCTTTCCCAATCGTGCCATCTTCACCGGCCCACGAATCCCAGATGCGAGAATTGAGGTCGGCTACACGATTGGATTTCATTTGCCAAATCCACAGCAATTCATCGATCGCTGCTTTGTAGTTAATTTTACGAATCGTTTGGATAGGAAACTCTCTTTGCAGATCATAGCGATTGACGATGCCGAAAGACTTTCTCGTATAAGCGGGCGTCCCATCTTCCCAACGCGGACGAACGTCCATCCCTGTATTATCGGATCCATGATCAATGATCTGACGACAATTCTCGATGAAAACTTGATCTGCATAACTCATAAAAATTATCCTTCCTCAACCCTCTTCACTAAAAAGCAAACTTAGACTATCACACTTCAGAATAAGCTATTGGATCGTGGCAAGCTGGTGTTCTAAAGCGTTATATTTAGCTTCCTTGATACCAGGAACCAACATTAACTCGTCCTTCGTTTTGAACGGACCATAGCTTTCACGCCACTCCAGAATCCGCTTAGCTAATGACGGGCCAATTCCATTGAGTCGCTGCAAATCCTCTAATCCTGCCGTGTTCAGCTGGACTAGATGGCTATGAGAATCATCGCCCTGCACCAGACCCTGAGGCGGTGGCAACCGGATGTCGTCCTCCGGATCCGGAATATGGTAATGAGCTTGATCTGTTATCTCCATCGCAAGATTGACGGTATCGACTTGTGCTCCCTGCATGAAGCCACCGGCTACCTCCACCAGATCTTGGAGGATTGATCCTTGGGGCAGACTATAAACTCCCGGACGCTCGACAGCTCCGGTGATGTAGGAACGTATGGCTGGGGGCTCTTCCGTCGTTGCCGTTTGCACTTCGGTACTCGTAACTTCGGTGGTTTGAATCTTTATCTGTGGACTCGTCATTTCAGGTCGAAATAATCCCCAAAGAATTAGGAATAACAGAGCCACGAAGAGAGCACTGCGGCACTCGCTATATCTGGCCTTAACGAATCGCCAAATTCGTCCGAGAAGTCTTCGCATGCCCGCACCCCCTTACAAAAGAGTGTAGGACAAGCAAAGAAAGCCGTCCTAGAGAAGATCTACCAAAAGTGCCGAAAGAAAACGTTTAAGGTTTTATAGGTGGTCTAGGAATCTGAACCGGGTCTGGCATCGAGGTCCTCTTGAGATTGCCAGAGCTTCTCCAAGGCATAGTACTCTCGAGTTTGCTTATTGAAGATGTGGACGATAAAGTCGCCATAATCGAGCAATACCCATTGACGATTATCCATCCCTTCGACAGCCAACGGCGAAAGATCATACTCTTCTTCAAGTCGAGAAACGAGTTCATCCGCTATAGCTCTGACTTGTACCGTACTATTTCCGTGGCAAACGAGAAAATAATCGGCTAGACTCGATTTCTGACTGATGGGGATTAGCACAATGTCTTGAGCTTGGCGCCCATCAAGCACTTTCTCGGCAAATTCTACATAAGCTTTAATTTGATCCATTAGTTTCCTTTCACATCTAGGATGTATGAGTCGGAGGCGTAAAGATTCTCCGGGATCGTTGTATGAGGTTCAAAGGTGCGTAAAACTTCACGCCAGCCTTTCTCTTGCCAAAGCATCCGCCAGACGTTCTCATCCCTTAAATCCCAAGGCTTGCGATCTTCTTGATAGAGAGCATAAGCATCGATGAAATCTGCAACCTTAGGATGCAAGGGTAAGGCATGCGGATCGATGCCGCTTGCTATCTGTATGCGGATCTCACTGGAAGAGACTTCAGGGGTTGGAATAGGGACAAAGATGATGCGTGCGCCGTTTTCTTGGCGGAGTAATTCAGCTTTTCGATGATCTTTCTCATCTTCATAGCCGGGTCGATGAATGATGGCTAGACGGGCCAGTTCCATGATCCGATCGGGTTTATACCAACCCAAGATTTCATGGAGAATGTCAGAGCCACCGATGAGGCTAAGCTCCACATTTTCGTCTAGTTCTTGTAGGAACTCTAACGTCTTAACCGTATAGGAAGGACCTTCTTGTAAGATCTCCCAATCGCTCAAGATGAGACGTTTGTCTCTAGCCATATGTTCACTCAAATTGAGATGAGCCATTGCATAACGCATGACAGCCGGAGGTCGTCCACTCATACTCTTGTGGGGCGAATCGCCTGAAGTCATGATAAAGACGCGCTCATAAAGCCCGGACCGCAAAAGTCCAATACTGACGGCTTCGTGTGCTAAGTGGAAAGGATCAAACGTCCCTCCATAGAGAGCCCACCGTCTCATGCTTTACCGCTTTGCATGGTGAGCCATGAATTCATGAATGCATCGAGATCTCCGTCCATTACACCCTCGACATCACTGACTTCAAAATTGGTTCTATGATCCTTCACCATAGTGTAGGGGTGGAATACATAGGATCTAATCTGACTACCCCAGGCGATTTCCAAGTGAAGGCCACGTAATTCATCAATGCTTGCCTTTTGCTCAGCTTCTGCCAATGCGACAAGTTTTGACTTGAGCATATTCATTGCCGTCTCACGATTTTGAATTTGAGAACGCTCAGCCTGACATGCGACAACCACACCGGTCGGCAAATGGGTAATCCTTACAGCTGACTCCGTCTTATTGACGTGTTGGCCTCCTGCGCCGGAAGAGCGATACGTATCGACCCTAAGATCCTCCGGCTTTATATCGATCTCGATCGTTTCATCCAGTTCGGGCATGACGTCCAAGCTGGCAAATGATGTGTGACGACGACCCGAGGAATCGAAGGGCGAAATTCTGACTAAGCGATGGACTCCATCTTCACTCTTGAGATATCCATATGCATAGTCTCCGTCAATCGAGAATGTAACGGATTTAATCCCGGCTTCATCTCCCTCCAGATAATCTAAGACTTTCACGTCATAACCGTGTTGCTCTGCCCAGCGGACATACATACGATAGATCATCTCAGCCCAATCTTGAGCTTCCGTTCCACCGGCTCCCGCATGGATCGTCAAGATTGCACTATTTTGATCATGGGCACCGACAAAGAGAGTCTGCATTCGTAGTACGCCGAAATCTTCTTGCCACGTCTCCCAAGCATCCGCTATATCTTTGACTTCCTCTTCTGAAGGTGAATCTTCTTCACTGTAAAGTTCCAGCATGATGCTTAAGTCATCGCGTTCATTCACTAAGGACTGAAACTGCTCCAAGCGCTTTCTGCCATGACTTAGTTCCTGTTGAACTCTTTGCGCTTCAACAGGATCTTCCCAAAAATCAGATTGTGTCGTGAGCTGCTCCAGTTCGGAAACATGATTTCGCAAGGGCTCCAATTTAAGAGCAGCTTCCAATTTAGACAGCTCTTCACCTGAGCGATCGAGCTCAAGCTTAATTTGGTGTAGATCGATCATTGTCGTCCTCCTCTTCTTCATCAGCGGTATCGTGTGGATAGGGGTAGCGAGGAGTTCCGTCCCGATTTGGATCTCGCATAGTAGGTTCACGACCGGCTTCGATATCATTCAACATTTCTCGAGGATCACGATAACCAAAAGAGCTTGCCATCCGTGGGAAGAATTTCACAAAGTAAATATAAGTCATGCCCAAGAAACGACCTTGAATCATCATCGAAATCGTCATGAAAAAAGCTGAGATCAAACGGATAGATAACAAGTTTCGGGGTGCAAAACCTCTGATGAGTGGCTCAATGAACCGCAAGACCAAACTGATGAGAATAGAGCTCGCAAAGAGAATAATCTTATTGCCTCTGGTGTATTGATATGAAGCTTCCAGAGATGCGATGAATTTCACTCGATCCTGCGCGCGGATCAGAGGTCCAAACAGCGTTGCAAAAGAAAACCAAAAATACGGAATTAACATCAAGAATGAACTAAGACCCATGATGATTCCCGAAATAATGAGCAGCAAAAGGGTCGAGGGAGTATAACGTAGCATTCTGAGAAGCCCGTCTTTCACGGACTGCCCCATGACTTCGGCGATGTAAATTGATGCAAAGAGATACTTAAAGAGCTCTAAGACTAAGATAATGGCCAGCATATAAGCCATATAAATGATGTTGCCCCGGCTCAATGGAATTTCATCAGGAACAACCCTGTCGTTCACGAAGGTATCGAAGGTCGCAAAGAGAGGACTAAAATCCGGGTCACCGACTTGGATCAAGAGCGAACCGAAGACAGCCAACATGACGATGAGGAAAAAAGTCGCAACAAAGCGCTGATTCCTCATCTTATAGAATTTTAAAGATTCTAGTGCAAAAAAGATTGCCATTATGCCTACTTCCAGTCTTCGTAGATGGGCAGATATTGGTCAGGTTTTAAAATCTCTAAGAGCTCGTCAAGCTTCTCACATGAGATAGGCTCCTTGGTTACTGCTAAGGTACCGGGAGCACCACCCTTCGTTTCGTGCGACACCATGAACTCATTCAAGATTCGCTTGGACTTGAGATTGCCTTTCAACTCATCTCGTCCGAATCTGAAAGCATAACGCCAACGAAGTTGAGCTCTCGAGAGTAAACGTGTATCGATTCCATTGTCGCACCAAACTTTACGTTCTGCACGATCAATATCGAAGGGGTGTATCGCGATCTGCAGAATATCAGCGATGATAGCAGAGGCAGTCGCTAAGCCACCGGCACCTTCACCATAAAGTAGAAAGCGTCCGGCTAAATCTGCTTGGAACAAGGCGGCGTTATAGACACCCCGCACCATCTTGAGGGGATTATCCGCAGGAATATAGAAAGGAGAAACTTGTAGGGCAAAGTTTTCACCAACTTGACCAAAATGCGCTACGAGAGCGATCGTATAGTCCATCTCTTGCGCCCAGGAAAAATCTTCCGGTTCCAGATCGACGATGCCGCGGCAAGGAATGCTCTGATACTGAATACCTTCTCCGGTGATTATGCTGCCGAGAATTGCCAGTTTGCGAAGAGTATCAAAACCCTCGACATCATCGGTTGGGTCTGCTTCTGCGTAGCCGAGATCTTGAGCCGCTTTGAGAGCTGTTTCATAACTGATCCCTCGTTCACCCATTTCCGTCAAGATGTAATTCGTGGTTCCGTTTAAAATGCCGGCCATCGAAGTCACAGTATTCGTACGGAGCTCTCGCTGCAGCGTACGAAGAAGGGGGATTCCTCCACCCACGGCGGCTTCGAAGCAGTATCTTGCTTGATTCTCCAGTGCAAGCTGCTTTAGCTCCATCCCATGCATTGCAACCAGAGCTTTATTAGATGTGACAACGGATTTGCCGCCGGCAAGGGCTCGTTTGGTCACTTCATAGGCGTACCCGACACCACCCATGCACTCGACAATAAGATCAATGGATGGATCGTCTAAGATAGAGTTTCCATCGTTTGTCAGGAGTCCGGCACGAGGATCGTCCGGTAAATCGAGAAGATCACAAATGGAAACCAATTGGATGGTAGCACCCGTCATTTTATGGATTCGTTGGCTAGCCTGTTCCAGAGCTTCTGCTACACCTCTACCGACCGTTCCGTAACCGAAGATGGCGATCCTCAAAGTCCTCATACCTCTTCCTCCCAGTCTTCCAACCATTTAGCCACAGCATTCGCTCGGTGACTCATCTCATTCTTTGCCTCATCCGATAACTCACCTAAGGTCTTTCCATGAACCGGCGAGTAGAAAATCGGATCATAGCCGAAACCGCTATCCCCCCTCGCCTCGGGAAAAATAAGACCCGGACATTCACCACGATAGGAAAAAATTTCACCTTCCGGCGACCTTAGAACGATCGCAGACACAAATTGTGCCGTCCATGTCGCAGGGTCTTCATTGATCCCATGCAGCTCTTCCCAGAGCTTGCTGAATTTCCCCGGATAATCCAGATCAGCACCACCATAGCGAGCTGAATAGATGCCGGGCGCTCCATCTAGAAGGTCAACGGATAAACCTGAATCTTCAGCTAAGATCCATTCACCCGGGTAGTACATTGCGTATCCCTCCGCCTTTTGTGTGGCATTTTCTGCGAAGGTCTCCCCTGTTTCAGCGATTTCAACACCATCAGGTAAAGAGGCGGGCAAGATTTCGAACGTCTCACCGAGCAGCTCATGAAATTCACGGGCTTTGTCCTTATTACCGCTGGCGAGTCGAATCTTCATGTATTCCTCCTAAGGTGACCGTAGAGCTTGTGTGAGGATCAAGCTACTATCCGAGTCTTGTCGAACGTTTAACCAACCTATTCCCCGCTTATGAACTGTCAGTAAGTATAAACCTTCCCCGACCGTTGGCCACCTTGGTACAGCTCCGGAGCGCAAATCTGCGAGAATTTGTGGTTGATCTGTGAGATCAATTTGAAGTTCCCACGTTTTAGGGTCTTGTAAGGAAGCCCAACTTTCAGAAGGTTCCAGTTCTCCATCGAGGGACTCACCTATAAAGATACCTTGCTTGAAGAAATCAATATTCGGTGCAGCTTGAAGCATCCTTAATTCTTGGGAACGGACAGCATGGAGTCTTTCGCCTTGAAGTACGAACTCATATGCCGGCAAGACCCTTTGTAGATCTATCCCATCGACGGATGAAGCTGACGTGAGGTCAGGCCCGGACATTATTTGTGGAAGAGCACCGTTCGAGGGAGATTCTTGAGGGGCTTTTTGAACATCTTTCTCAAGCAAGATCGCAAACTGCCCCTCACCCCAACCATCGTGCGGAAAGACTCGATACGCAAGCTTGGTATCAGGACAGTTCTTCATTTCTAGCCCGGCTCGTATTCCCTCTACCCTAGGTTTATCAAAGGGTACAATCCTTGCATCCTCATGCTCTGAGACAAACGATGCTATAAGCTCTTCATTTTCGATAGAGTTGAACGTGCAAGTGGCATACAAGAGCCGACCTGTAGGCTCAAGGCGTGGCCAGATATCTTCAAGAATTTGACGCTGAGTCCTAGCCAAGACTTTTGGAGGATAGCTATGCCATTGATAGGCCGTTTGTGGCTTTCTTCTTAAAAGTGCTTCACCTGAACAAGGAGCGTCTAGCATGATGAAATCAAACAACACGTCGATATCTCTAAACGATGCTGAATCTGCCCTTGAGACGAGAACATTAGATGCACCGAGCCGGATCAAGTTCTGCTGAAGGACTCGAGCACGCTTCGTATCGACATCGTTTGACCAGAGCGTTGCTTGTAGGTTCATGCGATGGTAGATCTGACTGCTCTTACCTCCCGGTGCGGCACAGAGGTCAAGGAGGCGACGAGCATTTGACAAATCGACGGATGCGACCGGCATAGCTGCTGCAGGCTCTTGAATATAGATAAGGCCAAGATCATGGAAGAAATCCCGACCGGGTGCCTGTCCTTTAAGACCGGATAGGTTCTCCAACAAATAATGGTCCTTGTCCCAAGGGAGCGCATTGAATTTTTGCTTTAGACGTTCCATTAAAGGAGGAAGATCTTCCGGATCGCCTAAGTATTGTAGGCCGGTCTTTGGAGATTCACTCAACGACGCATAGAAGGCTTCCTTATCCTTCTTACTTGCTTGACCTTGCTCACTATACTGGCTCCAAAATTGATCCATCCTCCGCCGAAAGTCTCGCGGTAATTTTTGATTCTTCATTCCCGGACGACCCTTCTTACTCACAAGTACCCTCTCCCTGATTTATTAACTTTATCAACTTGGCATAGAGCGATAGAAGATATAACGACTTGCATGCAGCGATAGAAGATGTAGCGATCTCGGAATCGACGAAACTTCCACACCATAACTTCCAAAGACTTCCAACAAATTTACTTTTCTAACGCAAACGCCAATTTGTACGCCAATCTTCGTATCGTTTCAGGGTTATGAGGATCCGGCAGTCCCGTTATCTTAAGCACATCGGGTTCAGTTGATTGTAGCCTTTGATCCATGTACAGCCCCAAAGCTTTGCGAGCCAGTTTAGGTGATTGTTGGAGTTGATCCCAATAAGCCAAGCCAAGAAGCCTTGCAGATAAGCCACCAACCACAGCAAAGGGTTCGCGCAAAATAGCGCTCAACGAAGGCTTAATTCCGTCGCTTCCCCTTAAGGCCTGTAAGTGCTTCAGCTCTGCCAAGCAGACGCCATGATCCAAACCATAATTCGCAAGGATCTCGGGCCAAATCTCAAAGCTCTCCTGTAGCGTTATGGTTCTCGTCCTAAAACTCATGATGGACCATTCACTGACCGCAGCAGCAACCAGAATCTCTTCAATGAGTTGAAAGAGACGGCGCGTTGTGAAGAGCTCACCTCGCCCTTGATCAAATGCTGAGAGCGCATAACGATTCTCTCGAATCGGATCCCAACTCATTGCTTCACCCAAGAACATCTGAATCAGAGTTCTTTGGATCACTCCGTCAAATTGCAAGAACAAGGCATCGGAATCGCTATGCAAAAGCTGCCACGTGTACTCAGAAAAGGCATGAAACCAACTGGGTATATCCGTCAACCGCTCGATGTTTGGAGCAAATAAAACCGGCAATTGAGCATCGGAAAGATAGTAGAGCTGCGGGAGGACTTGAGCCGAATTTAAGCGATAACGTAAGAGTTTCATCCTAGTGTTACCGGGAATCTTGCCTTGCGTTTCAAATCGTATATAGGACTTTCTTTGCATTTCACGGAGATAGTTCCCGCGCACATCGATCACTTGTGAAAATTCAGCAGCCATTAGCTCCGATGATAGTTGGTAGAACCATTCATCAGACGAAAGCGCATTTACTTGAGGACTTGCATTAGTCCCATAAATCGGCAAGTAAAACAAAATAGATGGATCTTGTTCTAAGCTCAACCAAGGCCTCTGCTCTGAAGTGTCATACATCTCCAACAGACCGGTATATAGCGGTACAAAACGCCTCCGGACCTCCCGAAGAAGATTCGTTAGCACATCATAATCCAGCTCAGTAAACCCTAAGATTTGTTGCTGTTTGGCGTAGATGTTCTCGAAACCAAACGACGTCGCCACCTGCTCGTGGTATTCGAGCGCATGTTGCCACCCCGACCAATGCTCTGCTCTACCCCCTTGGCTTAAGTGAAGTCTCAAGCCTCGAAGACTGCGACGAAAGTCTCGCGCGGCATCCATCGAAGGCTCGGAATACCGCAAGATCACATTTTGAACATGGTAGAAGAAGTTTCGTCCGAAGTGACCGGCATAGGACTGTATAACGTCCGGGCTCAATAAAGGGATCAGGGTGTCCGCTGTCAACTGATAGAAACGATCCGATAGACTGTGATACCAACGAAGTTCTTCGTTCCAGAACGTATCATCCCGTCCCTCCAATTGACCGATCATCGCGAGCTGCATCGACTCGGACAATAGTCTTAGCGAATCATCGAAGTGCTCCAAACTGTCAATCGCATGATCCGGCCGCCGTCTCAAAGTGTCATATAAATCTTCAGCGTCATACCGAAAACTCAAGAGATCAGGACGCTTATATTGGGCGAGCGACAAGGGCGGAATCTTATCCAGATTCGGTAAGGATCGACGAGGAAGGTCCATTGCCATGGTGACTATATGCGCTCAGTTGGCTGGATTCCGATGAGATTCAAGCCCGAGCCCATGACCGTGAGAACTGCACGACAAAGCGCTAACTTCGCTGCTCTACGCTCGCCATCTTCATCGCGCAAGATAGGATACGCATTGTAGTAGCGGTTGAACTCTCGAGCGATTTCACTGACTTGTCGACCAACCATGAAAGGCTCATAGGTCTCAGCAGCTTCCTTTACGGCTTGAGGGTACTCTGCTAAGAGCTTCAAGAGCGGTAAAACATCATCTTCCGCTAGACGTTCATAGGCTAAATCCTCGATAGAGGTCTTCTCTAGCCCTTGCTCCTCAGCCTTACGAAGCATCGAGTTACAACGCGCATACGTGTACTGCAGATAAGGCCCCGTATCACCATCAAAATCAAGCATATCCTCCCAACGGAAGATAATATCGCGCTCTCGACCACTTTTATGGAAGAGGTAGACGACGGCACCAATGCCGACTTTCTCCGAAACATCATCCAGCTCAGTCTCGCTGAAGGCATCTCCCCTGGTTTCAGCATTCGCCACGATGATCTCGCGGGCTTTTGCTATAGATTGTTCTAGAAGATCAGCAAGATGAACAACATCTCCGGTGCGTGTAGCAATAATTCGATCGGGGAATTTCACGAGACCGAATCCAACATGCTTACAACGATCTGCAAACTCAAAGCCGGCCTTCTTTAACACGGCAAAGACTTGTTGAAAATGAAGCGTTTGCGGATTACCTACCACGTAAATATTCTGTGCAAACTCATAGGTATTCCAGCGGTAAATCGCCGCAGTCAAATCACGTGTCGCATAAATCGAACTACCATCCGATTTCACGACAATACAAGGTGGCAGATTCTCCTCATCGAGACGCACAACCTTTGCACCTTCGCTATCTTCGAGAATTCCCTTCTCATCTAGAAGTTCAATGACGGCCCCCTTCTTATCGCTGTAGAAACTCTCACCTTTCCACGAATCGAAAGTGATTCCCAAACGATCGTAGACGAGATTAAAAGACTCAATACTAAGGTCCCGGAATTCTTTCCAGAGTGCTGTTTCTTCGGCCTCACCTTGCTCTAAACGCACAAAAGCCTGTCTAGCCTCGTCCTCTAAATACTCGTTCTCTGCAGCTTCTTCATGAAACTTCACATAGACTCTTAGGAGCTCAGGGATAGGGGCCTTCTTTAAAGCCGCTTCATCGCCCCATTTCTTATAGGCGACGATAAGCTTCCCGAACTGAGTACCATAATCGCCCAAGTGATTGATTCGTTGTACGTCATACCCTAAGGAATCATAGATGCGTGCTACGCTCGCTCCAATTAACGTCGAGAACGCATGACCAACGTGGAAGGGCTTTGCAATATTGGGCGAAGAATACTCCACTAAGATCGTCTTACCTGCCCCATCTTCGCAGGTCCCGAAATCCTGTCCCTGACGTAGGATGTCACCGAGGATATCTTTAGTGTATTGGACGGGATTTAAGAAGAAATTAACGTACGGTCCTAGCGCTTCAACACGCTCGATGAAACTCGGAAGGTCAGCATCATCAGCCCAAGCTTGGGCAAAATCGGCTGCAATTTGTTGAGGAGCACGCCGCATGACCTTTGCTAGAGGAAAGGCCGGGAGAGCATAGTCCCCCATCTCCGGACGAGGTGGAATTTCCAATTGAAAATCAACGACTTGACCATCGGTCGTGAGACGTTGGGCGACAAAAGACCTCAAATCTTCAAGATAATTCTGCATGATGTATTCCTCTTCTCCGGATCTATTGTTCTACGGTCCTTGCGATTTATCTAAGGACAAAATTGCCACTCGACAAAGCAGTGTCTATAATAACATGAGTATATTTCAGGAGGATCCTAGATGAAATGTCCCCGCTGTGGTCGCGAAAATGATAACCGAACAATCTGTGCAAAGTGTGGTAACTTTCTTCAGCACGGAAAGCGTCTCGATAAGAAACAATTAACACCTCAAGAACGACGTCAATACCGTCTCCGTCAAATCTGGGATTTCATCCGAAGCTTCTTCACGTCAACCATTGTCTTGATTCTAGCTTTCATTGTCCTTTCTGTCGTCATGTTCGTCGTGTTTTATTTTGTGACTCAGAATATGAACTGGGATATCTCCGAGGAAGATATTGCAACGATGGAATCGGAAATGGCTGAGATGGATGCTGCAGAAACCGGCGTGACCGTAGGTGACGTAGAACTCGATCCCGAGACGGAAGATGATGTTCAAGCGACTACACTCGCTGACGCTGTAGACGATGAAGAAGCAACCGATGCAAGTGCAACAACGGTAGAGGAAACTGTTGACGATGAGTCTTGACCTAAAGATCTAGCGTCGGAAGGCTCTCCGTGGAAGCAAGAGATCTTTAGTGATCCGGCTTGAGATCAACCGTAAAGGTTTCGACTTCATCACCCTGAATAATGTGGTAACTATGGGCGGCAATGCTGCCCTTTTCTAATTTGAGGTTGAAGCTGTCATAACTGATTTCACGAGCGGAGAAATTTAACAAGACAAGAATTTCAGGTTCATCGATGGTTTCACCACCATAGCCCTCACCCTTCACGCTATAGCGTCGGAAGGCTAAGACTTCACCTCGAGCATAGAGCATTTCTACATAACCGTAACGGAGCATGGCAGACTTCGTACGACGATTGAAGTGCTTTTGTGTGACATGGACCAGTTCACTTACATCGACTAAGCCCCAATCGAACGTGCGACGATTAAAGGGGTCTCTAAAGCCTTCCATCCCTAACTCATCGCCATAATAGATCGAAGGCATCCCCGGGTAGAGGGTTTGGAAAACCACCGCCATCTTCATGCGTGCCAAGGCGCTCTTACGTTGAGCGTCCGACAGCTTGATCTTGACTTGTTTTGCACGCTCCCCGGGATCGCTGATTTTGGACACAGCTGTCATAAACCGTGCCACATCATGACTCCCCAACAGATTCATATTATTGGCAAAGATTTCCGGAGGATAGTTCTCACGCAAAGTTTCCAAGGCATCCGTAAACTCGATCGCCGATATGCTACCGGCGAAGAATTCGAGGACAGCCTCACGGAACGGATAGTTCATGAAAGCATCGTGAGTATTGCCCAGCGCAAAGTCACGGTACGAACCATAGGAATGCTTATTGGTTGCATCCTCCCATACTTCTCCGACAATCAAGGCCTCCGGATCTTCTCGTTTCACCATTCTGTAGAGGTCACGGAGGAAGTCATCCGGTAGCTCATCAGAGACATCCAAGCGGAATCCGGCTGCCCCAAGACGCAACCAATGTTGGAGAACACCCCCTTCACCGAGAATAAACTCTCGGAAATTCAAGTTGTTTTCATTGACTGTTGGTAGATCCGGAAACCCCCACCAAGAGCTATAGACCAACTCTCCTGCGCGCTGATAAAAGTTGTACCAGGAATAGTAAGGGGATTTCCCCTCATCATGCTCTTCTTGCCACGCCCCGTTCCCGGGGTAGCGACCATATCGATTGAAATAAAGGGAGTCAGCTCCGGTATGGCTTAGAGCAATATCGACCAAGATTCGCAACCCCAAAGCTTCGGCAGATGCACATAGACTCCGGAAATCATCGTTCGTTCCGAGAATCGGATCAATCCTCAGATAATCCGCCGCATCGTAGCGATGATTGCTACGTGCTTGATAAATCGGGTTAAGGTAGATGACGTCGACGCCAAGTGCGGCAATGTATTCCAAATTCTCTTCAATTCCTTGGAGCGTTCCCCCAAAGAAATCACAGGCTAAGTAGCCATAACCGGGTTTACCGAGAAAGTCGACATCATCGGACCAATCGGCATGGTAAATTCTTTCCGGAGCAGGCCAAGCTTGGCGCATCTTATCAAACGAATAATCTGCACCTCGGGCAAACCGATCCGGGAATATCTGGTACATGACAGCACCTTTCGACCAGGCCGGAGTCTCCATCTTCGGAGAATAAACTGTAATCTGGAAGAATTGCGGAGCTCTATCTTCGGGGTCTACCGAAGGAATTTCTTCCGTAAGATATGAACCATCCGAGTCATCCGCCGTGCTTACGAGATTGAAGTGACGATTCCCCGACATGGTGATTTCAAAGAAGTAGAAGAATAGACATGCGTTCCCGGGAAGTCTAAAGGTTGTCGACCAGCGATACCGAGGTTCCCCTTGCATGCCTGTTTGGGCTTCGTCCGGAGACAAAGATTCTATTTCTAGGCGCTCATGCCCGCTGGCAAAATCATAGAGACCATAGGAATAATGGAGCGTAACAGATTCTGCTTGCTCCCAACCATAGCCTTCAACTGCGAGATATACTCTGTCGCCTTCAGGTCTTGCACCGAAAGGCTTGCGAAATCTTTCGTCACGAGTCTCGTGAATAAAATTCATTGAAATAAACCACCTTGAATCAGTTCGTAGATCATACTATACGCAAATCACAAAAATGCAGCTGCCCAAATCTACAAAAAGAGGACAATTTGCTTGTCCTCTTTCACTAGAATAGCAAGATTAATAAGATTGTGAAATTATCATAATAGCGTTTACGAACGTCTTATTCCTCGTGGCCCATAACTTGTCTATAAAGATCAATATAACTATTACCTGATTTCGTCCAACTGAAGTCTGCCTGCATGCCGGATGTCACGATATTCTTCCAGGCCGGATCATCACCACGTTTGTAGTAATATTCGATAGCACGTTTGGTCGTGAAGAGGAGTTCATGGGCATTGATATTCGCGAACGAGAAACCGTTTCCTTCTCCAGTATACATGTTGTACGCCTGAACTGTGTCGCTTAGACCACCGGTTTCACGTACAACGGGTACAGTGCCGTAGCGCATGGAGATCATCTGGGATAGACCACAAGGCTCAAAGAGCGACGGCATAAGGAAAATATCCGAGCCGGCATAGATCTTCTGTGCCATTTCACCACTGAAGTAAATGAGAGCTCGGAATTTATCGGGGTAGCGACCTTCGAGAGCACGGAGAGCCTCTTCGTATTTAGCTTCTCCGGTTCCTAAGACGACACACTGGATATTCTCCTGCATCAATTCATCAGCGATATAGAGGAATAGGTCCAAGCCTTTTTGATCCGCCAAGCGCGTGATCATGGAGATGAGAGGAACGTCATCGCTGACGGCTAAATTCAGTTCCCTTTGGAGCTGGTTCTTGTTGGCTATTTTACCTTCAGGGAAGGTATCCAATGAATAGTTTTGCTCGATGTGAGGATCCGATGCCGGATTATACGTTTCTACATCGATACCGTTCAAGATCCCGCGAAGCTTGTATGAATAATTGGCAAGCACTCCATTGAGACCTTCGCCGTAGTAGTCCGTCATGATCTCATTGGCATAGTTAGGCGAGACGGTGGTCACCATATCTGCATACACGATGCCCGCCTTCATCATGTTCGGGACTCCGTCAATCATGACGCCATACTCATTCATAAAGGCGGGGGACAAATCGCAAAGATCTGCAATCCGTTCGACCCCGTGAATCCCCTGATAGCGCAAGTTGTGGATCGTAAAGATCGTTCGCATATTGGTGTGAAAACCATAAGGTCTATAATGAGCTTCGAGAAGCGTCGGGATCAAGCCGGACTGCCAATCGTTACAATGGAGGATATCGGGTTCAAAATCCATCGGTGATCCCAGGCATTCCAGGACAGCACGTTGGAAAAAGCAGAAACGTTCGATATCAAACGAATACTCCTTATAGATGTCATAGAATCCAAAGTAATACTCGTTATCAATGAAGTAGTACGTTGTGTCGTTCTTTACCAAGCGAAAGAGTCCGGCATAGAGTGAGCGCCATCCCATCCTGATCATGGACCAGCGGACAAATTCCAAATCTTCGCTGTAATTCTCACGGATACGGCGGTACAACGGCATGATCACTCGTGCATCGATACCACCGATCTTGTTGAGGGTTTCCGGTAAAACACCCACAACATCGGCTAGGCCGCCGGTCTTCGCAAACGGGGCAACTTCGGATGAGATAAAGAGAACTTTAATATCGCTCATACAACGGCTCCCTTACCAATGACGACCGGATAATCCGCCTGACCGATGAGCCTGATGCCCGGTCGGATTAGGACATCCTTATCGACGATGACATTCTCCAAAACACAGCCTTCAGATACCATCGTTCCTTGGAAGATGACAGAGTTCTTCACCGTTGCACGCTGCGATACTCGGACGGTACGGAAGAGCATTGAGTCTTCAACGGTTCCTTCAATCAAGCAGCCATCCGATATGAAGGAGTTCGAAACGTTAGCACTATCCAAATAGAAAGCAGGCGCTTCCACCTTGACCTCCGTATAGATGGGATCCCCGGATCTGAAGAGATCAGCTTGAACGCCCTGTTCAAGGGTTCGCATCGTTGATTTGAAGTAATTCTGGATCGAATTGAAATGCAGCACTTCACCTTCGTATAAGTAACCACGCACGTCATAGCGCTCATAGAGGCGCAGGAAATGTTCAATGCTGACCTCAGGAACACCGCGTGAAACCGCTTCCGACACGATATTGATGAAGAGCTGGCGCTCTAAAACGAGTGTTCCCATGCTGGAGCAATCCGTCCGAGGATTCTCCGGGTTCCGTAAAACCTCTCGCACCTTCCGACGATCATCGAGATCTAGAATTAAATTCGGCGGTCCGTACAACGTTCCATCGTGGTTATACATCACCGTAATATCTGCGCCACTGTCACGATGAGTGCGGATCAGATCACTATATGTGGTGTTAAAGAGTGTATTGGCACTTGAAATGACAATGTACTCCGTTTGAACATTGCGGAAGAAAGACAAAATACCCAACAAGTCGTCACTCTCACCGGTATATGATTCAGAGATAATGTAAGGTGCAAGGATTGAGAGCCCTTCGTTCTTCCTATCCAAATCCCAATCACTACCTGTTCCTAAGTGGTCCATCAAGGATTGATACTTCTGGAACGTAGAGACCCCTACCGTGCGAATCCCACTGTTGACCATGTTTGACAAAGTAAAATCAATGAGTCGATAGCGGCCACCAAACGGTACGGCCGACAGAGCACGAGGCTGCGTCAGCTCACCCAAATGAATGCGACGATCATCAGCCAGTATTAGTCCACTAGTACTTACAAACATACTTTATCCCCCTTACCAAACCGGGCGAATTCCGGCGATGACATTCTGCTCAGTAGGAATATCGGTCAATTCTTCATCGACCATGGCATTACCGGGGATGCGGACATTATCCTTCAACATGACACCATGATTAATAACGGTAATTCCGTCACTGCAATAATCATTGATATAAGGATTGCCCTCACCATCGATCTCAGGATTAATTTCTACATTCTTGCCCACGACAGCTTCCAAGCCAACAACAACACGTTCCAGCTTAGCCCCCGCCTTGATATGCGCACCCGGCATTAAGACCGAGTCCTTCACGCTGGCACCTTCCTCGATAATGACACTATGTCCCAGCACACAATGGTCTACCGTCCCGTGGATAACGACGCCATCTGTCATGGCGGATCGGGTCACTTTAGCGTTATCAGCAATATAGTGTGCCGGCTGGATCGGGTTGCGGCTGTAAATACGCCACGAAGGATCACGGAAATCAATTTCTTCAGGTTTATCAAGAAGATCCATATGAGAATCCCATAGACTGGAAATCGTCCCGACATCTTTCCAATAACCGGAGAATTCATAAGCGTAGACATTGAGCCCGCGATCAATATATTTGGGGATGATGTTCTGCCCAAAGTCATGGGCTGATTCAGGATCTCTATCGTCTTTGATCAGGGCATCTCGTAGTTCCGGCCAAGAGAAAATGTAAATCCCCATCGAAGCAAGATCGCTCTTTGCGTTCTTCGGTTTCTCTTCAAACTCGACAATGCGTAAGTCCTCATCCGTATTCATAATCCCGAAACGGTACGTCTCTTCCCAAGGAACTCGAATGACGGCAATGGTGCAATCTGCACCTTTCTCAACATGCGAAGCCAACATTCTCTGATAGTTCATCTTGTAGATATGATCGCCGGAAAGAATGAGCACATACTTAGGATCAAAGCTCTCGATGAAAGGAACGTTCTGGTAAATAGCATTTGCGGTATTGGTATACCAATCGCTCCCTGAACTCTGTTGATACGGAGGCAATATAAAAGCCCCTCCGTTACTCCTATCGAGGTCCCAAGGGTTACCGTTTCCGACATAAGTATTCAGTGCCAAGGGTTGATACTGCGTGAGGACACCGACCGTATCGATGGATGAATTGGTACAGTTACTTAATGGGAAATCAATGATCCTATACCTACTACCAAAAGGTATAGCCGGCTTGGCCATACGATTTGTCAATGACCCTAAACGAGAACCCTTGCCTCCGGCAAGAATCATCGCAATGATCTCTTTCTTAGGCATATCTTCCTCCCTTATCCATTTCTATCTAATAAGTTTTATCTTTATTTTGCCTGAAACAATTGTAACATCCTGAGCAAAACAACTCCAACTTATCGCATGCTTCTAAGAACTAAAGAGAGCTTAGATCTACTCTTTAGATACTAAGCTCTCTATTCTAAATTACTGACCCAAACAAGCTTTCAAATAAGCAAAGCTTGCCGGAATAGCTTGGCTGGGATCCTCCCAACCTTCGAACTCGATTGACAGATCACCGGAATAACCACGATGCTTTAACATCTGCACAACATGATAGACAGGAACAACCCCGTGACCGATGACCGTCCCTCGCAGATAGTTAGCACTGCGTGTTGTAATCCAGCCGGCGCCGGGACTCAGCTCCTGACCCGACTTAAAGATAAAGTCCTTGGCATGGACATGGAAAGCATAAGGCAACATGCGATCGACAGCACTAACAGGATCTTCATCAGCACAGAGGAAATTTCCCATGTCGACCAAGGCACCGAAGTTCGGATGATTCACAGCCTCTATCAATGCCTCGACACGATCACTGTCTTGAGAGAAGAACCCATGATTCTCTGTCATGGTCTTAATACCCTGTTCTGCAGCATATTCGGTGACTTCGCGGATGGGATCGGCTAAGCGGTCGATAACCGTGTAGTAATTAGCGCCCGGATCCTTCTCGTCGTCGATCCCATGAGCCACGTCATGACGCATACGATCTACACCTAGAGCTTTCGCTATATCAACCTCTTCTTTGAGCTTAGCTACCTCATCGGCAACGTTCTTCGTTTCGCCACCATAGAGAAGTTCCGCGCCAACGGCATAGGCATTGATTTCAATCCCCACCTCTGCAGCATGCTCCTTCAATTTACAAGCCAGCTCAAGTCGTTCATCTTTTGTCTCACCGGGCAAAGTAATGAACTCGATGATATCGAATCCTGTTTCTTTCGCAGCATCGATGGTGTCGATGAGTTCCATCTTCCCTGCACCGATCAATTTGTAGTAGCTATAGGCACTTACACCAATTCTCATGCTCTTCACCCTTTCTATAATCTTCGAGATGACATTCATCTATCATCCCAAGTTCAAACCCTTTACAAGAAAAAGCCCGCTCCCACCAGTGTCTGAACCATCTTTTGAGCAATCAGGCGATGCCCCTCTTCCGTCGGATGAATACCATCCAATGCCAAGGCACCGGGATCGTCATAATCTAAAGACCACTGATGCATCAGACCATCGAGGGGCCAGTAGAAATCAGCATAGTCCCTCCGTAAATCCCGCAGAATATTGATCTTCTGATACAGATTTCTCCTTACAGGTACGAACTCATCTTCCTGTACCAACAAGAATGGTTCAATCAAGATAATCTTCGTTTTAGGTAGTTTTTCACGAACTGTTCGCAGGACAGTCTCGACCGACTGTTTATAAACAGGATCCGGTGTAGCACCTACCATTGGATTTAAAAGTCGCCAAGCATCGTTGACCCCGATCTGTAAAGCAAGAAAATCGGGCTTAAGCTGTACTATGTCTTGTTCAAGACGCTCTAAGATTTCAATACTACGATCGCCATTAACCGCTCGATTGGTGAACTCCAACTCCGGCAGATCATCTCGCTCCGAGGATAGTTCTTCATAAGCTTGATGGAAATAGTATGGATATCCTTCACCTAAATCATCAGAATTTTTATCTCGATTGGAATCGGTCACACTATCTCCTTGAAAAAGAAAGCGAAGTTTTCTCATTACCATTGATTGCTCCTCCAGTACGTTTTTTCTTTATGGAAAGATTAGCATAATTTACTTTTAATCGCTGAGAAGTTTGCCGAGAGTCGCGTATTTTTAAACTGCGCTCTTTTGGGTCCATCTTGGACGAGGCGTCGCTGTACTTTGCGATCAATTTTCAGTTCCACTTAAGGGTCATAGCTATAGATAAACGGTGTATGCACGTCGTTTCTCTTGTAGATGGTCGAAGGGACAGGATTTGAACCCCTGCCCCCTGCTTAACATTAGACATTTTTTAGACAAATGACCGCCAGAAGAAAATTTCAAAACAAAGAAAAACCCCCGTATTCCCAATGAATACAAGGGTTTTCATATGGTCGAGGTGGAGGGATTTGAACCCCCGATCCCCTGCTCCCAAAGCAGGTGCGTTAGCCGGACTACGCTACACCTCGTACAGCAAAAGCGACTATATCACAAAATCTGCAGTTTGGCGATTAATCCACAAACCATTTGTAAAATCAGGAACGGCTACAGGTTGACCACCTAAAGCCAATGATTGCTCTGAAAGAGCTGTAATACTCATCCAAGTAACTGCATCGTAGATGTCTATTGGCATTTCTTCACCTTTCTCAAGAGCTTCAAAGAAAGCCGAGAAAACAAGCCAGTCCATTCCACCATGACCTTTTCGAACCCCTTCTTCTAAATATTGCTTCCAAATTGGGTGCTCGTACTTCTCACGATAGTCATCGATATTGCCCCAGTGCTTGCGCCATGTGAAGTGCTCAGAGGCATGTTCATCATCTAGGAAGATCGAGTGATTTTCTTCTGTAAACATACCCTTCGTGCCTTGAACTAAGAACCCGCGTGAATAGTAGCGCGGTAACGTGGTATCAAGTTTTAGCGTGATCAAGGTACCATCAGCACAGGTGATGTTTGTCACAACGATGTCTGATTGAGCGAAACGCTCTCCTTGAAGAGCATGATCAGCGTCATAAGTATTCTTGACGTACTCTTCCAGACCAACGCCCTGTTTAGAACCAAAACTACTCACTGTCAGGAGACGGTTACCACGATTGATATTAATGATCTTGGCGATAGGCCCTAGTTCATGAGTCGGATAGTTCTCCGCATTACGACGACGATAATTTTCCAGTCGATAGTGGCGGTTTTCCTTACCTAGCGTGATCTCATCGCGTAAATCATGGAGATATCCACCGGACGCATAGACAACTTTGCCTAATACACCTTGCCGAACCATATTCAAAGCCATGAGTTCATCACGACCATAGCAACAGTTCTCCATAAGCATGAATGGGGTCTTCGTACGCTCTTGAATTTTTACTAAGTCCCAGAGCTCATCGATGGAATAAGCACCACCGACTTCACAAGCTACTGCAACACCCTTCTCCATGGCTTCCATCGCGATGCTTAAATGTGTATTCCAATCCGTAGCAACTAACACACAGTCGATCCCGGGAAAATCCAGAACCTCTCGATGATCTGTCGTTGCTACAGCAGGTGCATCTTGGAACTTTGCCACACTCTTCACGGCAGCATCAGCGCGATCTTGATAACGGTCGGCGACAGCAACGATTTCCACGTTATCTCTGCTACCGATAACCATTTCATATAAGCTCAAACCACGCATGCCTAAACCAATTAGACCCATTTTGATCTTTGTCATCTTACTTATCCCCCAAAATTTATACTTCACTAGAACACGAAATGCTTCTGTCCATCAGGCATTCCATTAGTGGAAGTTACAATTTCTTATGGTACACGAATTACTATCTTATTGGGAAAGGTTGAAGGATCTTTATTTTGCACTTGCATCGTAAAATTTTGCTTGTTATACTTCCTCAGTCTTAAAGACGCAACGCACCTTTAGCTCAGTTGGTAGAGCAACTGACTCTTAATCAGTGGGTCCCGGGTTCGAATCCCTGAAGGTGCACCATCAGAAAACCGCTTCAATTCTAGAGATTGAGCGGTTTTTTCTTTGCCCAAGATCCCATTTGATTTTCTTTACACCATTATTGACACCATAATTTATTCTTCTCCCACAAGGCTAACGAGGTTCTTATTCGTCTTGAATGAACCGCTGCGAAAGCCATTGTTTTTTCAGCAACTAAATCCGAGAGCATTGGTAGCCAGGTATAATGCGGGAAATTGGTGGGCTTTTGTTTGTAAAAAGAACTTTTTAACTCGCTGCCACGGATGTTAATTCAGTTTGCTTGTCTTACAGAATCCAACTGATAAACTTGAACAAATCATGGATCAATATAGTTCGAGGGGGTAAGAATGAGTGAAATTATACAGCGCAGAACTTTAGTGACTGCACATTCAGGCCCGGATGGAACTCCGGATAACAGTCTCGAAAATATTGAGTATGTCTTAGGAACGAAAGCCGATGCGATGGAACTAGATGTCCGCAAAGATCCTCAAGGAGAGTTAGTTCTTTCACACGATGAAGTCACGGAGAAGGATGCTGCCCTGACGTTGGAAAGAGCCTTCCAAGTGATTTCACAGCACCCTACCATGAAAATCAATTGCGATCTGAAAGAAGGCAATCTTGAACGAGAAGTCTATGAATTAGGTTGGGCTTTTCAACTACAAGATCGTTTGATTTATTCGGGCGCAGCAGATCCTGAGAACTGCAGACAACTTCCCATTTCTCTTTATCTCAACTTGGAGTATTTTCTTGATTCGACTACAAGTTTAGCGACACAGATTCGCACATTAGAGACTGCAACAAGACAAGAAGTTCGTGAGTTTCTAGAATCTTGTCTAGCCAAACTTCCCTTGCTTAAGGCCCGGAGCTTGAATATGCACTATAGCGTCTTTGATAAGGCTTTTGCGTCGAATGAAGATGCGATGGCGTATGCGTTTTCTCTATGGACTGTCGATGATGCTAATACCATAAAACGATATTTGGATAGGGGAGTTCAAGCAATCACCACTCGTAAATTACGATGCGCTTTGGACTTGAAGGATTCGATGAAAATGCTTTAAGCTCAATCTATAAAAGCGTGTGCTCAGAATAGTATGTAGTTTTGGGGGAGTATAGGATTGACGGATCGAATACGATATTTTTTTGACAAGATTAAACAGAGATATTTTGAGCGCGAAGAAAGTCTACACCGCAAAGAGGTTATGCATTTAGCATGGCCTGTTTTGATTGAATTACTCTTAAGTTCATTCTTTGGGATGGTCGATATGATGATGTTAGGGCAGATATCTGATCCTAACATTTCAGCTGCAGCCGTCGCTTCTGTAGGGATTACAAATCAACCGCTCTTCTTAGGGATCTCCATGGCGCAAGCCATTAACGTTGGCGGCACTGCCATGATCGCACGCTACTTCGGTGCAAAGCGCGAAGGTGATATTCAAGACGTTTTAAAGCATACATTGATCTTCAGTTTCTTCGTCGTTGCCATACCATACAGTGTCTTGATGCAAATCTATGCTGTTCCCGTCATGCAATTTATCGGTGCTGAACCTATCGCCATTGAAGTCGGATTAAATTATTACCGCATTATCATGGTGTCTTTTGTCTTCCAATCCATCACGATGTCCCTCACCGCAGCCCTGCGAGGTGTTGGTCAAACACGAATCCCGATGCGGATCAATCTCTTCTCGAACGCCCTTAACGTCATTGGTAACGCACTCCTCATTCATGGTCTCTTGTTCTTCCCTCGCCTTGGCGTGACCGGTGCTGCGCTTTCAACGGCGATCGCAAACTTCATCGGCATGTCGATGATGATCTATATCTTCTTGCGAGGTGATGGCCCGATTACTTTGGAGTTAAAGAAACGCTTCCGTTTCAATAAGGATATCATCTACAACCTGGTCAAGATCGGACTTCCTTCTGCCGGCGAAATGCTGGTCTTACGAGTGGGTTTAGTTGCATTTACGAGGGTCGTTTCAGGATTGGGAACGGTTATCTTTGCTGCCCATCAAACGTCTCTTAGTATTCTGAGCTTGAGTTTTAATCTTGGACAAGCATTCGGTATTTCAGCGTCTACCTTGGTTGGTCAGTCGCTTGGACGAAACGAACCGGAAGAAGCGCATAATCTGGCAAAAGAAGCACGGCGAATGGGGACAGTCTCTGCGACCATTCTAGGCGCTATATTCTTCTTATTCGGGATGCAAATCGCCGGTCTCTATTCCACAAATGTTGCCGTTATTGTCAATGCCGCCATGGTCCTCAGAATCATCGGCTTGGTCCAGCCATTTCAGGCTTCTCAGCTCATCATGTCCGGGGGGATGCGAGGTGCCGGCGACACAGTCTTTACGATGATCACAACCTTAATCGGTATTCTTATTGTTCGTGTGAGCTTAGCTAATCTCTTCGTACGAGTTATGGGAATGGGATTGGAAGGTGCCTGGTATGCGACCTTCATGGATCAATTTGTCCGGTGGGCACTTGTTTCTTGGCGGTTTAGAAGCGGTAAATGGAAGGCAATTAAGTTGCGGTAGAGATCTGGAAGTCTAGAAGGCTAAAGATCAAGAGATCTTGGAGTCTGAATTATTAACTTAAGAGCTCGTGACGTAATCCTTTGGCGTTGAAATAGCGTTACACAAAAGCAAAACACAAAAGCAAAAATCCGCCCGGATCTATCGAGATTCAGGCGGATTCTTCTGATGTGAATGGATATTGAAACCGTAATACTTAATGCAAAATTATCTTAGTCAGCAGTCTCTTGAGCATCGTGGAAAATGAAGTCGATCTTCTGCCGTGATTGTTCATCTTTGCCCTCACCTCGAACAACTTCTACCACGCTCTTCCCTTCGAGATCCCCACGCAGCAAATGATCGGTGAGAGGGTCTTCGATTCGTCGGGTAATCGTTCTACGGAGAGGACGCGCACCGTATGCAGGGTCATAGCCTTCTTCAGCCAAGAGATCCTTGACTTCAGTATTGACCTTGAGACGCAAGCTACGCTCAGCCAAGCCTTGCTGAACTTCCTGCAACATGAGGTCGACAATTGCACGAATCTCATCCTTGCTGAGGTGGTGGAAGACGATCGTCTCATCGATACGATTCAAGAACTCCGGACGGAAGAGATCTTTCAAAACGGTGTGAACTCGTTCTTCAAGATCAATCTGTCCATCTTGACCGAATCCCATCCCTTGCGTCTTGGTTGTAGTTCCTGCATTAGAGGTCATAACTACAATCGTATTACTGAAATCAACCATACGGCCATGACTATCCGTCAATCGACCGTCATCGAGGATCTGGAGCAGAATGTTATAGACATCAGCATGAGCTTTTTCAATCTCATCGAGCAAGATGATACTGTAGGGATGACGACGAACCTTCTCAGTCAGCTGACCCCCGTCATCGTATCCAACATAACCCGGAGGAGACCCGATAAGCTTGCTCACGGTATGGGATTCCATGTACTCCGACATGTCTAGACGAATGTAAGCGTCTTCCTGATCAAACATGGCTTCGGCAAGTGCCTTGACCATCTCGGTCTTACCAACACCCGTTGGCCCGACGAAGATGAACGAAGCCGGTTTCTTCTGCTGGCGTAAGCCCGCCCGATTACGCCTGATGGCGCGAGCCAGAGCATTGACTGCCTTCTCTTGGCCAACGAAACGCTTATGGATCGCTTCTTCCAAGTTCATTAAGCGCTCCGATTCGCTTTGCGTGACCTGAGATACAGGGATTCCTGTCCATATTTCAACAACGGAAGCGACGTCGGAGAATTTGATCTCGCTGGGAATGAGATCTTTCTGTACGTCTTGGTATGCCTCTTGAGCCTGGAGGAACTCCGCTCTTGTCTCAGCTTGAAGCTCATAGAATCGCTCTTCTTGTCCTTCTTCCGGTGAACGCTCTTGTAATCGTTCCAGAATATTTGAAGCACGCTCGACTTCTTCTCTAAGCTTTACAACGCTTACGAGCTTATCATTTTGAAGGTTTGCCAACGAACCGGCCTCATCCATGATGTCGATCGCCTTGTCAGGCAAGAAGCGATCATTGATATAGCGGATGGCTAAATCAACACAAGCGGTGATGACGGCATCAGGGTAGATCACATAGTGGTGGGCTTGATAGTAATCTCGATTGCCCTTAAGGATCTCTATTGCCTGTTCTCTCGTCGGTTCTTCCACGATAACCTGTTGGAAGCGACGCTCCAAAGCATGGTCCTTCTCGATAAATCTGCGGTACTCATCCAACGTTGTTGATCCCAGAACCCGGATTTCACCCTTGGCCAAAGCGGGCTTAAGGATATTCGCAGCATTCATGGCGCCTTCAGCATCGCCTGCACCCATGATGTTCTGGAGTTCATCGATCACTAAGATGACGTTCTCAGCTTCCATGGCATCGTCGACAACGGCCTTCATCCGACTCTCGAACTGACCTCTAAACTGAGTGCCTGCAACCATTGCCGTTAGGTCGAGGTGATACAACTCCATTCCCAACAATTTGGCAGGTACTTCGCCATTAACTATACGACCGGCTAGACCTTCGGCAATGGCAGTCTTACCGACTCCCGGTTCACCCAAGAGCACCGGGTTGTTCTTACTCCTACGGTTAAGGATCTGCACAACTCGGCGCAATTCATCTTGCCGCCCAATGAGCGGATCGATCTCACCGGCTTTATAGCTCTCATTGAGGTTACGAGCGTACTGCCGCAGATGACGCAAGCGCTTATCTTGTTGTTGGTCCGAGCGTCTCGTACGACGACGATCACGGTTACGGCCCATACGATCTGGCAGATCTTCGGCTCTGAACGCTCGATGACCTTCTGCCATAGATCGTTTCTCTTCAGGTGAGATAATCAATTCTGAGAAATTGGGCGGAGTTTCTTTCTCCTTGGCTGAAGTCTTGCCGGACTCCGTCTCGGATTTATCGCGCAACTCATCATCAGATTCTTCATTCTCAGCATCGGAATCAGAGCCAATGGAATCATAAATTTTCTCAAAAGTACGCTTCAAAGCTTCGTCAAGCTCAGAGCCATCGCCTTCCAAGGAATCTACGTCAAACTCGACTGAATAACCCTCAGTAGAAAAGTCTTCATCATCGAAATCTTCTTCATCTTCATCATCTGAATCATCTGAATCATCTAGGTCATCTGAAAGATTCGCATCGTCAGAATACTCATCATCGTCGAGGTCATCTTCTTTGAGCTCATCAAAGCCAATCATGACAAGATCGGAACTCCCAAATTCCTCGCCCGGCTCGTCTTCATCGTCTGAAGCATCCGAATGACTTAGGTAATCATCAATGAAGTCATCAATAGGATCCGAGGGTTCATCGCCCTCTTCTTCCAAGGAATATTCCTGAATCTCAATATCGTCAGCAGAAAATTGTCCGACGAGTTTCTGCATGACATCTTCTAATTCTTCACTCATCCCACCTTGCATTAAAGTCTGCATGAGCTCTTCAGGACTTTGGTCACCCATACTGGTAATAAAATTATTGAGTTGCGCTGTGACTTCTTCAACATTGTGTTCATTGACACCGAAGCGAGCCATCATCTCCTCAAGACCACCGTATTTAATGTAACCATGTTTATAAACACACGACAGACATAAACCCTGATACACAGGTTGACCCTGCTCAAGGCGCGTCGTGTAAATAACAGCTTGATTCTTCTTACATAATTCGCATAAAGGCATAATTCTTACCTCGCTCTCAGTGAGTTTCCATAGCGTACGTCTTCTCATGTCGTGTCGCAAGAACGTCAGCCCTTGCTTAACGATGACTTTACGCCTCGTTCACATCGCTCATGTGCGATGAAAGCTTCCATCTATCCGTGGCGCTCGCACGGTGTCGTTATCAACTTCAGGATTCCTCCGCCAACACTTTTGCTAAATATTGACCTGTGTAGGATTCCGGGATTACAGCAACCTCTTCCGGGGTACCTTGAGCAATTAACGTACCGCCCGCTTCACCGCCCTCGGGGCCAAGATCGATGATATGATCCGCGACTTTGATGACATCCAGATTGTGCTCAATGACGAGCACACTATTTCCCTGGTCTGTCAGTCTTTGGAGCACTTCGACTAATCGCTCGACATCATATGCATGCAAACCGGTGGTAGGTTCATCGAGGATGTAGAAGGTTTGACCTGTTGCTCGACGTGCCAGTTCCGTTGCCAATTTGACACGTTGCGCTTCACCTCCCGAGAGTTGCGTCGAGGGTTGACCTAATTTGATATAACCCAAGCCAACATCCTCAATGGTTTGAAGTCTGCGTTGAATTGCCGGCATGTGCTCGAAGAAGGTCAATGCTTCCGTAACTCGCATATCGAGCACTTCTGCGATGTTCTTATCTCTGTAGGTGACTTCCAAGGTTTCGCGATTATAGCGTTTCCCATGGCATACGTCACAAGCAACGTAGATATCAGGGAGAAAGTGCATTTCAATGCGATTGACGCCGTCGCCCTTACAAGCTTCACAACGACCACCTTTAACGTTGAAAGAGAAGCGTCCCGGCTTATAACCACGCTGCTTTGACTGGATCGTCTCGGAATAAAGTTTGCGGATTGTATCAAAGACTCCGGTATATGTCGCAGGATTCGAGCGTGGTGTCCTCCCAATGGGCGACTGATCGATGGCGATGACTTTATCCAGACTTTCGACCCCTTCGACAGTAGCAGTTAGATCTGAGGTTGCACGCTTCGCCCGGTTTAAGCGATGTTCCAAGTGGGGCAAGATTATGCCGTTCACTAAAGAGCTCTTGCCTGAGCCGGATACCCCGGTTACACAGACAAATTTACCAAGGGGTATGTCGAGATCCAGATTCTTGAGATTGTTCAGGCTGGCTTTTCGAACTTGAAGCGAATGACCATTGCCCTCACGACGCTCATCGGGGATATGAATATGACGCTTGCCGCTGAGGTATTGACCGGTGATGGAACGCTCAACGTTCATGATTTCATTGGCAGTCCCAATCGCAACCACTTCACCACCCATATCGCCTGCACCGGGACCGATATCGACGATGCAATCCGCTTCACGCATGGTTTCTTCATCGTGCTCGACGACAAGAACCGTATTGCCCAAATCACGCAGATGCTTAAGAGTGGTCAACAGTCGGGAATTGTCTCTTTGATGAAGGCCAATGCTAGGTTCATCCAAGATGTACATGACACCCATTAGCCCCGAACCGATTTGAGTTGCTAAGCGAATACGCTGAGCCTCACCTCCCGAGAGTGTGGACGAAGCACGACTCAAAGTCATGTAGTCGAGACCAACGTCGACTAGAAATTGCATTCGACCCTTCAATTCTTGCAGAATCTGAGCAGCTATTTCTTGCTCCATTCGCGTCAAACCGTCTCTGGAATCCGCTAAGAAAGCCATGGTCTTACGCAGGGGGAGATTCGTCAGCTCATAGATATTCTTATCCCCATATAAGACCGCCAGAGGCTCGGGTCGTAAGCGTGCGCCATGGCAAACAGAACAAGGCTGAATGCTCATATATTGAGAATAAAAGGAACGAATGTCTTCATTGCTCGATTCACGATGACGACGCTCGATGCTGGGAATTAAACCCTCGAAAGCAGATTGATAGTGCTTGCTTCGAGTATAGCGAGAGTTGCTTGTATCGATCGTCATCTTATCCGGTGTCCCGTAAAGGATCATATGTTTCACGTCATCGGAGAGATCTTGATACGGTGTGTCCAGTGAAAACTTATAGTTCTTGGACATTGCTTCAATGAAGGAACGTCCCCAACTCTTAGGATCGTCAAAGTTCCAGCCGCCTGCATGGATGGCACCATCGTTGATGGATAAGGCCGGATCATCGATCACCAAGCGAGGGTCGACGTACTGGAAGAACCCAAGACCTGAACACTCGGGACAAGCTCCGTAGGGATTATTAAAGGAAAACATCTGAGGTGAGATCTCACCTAAACTGATATTGCAGTCCGGACAGGAATTATTCTGTGACATGATCTTGTCATGGTAGATCGGATCGCCATCTTCAACCACTTCTTCGATGGTTAAGGTCATGAGATCATCGGCTAAGCCAAGCGCTGTTTGGACGGATTCAGCCAAGCGGCTCCTTATGTCATCTCGAACGATCAGTCGATCGACAACAACTTCTATGGTGTGGGTCTGACGCGCACTGAGTTCGATCGGGTCATCCAATTCATAGAACTCGCCATTGATGCGAACGCGAAGGAAGCCGTTAGAACGAAGTTCTTCCAGGAGCTTCTTGTAGGACCCCTTCCTTCCTCTAATAATTGGAGCCAGAATGTAGATTCTTGTCCGTTCAGGATATTCCAGGATTTGATCAACAATCTGATCAACGGTGAGATTCACGATGGGTTTACCACATTTCGGACAATGGGGACGCCCAACTCTGGCAAAGAGCAATCGCAAGAAGTCATAAATTTCCGTAACCGTTCCGACGGTGGATCGCGGGTTATGGGAGGTCGTCTTTTGATCAATGGAAATGGCCGGGCTCAAGCCTTCAATCAAGTCAACATCGGGCTTATCCATCTGGCCTAGAAACTGGCGAGCATAAGAGGATAGTGATTCGACATAGCGACGCTGGCCCTCGGCATAGAGCGTGTCAAAAGCCAAGGATGATTTGCCTGACCCGGATAGTCCGGTCAACACGACAAGTTGATCCCGAGGGATATCCAGATCGATTGACTTTAAATTATTCTGGCGTGCTCCTCTGACGCGAATAAAAGAATCCACATAGCCTCCAACTTCTACATTAAACAAACAAAATAGCGCACCATCTTCTTGGTATCGCTCAATAAAGTCTAAGTTTTCATTATACAACGCTTGTCAAATTTGGTTGAGAACTACGGGTTCAAATAAAACGGAAGCAGCCGGAAGAGCATTGTTGATGCCATTGAAGCAACTAGGTAAGAAGCGATGAGCACCCCACCTACGCAAGAACCTTTTACTTATCACGTTAGTCCATGAACACTTCACCCGGCACAGAACGTCCATGAGACCTTCGCTCCCCGTGGGGAAATTCGTAATATCGCCCGCTACCCCTCATGTCTTGTTCTGCCAGTTTCAATGCGTCAGCTCGAAGTTCATCTAACGGAAGACCAAGATATCGTTTTGAATCATCCGGTTCAGCGACCGGTCGCTGTTTAAACCACAATCTGTCGTCATCTTCGATGTATGCTTTGATCATGGGGTGCAAATGAATTGCAGCTTCTTTATTGCGTGAACGCTCATCTTCATGCTTCAAATGAAGAGCTAACCCCCCAAGGCCCAACGCTTCGACCAAGGCCGCTAAGATGAACGGAGAATCTTGGCGATCATTTAGTAGCAAGATTTGCGTGGGCGAGAGCTGATGGGCTTTTGTGTATCCAAGGAAGCGTGTCATCAAGCTGCGATAAGATCCTTCACTCATTCCTTCTTGCGCTTGATTTGCCATAGATAGATAGATGTATTCATCTTGATTAGGCTTTGGGTCAACACGAAGGTTGTCGATCGATGATGAATCGTCACCGGACAAGATGAGCTTTCCTGTCAAGCGATTTTTCACATAAAAGCCCCTCTCATCCCGCCTCACTTCCCCGTTACAAAGAGCCGTCAATTCCTCCATCATGAGCTGCAAGGATCCATGATGCGGTCTTGCTTCGATATACCAAGGTGCATCCGGTTTGCCCACCGTCATCTGTCGGAATACCTCAAACCATGGCGTTGAGCCATAACCGGGCTGGAGGTGGCTATCATGCCAATCAGCACCATTGTCATGGATATGATAGAGAGCAATATGTGGAAGGAAAACTTCCAGGGTTTCGAGTGCCTTGCCAAGAAGATGTGCGTGGCCGATGTCATAACAGATTCCAACCCAAGGGCTATTAAAATGCTCTACGACCTGAAGATCCAGGGCCGGGTCGTCGTGCCGCCAAGAGGCATCATCGGTCAGGGTGAAACTTCCATCACCCGATTGCCAAGTTTCAGGCCAAGCATGATTGGTGTTTTCAATTGCGATGATAACGTTAGCTTCCGCTGCAGCCGGTAGAAGCTCTTCGATATATCGAATGACAAGATCGATTTCCCACCGGGATGCACCCGGCAAGAGAGCGCCGCCCGTATGGAGCGGAAAAGCATGCATCCCAAGGAGACCCATGCGACGGATAAACTCTCGCATCCAAGCCAATTCGTAAGTGACCCGGGGTTTATTTTGGCTTGCAGTGCTAAACGCATTGTTCCACGATCCAAAAAAAGGGTGTGAAGTGACCAAAGTAAGACCAAAGTTATCCACTTGTTCCCTAAGGCGCCGGAGGTCAATATCCTGCGTGTCATTGTGCATGATATAGCGCGCATCAAGTGCCAAACCTCTCACTCCTTGTTCCTTATAGTAATAAAGAAGCGTAGGGTCAAAGAGTTGATTCGTGTTGGGAGCGTGTATATCAACAGCCCAGGGCCGTTCGTTCGCTTGGATCGACATGGTGAACTCCTATCGTGTTTCTTGCGTTGGCTTCAGAAGCTTAAGCTCATAATTATATCTATGATCTATAAGCAGAACACTTAACTTCTTTGATTCTTAGTATTTCTAACCGAAAGCCTAGGGCGCATAAGTTACTTAAGGCTTTGGATCTCTTTTAAACGGGCATGAAGGACACACCGTTCAACCGGAGGCAACTTATGAATGTTTCCACTAAAATTGAAAGCATACACAGGTCACATTAGCTCACATGATTCTTAGACACCGATATCGCTATTAACGCTTACTCCAATCATCATTGTCGTCTTCCTATTTAATTATCTACCTTTAATGGGACTCTATATGACCTCCACTAAGAAAGGACTAAGACACGACGCGGTTCATAGTAATACAGACTTACAGGCAAGACTCCACCGAGTGCAACCTCAGTGGAGTTCTTTCTTCTTTTTTTGTCTTCGATTCATGAAACATCGATAGGAGAGTCGGTGAAGGGTGATCGGACTTGTCTCTTGAGCCTGGTGGATCGATATAGT
>CAYFSS010000009.1:0-26333 GCA_964345975.1 uncultured Oscillospiraceae bacterium
TTGCGTAGGCGTTGTTGCTATCGCTCCCAACGCCTCGTCTTCTCTTATAGGACTGATGTCAAAGGATAGAACAGATGTTAAAGGATAGATCTATAATGAAACTTACTATGCCAAGGAGGTAGTGAACATGAATATTTATGATTTTACAGTCAAGGACAACCTGGGTAACGATGTATCCATGATGGAATTCGAGGGAAAGGTATTGCTTGTCGTCAACACGGCGACAAAATGCGGATTGACGCCGCAGTATACCGGCTTGCAGGATCTGTATGAAAAATATAAAGAGCAAGGCTTTGAGATTCTAGACTTTCCCTGTAATCAGTTCTTGAAGCAAGCACCCGGCAGCGACCACGAGATTGATGAGTTTTGTAATCTAAACTATGGCACCACCTTCCCACGGTTTGCCAAGATCGATGTTAATGGAAAGAATGCAGATCCGCTGTTTGTATGGCTCAAAGATCAGGCACCGGAGGATAAAGGGAACGATGAATCGAAAGCATTTGAGAAAAAAGTAAAAATTCTTACGCTTGGCAAGAAGAAATCCGATATCAAGTGGAATTTCGGAAAGTTCCTTATTGACCGTAGCGGAAACATTGTGGAGCGATATTCTCCAGCCTATCCGCCCAATCTACTGGAGCAGGATATCGAAGCTCAGTTGAGGTAAGTAGAGGATAGCGTGCGCAACATAATGTTAAAGGTCACTTGTATATTCAATGTACACCAGCGGCACTGCCATCGGTCAGTGTGAGATGAAGGCTGTTGATTGACTTAGGCAGATTTTCTATTGCAAGAATCTTTGCCAAGGGAGAAGTAACGGCATTCATCCGCTGTTTCTTCATGGATGAACATAGTGTATTAACGAAGTCATCTTAAATCTCTTGTGGACGAGAAGAGGTAGAGCTTGGCCCTTATAAAACAGCGATAGAAAGATGATCCGGGGGGCTTTTGAGTTGATAAAATAGGTTATGATTGCCATGGAGGTTATGGATGGAAAGCACAAGGATCAATAAATATCTCTCAGAGCGTGGGGTTTGCTCACGCCGTGAAGCTGATCGCGCGATAGACGATGGTGATGTCATAATCAATGGTAAACCTGCGGTTCTGGGACAAGTTGTTAACTCAGGAGATGAAGTGCGATTTCGTGGTCGTATCGTACAGAAACAACGCCGCAATGCCATTTACTTGGCGCTCAATAAACCCGTAGGAATTATTAGTACGACGGATCGCAACGATCCGGACAACATCGTGGATTTCGTCAATTACTCGGAGAGAATTTTCCCTGTGGGCAGACTCGATAGAGATTCCGAGGGTCTTATCTTAATGACGAATGATGGAGATATCGTCAATCGAATCTTACGCCAGCAATATGGTCATGAGAAAGAATATGCAGTAACCGTCGATCGGACGTTTGATGAAGAATTCATGAGACAAATGAGAGAGGGTGTACCGATCTTAGATACGGTCACCAAACCGGCAAAGATCAGAAGGACAGGAGCTAGAAGTTTTCGCTTAGTGATCACGCAAGGACTTAATCGTCAGATTCGTAGAATGTGTGAAGCTCTTGGCTATGAAGTTGTTAATCTACAGCGCGTTCGGATCATGAACGTAACCCTCGGTAACTTAAAACCCGGAGAGTACCGCCACATTGGTCGCCGTGAAATGGAACAAATGCGAAGTCTTCTGGAACAAGCGGAGAAGAAAGCTGTTGAGCGAGGATTCGATGATTTCTAAGGAAAACTCTGCTGAGTTAGAGTTTACGGATATGGATGTCTTGCAGAGAGGATCTGATTCTCACGATTTGGAATCACCCTTAAAGATTCATTACGAAGATAATCACCACCTGGTCGTTGAGAAGATGCCTAACTTACTTAGCCAGGGGGATATAACGGGCAGAGACGATGTGCTTACCCTCATGAAGGCTTATCTAGTGGAACGGGAAAACAAACCCGGAGAAGCGTGGTTGGCAGCGGTGCATCGATTAGATTATCCGGTCGGAGGTTTGATGCTCTTGGCGAAAACATCCAAAGCGGCCTCACGACTTGCGGCTCAGATGCGTGAACATCGCATCGAGAGGCTCTACCTCTGCGTGGTTGAAGGCAAAACGCTACCGGAAGGAACCTTGGAGCATTGGTTACTTAAGGATAGAGACAAAAATATAACTCGATCGGTTCCGGCAACTACTCCGCAGGCAAAGTATGCATCTTTGAGGTATAGGCTCATTGCGACGCAAGAGGATAAATCCCTCGTGTTGGTGAAACTTGGTACAGGGAGAAGCCATCAGATCCGAGTTCAATTTCGCGAAGCAGGTCACCCGCTTCTTGGGGATCGTCGGTATGGAGACAATGTCAAGCGTGGCGTTTATCCCAAAGATAAAGACGGTTTGGCACTCTTTGCCTGCGGTTTGAGTTGGGAACATGTTACCTTGAAAGAAGCACGTCGAGTCATGGCTTATCCAAGCACAGAGCATTGGCTGTCATGGCAATCATATGAATCTCAGGTGTTCCAACGGATGGAAAACCTATTTGAACAAGGGAGTTAAACCATGGAACGTTTGATGGTCATAGATGGACACAGTTTGATGAACCGTGCTTACTATGCAATGGGGAATGCAAATCTCGTCACACCGGATGGACGTCCAAGCGGTGCGGTCTACAATTTCTATAACATTTTGCTGCGCTATCTTGAAGAATTCGACCCAACAGAGCTGGCTGTAGCCTTCGATCTTTCAGGTCCTACCTTCCGACATAACATGTTCGAGGACTACAAAGCGGGTCGATCTCCGATGCCGGACGATTTAAGTGCTCAGTTTCCAATGCTGCGCGAGAGTCTTGAGGCAGCAGGCATAACGTATTACGAGATCCCGGGTTATGAAGCTGATGACATCATTGGAACTTTAAGCATGTCTGCCGGTCCGGAGCGTCACGTTTTCATTCTCAGTGGAGACAGAGATACCTTGCAACTCGTCAATGAGCATGTGACCCAAATCATGCCTCAAAACAAGGGGCAAACGACGGTCTATGATCCGACGACGGTTGAAGAACTTCATGGCATTAAACCGGAACAGGTGATTGAACTGAAGGCTCTGATGGGCGATAGTTCCGACAATATTCCCGGAGTTAAGGGCATCGGTGTCAAAACGGCTACGTCACTTTTACAAAACTATGGTGACCTCGATACGCTGTATCAACATTTAGACGATTTGCCGGCGGGTCAACGCAAACGTTTAGAAGAAGGTACAGAAGACCTTGAGCTTTCAAAGAAGCTTGCTGAAATCGACTGCAAATATGATTTGGAGGTCGACTGGGATAGCTTGCACTTTAAGGGATTTGAAGGAGACAAGCTCTATGAGATCTTCAAGGGCTTCGGTTTTGAACAATTGATCAAACGTTTGAATCTTGAACCCGGCCCTGACGCCGCTTCCGAGCCTAAGCGCGGGGTGAAAACCGGTGACTTATCAGTGACAACGCTGGAAGGTGAAGAAGCCACGATCGCTATCTTCCGTGTAATAAATAGTCTTAAAGATACAGAAGATAACCCTAGACTTGCATATTGGCGCACCGGGGAGGATGTATACCATCTTGCGTTTGATGATGAAATGATGGATGCGTTAGAGAAGTCGTTGACAGAATCCGTACGACAACCGGTGATTTTTAAGCTCAACGGAGAACTAACCCGAAACGTCTTGGAGCAAGTTCACGAAATGCAATGGACGTTGCTCTCGATCGATAGTAAATCAACGTTCAAGGCTTTAGAGTTTTATCCACTTTATAATCTCTTTGATGTCGAAGTTGCAGCCTATTTCATGGGCTTATTAGATACGGATCGAAGCTTGGTTGCCTTAGGTGAGAGCTTCTTGACAGACGTCCCTGAATATCAATCACTGTTGGAGAAGGTGTATTTTGAAACGAAAGGCGAAGGCCTGGCGGATGATGTCGGACTTTATTTCGAAGGACAGATTTTGCACCAATTAGCAAAGACGATGGAGGTGCAAATCCGTGAACAAGGTGCAAATCAGCTGAGTTCTGATATTGAAATGCCCCTGATAGCTGTCCTTGCCATGATGGAAAACCAGGGCATTAGGATTGATAAGCAGAGACTGGAAGACATAGCAGAAGACTTCACATTCCAACTGGAAGAGTTAGAGGAAGCTATATACGACGAAGCCGGCCGTGAGTTCAATATCAATTCACCCAAACAACTGGGAGAACTCCTCTTTGATCAAAGAAAGTTGACTCCGGGTCGTAAGACATCGAAAGGTGCTTACTCGACGAATGCCGATGAATTGGAGCGATTGAGGAATGATGATCCTATCGTCGAAATGATCCTGGATTATAGAAGAGTCAGTAAATTCTTGAACACCTCAATTAGAGGTTTGAGCGATGCCTTGGGTGATGATAAGCGTGTCCACAGCGAATTCAACCAAACGGTGGCAGCCACAGGTCGCTTATCAAGCACAAATCCCAATTTGCAGAATATTCCGGTAAGGGAAGAGGAAGGGCGTGAGATTCGCCGCGTCTTTGTAGCTGAAGATGGGTGGCTTTTGTTAGATGCAGACTACTCCCAGATTGAACTTCGCCTTCTCGCGGCACTCAGTGGAGATGAAGCAATGCTTCATGCTTTCCGGACAGAAGGCGACATTCATCGCCAAACGGCTGCTTCAATGTTCCATGTCGATGAAGCTGAAGTGAACTCATATCAAAGAGGTGTAGGGAAGACGATCAACTTCAGCATTATCTATGGTATTTCGGCTTTTGGCCTTGCACGCGATTTAAGGATTTCGCGAGAAGAAGCTCAGGGATACATCAATCGCTACTACGAGAGATACCCGGGCGTCCGTAAATTCATGGATAACGCAATCGAACATGCTAAAGACCTAGGTTATGTCGAGACTCTCTTTGGACGACGTCGTTATATTCCTGAGCTGAAATCCAAAAACTATTCCCAGCGCCAGTTTGGTGAACGAGTGGCTATGAATACGCCAATCCAAGGGACTGCTGCAGACATCATTAAGTTTGCAATGGTTCGTGCAGCTAGAGAATTGAGACAACGTGAACTGGATGCAAGATTGGTCCTACAAATCCACGACGAGTTGATCATTGAAGCCCCGGACGATGAAGTTGAAGAAGTGGCTACATTGATGCAAGAAGCTATGGTTGGAGCTTCGGATCTTCAGGTCCCACTCGTCGCTGAGGTCGTCAAGGGCAAGAACTGGCTGGATATGGAGTAAAGATTCAAGATGTTCGTCATAGGAATTACGGGGGGGATCGGCTGTGGAAAATCCACAGCTGCAGATTATTTCAGAAGACGAGGCGTGCCGGTTCTTGATGCGGATCAGATCTCACGCCATGTCACGGCGCCCGGTGGTTCAGCCGTACAAGAGGTCATCGAACATTTTGGACCCGGCGTACGAGATGAGGCAGGTCAGATCGATCGTTCCGCCCTCGCAGACTTGGTCTTTAGTAATCGTAAGGCACTCGATGAGCTTTCGTTCATCATCCATAACTATGTGATGCAGACAATCTTGGATGAACACGAGAAGTATGATCAGTCCGGCGAGAAAGTCTTGGTCCTTGATGTCCCCATTCCGGTAGAAGTAGGTTTTCTGGATATCTCAGATCAGGTGATCATCATTTGGGCTGATGATGAGGTACGCTATGAGCGACTCGAAAAAAGAGGCCTCCCACGTGAGGAAGCCTCCAAACGAATTGATATGCAAATGACGAAAGAAGAGTATCAGACTTTGGGAGATCTCACGATCGATAATTCAGGGACACTAGCCGATTTAGATGAAGCGCTAGATGCTTATGTCGCAGCTGAACTTCAAACTCGAGGCATCCGTTTGGCGGAAGCTTCAGATTTAGAGCCGGCACAGAAACAAGCTATTAAAGCAGAGTAGAACCTAGACGTTAAAACGGAATAATATGACGTCTGCATCCTCGACAACGTATTCCTTGCCTTCCGATCGCAGGAGACCTTTTTCTCTGCATTTCGCCATAGAACCTTCTCTGAGGAGGTCATCCGTGCGAACAACCTCCGCCCGAATGAACCCACGTTCGAAATCGCTGTGAATCACACCTGCTGCGCCGGGCGCTTTTGTGCCTCGTTTTATAGTCCAAGCTCTTACCTCTTTCTCACCGGCCGTGAAGTAGGAAATTAGTCCGAGGAGCGCATACCCTGCTCGGATCACGAGATCGAGACCACTTTCCTTAAGGCCCACTTCTTCAAGGAACATTGCTCGTTCATCACCCTCGAGCAGGGCTATTTCCGACTCGATCTTGGCACTGACGACGATGACTTCCGAATTCTCGGTCGCAGCAATGTCGCGCACTGCTTGCACGTGTGGACTATCATCTTCCTCACCGATCATGTGCTCAGCGATATTGGCAACGTAGAGGATAGGTTTGGCTGAGAGTAAGGGAAGATCACGCAAGAGCTGTTGCTCAGCCTCCTCGAACTCAAAGTGGCGGGCACTTTGCCCCTTATCGAGCCATTCAACCAAGCGATCGATCACGACGAGCTCGGCGATCTTCTGCTTATCGCCACTCTTGGCAGCTCTTGCGGTACGATCACGCCGCCGTTCAAGCTGCTCGAGATCTGCCAGAATCAATTCGCTATTGATGATTTCAATGTCACGAGCGGGGTCAGCCATCCCATTGATATGGACAACTTGTGGGTCATCGAAACATCTCACGACATGCATCAAGGCATCCATCTCTCGCACATGCGAAAGAAACTGATTCCCTAAGCCTTCACCTTTACTGGCCCCTGCAACCAAACCTGCGATATCGACAAATTCAACGATAGCGTGAATGGCCGGCTTCTTGGGACGAATGACATCGTACACCGCATCCAGTCTCGAATCGGGTACAGGCACTATTCCAACATTGGGTTCAATCGTACAAAACGGATAATTCTCAGCTTCAACGTCGGCTGCGGTGATCGCATTAAACAACGTGCTCTTACCGACATTAGGCAAGCCTAAGATACCTAACTTCATCCTCTCCACCTCCCAAATACAACTTCTAACTATAGCATGTCTTTGACGCTCTTAGGCTTTTTTATGCAAAAGCCCCCAAGCTATATCCTTCATAATCTGACTAGAATCACTTGATGCATCCATCTCATGAGGAAGGTTGGTTTCATGCGAAGCATTAATTACGGGATTGCTAAGGTGTACAGTTGGGATGCTTTAGGGAATCCCATCATCATAGAGGTGAGTCTCATGCCCGGCTTACCACGTCTAGAGTTTGCCAGACCCGTGTCACCGGGTTTTATCACGATTCGAGAGCGACTTCGTGCTGCCTTCCGTAGTACCGAGATGCAGTGGCCGGCTTGTCGCATCGTGGTCGATATCAGTGATACCAAAACGATCCAGGGAAGAACCTATGACTTTCCTATAGCCGTAGCGATCCTCTTGGCAGCAGGACTAATACCGCAAGGGGAGTATGCAGCCAAAGGAGAGCTGCGCTTAGGTGGTAGCCTTAACCTCGATGAGAAGATTCACCGGATGAATCTTCCTGAGCAATGCAGGATCTTTGCTCCTGTCGAAGCAGGATGCATAACAGTCGGAAGTCTGCAGGCTTTTGTTTGTTATCTAGGCATTGAGACAAAGGATCAAAGAGTTCAAGATGCATTCGTTAACTCAGAACGCATAACGCTCGAGGAGCGCAAGTCAGCCAAGCGGGTGGTTCAAGCAGCACCTTGGGATCGTCTGAGCATCGATGAGCTGTATGGCCAAGATGCTGCTCATCGAGCTTTGCAGCTCGCTCTCAGTGGTAAGCATGATGTTTTTCTCGAAGGTTCCCCGGGTTGTGGGAAATCCTCTTTGGTTTGGGCCTATGCAAGTTTACTGCCTGACAAGCCTCTTCGGAGCCCAAAAGCTTCTATCACTTTAAGGAGTTTTCTGGGCGGAGGTCCTCAACGGATCCGCGGCGAGGTGGTGGAAGCCAATGCCGGGATACTTTACTTGGAAGAACTCTATCTATATAAGAAAGAAGTCCTGGATCATTTGGCCGGGGTGATGGATCGTCGACAAGTCCTTCACGTATCAAGATCGACCGAGGAAGTTCACCACGCAGATGTCCTCTTGATCGCAACAGGAAACCCTTGTCCCTGTGGCTATCAATACGAATCAGATCATCTTTGCCGTTGCTCCCTTCATGAGATCCATCGCTATCGTTCAAAAGTCCGAGCGCCCCTCCAAGATCGTTTTACGCTCCATGTAGAGATGCTTAGTTTGGCAACGCATGATTTACCGCAGATATTACAGCGGAGGGAAGAGCTCGATCCTACAGAGATCCGAAAACGGGTTGAGAATAGTTGGGAGATTCAGGCTAAACGATTGAAAGCCTTGGGTTTAAACCCGGTGCTCAATGCCAGACTACCCAAAGAAATCCTCAACCATGAATCGATCATTTCCCGGAGCATATTACGAGAATCGGCTGTCTTAGCAAAGCATTATAATCTTACGGCCAGATCCTACTTGAACTTATTGCGACTCAGTCGAACCATCGCCGATTATGCCGCGCAGGAAACAATTACTGAGGATCACTTGTTTGAAGCAGCGCTTTTTCTCCCTAGGCTTAAAAAAGGAGAGGTTACGTGAAACTCCACACTGCGTTTGCTTTGAGCCTTTGGCAGCGTCAACACCGCATTAAACATCGGACTTTGTCTGCACTGGTAGAACGGGTGGATGAGGGCCTACGCAATGACCCCAAACTCATGTCCGAAGCTATCTTTGAACATGCCAATCACTTGGGTATCAAATTACCGCCCGGCCCTCTCCCTGAAATACCTCTTGCTTGGCGAAGAATTCATGACTTCCAAATAGCTTTCATCGATGATCCTCAATATCCTGCCTTATTGAAAGAAATTGCAGATCCTCCTGCCCTCATTTATTATCGCGGACAAGGCTCGAATCTTGCGGATGATCAGCAAGTTACCATTGTTGGATCACGAAAGTGCTCTCAATATGGCCGGATGGTTCTTGAAGATCTGATCCCAGAACTATGTCTGCAAGGGTGGAGGACGGTCTCCGGTTTTGCCCTTGGGATAGACGGAATTTGTCATCGCTTAACGCTCGATCATGGGGGAGAAACGCTTGCCGTCCTGCCATGTTCCTTAGATAAGACTTATCCTCCCAGTCATTTGAACCTCCGCCGTGATGTCGAGCAAGCCGGCTTCATGATCTCCGAATATCCGCCGGATACCGACGTCCGTAAGCATCATTTCGTGGCACGCAATAGGTTGTTATCCGGCTTGAGTGACGTGACCTTGATTGTCGAAGCCTGGGAGAAGAGTGGTACGCTATTGACGGCTAATGCAGCTGCAGATCAAGGTAGAACCATCATGGCCGTCCCCGGATCCATCTATGCCCCGGGCAGTATGGGATGCAATCGCTTGATCGAAGAAGGGGCAATGGTATACCTTTCTTCTCGATCCCTCTTGGAGTTCACACGGCCTTATAACCGCGTCGAAGAAAACTCGGGAGGGGAAACATCAGGCGCCGACAAGTCAATGGGTGGGGATGAAGCCGTACTGAGGGTGCTCCTATCGGGACCGAAGACACTCCAAGATTTGCGCCGAGCTCTGCCTCAGTTTGATGAGGCAAAACTCAATCGCTCGCTCGTTTTAGCGGAGCTTAGACTCGAAGTAACGAGAGAAAGGGGAGCGTGGGCTTTGACAAGACAAGGAAAGCTGCGCTTATAATACTGATCTCCTATTGTTTTCAGGAGTTTATGGAAGTAGTGAAGAGGATTAGGTGAATCATGAGTTATACACTCGTAGTTGTTGAATCTCCCGCCAAAGCCAAGACGATAGAGCGTTACCTTGGGAAAGATTATAAGATCGTGGCTTCTGTCGGTCATATACGAGACCTGCCGTCGGGGACGCTTGGCGTCGATGTCGACAATGACTTTAAACCACGTTACATCACGATGCGCGGCAAAACCCAGGTTATTAAAGATTTGCGGAAAGCTGCCAAAGATGCGGAATCCGTGCTCATCGCGACCGACCCGGATCGTGAAGGAGAAGCGATTGCTTGGCATGTCGCTGATGTTTTGAAGATCCCCAAGAACGAGCTCAATCGGATATCCTTCAATGAGATTACGGCCAAAGCCGTCAATGAAGCCGTTGAGAAACCACGGGCCATCGATATGGATTTATTCGATGCACAGCAAGCTAGACGTATCCTGGATCGCTTGGTTGGCTATGAATTAAGTCCACTCTTGTGGGACAAGGTACGTCGTGGTCTTTCTGCAGGTCGCGTGCAATCGGTTGCGACAAAGCTCCTGGTCGATAGGGAACGTGAGATTGCTTCTTTTATACCGGAAGAATATTGGCATTTATTCGTTGATTTAGAAACCGCAAAGAAAGAGACATTCCGTGCCCGCTGGTTGTGCACCGTTGAGCCCGGCAAGAAAATCAAAGAAGAGAAACTCAACAATAAAGAAGACGTCGATCTCGTGCTGGCTGCGATCAAGGATCAGCTTTTTGCTGTATCTGAAGTGAAGCGTGGCACACGTCGTCGTCAGCCCTATGCACCTTTCACGACCAGTACCTTGCAGCAAGATGCCTCTTCGAGGCTCGGATATAGTTCAGGCAGAACCATGCGAATTGCCCAACAGCTATATGAAGGCGTGACGATTTCAGGCCATGGACAAACTGCACTTGTAACTTATATCCGTACAGACTCGACCAGAATCTCCAATGAGGCTATCCGCAGTGTCCGAGAATATATAGCAGAGCACTTCAATGAGAAGTATCTCCCCAAGAGCCCTAAAACTTACCGCTCGAAAGGAGGAGCTCAAGATGCTCACGAGTGTATTCGTCCAACGTATCTGAACCTTCCACCGGATGAAGTACGCGGCTCACTGACCAATGAGCAATTCAAGCTCTATGAACTTATTTGGAATCGTTTTGTTGCATGTCAAATGAACCCGGCCACGTTTGCCACGTATCGAGTCGATATCGATGCTGCCAATCAAAGATTCAGAGCCAACGGCGAGCGTTTGACGTTCCCCGGCTTCCTTGCCGTTTACGGTGAAACGATTCGCAGTAAAGACGATGATGATGAAGACACAAATCAGCAACTCCCTGAACTGGAAGAAGGGGATTCTTTGAAGAAACTCAAGGAAGATGCCCAGCAGAAGTTCACCCGACCTCCGGCCCGCTATACAGAAGCATCGTTAATCCGCGCGATGGAAGAGCGAGGCATCGGTCGCCCATCGACGTATGCTCCGACAATCTCAACCATCTTGAATCGGCACTATGCCGACAAAGACGGACGTAGTCTGCAAGCAACGGAGCTTGGTAGTTTAGTCACTGATTTCCTTACGGAGAATTTTGCCGAGATTGTCGATGACGACTTCACAGCTAAGATGGAAGAACGATTGGACGATGTCGAGGAGGGCAAAGAAGATTGGATTGCTCTTCTAAAGGAGTTTTACCCACCATTCCACGATCAAATAGAAACCGTGCGAAATGAAGTGCCAAAGATTGAGCTGCCCGAAGAGAAACTGGATGAAGTTTGCCCAGAATGCAATGAAGGTCAACTTATCATCCGCTTGGGGAGAAATGGGAGATTCATCGCTTGTAATCGTTTCCCTGACTGCACCTATACTCGCTCTATCCTGGATTTCACGGATCGAAAATGTCCCAAGTGTGGGTCACAAGTCGTACGTCGGAAGTCAAAGAGAGGTAGGACATTCTTCACCTGTGATCAGCAAGGCAACGATCCTACCTGCGATTTCATTTCATGGAATCTCCCGGTCGATGATAAATTTTGCGAAATCTGCGGGGCTTTTATGGAAGAACGCCAAAGTAGAGGCCAAACCTTTACACAATGCTCCAACAAGGACTGTGCTAGCAGGAAGAAGCGCAGTAGTAAGAAGAAGAACGCTTGATGAAGGTCAGCATCATCGGGGCAGGCTTGGCAGGATCTCAGGCAGCGTTGAGTCTTGCGGACATGGGCATAGAGGTAGAACTCTATGAGATGAAACCGCATAAGAAGAGCAAAGCTCATCACTTGGATGATTTTGCGGAGCTGGTATGCTCCAATTCCTTAAAGGCCAAGAGAATCAACAGTGCTTCAGGTCTATTGAAAGCTGAAGGCCTCGTCTTGGGCGCCTCACTCTTAAAGATTGCCGGTGAAATCGCCTTGCCGGCCGGGGGTGCCTTAGCCGTTGATCGAGAGACTTTTGCAAGGCGCATAACGGCTGCCTTGGAACAACATCCTAAGATCACGATTCACCATGAAGAAGTAAAGAAGCTTCCCGAAGCCAGACCTCTAGTCCTAGCTGCAGGCCCTTTGGCTGGTGCGTCCCTCCTTGCCGAACTACAAGAAGCGATCGGGCAAACCTCTTTAGCTTTCTTCGATGCCGCAGCCCCTATTCTGGAAGCGGCGAGCATTGACCCGGACCTCAGTTTTCGCCAATCACGCTATGACAGGGGAGATGATTACATCAATTGCCCGATGGATAAGGAAACTTACGAGCATTTCCACGCGGAACTCGTGGCAGCCAAACGAGCGGATCTCAAGGACTTTGATAAGAAGCAACTCTTTCAAGGCTGTCAGCCAATAGAGCAAATTGCCGAGACCGGTATCGATAGCCTGCGGTTTGGCCCACTGAAACCGGTAGGGCTTGAAGACCCTGTCACGGGGAAACGCCCCTATGCAAATGTCCAGTTGCGGCAGGAAAATTTTGCGGCAAATCTCTATAACATGGTTGGCTTTCAAACGCAGTTGTCCTTTACGGAGCAGCGCAGAGTCTTTCGTTTGATCCCTGCATTGCATCAAGCAGAATTCGTTCGCTATGGCGTCATGCATAAGAATGCTTTCATCGATGCTCCATCTGCGCTGGGATACGATTTTCAATTAAAAGCCTTGCCCGGAGTCTATGTCATTGGACAACTAAGCGGTCTTGAAGGATACGTTCCTGCAATCCTCAGCGGTCAGATGGTGGCCATACAATTAGCGCTTCGGGCCCAAGGGCACATGGCGCTTCGTTTGGATCGTGAAACCATGTGGGGAGCTCTCGTCGAGTACATGACAACGCCGCAGAAAGACTATCAACCGATGACGGCTAATTTCGGTCTATTACCACTTCTTGAAACAAGGGTTAGAGGAAAACAAGAACGATATCAACAATATGCTGACCGTGCTTTGCTGGCATTACAGAAGACTCTCGAACCTTTACGAGCTCATCTTTCTTGCTTGCGACCCATGGACGACGCCTATATAATCGACCAGATAGATTAGGGAGGACAAAATGGCTGGAATCTTTGGCTTTTTTGATTATACGAAAGAAGGTCCGGGGGTTGATCCCCATGAACCGCCTAAGGGTGCCGTTGCTACATTCTTTGGCATCTTAGGACGCAAGTTTTGGGACATCATCAAGATCAATTTAGAATATTTGATCTTTAGTTTGCCATTTCTTCTTATTGCTTTTGTCGGCTCGGGCTATATCATGCAGCTTCTATGGCCGCAGATTCAAATCGATCGAATCGTTCAATTGATGGCAAGTTATAATCCTGCACAAGCAGGTAACCTGGATGATCTAAGAGCTGCAGCAGCAACCTTGATCTTGCTCTTCAATCTGATCTTAGCCGGGACACTCTTTGGACTCACGTATTTTAATTTCGGACCCACTCTGGGTGGAATCACCAAGCTCCTGAGAAATTATGGCCGGGAAGAGCATGCCTTCTTATGGATGGATTTCAAAGAATCTTTTGTCCGAAACTGGAAATTAACACTGCCTGCTTCCATCATCTCATCCCTCGTCATTTTACTCATGGCGATTGCCGTGACGTTCTATGGGCAAGCAAACATGAACCGCTATTTGAGTATTTTGCTTTCCGCGATTCTCTGGATCGGGTTCTTCTATTTCACCATGATGCAGATGTATCTGTACCCCATCCTCATCACTTTCGATTTATCCCTAAAGAATGCGTATCGCAATTCCGCTCTCTTTGTCATCTTACGTCTTCCGTTCAATGTCGGGATCATTCTCTTACAGTTGATCATCCTTGCCGGTATCCCTATTACGATCTATGTCTTCCTGCCGAATGTCGGTCCTCTAATCATCATGGCTTACTACCTGTTCTTTGCCTTTGGGTTTAACTACTTGTTGACCAATTTCTTTGTTTGGCGCCAACTCGAACGTTTCATGATCAAACCCATGCAAGATGCGGCCACCGAAGTTGAGGCCGAGGCAGTAGAAGTCTCAGCTTACGATGAAGATCCTGAATATGACGATGTTTACGACGAGGACTATGACGAGGCGGAGGATGAAAGCGACGTCCCGGAACCTGAAGGTGCTCCGGCTTAATGAGGACAAAAGACTTTACCTACGAGCTACCTCATTCGCTCATCGCCCAAGAACCTATTACGCCGCGAGATGCTTCGCGGCTTCTCTATCTGGCGGCTCAACCAACGACAGATACCGAGCTCCTAGCAGATCTTCAATTCAGCGATCTGTCCGATCTGCTTCATGCCGGGGATGTTCTGGTCTTTAACGATAGTAGGGTCATTCCTGCAAGGCTCTTCGGTATGAGGGAAGGGCTGCAACGAGATGTCGAGATCTTTCTCCTTAGTCCTATGGCTAATGGACATTGGTCATGTTTAGCCAGACCGGGAAAACGGCTCAAGGTTGGACATCGGGTCGAGTTCCCCCACGGCATGACAGCCCGGATCGAAAACATATTGCCGGACGGATTAAGAGAAGTGTCTTTCACCTTTGAAGGCACTTGGGAGGATGCCCTACGTCGTAACGGTGAAATGCCCTTGCCCCCTTACATCGACCATAAGTTGGAGGACCCCGAGCGATATCAAACCGTTTATTCCAAGGATGAAGGCTCGGTTGCAGCACCCACCGCCGGACTTCACTTTACAGAAGAAACCCTCGCCAGGTTATCCACGAAAGGCGTAACGTTTGCTTATGTCACACTCCACGTTGGTCTTGGGACATTCCGACCGGTGCAAGAAGATCACATTGAGAACCATGTGATGCACTCCGAATATTGTATTTTGAATGATGAAAATGCCCGGATAATCCAAGCGGCGAAAGATGAAGGCAGACGAGTGGTTGCGGTTGGCACCACAGCTTGTCGCGTGCTTGAGACCTTTGCAACAAAGAAGGGCAGGATTCAAGCGAAACAAGGGGAGAGCCGGATCTTCATCTACCCACCCTATGAGTTTAAGATTGTCGATAGCCTAATCACAAACTTTCATCTGCCGGAATCCACCCTCCTTATGTTGGTCAGTGCCTTGGCCGGAAGAGACAATATACTTCAAGCTTATAAACACGCAGTCGCCGAAACGTATCGCTTCTTCAGCTTCGGTGATGCCATGTTCATTGATCCTTTAGGGCAGAGCGTGGCAGAGGCTAAAGATCTAGCCCTCAGGAAGGAAGGCCAAGCGTGAGTGTTCATTTCGAATTACAGCATGTCTGCAAACAAAGTGGAGCTCGGGCCGGGCTCCTTCATACACCCCACGGTGTTGTTAAGACCCCGGTCTTCATGCCGGTGGGAACTCAGGCCACAGTCAAAACCTTATCACCGCATGAATTAAAGGACATCGGTTTTGAGATCATCTTGTCCAACACCTATCATCTTTGGATGCGACCGGGACCCGATGTCATCGAAGAAGCCGGCGGACTCCATGATTTCATGGCTTGGGATAATGCGATTTTGACGGATAGCGGGGGTTTTCAAGTCTGGAGTTTAAGCAAGCTGAGAGAGATCACTGAAGAAGGGGTTCATTTCCGCTCGCACCTGGATGGTTCAAAGCAGTTTCTTTCACCGGAACGTGCGATGGAAATCCAACATAGTCTAGGTTCTGACATCATCATGCAATTAGATGAATGCAATCCCTATCCTTGCGACCACGACTACATCGTTCATTCATCAGATCGTACGGCACGTTGGCTGGAACGCTGTCTCAAAGTCCATGATAGACCTCAGCAATCTCTCTTCGGGATTATCCAAGGTGGAATGTACGAAGATCTAAGAATTCGTGCAGCAAAGCAAATCGTCGAATTAGATCCGGCCGGGATTGCGGTCGGCGGACTTAGTGTCGGTGAACCACCGCAGTTGATGAATCAAATGCTGGATGCGATGCGTCCATATATCCCTGAGGATAAGGCTCGCTACCTCATGGGAGTAGGCACGCCGGATTATCTCTTAGAGGGCGTCATACGAGGCATCGATATGGCTGATTGTGTTCATCCTACGCGTATCGCTCGGAATGGAACAGCCATGACAAAGACCGGGGATCAGATCATCCGCAATCTCTCCAACGAACGCCTCTATAAACCCATCGAGGACGATTGCACGTGCTATACCTGTCAACACTTCACGCGCGCCTACCTTCGCCACCTTCTCAAGGCTAATGAGATGCTTGCCTACCGTTTGATGAGCATCCACAATCTACACTTCCTCAAGCGATTCATGGAAAACTTGAGAGCTGCTATCTTTGCGGATCGTAGCCTCGATTTCCGTCGTAACTTCTACGCAGAATCAACCTACGGCGCTCGCCAAGAGCTTTGATCGGAGCTTGCGTATTACAAACAAAAGCCCCAACAGCCCCAACAGCCAACCTGTGTATTACTTGAATTATGATCAAGAGCAAGGTACACTTCTACTATTGTCACGAAATGATTAGTTCTACAAGGAGGCTACTATGTCCCAAGTGCTCTTGGCACAGAAATTATTTAACATCTCAGCTGAGGTAGCAGGGGATCCGGCAGCCGGCAATCCTTTGATGGGAATCATTACTTTATTGTTCCCGCTTCTGATGCTCGGTGTACTCTATTTCATCATGATTCGTCCTCAGCGTAAGCAAGAGAAGAAGCTGTCCGAGCAGCGTAAGAATCTTGTCGTCGGTGATGAAATCGTCACCATTGGTGGCTTGAAGGGTCGCATCGTCAACATCAAAGACGATGAGATCACGATATCTTCCAGCGTTGCAGGTACCTTGATCACGTTCACGCGTGATGCAATCGGGCAAGTGATCAAGCCTCAGAGCGAAGTCATTTAACGATCCTTATAGATGTCGGGCGAGGGATGATGTGCCCGATCTATGGATGACAATACGTTTAAGGAGATTTACATATTATGAAGAAGATCAAGTTTATTAAACAGGGCCAAAGTCCTTCCGTCCCACAATCCAGTGCTTGCGGCGAATGCCAGACGTCCTGCCAGTCAGCTTGCAAGACGAGCTGTACCGTCGGTAATCAGCCTTGCGAGAAACGTCAATAGCGTTTGTAAACCTTTGGATATTGATTTAAGAGCGGGGATCCCCCCGCTCTTTTGACCTATGCAGGATTAGGAGTGTTGCCTTGCTTCATAGCTTCGACTTTAACGGGGATCATCTAGCCTATGATCCGGTCACTCAAGCCTTACTTTCCATCGATAAGGAGACCGGCCTTTTATTATCTGAATTAAGCCGACTCCAGTGTGATTGGCGAATCGATGGTGTGGATTTCTTGCAAGCGCTCGAAGAAAACGAATGGAGTGAGATCAGCACTGAATCCGGCTTACAGATTACTGAGATCGAAGCCTTGCTCGAGGATCTGGCTCAAGTCATAGCAGATCGTGAACTCTTTGCCATGGAAACGCCCCCGGCATTGGATCAGCTATACCCGGAAGAACCATTAGTCAAGGCAATGTGTCTTCATCTCTGCCACGACTGTAATCTACGTTGCCGTTATTGCTTTGCTTCTACAGGTGATTATGCGACAGGACAAAGAAGTCTCTTACCCCTGGAAACCGGTAAAGCTGCCATAGACTGGCTCATATCCGCTTCCGGCAAACGACATAACTTAGATATCGATTTCTTTGGCGGCGAACCGCTCCTCAATTGGCCTGTCGTGCAAGAATTGGTCCAATATGCCGAAGAACGGGGAACTGAGTCGAACAAAGATCTTCGTCTCACCATGACGACCAATGCCTACACTTTGGATGCTGAGAAAGCTGAATTCATCGACGAGCATTTTAAAAATGTCGTCTTGAGTTTCGATGGTCGGCCGGAAGTCCAAGACTCGATGCGACCGGCAGCCGGAGGGCAAGGGACTTACGATAGAACCTTGCAAAACATCAAGAATTTTGTAGAACGCCGAGCCGACCGCGAGTATTATGTTCGCGGGACTTACACTTCTGAAAACCCTGATTTTGATTTGGATGTCGTGCATATTGCCGGACAAGGCATCGAGCAGATTTCGCTTGAACCCATGGTTGGAGATCCACTCGACCCTCTGACATTGAAAGAACACGATTTGCCGACCTTACGCAAGTCGTACGAACGCTTGGCCCGTCATTATTTAGAAGCTCCTTCTGACGAACGTTTCAATTTCTTTCACTTCAACATCGACCTGGACGGAGGGCCCTGCATTTATAAGCGCTACAAAGGTTGTGGTGCCGGTAGTGAGTATGTTGCGGTGACACCCGATGGTAAGATTTATCCTTGCCACCAATTTGTTGGAGAAGAAGGATTCGAGCTGGGATCAGTGTTCCAAGATCCGATAGAATTAAACCAAGCACTCCGAGATCAATTCATGCCACTCATCGTCCCGGAAATGGAGAGCTGTAGCAATTGTTGGGCACGGTATCATTGCGGTGGTGGCTGTCCGGCTAATAATTGGCATGCCAATAAGTCATTTGATCAACCCAGTGAATTGTATTGTGCACTCCAACGCATGCGTCTTGAAGCAGCGCTCTGGATTCAAGCACAAGTAAGGATGGCCGAATAAGAATTGAGGTGTCTTCATGGCATTCATTCCGGAAGAGATTGTTGAGGAAATAAAAGCCAGAGCGGAGATCAATGATGTTGTCGCTCCTTATGTTCGTTTAACCAAGAAGTCGGGGACCAACCAATTTGGTCTATGCCCCTTTCACCAAGAGAAAACACCTTCGTTCAGCGTCTCAACGACTAAGCAGATCTTCTATTGTTTCGGTTGTCATAAGGGGGGCGATGCCGTCACCTTCATCATGGAGATCGAAGGTCTGACCTACCCGGAAGCTCTTCAACATCTGGCCGAGAAGTATAGTATTGATATCAAAACGGAAGAAAGTCCCGAAGCACAACGCTCACGTTCAAAACACAAACGTCAATTTGAACTTCATACGGAAGCTGCCCGGTACTTCTACAAAGTCTTCCGCAGTCCCCAAGCTAAGACGGCTCAAGATTATCTGCAAAATAGAGGGATTGACCATAAGATTGCGACCGGTTTCGGGTTAGGCTACTCGAGCGATGCTTGGGACGGCTTATTAAACCATTTGAGGTCCAAGGGTTATTCGGAGGAAGAATGCGAGACGAGTGGGCTTTTTAGAAGAAATCGTCATGGCAAGCTCTATGATCTTTTCCGTGAAAGGCTTATTTTCCCTATCATCGATGCTGTTGGCCGAATCGTTGGCTTCGGGGGACGAAGTTTACAGGTCGAGGAACAAGCGAAGTACATCAACTCACCGGAAACTATGATTTATCACAAGGGTGAAGAGCTATACGCCTTAAATATCGCAAAGCGCAGTCATGCTGATCACCTGCTTCTGGTCGAAGGATATATGGACGTATTAGCCTTGCATCAAGCCGGGATTGATCAAGCTGTCGCTTGCCTTGGAACAGCGCTGACAGATGATCAGGCAGCTAAGCTGGCTCGTTACAAGGATCACGTGGTTCTTTGCTTCGATGCAGATAATGCCGGTCGTCAAGCCACCGATCGAAGTTTGGACGTTGTGCGACGCAAAGGCTTGGAGGCTTTTGTGCTTGAGATACCCGATGGCTTAGATCCGGACGATTATCTGCGTCAAAACGGTGTCGAGCGGTTTATGGCTCTCCTACAAAAGCCTCTCCGTGCCACCGATTATCGTTTAAAGAGAGCTCGTGCTGAAGCGTATATACACGGAGAATTCGATCTCATGCTGTATAAAGATAATGTTTTGGAAGTGCTCAAGGACTTGGACGATAGAGTAGAAATTGAACTAAGAGTCAAACAGCTTGCTGATGAGCTGATGGTGAGACAGGACTTGCTCCATGATCAATTACGTCAGTTGCGAAGGCGTAAACCCGCTCCACAGCATGAATTGAGGAAAGCTCATTCACACGATGAGAGAGCAGGGGATATGAAGGAAGATTTGAGTCGTGACCCCTTGACCTTTACGCTCTATGCAATGCTGGCTAATTTCACAGCCGGTAAGCCTGAACTTTATCCGCAAAATCTAGAAGCGGAAGATTTTCCTCGCAGTCATCATGAATTAGCCGGAAACGTTCTGAAGGAAGCCAAAGCCGGCCACTTGGATGGGCGACGACTCTTGGACTTAAGTAGGTCCTATCGTGTCGGGAGAGAGAAGGCAGAGTCTCTCATCACCGCAAAATTGGTGGAAATCAGAGATGCTCGCGATACGAAGCAAGCCGAATCATCCATCCAAAATATCGTTCGACGGATGAAGCGAGATCGTATTAACGAGGAAATCGCCGATATCAATCGTAAGTTGGGCCATCGTCCAAGTGAAGTTAAACCTGATGAAATCTTTGAGCTTGAAACGAGACTTCAAGAATTAGTTTTGGCGGAGCGCAAGCTCCGTCAAAGCGAAGTTTGAACCTTGTTGGATTCTCAGCTGCTCAAGACTTGGAGCGATAGATACAGTATAATGTTAGATTCTAGAGGAGGTATTTATGGCTAAGACGAAGGTAGATTTGGTCGCGGAACTTAAGTTACTGGCTCAATCACAGGGTGATGAGCTGCAATATCGCGAGCTGATGGATCAAATCGAGGCAGCTGAAATAGATCTTGAAGAAGCTGAAGAGATCTTCGACACGCTTGAAGATGCGGGGATAACCATCAAGGTAGATTCCGAAGATTCGGATTCTGATGACGGTGCCGAAGGCGATGATACCGATGCACTGGATTCGATTGGCGTCGATGATCCTGTCCGCATGTACCTCAAAGAAATCGGTCGCGTGGACCTATTGACAGCCGATGAAGAGAAAATTCTGGCCCAAGGGATTATCGATGGCGTCCCCGGTGCCCGCGAGCACTTGACGGAAGCAAATCTCCGTCTTGTCGTCTCAATCGCTAAGCGTTACACAGGACGCGGTTTGAGTTTCTTGGATCTCATCCAAGAGGGCAACCTGGGCCTTATGAAAGCCGTTGAGAAGTTTGACCATACGAAGGGCTTTAAGTTTTCAACCTATGCCACCTGGTGGATTCGTCAATCGATTACACGCGCTATTGCCGACCAGGCAAGAACCATTCGTATCCCGGTCCATATGGTTGAGACCATCAATAAATTGAATCGTATCCAACGTCAATTGCTGCAGAAATTAGGCCGCGAGCCGGAAGTTGAAGAGATCGCTGAAGAGTTGGAAGTTACCCCGGATCGAGTCCGCGAGATCCAGAAGATCTCCCAGATTCCTGTCTCGTTGGAGAAGCCGATCGGAGAAGAAGAAGATAGCCAGCTCGGTGACTTTATTCCTGATGAAGATGCTCCTTCGCCGGAAATGCAGGCATCCTTCACCTTGTTGACGGAACAACTCGATGAAGAATTAAAGACGCTTACACCACGTGAAGAGCGTGTCTTGCGACTCCGCTTCGGATTGGATGACGGACGTACGCGTACGTTGGAAGAAGTCGGCAAGGTTTTTGACGTAACTCGGGAACGTATTCGCCAGATCGAAGCTAAGGCATTGCGTAAACTCCGCTCTGAAAAACGCAGTTCCAAGCTTCGTGGCTACCTGGATTAGAGTCCTAGCGTCAAAGTGATTTCGCTTCGACCCCGTTTAAAGATACTTTATGATCGCGCCCGCATTCTCCTCGATGAGAGTGCGGGTTTTCATGATATTGCTTGTGATCATGCTAAGCTCGCTGCCGCAATCGCCTCGGCTAGACCGGATGTTCGCATCGAGGCTTCCGACATCCTTCAGTCGGCCATCGAAAGAGCTCGAGCAACAACAAATCTGTCAACAGCTGAACTGTTTGTAAGTGACGGGTTTGCAAACCATACTTTGAATGAGGGAGATGTTGTCGTCATAGCCGGTATCGGAGGACATACAATCATCGATCTGTTGACCGATGCGGTGCATCAGATCGGCGGTGCAAGACGAAGGTTACAGCTACTCCTCCAAACGAATCAGCAAATAGAGATCCTCAGAGAAAACCTCTACCACAGGGAAGATGTTCAAATGATGGATGAGTTTTTGGTCCGGGATCGTAAACAAATCTATGTTAATTTTCATGTGGAGATACAATTGCCGTGGCTTCCTGTCAAAGCAACGGATGAAAAGTCCTATGAATATTATGGCGGTGGGCCTCTACTCATCTCTGACAAGATTGAAGCTGACAGCTTGCTTGAAGTCTATCTCCTTGAATGTTTAAGCTTTGCAGACATGAAGATCCAAGCGGTAACGCAAGAATGTGAACGCGCTAATTGGCGGCGTCATCGTGAACGAGTGCTGGAAATACTAAGGAGAGGTCAATCGTGAAGAATCTTGACATTACAAAAGCCTTTGAAGCCTGGGCAAAACCTGAGTATGCCTATGAATGGGATCCTATTGGCTATCAATGGGGAAATCCGGAAGCAGAATGCACAGGCATTGTCGTGGCCCTTGATCTGACGACCGATGTTGTTCGTCTTGCCCGAGAGAAGGGTGCTAACCTCATCATCACGCATCATCCCACCTGGTTTAGTCCCGTGCAGAAATTATTGACCACATCTACAAGCGATGCTTTGGCCCTTGAGACCATAGCAGCCAACATATCTGTCTATGCTGCGCATACGAATCTTGATGCCGCACCGGAGGGTGTTAGCGTGGCTTATGCGCAGAGTCTTTTCCCACAAGCTGAATACAATTTTCTGCAAGCACATGAGGATGGCTTAGCCGGATTTGGTGTTGTTATATCCTTTGAATCGGAATGGGATCTTGACGAACTTGCCGAGCAATGTAGAACCCGGTGGGGATTCACACCACAAAATCTTGGAGATTATGTGAGTCCTGCCCACTTCGGCCAGCGTGAAACGAAAGCATTAAAAAAAATAGCTTTCTGGGGTGGTTCTTGGGATGAGGATCTGCTGGATCTCTTGAAGCAAAACAGGGTCGATTTATTGTTTGCCGGTGAAGTGAAGTGGCATGCGGAATTAGAGATGAGGGAAGAAGGCATCCTTTGTGTGCCGTCAGGACACGGCCAAAGTGAAGCTTGGATCTTGCCAAGGGTCCATTCAGAACTTGAATCTATCGTGGTAGGCAGTTTGCCTGTCTACATCAAATAAGTTAGAGTAGCCGTTTGTGAGAGAGTTGGATGATCGCGTCGTTGTTACGAAAGAGACAGTGATGAGGAAAGTCCGGGCTCCCCAGGGTCATAGCGCCAGCTAACGGCTGGTGAAGGCGACTTCAAGGCAAGTGCAACAGAAATAGACTACCGTTTTGGCGGCAAAGGTGGAAAGGTGGAGTAAGAGCCCACCGGGCGATGGGAAACCGTCGCGCCCTGTAAACCCCGCTTGGAGCAACACCGTGGAGGGACAGATGACGGACCCGGTCGTCCCGTGGAGGTGGCTTGAGTCTAAGAGCAATCTTAGACCTAGATAGATGATTGTCCTAGACAGAATCCGGCTTACAGACTCTCTCACATCTTTATTGTTAGTATATTTGCCCCCTTCGTTTACTCATGTTAATATTCCCAAGCCTGTTACAAGGTTTGAGGCTTGTCCGTTCTCTTACGTTGTTTCAGGATATACATTTTGGAGGGCATTATGAACAAAGAACGCAAACAGGAACTCATTCAAGAGTTCGCTCGTGGAGAGTACGACACCGGTTCACCGGAAGTCCAGATCGCTATCCTCACGGAACGCATCAGTCATCTCACGGAGCATCTGAAGATCCATAAGAAAGATCACCACAGTCGTCGCGGCTTGTTGATCCTGGTAGGTAAGCGTCGCGCTCTGCTCGATTACTTACAGAAGATTGATATCGAGCGCTATCGCAGCATAATCGAGCGTCTGAATCTACGTCGTTAAGTTAAGCGAAGACACACATCGGGTCTGTTCTTTGAATTTACGGGAACAGACCCTTTTTGCTGTATAATACCAACAGTATTAATAGAGTTTCGAGAAGTAGAAATGTCTGAAGGAGACAACTAAATGAAGAGAACCTATCGCACCCAGCTGGGTGAACGAGAACTGACCGTCGAAATTGGTCAACTTGCGCAACTTGCCAATGCCTCTGTCCTCATGCGCTACGGCAACTCCGTCGTCCTGACTGCAGCAACAGCCTCCGAAACGCCACGACCCGGAATCGAATTTTTCCCTTTAACCGTCGATTATGAAGAGAAAGCCTACGCAGCCGGTAAGTTCCCGGGTGGATTCTTCCGACGTGAAGGACGCCCAACAGAAAATGCCATTTTAACGGCCCGTGCCATCGACCGTCCTATGCGCCCTCTATTCCCTGATGATTACCGCAATGACGTCGTTTTAAGCAATATGGTCTTTGCTGCCGATCCTGATAATCAACCGGAAATTCTGGCGATGAACGGTTCTTCATTAGCGGTGCTTATCTCCGACATTCCTTTCGACGGTCCTATTGCCAGTGTCCAGGTTGGATATATCGATGACGAATTTGTCTTGATGCCGACGGAAGAAGAAAGAAACGAGAGCTTACTGGATCTCTTAGTCTCCGGAAGTCGCGACAAAATCTGTATGATCGAAGCCGGTGCCAATGAATTGCCTGACGATATCGTCTTGGAAGCCATTGAATTTGCGCATGAAGCGATCGCTGACCTCTGTGATTTCATGCAGGAAATTGCCGATGAAGTCGGTCAAGAGAAAGCTGCTTACGAGTCTTTTGCAACTCCTGAAGAACTCATCGATGAAGCAAATCGTTTATTGGGAGACCGTCTGAAGACTGCGATGGATACGAAGGATAGCGGTCAGCGCACCGATGATGTCGATCGTCTTCACCAGGAACTTAAAGCCCATTGGGACGGTGATGAAGATAAGCTGCGTTGGACCAACGCTATCATGCAGACGCTCCAGAAGAACTTGGTTAGAGTTGCACTCCATAATGGGCAACGAGTTGACGGACGCGGTTTAGATGACATCCGTCCTCTCCATTGTGAAGTCGACTTACTCCCCATTGTCCACGGCTCCTCACTCTTTGAGCGCGGCCAAACCCAAGTCGTCAATACATTGACGCTTGCGCCCCTTTCCGATTCACAGCAACTTGACGGTCTCGATAATCAGACGACTAAGCGCTATCTGCACCACTATAATTTCCCTCCATTCAGTACAGGCGACGCCCGCGGTGTTCGTTCAGCCAGCCGACGTGAAATCGGTCACGGTGCTCTCGTTGAGCGTTCCATCAAGCCCGTGCTGCCGAGCGAGGAAGACTTCCCCTATGCGATCCGTCAGGTCTCAGAAGTTATGAGTTCTAACGGTTCAACGTCTCAGGCTTCAGTTTGTGCATCTTCGTTGGCACTCATGGATGCCGGTGTCCCGATCAAGCGTCCTGTTGCCGGTATTTCAGCAGGTTTGCTGACAACGGATGACGATGCTGATTTCACCGTTTTCATGGATATTCTCGGCGTTGAAGATTTCTATGGTGACATGGACTTCAAAGTTGCGGGTACAACCGAAGGCATAACGGGGATCCAAGTCGATATGAAAGTCCACGGCATAACGATGGATGTAATTCGTGAGGCTTTTGCAGTGACTCAGCGTGGTCGTCTCCGGATTCTCAATGACTGCATGAATCCCGTCATTGCCGAGCCTCGCAGCGATCTGAAGGATCAAGCTCCAAAGATCATGCAGATCGAAATTGATCCCGAGAAGATCGGCGAAGTCATCGGTAAGGGTGGCAAGACCATCAATCAGATTATTGCCGACTATAAAGTTCAGATTGATATCGAAGACGATGGTCGAGTCTTTATTTTCAGTTCCGATCAAGACGGTGCCAATAAGGCAGCCGAAATCATTGATCGTATCGTTCGTGATCCTCAACCGGGTGAACGTTATCCGGCCACGGTTACGAAGCTCATGGCATTCGGTGCATTTGTTGAATATCTCCCCGGCAAAGAAGGACTCGTCCATATCTCCAAGATGGCTGAAGGACATGTTGAAAATGTCGAAGATGTCGTCTCTGTAGGCGATGAAGTCGAAGTTGTCGTGCTCGAGAAAGATCGCCAGGGTCGAATCAATCTTTCAATGTTGGTCGACAAAGATATCAGCGAACAACGCGATAGCCGCCCACCACGTCGCGATGACATAGACGGTGGCCGTAATCGTAGAGATGACCGTGGTGGTTACCGCAGAGATGATCGTGGCGGTTCTCGCCGTGATGATCGAGGACCTCG
>CAYFSS010000009.1:26433-67036 GCA_964345975.1 uncultured Oscillospiraceae bacterium
CGCAGTGACGACAGAGGTTCTCGTAGAGATGATCGCGGTGGCTCCCGTAGGGATGATCGTGGCGGCTCCCGTAGGGATGATCGTGGACCTCGCAGAGATGATCGCGGACCCCGTCGTGATGATCGTCATGAAGGCTCACGTCGTGATGATCGTGGACCCCGTCGTGATCGTCGCGATGACCGCGGCCCGCGCACCGAAGATTCAGGCGACAGCAGAGAACGTAGGATTCACCGGATCGTAGATCCCCGTAATAGTGGCGATAGAGGCGAAGGGCCACGTCGTCCACGTCGTGAAGTTATCCGTACGGATGAAGGTTCTGCTCAAGCACGTCCGCGCCGTCGTCGCTTCGACGAAGAGGCCGATGAATAAGCCGTCGTATTGAAGTTTCATAGAAACTTGATATTCGTTATGGAGAAGGGGGGTTCACCCCCTTTTTCCATGTCCGAAAGAGCTGTAGATGATCTGTGTGGGGCTTTTTTGTAGGAATTAGTCTGTCCTTGACTTTCATAGAAAAGGGCTCTATATTGTCTAAGGCTTAGCACTCGCAAGCGAAGAGTGCTAAAATATTAACTTTGTTGGAGGTAGACATAAAGATGAACATTAAGCCTTTATTTGATCGTGTTGTATTGAAGAAGATTGAGGCAGAAGAAGAAACGACTGCCAGCGGTCTGATTCTCCCGGATTCAGCGAAAGAGAAACCCGAGTACGCTGAAGTCGTAGCAGTTGGACCCGGAATCGAAGGCGATGATGGAGTCAAAATGGTTGTCCAAGTCGGTGATCGTGTGATCGTCAGCAAGTATGCAGGAACCGACGTCAAGATTGATGACGTGGAGTATTCAATCCTACGTCAGGACGACATCTTAGCTCTAGTTGAGTAATAGCCGTCTTTCTATCAATACGTATTCCCAGAATTTATATAGATGAAGGAGTCAGAGAATATGGCAAAAGATATCAAGCATCATGAAGATGGTCGTAAGGCTCTTGTTGCAGGCGTCAACAAGCTCGCCAATACGGTCAAGATTACGCTCGGCCCTAAAGGCCGTAACGTCGTGCTCGACAAGAGCTACGGTGCACCTATTGTAACCAATGACGGCGTCACGATTGCCCGCGACATTGAACTCGAAGATCGCTTTGAGAATATGGGTGCACAACTCGTCAAAGAAGTTGCAACGAAGACCAACGACATCGCAGGTGACGGTACAACCACAGCTACGCTTCTTGCTCAAGCTATGATCCGCGAAGGCATGAAGAATATAGCTGCCGGTGCCAATCCCATCATCCTCCAGCGTGGGATGAAAATGGCAGTGGACAGTGCCGTGAAGAAGATCGGTGAACTTTCCACTCCTGTAGCTACCAAGCAGGATATTGCTCGTGTGGCTTCTGTTTCTGCCAATGATGAAGTTGTCGGTGAGCTCATCGCTGAAGCCATGGAAAAAGTAAGCGAGAATGGCGTCATCACAGTTGAAGAGTCCCGTACCATGGAAACTTCACTTGAAGTTGTCGAAGGTATGCAATTCGATCGCGGTTACATTTCGGCCTATATGGCAACCGATATGGAGAAAATGACTGCTGATCTGGTTGACCCTGTCATCCTTATTACGGATCGCAAGATCACGACGGTTCAAGACATTCTTCCTATTCTTGAAGAAGTTTTAAAGACCGGTCAGAAGCTATTCATCATCGCTGAGGATGTTGAAGGCGAAGCTCTTTCAACTCTCGTTTTAAACAAGCTTCGTGGCACCCTCAATGTCGTTGCTGTGAAAGCTCCGGGGTATGGTGAGCGTCGTAAGGAAATGCTCCAAGATATCGCTATCCTCACCGGGGCCCAAGTCATCACCGAAGACCTCGGGATGGAACTCACCGATGCAACGATGGCTGATCTCGGTAGCGCTCGCCAAGTTAAGGTTGAGAAGGAAAACACCATCATCGTCGGTGGCGGTGGAGACGCTGATGAGATCAATGCTCGCATCGGTCTCATTCGTAATCAGATCAAAGAAACCGATTCTGAATTCGATCGTGAGAAACTCCAAGAACGCTTGGCAAAACTTGCCGGTGGCGTTGCTGTCATCAATGTTGGTGCTGCTACGGAAGTCGAAATGAAAGAGCGTAAGCTCCGCATTGAAGACGCTCTCTCCGCAACTCGCGCCGGTGTTGAAGAAGGCATGGTTGCCGGTGGTGGTACCGCATACATCAACGTCTTGAGTGAAGTCGCCAAATTGGTCGATGAAACCGAAGACGATACCCGTACAGGTGTTCAGATTATCCTTCGTGCACTGGAAGATCCGGTGCGTCAGATTGCTGAAAACGCAGGCCTAGACGGTAGTGTCATCTGCGAAGGCGTGAAGAATTCCGAGCCCGGAATCGGTTATGACGTCTTGACGAATGAGTACAAAGACATGGTCGAAGCAGGGATTGTTGATCCTGCGAAAGTAACTCGTTCCGCCTTGCAAAATGCAGCATCTATTGCTGCTATGGTTCTCAGTACTGAGGCACTCGTTGCAGATATTCCCGAACCTGAAAGTCCCGCCATGCCTCCGGCAGGAGCAGGGATGTACTAAGTAACAGAATATTTATAGATTGATGGCTTCTACCTCATAAGCAGGTAGAAGCCTTTCTTTACTCAGTTGAGGCAATTCGTTAGAATGTTCTTTATGCTTAGGAGGTCCTTAGAATGCAAGATGTCTTTATAGAACACATGATCCGCCAGAAGAAAGATGGACGAGACTATGCAAAGATGGTAGGCGTCGTCCTCCTTTATTTTGCGTTGATCTATCTCGCTCTTGTCTTTATTCAATTTGTCGCCTTCTTATTTCCACTCATCATTATCGGTGGAATTTACGGAGTATATTGGTTGATATCGAGCCTCAATCGCGAGTTTGAATATATTGTGACGAATGGTGCAATTGATATAGACGTAATCATTGCAAAACGTCGTCGTAAGCGCGTCTTTGCCGGCGATGCGCGAAATTTTGAGATCTGTGCTCCGGTTAATTCACAAGAATACAAAGATTTTCAACGCACCAATGAGAAGGACCGCTCCGTTAAAATGATTGATTCAAGTTCACGCGTGAATCCGGAGGACGTCTGGTTCCTGGTCGGTAAGTCCAGTTTGGATGATAAGCGCTATCTTGTACTCTTCGAACCCAATAAGAGAATTATGGATAACCTCCATCGCTTTAATCCACGCAATATTCGCTACAATGCTCATTTGGGTCAACTAAGTTAACCCTTGTTTGTAGCTTAAAGTTTTATTCCAATATTGTCCTTAAGAAACAGAGGAGAAGATGATGATTCAAATTGAACATCTCGTGAAATACTATGGCGATCATAACGCTGTAGATGACGTTAGTTTCCGCGTTCGACCCGGAGAGATCTTAGGTTTTCTCGGGCCTAACGGAGCCGGTAAGAGCACGACCATGAATATTTTAACCGGCTATCTTTCGGCGACCTCCGGAACGGTTAGAGTTGATGGGCACGATATTCTTGAAGAGCCTCAGGTCGTGAAATCTCTCATAGGTTATCTGCCGGAATCACCCCCACTTTACAATGAAATGGTTGTCGACGATTATTTGCGTTTTGTTGCTGCGTTGAAGTCCATCCCTCGCGGGGATCTAAAGAAAGAAATCGATCGGGTCGTCTCTATTGTCCGGATTCAAGATGTGCGCGATCGCTTGGTCGGCAATCTCTCGAAAGGTTATCGCCAACGTGTTGGTCTGGCTCAAGCCTTGCTCGGTAATCCGAAAGTCCTCATTCTCGATGAACCGACCAGCGGACTCGACCCTAAGCAGATCATCGACATTCGCAATTTGATCCGTGACCTGGGGAAAGAGCATACCGTCATTTTAAGTTCACATATCCTCTCCGAAATACAGGAGATCTGTAGTCGCGTCTTGATTATCAATCGAGGGCGTTTGGTCGCTGATGAAGTCATCGGTGACGAACATGTAGATCTACAAAATAGTGAAGAAATCTCGATCACGATCGAAGGCCCTGCCCGTGAAGTAGAAAACAGGTTGCGTCAGGTGCCGGGGGTGCGTGATGTCCGCAAAACGTATCATGACAATTCGGTCTTTGTAGGCGATCTTGTCTTTGATGCCGGTCGCGACGCACGTCGAGATGTCTTCTTTGAGCTCTCCAGAAATCGTTGGCCGATTCTCAATCTCAAGCCCATGGGTCGAGGTCTGGAAGATATCTTCTTGCGCGTCACAGCTTCGGATTATGTACCTCCTGTTGTTGAAAGGGATGGCGGAGAGGCTTTGGATGGTGAAGAGCTTGAGACATCAGACGAAATTCACTCAATGAATGAATCTAATGTTCACGATGAACCCGTTATCGAAGAAATAGCCGTTACGGAAGAGAATGTCATCACGACCAACGAACGTAACGTTATCGATGATCAGCTTGCTAAAACGGACTTTATTGAAGCAACAGACGAACATTCCATTGAGACGACGACTGAAGACAAGAACGGAGGTCAAGCATGAATCGCATCCTTGCTATCGCTAAGCGCGAACTCAATTCATATCTCAAGACACCGGTAGGGTGGATATTACTTGCGATCTTTGCCCTCTTAAGCGGACTTATTTTCTCCCTTCAAGTCCAGCAACGTTATGTCATGATTGCCGCTGAACTGCAGTTCATTCTTTCGCTCTTCTTTGTGCTAATCCCTATTATCACGATGCGTAGTTTTGCTGAGGAACGCAAAGAGGGGACCGATGTCCTGCTCATGACCTCTCCTGCAACGGTCATGGAAATCGTTATCGGGAAGTATCTAGCGTGTGTCACGCTCTTTTTGATCATGACCTCCATAACCTTGATCCATGTCTTTATTACATTACTCTTCAACGGCGTTGTGGATATGCAGACCCTGGGGACCTACGTTGCCTTCATTTTTACCGGTCTAGCGTACATAGCCATCGGTATTTTCTGCTCAGCCATTACTGAGAGCCAGGTTACTGCTGCAATTGTTTCCGCAGTCATCTTCGTCAGTTTTCAGCTCCTCAGTGCTATTGCCGGTATTGCAGGGAATTTGCTCTACAGTGCAATCAATCGGATCGATCAAGCCTTTGACCTGATTAGTCCTCAAACCGAACAATCGATCGGTCAAGGACTTACCAATGCCATCCTCTGGCTCAATCCCTCGACTCGCCTGCAAAATTTCAGCCGCGGTATCTTCGAACTTGCTCCACTCATCTTCCTCATCTCGTACGTCATATTCTTCTTGTACTTGACGTCACAAGTCATTGAGAAGCGTCGTTGGAGTCAGGGTTAAAGGAGGTCCACAATGCAAAATTTCAAACATTCTAAAGATCATAAAAAGGTTGACAAACGCAATCGTCAACTCAAGCGCAGCTCCATCATTTCGGTAGCTTTGCTCCTCGTTATTCTCATTGTCTTAAACCTCATTTTCACCCGTTTCCTGGGTCCTCATACCAGATTCGATTGGACTGCCAACCAGGCCATGACGCTGAGTGATGTTAGCCGTGAACTGGTCAATGAATTGGAAAGTCCGGCACGCATCGTCGTGCTAATGGAAGAGTCTGCGTTCCCCGGGGCACAGTATGCACAAGTTGACTTCGTCGAAGGCCTTATCAAGGAATACGATGAGGTCGCAGGAGACGCGATTGAGGTCGATTTCATTGACCCGGAGCTGACCCCTTCAATCATTGAAACCTTGGATCCTCAAGGCCAACACGAAGGTCAAGTCGTACGGGGTCGAATAGCCATTCACGGGACCGAGACCGGTAAACTCAAGATTCTCAGTGCTCGTGATTTTGTAAATACACAGATGAATCAGCAGTACCAACAGGTCATCACGGGCTACTCGGCTGAAGCTGCGATCAGTGGGGCAATCAATTACGTCAGTTCCTTGGAAACACCTATTGTTTACCTCAGTCAAGGCCATGGGGAAGGGACGCTTGAAAAAGGTTATTCTTTCCTCAATGAGCTCATGCTCAATAACAATTTTACCGTTGAGCAGCTTGATTCCTTATCGCTGACAGAAATCCCTGAAGATGCTCGCTTTATCTTCATGATCAACCCTCAACAGGATCTCACGGAAGATGAGGCAGCCGTCTATATTAATTACGTAAAGAGCGGTGGTAATCTCCTGGTCCTGAGTGAATATGGACAAAGAGATTTGCCTAATCTCAACAGTGTGTTGTTTGAGTTTAATTTGAAACTCACCAATGATCGCGTTGTTGAGAGTGATCCGGGACGCCAAATGGGTGAGGACCAATACAACTTCTTAGCGGAAACTCCGAATAGCTCACTCGGTCAATTCGGTGATCAAGCTTGGAGCATTGTCGGCAGTTCACGTGCTGTTGAAGATGCTGGTAATGCAAAGGAGTGGATTGAAACCGAAGCGATCCTCACGACCGGTGAACAAGGTGCTGTTGAATTTGGTGGGGAAACAGATGATCTTTCAAGTAGTGGTCGTCAAGTCTTAGGTATGTTGTCTGAAAACCGCGGTTTTGTGGATGGCACGACCGTCACTTCAACCTCGAAGGCTATTGTCCTTGGTTCATCGATGGCATTCCACGACGGAATCTTCTCGACCTTCCTACGTCAGTCAGCCAATTATCCTTTAGCGGTAAGTACTTTCAATTACCTGGGTGAAGTTGATTCGGACCGTCTTGTCATCCGTCCTACCCCGGTTGTTTCCTATGCTCTTGGCACCCAATTTCAAGGTTCACTCAATATCGCAAGTCTATTCTCATGGTTGATCTTACCTTTACTGTTCGTGATCATAGCTATCGTGGTCTATCGCCGTAGGAAGAATCTGTAGGAGGTGACTTGTGCTTAAAAAACAACGTAACCTCATCATTCTTCTTGTCATAGCTGTGGGGCTCTTTGCTATGTACTTCATCTTCGATCAACAAGAGAAGCAACGCTTGGCAGAGGAAACAACCCCTACAACATCAGAGTTAAAAACCCTCGAAGCCTTGGTTGACTTTCAGAGGACGGATCTCAAGTCCATCACGATTGAAAATGACGACAGCAAGCTGGTCTTTGAAACAGAGCTCATGCCTATCGAAGAATCCGAAGCGACCGAGACGGAAGCACAAGATGTCAACGATGAGGAGCAAACAACTGAGGCTGAAGAGGAGGGTGGTGAACCTTCCGAATCCGAGACGCAAGCACCTCCGCAACCACGTGTTTGGGTTCTAGCTGAACCTAAGATCGAACGTGGTCCTACAGAGAAATCTATTCAAGATGTCGCCGGCAGTCTGGAACGCCTTTTTGTCAGTCGTGAACTCACAGAAATAGCAGAACTAAGCGATTATGGGCTTGATGAGCCCCAAGCTGAGGTCAGCTACGAAACGGATGATGGCGATGAAGTCACCGTTCTCTTAGGGGATGAACTCCAAGGTGGCAATAAATACTATGCCAAGCGCGCCGACCAGGATCGTGTTGTCATCATTGGGACTGCCGCCAAGGCTATGCTAAGTCGTCCCACAGACCTCATTCCCTTGGAAGTTATGCCGGGTACAGGTGGACAATTCAGGACCTTTGAGGTCAAGCGGGAACAAGATGATTTCACCTTCGCGGGTGAACTGGAAATCATCCCTACGGTGTCAGGAGAACAAAGAGAACTCGCAGAAGAGATCCTTGACGCTACAGATGCCAAACTAAATGAACAAGAACGTGGCTTGTTGCAATGGACTCTCACCGAGCCTAAGGTCTGGCCGGCCGACGATACCAAGCTCATCACGTTCATGAACGAGATCGGTGCAATCAAAGCTACCGAGTGGCTGGAAATTGCTCCGGACGAAGAGACCATGAAAGACTATGGGCTCGATGAACCTCGTATGGCGTTCTCGTATATGGTAACGGATGATCAAAAAGGCGAGTTGCTCCTTGGAAAATCACGGGGTGACGGTCAGCACATCGCCTACAGTTCGGTTCAAGATGCCATTTTCACCTATGCCTCAGGTAGTCTGCCTTCGCAGGGTATGAGAGCAACCGACTTTATCAATACGTTTTCCTACATCGAAAACATCAATCAGGTCGGCGAGATTAAATTGACGGTCGATGGCGAAGAATACGAGTTCGAAGTCTTCAATCCAACTCAGGAAGAGAAGGAAGAAGACGATAGCTTAGAACCGAAGTATCTCCTCAATGGTGAAAATGCGAACATCATGAATGAGAAAGATCGCGGGTACTTTAACAGTTTCTACCAAAGCGTCATCAGTGTTATGATTCGCGGTTTCGATCTCGAAGCCGATCCGGAACTTGATTCCTCGACGAGCATTGTCTTTGTCAACCGCCACACCGATGACGAAGAATCTGTCGAATTGGTCGAACGTGATGAGAGGACCTTCTATATCTTCCGTAACGGCGAATACACGGGTTTCTATACCTCGAAAGATGAAGTCTACGGATCCGGTCCTCAAGATGATGAAGCTATTATGCCAAGTCTCACGCTCTTGCAAGAAGCTATGGCAGGAGCGGAAAACGGCGTTTTTGTCCGTCCTACGGAAGCAGATCCGGAAGCAACGGAGGCCCCTTAAATGCCACAACGTAGAGCCGTGGAGGCACAAGCTGCTCTGCGACAGCGCCGTAAAGTCCTGCTTATTTTTGCTTCGATCCTCCTCGTCCTCCTGGCTGTGCTGCTCATCTGGTTGAGTCAAACGGGTCAAGAACCTTTTGGTGGCCAGGATAATAGGAGTGCGGTCGATAATCCTGTCGATGGATTCCTACTCGATAAGATCGATGCAAGCAGCTTGACGCCTTTTGGCGATGCCTACGTTTTGAGGCTAAATCCCAACCGACTGTCCGTCATCAATCTGGAAGGTGCGGAAGAGTATAGTTTCACCATCCGATCCGAGTCACCACAGGTAGCGACTGCCGGAGATTATGCCTTAGTCTTTGAGCGAGACGGCTATGATTATTACCTTGCAAAACCACAAGGTGTCATCTATGAAGGGAAGACCCAGGACCCTATTGTTGAAGGACAGGTCAGTTTAGACGGTCAAGTCGCGCTGATCTTGGACTCCCCGGAAACACGTGGTGTCCTGAGGCTTATGGATACGGACGGTCGCCATCTCTTAGATTACAGACTTCGAGATCGGCTGCGGTCGGGGCAACTCATCAGAGCAAACTTTGCCCAAGATGAACCCATTGTCGATCTAGCGCTGCTCAATACCGATGGTTCCTCACCTCGGCCGCTGATTCACCGCTTTGATATCGAGACAGCCAAGTTAAACGAGATCTATCAGATTGATGCCAATGAAGTCCTCCCGATCATCGCGCAAGGCGTTGGGGGGGATCTCTTAGCCATCGGTCCTCAATCGGTCTATCGCCTCGAAGGTGACAGCATCGTTCCTTGGCTCAAGGCGGCGCGTATCCAAGCTGCTCTACCCTGTCAAAACGGAGCTGCCATGATTGCTTCCGAATCTTTTGACGGGGTCACGAGGCTTTATTATCTCAAGTTCTCGGACAGCTCTACGCAACTTAATGAACTGCCTTCTGTTGTTGTCGGCGATGCCCCTCAACTGTTTGTCACACGAAATAACTATGTTGCGGTAGCAGAAGGCTCTGTCCTGCACGTCGTCAATGTCAACACGATGGCGACGGAACGCGTCGATCTGGGTTCGAACATTGTTCAAATATCGCTGGATGATCGTGGTCGCGTCCTCGTGGTGACGCAAGACCGAGTCATGCGCGTCTAGAGATCTATCATGACGTACGATGTGTTAATCCTCGGGGCAGGTCCGGCGGGGATCATGACCGCTCTTTCATTTCTCAATAAAAAGCCCGACCGTTCTGTCCTTCTTCTGGAAAGTGGCGACGCCATCGGAGGAAAAATCCCTGCCAGTGGAAATGGTCGCTGTAACTTTACAAATCGTGACGTAGCGCCTTCTGACTATCTCACGTCAAGTTCCCCGGAAACGATACTCCGTGTCTTGGCCGATCAACCGGTCGTAAAGACTTTGGACTTCTTTGCTTCCCTGGGACTGGTTTGGCGAGAAGAAGAAGGACGGTTATATCCGGCCTCGTTTGAAGCAAAAACGCTGCTGAATCTCTTGGAGCTGAGACTTGATGAAGTAGGAGCTAAGGTTGTCAGAAATGTAAGACCAAGCACTATTTATCATCGTGACTCTTTATGGCATTACGGGCCTTATCAAGCGAAGCATTTCGTTTTAGCGTGCGGTTCTCCGGCCGGTAAGCCCGCAAAAAACTATCAAAAGCCTTCTTTCCCTGAGCTGGATTGGATCGCTTGGAGCCCCGCTCTTGTCCCGATCGAATGCAAAGATTTCTTTAAGCGGTTGAGTGGCACCAGGATTCCTGCCCATTTGACAGCTTATGGACAACAAGGCTGTACGTACAGCCAAGGCACGGTGTTGTTCACTAACTATGGCTTGTCCGGTATTGCTTCATTGGATTTAGCTTCCACTTTGCTTGACCTACAAGCAATCCATGATTCATCCGGCAACAAGAAGTTAAGATCAACGCAGTTTCTTGCTGAGAAAATATACGGTGCAGCAAGCAAGAATTCCCCGTACCTGATTTGTTTGAATTTCTTTCCTGAATGGTCAGACGATATGTGGAACCTTCAGATAAGCAAACGTATTCGTCATTCGAACGTCGATCTGAGAGGCTTGCTCCCGATGAAACTACAATTCCTGATCGAAGATCTTTGGTCAAAGCTCATCAAGCAGGGGGAGAAGCCCGAACAGCTCTTCCGTGGATTGCTGGGGGCTTTTCCGTTCCTCTATCGCTCTTTACGCTCCTTTGAGTTTGCCCAAGTAGCACGTGGCGGCTTGCGACTGGATGACTGGGAGAGTACATCCTTGGAGCATAAGGACTACCCGGGTCTCTATGCTGTGGGTGAGATTCTCGATGTAGTGGGTCATTGTGGCGGTTTTAATTTACAATGGGCTTGGTCAAGTGCACTGCAGGTGGGTCAAGCCATCAGTCGCTCACCACGTCTAGAAAGGAAGGCACCATGAAGAGCAATCGTCGGCGTCGACGTAATCGCCGCCAGGAACAAGCTCCGAAACGCCCAAGAATCCTCATGGGCACCTTGGCAACTCTATTGGTATTAATTCTGGGGACCGCTATCATCGCCATCACAGTTCTTATGGGACGGATAGATTTCATCAAAGGTACGAACCATTGGGATGCGGTAGAGTTACAAGCACTCCAGGATTCTTATGCTCGTGTCTTGGATCAAGAAGCAGGGGATGACAGTGAAGAAATTGCTCTGGCTGAGGCTCTGCTTAATAATCAGCTCGCTGTAACACCTGCCGAGTATTATCAATCAGATGATGTTGAGCACATACTCTTGCGTTTCTCGGATCCCCAGAATCTAAGGGGTGGCACAAATCGTGATCTCTTTTATTTGATGACCTACATAAAATCTACCGAGCGTATGGCATTGATTTACTTGCCGAATGCCCTCTACCTCAAAGGTCCCGAAATCTCGGCTGACCATCTCCAAGCTTATGCAAATTATGCGGGCATTGACTACGTGAGACAATCTTTGGAGCATAGTTTTGCAATCCATATCCCTAAAGTGATGGAATTTGATATCAGCTATCTTCTCCAACCGTTTAGGAATGACAATGAATTAAGCATTGAACTTACTGAACCAGAGGCGAAAGCCATCAATCTACAGATATCAGATCACTTAGAAAACTTGGAAGTTGTGACTGAGAGTCAGATAACCCCTCTACCTGAAGAAGCGGGGGAGTATTATCCGGAACCTGCTCAAGCTCTTGCGTACTGGCGTTTAGGCGAAATAGAAGATGCTCCGAGTCCTTTAGAGCGCAGATCTTATCTCATCGATACGTTGATCACGTACTATCTTGATCATGGGTTTACCACAATGAATAAAGGAATCAGCAACGCTGATTCCCTTGCAAGGTCGATGAAAACGGATCTAAACTTCTTTGAATTAATTTGGGAGATTCCGAAGATTGACAATCGTTTCGATTCCGAGGTCATCTACTTTGATCTCTTAGAGGAGGATAACTTCGATACATTCAATCATTATGGGAATGATCTTCTGACGTTTTATCCTCGCGAATTGCAACAACGCTACCATGATTTCCTCGAAGCTAACGGGGCTGAGCCTAATTAGCTGAAATCGCAAGACACTTCGCTTATACTGTGGAACGCCATCGTTCTACGATGCTATCTTAGGTTATTACAGAAGGAGAAACACCTATGTCTAGGTCTGTTAAGCACACTCTGCTCTTTGGTTTGATGCTATTGTTGTCATTCCAACTCATAGCATGCCAGAAGGCTGAGAGCTCAAAGAAAGAGGTAGGACAAATGTCAAACTACGTAACTTTAGTGATGGAGAACGATGCTAAGATCGTCATTGAACTCGATCCGGAATCTGCTCCCATCACGGTCGCAAACTTCCAGAAATTGGTTGGAGAGTCTTTCTACGATGGAATCACTTTCCACCGTGCAGTGCCCGGTTTTGTCATCCAAGGGGGCGATCCGAGAGGGAATGGCACCGGTGGGTCAGACGAGACCATCAAAGGAGAGTTTTCGCAAAATGGGGTCGACAATCCTTTGAAGCATGTCCGCGGTGTTCTGTCGATGGCTCGTTCCGCCAACCCTGATTCCGCCAGCAGCCAGTTCTTTATCGTACTCGATACGAGCAACGGGGTTACTCGCTCGCTCGATGGGCAGTATGCTGCCTTCGGTAAAGTTATCGACGGGATGGACGAAGTCGATCGCATTGCAGCCTTACCCACCAGAGGCGACAGCATTGTTGAACAGCCCAAGATTAGCCGTGCTTACTTCAGTGATGACCAAGGGGAACTCAAGACGGCTGAATAGGGAAGAAAACTCTATCGCCTGAATCTGTTTAATAGGAGGTCGCCGGTAGCGACCTCCTATTTCGTTTCGTCCAGGATTTCTAATAAGGCGAAGTAATGATTATAGCAATCCTCGAGTTCGACCAGGCTTGAAGCATACACCTCATAGGCTTCCGGACTGTGGTTTGTCATGCCTGCTTCAAAATTCTCATGAGCGCTTTCAAGCGAAGCGATCGAAGCTTCCAGATCTTGGACTTCCTTTAACCAATTTGCACGTAATTTTCGGCGATGAGCGGGGGAGCCTGTACGGTATTCTTCGATCGGACTTTTCTTTCCTGAGGCTTGGGTCTTAACCGATGTGGGCTTGGATTGCTTGGTCTGGGGGGGCTTTTGTGTGTTGAGATTGGCTTCAAAATCCCGTAGCCATGCTTCATAGGTTTCATGTCGGTTGATCTTTCGCTCGACAAACCCATAGACATCATGCGCTAAGGCTTCGATAAAGAAGCGGTCATGAGACACCAGCACCAGCGCACCGGGCCACTCTTGGAGCAGGTCTTCAAGATGTTCACGCGAGTAGATATCGAGGTGATTCGTTGGTTCGTCCATGAAAAGGACATCGGGCTTAGCTTCAAAGATTGAAGCTAAGTAGAGGCGATGGCGCTCTCCTCCGGAAAGGATTTCAATTCTCTTGTCCTGCGTCGCAAAAGGGAACCCAAACTGATGGAGTCTCGCTCGGAGCTCTGTCTCGCTTCTTTGAGGATGCTCCGAGATCAAATACTCGTAGAGACTTGTAGATTCTTGCGGAAAATGGACACGTTGACCCATGTACGAAATTTTAGGATTTCCATAGAGTCTAAGCTGGCCACCCGAGGCGGCTTCTTCGCCTAGCAATATCCGCAACAACGTCGTCTTACCACAACCGTTTGGACCGATGAGTGCATGGCGATCTTTAGCCCGCAAGACGTAAGTAAAATCTGAAAAGAGCACCCGCTCATCAAAAGCCATCGTCAAATCTTGCGTTTCCAAAAGCACGCGGTCTTCACGTGCTGAATCCGGATCGGGAGGGACGAAGCTGAAACTCATCTTGCGCTCAGCCGGGATCTTGGATCGAAGATCCTGCAAGCGTTCTCGCATATCTTCAACCAAACGTTGACGCTCATGGTAAGCGGTCATCTTCCGATGAGAAAAGAGGGTTTGAACGACTTGTTCTTGGATCTCAATATTCTCGCTGAGATTCTTCTCTTGGCGTTCCAGGCTGAGGATACGCTCGTCACGCACAGCCTTCGCTTGAGAATAATTACCGCGATAGCGATAAAATTTCTTGGCATCAAATGAGAAGATTCGATTCGTTACCTTATCCAAGAAGTAGCGATCGTGCGAAACGATGACCATGGCACCCTTGAATTGACGCAACGTTTTCTGTAGCCACTCAAGGCCCATGAAGTCCAAGTGATTCGTAGGCTCATCGAGGAGTAAGAGATCGGCCTGGGCCAAGAGGCAACGAGCTAGGTTGACCCGCATTTTCTCACCCCCGGAGAGCGGATCGTAATCTCGATCTATCATGTTTTCCGGTAAACCCAAAGCGGCCAAGATCTGAGACAGCTGCGCCCGATAGTTGTAGCCCCCGGCTGCATCCCATCGCTCCTGCAATTTTGCATATCTGGCGAGAAGTTGTTCTTGAGTCGCAGGATCTTCAGTGGACATTTCATGCTCGAGTTCTGTCATTTCATTTCGCAGCGAATCGAGGAAGGGATGGTCGCCGACTTTGGCTCCGGGGATTTCGGATTCAAGATCCTGACTAAGGCGAGCAATGATGAGACCATGCGTCAAACGTATTCTACCGGTAGAGGGTTTGATGGATTGGTCAATAATCTTAAGCAGCGTGGATTTGCCTGATCCGTTGTCACCGATCAGACCGATGCGATCACCTTCGTAGATCTTGAACGACACCTCATCGAAGAGAGTTTCTTTTGGAAAGATGACCGATAAGTTTTCAGCTGCCAGATATTGCACCTAATAGTCTCCATGCGTTCTAACATAACGTAAATCTCATTTCTCAGTCATAGACAGAAACTGCGCTAATCGATGAAACTACAGTAAATGACTGAATGAAATTCCACTTATAAATTGCAAGAAATAATCTTAGCACAAAGCATGAACAAAGCTTCACATCCACGAACGGTAAGTAATTTTCACTTTGTTAAACTCGATTTTAGATTATTTGGAGGTGGAGAGAGATGTCTATGACTATGAGTGAGAAGATCTTAGCCAAACATGCAGGCAAAGATCGAGTGAGTGCGGGGGAAGTCATTACGTGTGATCTTTCATTGGTACTGGCAAATGATGTGACTGCACCTCCAGCCATCGAACGTTTCCGTGAATTAAGAGATGAAGTTTTCGATCCTGACCGGGTCGTTTTTGTTGCCGATCACTTTACACCAAGCAAAGACATCGCCTCCGCCGAAAATGTGAAGATCTTAACGGATTTTTCTAAGGAACAAGGGCTCTCAAAATACTGTCCGGAAGGAAGTGAAGGTTTTGGGATAGAACACATTATCTTACCGGAGAATGGTTGGGTTTTGCCGGGAGATCTTGTTATCGGGGGAGATTCTCACACGTGCACTTATGGTGCCTTGCAGGCGTTTGCAACAGGTGTAGGGAGTACCGACATTGCAGCAGCCATGTCGACAGGGAAAGCCTGGTTCCGTGTCCCCGAGACCTTTGCCATTCATCTAGAAGGTGAGTTACCCGAAGGAGTCACCGGGAAAGACGTGATTCTCTATCTCTTATCGCAAATCGGGGTCGACGGCGCTCGTTATCAAGCTTTGGAATTCATGGGGCCCGGGGTTGCCTCCCTCAGCATGGCCGACCGCCTCACAATCTCTAACATGGCGATCGAAGGCGGTGCTAAGGCCGGTTTATTCCCCTTCGATGAAACGCTTGAAGCATACATTGCTGAGCATGCTCCTGAACGCTATCAAGCCGGAGATTACATGGTTGTAGAATCCGATCCCGATGCTTCTTATCAACAAGAACTGACGATCAATCTTGCTGATTTAAAATCTATGGTCGCTGCGCCACATCTCCCGGAGAATGCGTTCCCGGTGGAAGAAATTGTAGAAAACCCCACCATTCAGCAAGTCGTTATCGGTTCATGTACCAATGGTCGTTTAGAAGACCTAAGAGCGGCTGCCAAAGTCCTTGAAGGGCAACATATTGCCGACGGCGTGCGACTTCTCATTATTCCCGGTTCACAGCGTATCTGGCGCCAAGCAATGGAAGAGGGACTGTTGTCTATCTTCTTGGATGCCGGTGCTACCGTCGGTCCGCCAACGTGCGGTCCTTGCTTGGGTGGACACATGGGAGTCCTTGCTGCAGGCGAACGATGCGTCTCAACGACGAATCGCAATTTCCTGGGGCGCATGGGTCATAAAGATTCGGAGATCTATCTGGCATCCCCTGCAACTGCCGCATATTCAGCCATTGCAGGGAGGGTGTCCGGCGCTTCGTCCGCGGATTCGTCCGCTGCTTTGAAGGGGGAGTAGAGATGAAAATTCAAGGGAAGACCCATAAGTTTGGCGACCACATCGACACGGATATTATTATTCCGGCACGCTATTTAACCACTGCCGATCCTGAAGCCTTGGCGAAGTACTGTATGGAAGCGGTCGATCCCGAATTTCATACCAAAGTGGAACCCGGCGATATTCTTGTTGCAGGTGAGAATTTTGGTTGTGGCTCCTCACGTGAACATGCTCCGATCGCCATCCGAGGTACGGGGATAGGCTGCATTCTTGCCAAGTCGTTTGCAAGGATCTTCTATCGCAATTGCCTAAACATCGGCTTACCGATCTTGGAATGTCCTGAAGCCATCGATGAGATTGAAGCGGGAGATCTCTTGAGTGTTGATTTGGAGGACGGCGTGGTCGAGAATCTGACACAGGGGAAGATCTATCAAGCCCAAGCATTTTCACCTGAGATCCAAGCGATGATCCAAGCCGGTGGTCTCCTTCCAATGATTAAGGCGGAGGGGGATCTTGCGTGACTTACAACATTGCGGTTTTACCCGGAGACGGAATCGGACCTGAAGTCATCTCATCGTGCCTCGACGTGCTCGAAACGCTCGCTCTAGCATATGATTTAGACTTAACATTCACAAAAGCCCCCATCGGCGGCGCCGCCATTGACCTTACAGGTCAGGCATTGCCCCCGGAAACCTTGGACCTTTGCCTTTCCAGTGATGCAGTTCTCTTAGGAGCTGTAGGCGGTCCTAAGTGGACCGATGTCAGACCGGAGGAAGGTCTCTTAGCCTTAAGACAAGGGATGAAACTCTTCTTAAATCTACGCTATGCGAAACTCTATCCGGCGCTCCAAGCAGCTTCCGTCCTACGCGAAGATGTCATAGCAGGCGGCTTCGATATGCTGATCGTACGTGAATTGACCGGTGGCATTTACTTCGGGAAATCCGGCCGGGGAGAAGATGCTGACGGCATTTATGCCTATGATGTTGAGAAATACCACAACTATGAAGTCGATCGTGTTGCACGGTGGGCTTTTGAGTTGGCAAAAGAAAGAAAAGGCAAACTAGCCTCCATCGACAAAGCCAATGTTCTTGAAAGCTCTCGTTTATGGCGTGAACGAGTAAATCAGATGGCTACCGAATACCCGAGCGTTGAACTAGAGCATCTCTATGTCGATAACGCAACCATGCAACTCATCCGTCGTCCGAAGTCCTTCGACATCCTCTTGTGCTCCAATCTTTTCGGTGACATTATTTCAGATGAAGCAGCTGAGATCACCGGATCCATTGGCCTTCTACCGTCTGCCTCATTAGGTGAAGAAGGAAGCCCCGGGCTCTTTGAGCCCGTCCACGGATCAGCCCCGGATATTGCCCAACAAGATATTGCCAACCCGCTGGCCACAATCCTCTCTGCCGCTCACATGCTCCGTTTGGGATTAGGTGAGCCTGTAGCTGCTCAAGCCTTGGAGAGGGCCGTTGAACAGTTCCTTGCAGCCGGTTATCGCACCTGCGACTTGGCCCAAGACGATGAAGAATATCTTGCCTGCTCGGCAGTCAGCGATGTTCTCAAACAATACATTATGGAAGGATCAGGAAAATGAAGAGAGGAGCCAAAAGCCGTCAAATCACCGAGGGGGTTGCTCGGGCACCGCATCGATCACTACTCTATGCCTTAGGACTTACGAAAGAGGAGATGGATAGACCCTTCATCGCCGTCGTCAATTCCTATAACGATATCGTTCCCGGCCACACCCATCTCAATGAGATCGCCGAAAACGTCAAAGCAGGCATTAGACTTGCGGGCGGTGTTCCCTTTGAAGTCCCTGCAATCGCGGTCTGTGACGGTATTGCCATGAATCATGCAGGGATGCGATATTCCCTCGTTTCTCGTGACACGATTGCCGATGCGTGTGAGATCGTTCTTGCCGGCCATGCCTTCGATGGCGTGGTATTCATACCAAACTGTGACAAAGTCGTCCCCGGTATGTTGATGGCAGCAGCGAGATGCGATCTCCCTTCCATCTTTGTCTCAGGTGGTCCAATGCTTCCCGGGCAGAATTCAGAAGGTCGTCCGGTCGGTCTGACACAAGTCTTTGAAGCAGTCGGCGCTGCTGCTGCAGGGAAGATGACGGCCGAAGACGTCGAGAACCTGGCTCAAACAGCCTGTCCTTCTTGCGGTAGCTGTTCAGGAATGTTTACCGCCAATACGATGAACTGTTTGACGGAAGCCTTGGGACTGGCACTCCCCGGTAACGGAACCATCCCGGCTGTCATGTCGGCGCGTAAACGTCTTGCCAAACAAGCCGGGATGCGGATCATGGCGCTCGTCGAAGATAAACTCACAGCCCTCGACATCCTCAACAAGAAATCCATCCAACATGCCCTGGCTCTCGACATGGCTCTAGGGGGTTCAACCAACTCGGTTCTCCATCTCTTGGCGATTGCTCGTGAGGCCGGCTATGAACTTACGATGAAAGAGATTGGGCACATTTCTGACACAGTACCTCAGCTCTGTGTCCTTAGCCCTGCCAGCGATACGTTTGTGACCCATCTCGAAGAAGATGGCGGCATTTCTGCAGTGCTAAACGAACTTGCCAAAGGCGGGCATGTCGACCCTGAAGCACTGACCGTCACAGGGAACATGAAGGATAGATTCAGTGAACGAAGGGGTCTAGGCGTCATCCACAGCATTGATGAGCCTATTTCTCCCGACGGTGGCTTAGCGGTTCTCTATGGCAACATCGCACCGGAAGGCTCTATTGTGAAGAAGGCCGCTGTGTCTCCCAAGATGTACCGGCATGAGGGACCGGCCAAGGTCTTCAATTCTGAAGAAGAGACTTGCGATGCCATCTACGATGGTGAAATCAAAGCCGGCGATGTCGTCGTCATTCGCTTCGAAGGTCCGGCCGGTGGTCCAGGCATGCGTGAAATGCTTTCTCCCACCTCAGCCCTCGCCGGCATGGGGCTCGATGAATCCGTCGCTCTCTTAACCGACGGACGTTTCTCAGGCGCCAGTCGAGGGGCATCGATCGGCCATATTGGACCCGAGGCCTATAGAGGTGGCCTCATCGCTAAAGTTCAAGATGGAGACCTCATCAGGATTGACATCCCCGCCCGGAGTTTGGAACTCCTCGTCGACCATGCAGAACTGGAGCAAAGGACTCCTGAGCCAAGCCCGGCGCGTAAACTCTCGCCGGTTCTCAGAAAATATCGAGCGCTGGTCGATTCGGCAGCCTATGGAGCGACTTTGTCTGTGATAGACTTTGAACAATAATCTTCGTCGTTAGTAGCCTTCACAGGCAATGGCTATCAAACGACTTTTGTCTTATTGAAAGTAGCTTAAGGAGTATTTATGTTGAAGTTCTCAGCTGAACAAGCGAGTGAATTTGTGAATGCAGAGGTTATCGAGACACTCGAGGATCAAGCTAGACTTGCCCATCAAAATCTGCAAGAAGGTAAGGGCGCCGGTTCGGACTTCCTAGGTTGGGTCAAACAACCAACCGATCTGGATCAAGCAGAACTGTCACGGATCAAGGAAGCTGCTAAACGCATTCGTCAAAGGGTCGACGTCTTGGTCGTCATCGGAATTGGCGGCTCATACCTTGGTGCCAGGGCAGTGATCGATGCCTTATCAGATCCTATTCAAGGCAGTAAGCCCGAGATTCTCTATGGCGGTCACCAATTGTCCTCCGGCTATATGGCTTCACTCCAGACCTATCTCAAAGACAAGTCGTTTGCTATCAATGTCATTTCAAAATCCGGGACCACAACGGAACCGGCAATAGCTTTCCGCATTCTCAAAGCCCAACTTGAAGATCAAGTCGGGGCGGAGGAAGCCAAGAAATTGATCTATGTCACGACGGATAAACAAAAAGGAGCTCTCAAAGACCTCGCGACTGAAGTGGGCTATGAGACATTCATCGTGCCGGATGATATCGGTGGTCGCTTTTCCGTGCTCTCGGCTGTAGGTCTACTCCCCATCGCAGTCGCCGGCATCGATATCGATGAACTCCTCAAGGGTGCGGCAGCTGTTCAACTAGCCTGTGCCGGTGACGACGTTCTAGCTATCCCGGCCGTTCGCTACGCAGCTTATAGAACTGCCCTCATGCGGAGAGGCTTTGATATTGAAATCTTGGTCAACTACGATCCTGCCCTCACGACGCTAAGTGAATGGTGGAAGCAACTCTTTGGTGAGAGTGAAGGGAAGGACCTTCGGGGCTTGTTCCCGGCCTCTGTCAATAACACCACCGATCTTCATTCAATGGGCCAATACATCCAAGAAGGGCAGCGCATTCTTTTTGAGACTGTGCTCTTTGTCGATGAAGCATCTGCAAGTGTGCAGATTCCCGAAGACGATAAGGACCTCGACGGGCTCAATTATCTGGCCGGCGAAGAACTCCACGAAGTCAATCGCAAAGCCATGCTTGGGACCACCCTTGCTCATGTCGACGGTGGAGTACCGAATCTCACATTGACGATCTCTAAGCTCGATGCAAGAGCCTTGGGCGAACTCATCTATTTCTTCGAGTATGCTTGTGGCATCAGTGCCCATATGAATGCTGTGAATCCTTTCAACCAACCGGGCGTCGAAGCTTATAAAGTCAATATGTTTGCCCTCTTAGGGAAAGCAGGATTTGAAGCTGAGCGTGCTGAACTGGAAAAACGTTTAGGTTAGACATTGCGTGACTTCGGGGCAAAGTATCATTTAGGTCAAAACTTTCTCACCAACCCGGCGCTACTCGATCATTTAGTCGAACTGAGCTCAGTGGAACCGGGAGAGACAGTTCTTGAGGTGGGCTGTGGAAGAGGGGATCTTACTGCAGCCCTTCTACGTCGTGGGGCTAAGGTTCACGGCATAGAAATCGATGACGATCTTATCCCTTTCCTGAAAACTCGTTTCCCGGATGAAATAGCCGCGAATCAATTGGTTTTGCACCACATCGATGCCAGAGAAGTGGACTGGCGTACATTTGATGCCACACGTTTGTTATCCAATGTGCCCTATTATTTGACACGCTATCTTCTGCGGCAGGCTTTTGCGCAACTAGCAACATGTAGATCTATGGGTTTCACACTACAACGAGAGGCTGCGGAGAGATTACTAGCTGCTGCCCCGGATGAACCTCAGTTTCTCCCCAAGCTCTATGGCCCCCTAGCGATCCTACGTTTCTTCTATGGAAAAGCCTCCATCACTCATCGGTTTAAGCGGGGGGACTTCAAGCCGGCTCCCAGAGTAGATTCCGTCTTCGTTGTTATTGAACGCAATGAGCAAGATGCGTTTTATACAGAGCATGCAAAGGCTTGTGCAGAAATCATCGAAGCTTCATTTGAGCAACGGCGAAAGACCTTGGCCAATAATTGGCGCAGTAGATGGTCCTGGAATGCGGGGGAACTGACGGGCTTTTTGGTGGAAAAGAATTTGGTAGGGAAGCGGGCTGAAGAGATTAGACCTCAAGAATGGTTAGCTATTTGCAAAGCCATTTATGAAAGATTTCGAACGGAATTTATGTAAAACCATTCGTTGAAGTGCCGTATGGACACCATCGAAATGAGGATGAGTATTAAGCTAATTGTTGGTGCTCAAAGTCCTAGATTGGTTGACGTAAAACTGTCGTAATCATACAGTTATAAATATATCATTGTGATATACTCTCTAAAGTTCATAGAAATATGGTTATAAGTACATACCACTTAGAAGGAAAGGGTTGCTTAATGGAAGTTAAGAATAAGTTTGTTCTCGATTGGGTCGATGAGATGGTTAAACTCACTCAGCCGGACGAAGTTGTCTGGATTGACGGTTCCGAAGAAGAAAAGGAACGTCTTGAGAATGAGGCTCTCGAAACCGGTGAATTGCTTCGCTTGGATGAAGAGAATTGGCCAAATTGTTTCTATCATCGCACTAAGAAGAATGACGTCGCACGTGTTGAAGGTCGTACCTACATCTGCACACGTACAGAAGAAGAAGCAGGCCCCACAAATAACTGGGCTGATCCTGCTGAGATGTATGAGAAGCTTGGTAAACTCTACGACGGCGTGATGAAGGGACGTACGATGTACGTTATTCCTTACATCATGGGTCCTGTCGGTTCACCTCACTCCAAGGTAGGTTTCGAGCTCACGGACAGCATCTACGTTGTTCTCAACATGCGTATTATGACCCGTATGGGTGAAGTTGCTGTAAAGCAGCTTGGTGATAACGAAGAATTCGTCAAAGGTCTGCACTCAAAGGCTGATGTCGATCCTGATAACCGTTACATCGTACACTTCCCGCAGGACAACACCATCTGGTCCATCAACTCAGCATACGGTGGTAACGTTCTTCTTGGTAAGAAGTGCTTTGCTCTTCGCATTGCTTCTTACATGGGTCGTGAGCAGAACTGGATGGCTGAGCACATGCTCATCCTCGGTATCGAAGATCCTTCAGGCAAAACTCAGTACATCACCGGTGCTTTCCCAAGTGCTTGTGGTAAGACCAACCTCGCCATGCTCATTCCTCCTGCTTATGCAGAAGGCTGGAAAGTCTACACCGTTGGTGATGACATTGCTTGGATGCGTCCTATGGAAGATGGTCAACTCTACGCCATCAACCCTGAAGCTGGCTTCTTCGGCGTTGCACCCGGCACCAATATGGAGTCCAATGCTAACGCTATGTTGACGGTTCAGCAGGACACGATCTTCACGAACGTTGCTGTTACTGAAGACATGCAGCCTTGGTGGGAAAACATGGGTGTTGCTGCTCCTGAGAAAGCAACCGACTGGCTCGGCCAGCCTTGGACACCTGAATCCCCTGAACCGGCAGCTCACCCGAACAGCCGTTTCACGACTAAAGCAGCGAACTGCCCGTCCATCTCTCCTCGTTGGGAAGATCCTCAGGGTGTTCCGATCACTGCGATGCTCTTTGGTGGCCGCCGTGCGTCAACCGTGCCTCTCGTGTACGAATCATTTGACTGGAACCATGGTGTTTTCGTAGGTTCTGTCATGGCATCTGAGAGAACTGCTGCAGCAGAAGGTACCGTCGGACAAGTCCGCCGTGACCCGATGGCCATGTTGCCCTTCGCCGGCTACAACATGGGCGATTTCTTCCAACACTGGATCGATATGGGCCAGCGCATCGAGAAGCAGCCTAAGATCTACAACGTGAACTGGTTCCGTCGTAGTCCTGAAGGTAAGTTCCTCTGGCCGGGCTTCGGAGATAACTTCCGTGTTCTCCAGTGGATCCTCAAGCGTGCAAACGGCGAAGTCGATGCTCGTGAGACTCCCATCGGTTACCTGCCCTATGCCAAGGACATTAACCTCGAAGGTCTCGACATGACCGAAGAAGATCTCGAAGCGATTCTCGACGTGAACAAGGAAGCTTGGCTCACAGAAGTTGAACAGATCAAAGAACACTATAAGGTCTTCGATCGTTTGCCTTCAGCCCTCGCTGACGAGCTCACCAAGTTAGAAGAGCGTCTCAAGGCATACGAAGGTTAAGCCCTTCCTTCTTTAGAAGAAGAATCTTTTCAAAGGATCTCCTCCGGGGGATCCTTTGTTATTTGTTCATCTCCTTTGGTCAATACTTCATGATGTTTTCAAGTCTATGCATTATGCATTATGTGGTTTGAAGGATGAGTGGCAGATCTCAAGGCATACGTTTGACAGGTTAGGCATTCCGGTGTTTTGGGATCAGCAAGAACTTTGCTACAATCGCGTGCTAGGGGGGCGACTTATGGAACAAGATTCAAGAAGATTTGAACGCGAACGATTACGTGTCGTTATCGGGGGCAAAGCCTATGTACTCACGTCCATTCGTGACCGTGCTTACACACTTGCTGTGGCCTCTGAAGCAGATCATCTCTTAGAGCATTTGAAGCTCCGCTACCCTCGAATTTCAGATTCCGCTCGTCGCACGTTAGCCGTGGTCAATGTCTTGGATCAAAAGAACGACGCCATAGAGGAATTGAGACTAGCACAGGCCAGGTCTACAGAACTCGAAGAGAAACTTGCCCGAGCCTTAGTGCGTTTGAATGATCTACAAGCATCTCAACATGTGCCCAAGAAAACCAAGGCGAAAGATGGGGCTCAGACTGAGGATGTAAATCCACTTAAGGTCCATCAGCAGAATCTCTATGACTACCTAAGGAAGGAAGAAGCATGACCAAGACCGTTTACTGGCAAGCCTGTCGAGATGGAGCTCTCATCCCACGTCAAGCTAAGCTAGGTGACGTAGGGTTTGATCTTGCTGCCGCTGTAGATGCTTGGATATGGCCAGGGCAGACGTTGGCCATTCCGACAGGACTAAAGGTCGTACTTCCGGCAGAAATAGAACTACAGATTAGACCAAGAAGTGGTCTAAGTCTAAGGACGCACCTCCGTATACCAAATAGTCCCGGTACGATAGACCCCGGATATCGAGATGAGATTCGCGTGCTTATCCATCATTCCGCTTATGGTTGGGAGAATGACCTAGACAAGGACGCTGAGCTACAAGAGCTTATTGCTGAATCCTTCTCAGGTAATGCAGATACGGCGTTCGATCCCGAGTACATTGCACGTTGTGCAGCTGCTGTGAAGCGATTAGGTTTGAAGCCTCATCGTTATGATTTACTTGAAAGAGGATGGGCGCACTACCACATCAAACAAGGGGACCGAATTGCTCAAGCTGTGCCCCAACTCATAACGTTGGTGGAGTGGCAGGAACTCGATCGAACGTCTATCGATGAAGCTGAAGCTAACAGTGTCCCGGACCGTGAGGGTGGCTTTGCCTCGTCAGGATATGGATCCGGAGAATCACGATGATTATCTTAGGAATTGAGAGCTCCTGCGATGAAACTGCTATGGCCATCTTGCAAGATGGTAAAGTCTTGAGCTCGGTAGTCGCTTCACAGATTAAGACGCATCAAAAATTCGGTGGCGTAGTGCCGGAGATCGCTGCACGCGAACATATAACTGCGCTTCTACCGGTTTTGGATAGTGCACTAAGTCATGCGGGGATTCGAGCTGAAGATATCGACGCAGTTGCCGTCACTTCAGGACCGGGTCTCATCGGGGCTCTCTTGGTTGGAGTCAGCTCGGCAAAAGCAATAGCCCATGCCTTGAATAAGCCCTTATATCCTGTTCATCACATCGTGGCCCATATCACGGCTAATCAACTGGTCCACGAAGACTTTGAGTTACCTTTCATAGCGCTCGTCGTTTCAGGAGGGCACACCCATCTTTACGAAGTCGATGAGAAGGCTAATCTCAAGACGTTAGCTCGTACAAGAGACGATGCAGCGGGAGAGAGCTTTGATAAGGTCGCCAGAGCAATGGGTTTACCGTATCCAGGAGGACCGGAGATAGACCGTCTGGCTAAATTAGGTGATCCCAAAGCGTACAAGTTTCCTGAGATCAAGATCTCAGATGATCGTTTGGACTTCTCCTTTAGTGGCTTAAAGACAGCAGCACTGAACTATCTCAATCACTTACGACAAAAGAATGGTGATCAACTATTTGCTACGCAGCAAGAACAAGCCGATTTTGCAGCATCCTTTCAATCTGCCATCATAGATCAGATCGTAGACCGGTGTGAAACAATCCTCTCGCAAAGCCCTATCAAGCATTTCGCTTTGGCAGGCGGGGTTGCAGCAAATCATGAGCTTAGATCGAGGCTCGAAACGTTAGCAAAGCGCTTGGATAAGGACTTTTTTGTCCCACCGTTGAAGTACTGTGGGGATAATGCAGCAATGGTTGCAAGCCTTGGTTATCTCTTAGCAAAGCTTGACGTAAAGCCGGTATCTGCCACCTTGAATCCTGTTGCTTCGTGGCCGGCAGAAACCTATCGTGATTTCAGACATTTACAGAAGAAAGGTCAGTATTAATGGCTAAGAAGAGGACTGGTTCCTCAACCCTTGCAGACAATCGTCGCGCAAGACATGACTATCATATTTTGGATACCTATGAAGCCGGCATTGAACTCAAGGGAACTGAAGTCAAATCCCTGCGCGAGGGTAGAGCTACGCTTTCGGAAGCCTACATCACAATCCGCAATCTGCAAGCTTATATTGTGAACTGGTATATCCACCCTTATGAACAGGGTAATCGATTCAATCCCGAACCCTTGCGTGATCGGAAACTTCTCCTACACAAACGAGAGATTATGCGACTAAACCAAAGCATTATGGAAGAAGGGCTGACACTAATCCCTCTAAAGCTCTACCGTAAACGAGGTTTGCTAAAGCTGGAAATTGCGGTTGCTCGAGGGAAGAAGCAGTATGACAAGCGCCGAGCCGTTGAAGAACGAGACACTCAACGCCAAATTGATCGTCAAATGAAGGATTTCAATCGTCACGCTTCGTTATAAGGTGTGTCGTCTTCTGCTGCTGCAAATTCTTCAGCATCGTCTTCGGATTCAGTTTCAAGATCGCGGGTATCCTCCGCTGAGATTTCCACCGATGCCTCAGCATTTGCATGCTCGTCATCCGATGAGTCCTCTATCGACTCTGAATCATCCGTGGTAGGCCGAGACAGATAGCTTAGATAATCGAACTTAAAGAAGCTCGAAGTCCTATTAACCTTATGTAGGGAAACTGCTTGCTTGATCTTATCTTCTTCAGGGAGTTCTTCGATCTGTTCTATTCTTTCCATCATTTCCACACAACGTTCTATATAGAGGCTTACACTCTTACAAATGTTCTCATAGATGCTTCTAGGCAATCCTTCAAGGTTGATTACTTGCTGGGGATTTGTCTTTGAATCCTTGATCTTGTTCAAACTTTCCTGCAATTCTTTTGAGCCAAATTCTTCGTCGGAATCTTTAGCCTTCGATCTAAACTGCTCTACATATCGAAACCATGCTTGCTCGGCAAGAAGTCGAGGGATATCGCGCTCAGAATCTATCGTTGTATCGATATGTTCAATCGTGATAAACGGATGGCTTTCTCTGAGGATTTGTTCCACAGACTTATTATGTAGTTTTGCTAAAGACACTATTGATTGTAAATCAGGCATTCTTTGACCTGCCTCCCACTGACTAATCGTGTTTTGTTTGAGATTGAGTAATAGACCAAACTGTTCTTGTGTTAGGTCGAGTTCTTCACGCCATTTCTTCAAGTCTTGATGATTTATATGCATCTTGAACCTCCTTAAATATCACGCAATGCGATACTCATTTGACATCAAACTAGCATGAATTTCAGAAAACAAAAGCTCTCATCTCAAAATGTGATAATTTGACAGTTCTTTGTTTGGTAGCTAAAATAGCGCTTGCTTCGGGTGGTTAGCTCAGCTGGTTAGAGCGCCTGCTTCACACGCAGGAGGTCGTTGGTTCGAGCCCAATATCACCCACCATGCGTCGGGGTGTAGCTCAGGTGGCTAGAGTGCGTGCTTGGGGTGCACGAGGTCGCAAGTTCAAGTCTTGTCACTCCGACCATAAGCAAACCCTCGTATTCTCGGGAATACGAGGGTTTTTATTTTGTATCCCGGACTTTTCTATAAGTTCTTTAAGAATCAAGATCTACATGAACGCTATATTTACCATGATTTAAACGTGATCTAGCAAATTATGCTTCGCTTCTAAGTCATAGCATTACCTGAATTTTAGAGGTGAATTTAACACCATTGTATTCATTCGATAGTAATAATTTTGGGATGCATTGAAACACTGTATTTCTGTGATTAATGACCGTTGAAAGACTCACGAATTGCATCCGGAGTGCACTCAAAGATTATGTGAACGTATGATGCTGAGATTAATATATAACCATGATTCAGTTATTATATTAAAGAATATTTTGTTTAAAAATTAATTAATAAACAACTTCGACTAGTTAATGTGCACGAGTCTGCGTTACAATTTAGTCATATTCTTCATTGCCCGGTTCTAGGATGCGAGGGACACCACGAGTTTCGAAGCGAGAACGATGAAGAACTGCAAGAATGTACGTTTCATGATGATTTCTCGAGTCATCAAACTAGGGCTAGGGTTTTACTGTTCATTGAACGATTTAATCATTAGTTCTTAGATTGTCTATATAATTGATCCATAATGGCATGCAGTTGATAGTTTTAGTTTGCCTAATAATAAGGAGGCTAGTGAATGAATACAGATCCTAAAGCATATCCGAACACATATGAAGGTATAGAGCCTTCACAAAATGCTATGCGACAAACGCTCATCCATATCTTTCGTTGGATGGGTCTTGGCCTCTTATTGAGTGCTGCAGTTGCTTACTTTGCTTCAACATCTACTGCAATTTGGAGATTGATCTACAGCATGCCTTGGCTACCCATCGTAGTCGTCATAGCACAGCTCGCCATCGCATTCTTCTTTAGCTCCAGACTTCGCCGTATGGAACTAGGCGCAGCCAGAATCTCCTTCGTGGTCTATGCTGTTTTGACCGGTTTCACCTTTGCGCTAATCCTTACAGCTTATACCAGCGCAACGATTTTCCTTGCCTTCTTATTGGCCGCCCTGACGTTTGGAGCTATGGCAATTTATGGTGCGAAGACGAAGCGCGATTTATCGTCAATCGGTAGTGTAGGTTATAGCTTGCTCTTCGCCGTCATCATCGTGAGTCTCTTGAATCTCGTCTTGTATTTCGTTGCACCGGGGATTGCTCAAGGCATCGACTACATTTTAAATTACGTTGTTGTTGCATTGTTTATCGGTATAACCGCTTGGGATATGCAGAAGATTAAACGCATGGTTGCAGCTTCCACGACGGGTGGGACCATTGGCGGAGAGACGCAAGCAATCAGCTTGGAAGCTATAGGTCTCTATGGGGCTTTCATGCTTTATTTGGACTTCATCAATCTCTTTATCCGTATCTTACGTATCCTGGGTTATTCATCTCGAAGAAACTGATGATGATAGACGTTTACAGAGCATTCAGTCGATAAATCGGTAGGCTTTTCAGAGAGTCGTGTAGCGCTTGACGAAGAGCCTATTTTGATTAAGCTTATAAATTGTAAAGATGCAAAACCTATGATAGTGTTTGATTTGTTGTTAAATTATCGATATGTCCAAGGAGGATGACATGGCAGATTATAAAGAAGTAGCCCTTCAGAAGCATGAAGAGTGGGGCGGAAAGATCGAAGTGATCGCGAAAGCACCCGTCGGCACAGCAGCAGAGCTTGCTATTGCTTATACCCCAGGCGTCGCAGAGCCTTGCCTAGAGATTTCTAAAGATGTAGATAAGTCCTACATGTATACCCGTCGCCATAACCTTGTCCTCGTCATTACAGACGGTACAGCCGTCTTGGGTCTTGGTGATATCGGACCTGAAGCCGGAATGCCCGTCATGGAAGGTAAGTGCGCACTCTTTAAGGCCTTCGGTGACATCGATGCTTTCCCTCTTTGCCTTCGTACGAAGGACGTAGATGAAATCGTCAAGACAATTGAAATGATCGCCGGTAGCTTCGGTGGTGTTAACCTCGAGGACATCTCAGCACCTCGCTGCTTTGAAATTGAGCGCCGTTTAAAGAAGAGCCTTGATATCCCGGTATTCCACGATGATCAGCACGGGACTGCTGTCGTCACGCTTGCTGCAATGATCAATGCCATGCGTCTAACCAATCGTGAGCTGAAAGATGTCAGAGTTGTCATGAACGGTGCCGGTGCCGCCTCGATCGCTATTGCCAAGCTCCTCCTGGCAAATGGTCTCGAGAACCTCATCCTCTGTGATAGCCGTGGTGCTATTTACGAAGGTCGCGATAACCTCAACGCCGAGAAAGAAGAGATGGCCAAAGTCACGAATCTGAAGGGTATCCAAGGTTCACTCGCTGATGTTATGAAGGGTGCTGATGTATTCATCGGCGTTTCTGCTCCTAACGTTGTGACCCGTGAAATGGTTGAATCCATGGCTGATGACCCCATCGTCTTTGCTTGTGCAAACCCGGTTCCTGAAATCATGCCTGATGAAGCACACGCAGGTGGTGCTGCTATTGTAGCTACCGGTCGTTCGGACTTCCCAAATCAGATTAACAACGTACTTGCTTTCCCCGGTATCTTCCGTGGCGCTTTGGACGTTCGTGCTTCTGACATCAATGATGAAATGAACATAGCTGCTGCTTATGCCATCGCTGACCTCGTCGGTGCTGAAGAACTCGCAGCAGACAGCATCATGCCCGATGCGTTTGATGAGCGTGTAGCTCCGGCTGTAGCTGAAGCAGTTGCTGAAGCTGCACGTAAGAGCGGTGTTGCTCGTATCTAATAAGAATTAGACTTATTGATGAGCCGCCGGCCAGCTGATGGTTGGCGGCTTTTTTACGTAGAGGTGCAATGATGGCGAGTAGGCAAAAGAATCAGGTTTATATCCGTCAGCTGACATTGACCGCCCTTATGGCGGCTTTGTCGATTGTGTTAACACGGGTCGTTTCCATCCTCATCATTGCGGGCTCAAATCGTATAGGACTGGGTTTAGTTCCCATTCACTTAACAGGCTTTCTCCTTGGCACGTTTTGGGGCGCTCTTTGTGGTCTTATAAGTGATCTCATAGGAGTCTTGATCAACCCGATGGGAACCGTTTTCTGGGGCATTACTGTAACGACAGTCTTGCAGGGAGTGATTCCCGGGATCGTCATTCGTCTGTGGAAAGGGAAGGACAGCCGTGGGGTAGCCATTGCTCTGGTTATTTCGTTTGTGTTTCTGAGTCTTTTGATGCAATCCTATTGGCTAAGCATCCTTATGGGTAGACCTTTCACGGAAATGGTTGCGGTACGTGCTTTACCTCAACTTGGTTTCACGATCGCCTACATCGTTTTGGAAGTACCCTTGTATGCACTCTTGAAGCGCAGTTTCATCGTAAGTGAAGAACGCACATTGCATTGATAATTCGGGTGGGCTTTTGGATGTTGGTTTTGGTTGGTTTTGGCATAAAGAAAGCTCAGAATCAAAGACTCCGAGCTATAGAATTGGCAGCCGATCTAGGATTCGAACCTAGGCAAACTGCTCCAGAGGCAGGTGTGCTACCGTTACACCAATCGGCTATTTGTGTTCCTCGGGTTGGAACGTGAGTTATATTAGCAAGAACTTGCAGAAGCTGCAACCTTGACTTTGTTATACTGGCGGGCATGAGCCTTGGGCGGATTTGTCGTGCTATGGCTTTGTTTATAGCTTTTTTGTGACCTTTCGTAGCGACGTATGATTTGCAACAAATAAAATGATCTTGAATGGGGATTGATATGGGAAAATTGATTGATAATTTGGCGAAGACCTTTGAGTCGTCAGAAGTTGAAGCGAGAATTTATGACTCATGGCTTGAAGGAAATTACTTCCATGCTGTAAGGGATCCCGACAAGACACCCTACACCATCGTCATGCCACCGCCAAATATCACGGGTGAACTCCACATGGGTCATGCTTTGAACCATTCTATTCAAGACTGTCTCATTCGCTGGCGACGCATGCAAGGTTATAGCGCACTTTGGCTTCCCGGTTCAGATCATGCTGCAATCGCAACCGAAGCGGTTATCATGGAAAGATTACGCAAACAAGGCATCCGGAAAGAAGACATGGATCGCGATGAGTTCTTGAAGATTGCTTGGGATTGGAAGGATAAATACAGCTCTCGCATCATGCATCAACTGCGTCGATTAGGTGCCTCGTGTGATTGGGAACGCCAACGTTTCACCATGGATGAGGGTTTAAGTCAAGCCGTTGAGCATGTCTTCATCGATTACTATAAGCGAGGATGGATTTATCGCGGGCTTAGGATGGTCAACTGGTGTCCGCATTGTAGGACCACCTTGTCAGATACTGAAGTCGAGCATGAGGATCAACCGACGTATCTGTGGCATGTTGCCTATCCGTTAACAGACGGTTCCGGTGAGATAATTGTTGCCACAACGCGCCCGGAAACCATGTTGGGCGATACTGCTGTTGCCGTACATCCTGAAGACGAGCGTTATAAGGCTTGGATAGGGAAGACCGTCAAACTCCCTCTGACTAATCGAGAAATTCCAATCATCGAAGATGCATACGTTGATCCCGAGTTTGGTACCGGTGCGTTAAAGATTACGCCGGCCCACGATCCCAACGACTACGAAGTTGGCCTCCGCCATGGTCTAGAAGTTCTGGATACCTTTACAGATCAAGCTGTTCTAAACAAACAGGCAGGACCTTACAAAGGTTTATCAAGGGAAGAAGCGAGGATCCGGATCGAGCAAGATCTTGAAGTCGGCGGTTTCTTGCGTGGCAAAGAAGAGCATACCCATGCCGTCGGCACTTGCTACCGCTGCGACACAACCATCGAACCCAAGGTCTCTGAACAGTGGTTTGTCGATATGAGTAAGCTGGCTCCCGCAGCCATCGATGCAGCTAAAATAGGTGAGCTTGAGTTTATTCCGCCTCATTTTGAGAAAACCTATTTGAACTGGATGGAGAACATCCGTGATTGGAATATCTCACGCCAGATTTGGTGGGGACATCGCATCCCGGCTTGGTACTGTCAATCTTGTGGTCATATAGAAGTTGCGCACGAAGCTCCTAATGTATGCCCTAATTGTTCCGCCAATGATTGGCAACAAGATCCTGACACCTTGGATACATGGTTCAGTTCTGCGCTTTGGCCTTTTTCAACCCTAGGATGGCCTGAACAAACGGATGACTTCAAGTATTTCTATCCCACACAAGTACTTGTCACGGCCTACGACATCATCTTCTTCTGGGTTGCACGCATGGTCTTCCAAGGTCTCGAGCTCACCGAAGAACTGCCCTTCAAGACCGTCTTCTTACATGGCATCGTGCGCGATGAAAACGGCGTCAAGATGTCCAAGTCTTTGGGCAACGGTGTCGATCCCTTGGAAGTCATCGACGAGTTCGGCACGGATACTCTTCGTTATGCACTCTTGCAAGGGACCGCTCCCGGGAATGATCAACGGTATCGAGAAGAAGTCGTTAAGGCCGGGCAGGCTTTTATCAATAAGATTTGGAATGCCTTTAGGTTCATGGCAGCTCATTTGGATGAAGCACAGATTGTTTTCCCTCAGGAACATTCTCTCCAAAAGCCCGAGGACCGCTGGCTTATGCACGGTCTCAAGGAGCTCACGGCTGAGGTCACCCACAATATGGAGCATTTCGAGTTAGGTCTGGCAGCTGAAAAGATCTATCTCTATTTCCGGGAAACTTTCTGCGATTGGTATATCGAGCTCGTCAAGCCAAGACTCTTTGATACGGAGGATCCATCGCGTCCAATGGCTCTCAATTGCTTGGTGGCGGGGATGAAAACTCTCCTTAAACTTCTCCATCCTTTTATGCCATTTATCACGGAAGAAATCTATCTGTCTCTTCCGGGTAGCAATGAGAGCATCATGATCAGCGATTGGCCAAACGAGTCTCAGTTCTTTGAAGATAAAGGGGCTGAAGAGAAGATGTCGGCGATCATCGAAGCCGTGAGAGCAACTCGCAATCTCAGAGCGGAGAATAATGTCGCACCAAAGCAGCGCTTGACCGTTTATCTCTACACGGAAAATGAAGAGCTGCGCGAAATCTTCCACGAAGGCTTACCCTACCTTGAGCGACTTTGCGGCGTAGAACGTCTGGAAGATCTTGATTCAACCCAGGAGGCTCCGGAGCACGCCTACAATCTCCGATTCAAAAGAGCTCAGTGGTTTATTCCGCTTGCCAGTTTGATCGATCCGGCGGAGGAGATTGCAAAACTGGAGGATGAAATCGCTAAGTTTGAAAGCGAAATCAAACGTGTTGAGAACTTGTTGTCCAACGAAGGTTTTGTTTCCAAGGCCCCTGAAAAAGTCGTCACTGCAGAACGTGAGAAGATGGCAAATTTCAAGGATCTACTGGTTGCTGCACAAGAGCGATATGAACTCATGAAGGCTTCTTTGGAAAATTGACGGAAGTCCTTAAGGTGATTTAGAATAAGCTTTGATCTATTTATAAATTACCTATTAGGAGGGTCGAGATGGGACTAGTTACAACGAAAGATATGTTTAAGAAAGCCTATGATGAAGGCTATGCAATCGGCGCATTTAACGTCAATAACATGGAGATTATCCAAGGCATTACGGAAGCAGCCGGTGAGCTGAGAGCACCTCTTATCCTCCAAGTTTCATCCGGTGCACGCAAATATGCAAATCATAACTACTTGGTCAAGCTCGTCGAAGCAGCGCTTCTTGAGACGGATATCCCGATTGCACTTCACTTAGACCATGGCGACTCCTTTGAACTCTGCAAAGACTGCATCGATGGTGGTTTCACCTCCGTCATGATCGACGGCTCACACCTGCCTTTCGACGAGAACATTGAGCTGACCCGTCGTGTTGTTGAATATGCACACGCCAACGGTGTCACGGTCGAAGGTGAACTCGGTCGTCTCGCCGGCATCGAAGATGCTGTCAATGTATCTGCAGAAGAGGCTTCCTACACTCAGCCTGATGAAGTTCAGGAATTCGTTGAGCGTACGGGCGTTGATTCCTTAGCGATCGCTATCGGAACAAGCCATGGTGCTTTCAAGTTTAAGCCCGGCACCAAGCCGCAGCTGCGTTTTGACATCCTGGAAGAAATTGAGCGTCGTTTGCCTGAGTTCCCGATCGTTCTCCATGGTGCAAGCTCTGTTATGCCGGAATACGTCAAGATGATCAACGAGAACGGTGGCGCTTTGGATGACGCCATCGGTATCCCGGAAGAAATGCTTCGTCAAGCTGCTCGTTCCGCCGTCTGTAAGATCAACATTGACTCAGACCTCCGCCTTGCGATGACAGGTACCATCCGTAAAGTCTTCGCAGACAATCCTGCTGAATTTGATCCTCGCAAATATCTTGGCCCCGCACGTGACAACATTCGTGAAATGGTCAAGCACAAGATCATCAACGTCTTGGGTTGTGACGGTAAGGCTTAAGTGCATTAGCCTTCTAATTGATGAAGCCGCTTCCCTTCGGAAGCGGCTTTTTTATAGCTTAATCAAGTGGATCGTTGATTGGCTAAAGAAGCGGATGGGAACGAACGTATTACCGATCCCCGGGCTTATTAGGAGCTCATGTCCGTTCACCTTTTGTAAGCCTTCAATGATACCTTCCTTAGCCAGCTGATCGTTTGGTCTTAGCAACTTAAACTCCAGATGGAAAGGCAGACAAATCTGTCCGCCGTGATAGTGACCTGCCAGGGCTATGCGAGTCTTGGGTAGATCGAGCAGAAAAGTATCTGGATTATGCGCTATAAGGATGCTGTGTTCAGGATCTGAGATGGAGATGTTTGCTGCCAAGAGTTCATTGATGCCTTGGCGGTTGGTCCTAAGATCGCTAAGTCCCAATACGGTCCAAGTTGTTCCTTCATGGGTAAATGCATGCATCTCATTTTCAATGAATTGATATCGCTCATCTTGGCTTAAAGATCTTGGGATCTTGATGTCATGGTTTCCCCAAACCCCCAAAATAGGTGCCAGATCAGGCTTATCCCACATCTTAGCCAGAGTTTTGTGTAGGTCATTTAGCCACTGAAAAGCATCCTCTGCATCTTTATAGCCTAAATCACCGCCAAAAATTATGAGGTCTACGGGTCTATCTTTGAGTTTACGGACGATATCTTTTTGTCTGATCCATAGGTATCGGTAATGCAAGTCAGAGAAGAACAGGATGTTTAGGGGCTTTTGTGTCTTAGGGGAAATAGGTTGGGTTAAATCATGTTCCTCCAGGCGCAGCCTCGTAGAATCGTAAATCACTTTACCTACGACGCATAATAAAATAGCCGAAATGAGGTATAGATACAAAGTAATCCTCCCGTTTGAGAGTATGTAAAACAAAGCACATTTGACAAACTCAATCTTTGAGCATGAAATCATGTGGTAGGGTAGACGATAATATAGTAATTGTTCAACCGGCTCAAGAAATGTATTATTGCCATTTCTAAGAGCTTAAGGAGGCAAGCGTTATGGCAGAGAAGAGTTTTTCATTTGAGATTTTGGAGACAATTGAAGTCCTATCGACGAATAAGTCAGGTTGGAATCGCGAGCTCAATATCGTGAGTTGGAACGGGAATAAGGCCAAGTACGATCTGCGCGATTGGTCGCCGGATCATACGAAGATGAGTAAGGGGATTACGCTCACCGCTGAAGAAGTCGCTGTGCTTAAAGAAGTCTTCGATGAGCTGGACCCCTATCAACTGGAGGAAGTCCAGAGCAAGCAATAGCTTTTGAAGCAAGACGAAGACAGGGTGCAAACGAGTCGTAACGCAAACGAGTCATGGTCATACGAATCGAGATCATACGAGTCTAGATCATTCGAGTCGAGGTCATACGAGTCCAGGTCATACGATAAGCAAAGGCGATAGGTGAAGCATGAAGGATAAGATCGAACAATGGCTTCGAATTAGCCTTGAAGACGCTGCGGTTAATTTCGAATTAGACCTTGCTGAGCGTTATCCCACACTCGATGAGGCTAGTAAAGCTGTCAAAGAGCTGCAGGAGATCCTAGCTGAATTAGGGGTCGCCTATCATGAGTTGGATTCTCCTTTGGTGGCTGATCACGATTATGATCTCTTGTTTCAGGAATTGGAGATGCTCGAGGCTAAATATCCTGAACTAAGACAAGATGATTCACCAAGTCAAGCAATCGGCGGAACCGCATCCTCCCGCTTCGCTCCGGTTCAGCACACGGTTCGTATGTCTTCTTTACGTGACGTCTTCACCGAAGAAGCCATGATCTCACACCTCGATCGCATGGAAAGAACGTTGCATGGTTCTGCGCCGGAAGAGGGAGAAGCTTATCAAGAGCCTTTCATCATCGAACCTAAGATTGATGGTTTATCCGTATCTTTAGAATACGTAAATGGCTCGTTCGTTCGAGGGGCAACGCGTGGCGATGGGAATGTCGGTGAAGACATCACCGAGAATCTCAGAACGATCCGGTCGATCCCTTTGAAACTTGAAGATCCTGAGCTTAACTATTTGCTCGTACGAGGTGAAGTCTATTTATCCCATGCATCTTTCCAAGCACTCAATGAAACAGCTGAGAAAGAGGGCACTAAGCTCTTTGCAAATCCTCGGAACGCTGCGGCAGGATCTTTGCGACAGCTAGATGCTAGTATCACCCGTGAAAGAAAGCTCGATCTCTTCATCTTCAATGTCCAGAGCGTTGAAGGAGCACGTTGGAACAGTCACCAAGAGAGTCTTCAAGCCCTAAAACAGCTTGGTTTTCCTGTCATTGAAAATTATGCTATCTGCCATACGAGGCAGCAGATCTTAGATAAGGTACGGGAGATTGGACTTTCACGATCTACTGCGCCTTACGAGCTAGACGGTGCGGTCGTAAAGATCGATCGCTTGGAAGCCAGATCCGAGCTTGGTGAGACTGATCGAGAACCAAGATGGGCGGTTGCTTTTAAGTATCCACCGGAAGAGAAATGGACAACTCTCTTGGACATTGGCGTTCAAGTGGGTAGAACCGGTGCGGTGACGCCCATGGCGATCTTGGAGCCAACACTCATCGACGGAAGCGTTGTACAGCGTGCGACTTTACACAATGAGGATTACATCACGTCTCATGATTTCAGACCGGGAGACACGGTGCTCTTGCGCAAAGCAGGCGAGATCATCCCGGAAGTGTTTGCCGTGGATCTCCAAAAGCGTCCGGAAGATTCCGAGCCCTGGACTTTTCCTACGAATTGTCCTGTCTGTGATGCCGAGATCCTTCGCGTCCCCGGTGAAGCAGTCGCTCGCTGTACCGGGAGCAATTGCCCGGCCCAATTAGGTCGTCACATCGAGCACTTTGCTTCAAGAGGCGCTATGGACATTCAAGGCTTAGGACCGGCTAGAGTCAAACAATTCATGAAAGAGGGTTTAGTCTCTAATCTCGATGATCTCTATAATCTCGCATCACATCGAGAGATCATGCTAACGTGGGACGGGTATGGTGAAGCTTCAGTCGATCAACTCTTGGAATCCATTGAAAACTCTAAAGAACAAAGTGCTAACCGACTGTTGACGGGTCTAGGGATTCCATTGATTGGGCAAACCATTGCTAAACTCTTGATCGATGCCTATGGCGGGATCAGGGATCTACAAACAAATGAAGAGCATTGGACTGAGATCGAAGGGATAGGCCCTGAGATTGCTTCGTCACTTCGTAAGTTCTTCGCATCAGAGAATAATCTTGAACTCCTAAATCGCCTGGAAACTCATGGTTTGAATTTCGGTTCGCCCGTGACTAAGGACGAAACCTATAAACCTTGGGACGGTCTAAGTTTCGTGTTTAGCGGTGGTCTAGAAGGCATGACTAGATCTGAAGCCTCCGAAAGAATTGAAGCACTGGGAGGAATCGTGAGATCTTCTGTGAGCAAGAAGACAGATTTCTTGATCCTAGGAGACGATGCTGGTAGTAAATATCAGAAAGCACAAGAACTCAATACAACGATATGGGAAGAAGACGACTTCTTGCGTGCGCTGCTTGAAGCTGAAGACTCAGACTTAGGCCAAGGTGATGCTTCGTGATTTTCTACATTATTATCCTCACGATTGCAGTTGTTATCACGATCGCTCTGGCATGGGGAATCGTTCATTTTGCTCATTGCCTGAAACGCAGCGACGCCAAAAAGCCTACAACTTTCTTTATCCCGAGTTTGCTAACAGTTTTCTTAATTCTCCATATTTACTTTGCACTCTTACCTGTATTCCTCGATGCACCACAACTCCTGTCCGGAAATAGAGAATTAAGATCGATTTCTTTTGTGGAACATCGAATTCCTTGGATCATGGAATCTAGTACTGGTGAGATGTATTTCTATGATCACTTCAGCATGAAACTTCAAGCCGATGTTCCTTACCTTGTGGCTTATGGGAAAAACAGCCATTTCATCGTTGATGCATCGCCTTTAAATGATTCATCCGGTGACGCGGCACAGGGTGATGCCGGAGATGAGGTTCAGAATGATTCAAGCGCGGAAGTTAAAAACACGGTAGAACCTGAAGAACAAATCGAAGTAACCGTTACTGAAGTCTCACCTTGACAAGTTGATGATAATTTAGCTAGAATCACACGAGTTTGCTGGTGTAGCTCAGTTGGCAGAGCAGCTGATTTGTAATCAGCAGGTCGCGGGTTCGACTCCTGTCACCAGCTCCAATGAAATCCCTCGTAAGTGGCGTACTTACGAGGGGTTTGTTTTATTTATGGTGGGGTCGAGATCAGTCAATTGGTGCCAATTTGGTGCTATTTATATTTTCTCCAGTAGGGAGACAGCACTAATGACATCCTGTTGCACAATCCCAATATAGAATTTCAGCGTGAGTGTAGGCGATCCGTGCCCCATTAAATACTGAAGTGTTTTGGGAGGGAGAACTCGCGCAGCACGAGTGGCGATCGCATGTCTAAAATTGTAAGGAGAGAGGTGTATAGCGGGCATTTTGAGTTCAATCTTTATTAAGCCGTTTCTTCCGCCACGATGGTATGTAGCTGTTTGTTTACAGATCCTCTTACAAGTGCTGACGATAGCATTTAGCGATGGATCTCCGGACTCGAAGGGGAATCCCCATGTCTACGCTACACTGGATGTAGGACACAATCATTGAAATGTATGAAGTAGGATTTCTATTCACTACAACAAACGTTTGAGGGAAATTCTCGATGGTTGTGAAGAAACCAACGAGTTATCTCCAACGAAGGAATACCTGATTAATTTTTGCCATGTGTATTACAAAAACATTATCGTGGTGAATCCATTACAGAATGTTGTCCTGCTTGTCGCTCAGAAATTCCGTTGGACGAAGAAGGATACCAGTATGTAATTCATTGTCAGACTCCTGGATGTTATTTACAAGAGGCCACCTGTTCTAGTTTAGACAGTATGTTTACTTACCGTGCCGCCTTAGGGCGGTTTTTTATTGTATGAGTTCATGATGAATGAATCACTAAGTGGCTGATTTCATACTCAGGTATCTAAATGATTTTGTAAGAACCGAATGAAAGCAGACCCTAAGGGAATAGGCGTGGAAGTAAATGTGGATATGATACACGCTCAGGGATTTGATTCATGTTCTATGGTGATAGGAAATACATGGGCATCCGGCAGGGGTCCTAGGGATCAATTGTAGGCATCACATCGTGCCGTTCTATGAAGGTCGATCTGTAAACACGCAGGAACGTCCGGACGATGAAGAGAACGCTAAGCAGTACAAGCTAGAGCAAGAACAACGTCGTAGAGAGCGAGAGCTGCGAAAGCATAAGCGCATGCGTGACGTAGCTAATGCTATGGGCGACCGTGAAGAGGAGCTCAGGCAGAAGCGGATCATCCGTGCGAAAGGCAAGAAGCTGAGAGGATTTATCGACGAGCACGGTCTGACACGTAATAAGCTCCGTGAGCGGAATATGACGAGGGTTAGTCTTGGTGATGTCATGAAACAAG
>CAYFSS010000010.1:0-61743 GCA_964345975.1 uncultured Oscillospiraceae bacterium
GCAACGAGGCAAAGGCTACGGCGTTCTCCAAGCCTCGTGGGGAGCAGACGGCAACGCTGTCCTGCAACAACAAGAATATCCACGATGTGATTACACACATGATTCCGGGCTACGATTCCACCAAGCGTTACAAGGTGAGCGGCTATTTGGATGCGGAAAGCCGTGTCCTGTACTTCGATATGACCGAGGCAGAGGTCTCCATGTTCCGAGCGTCCGATAAGGCCGAGTAAATAAGGACGGCCACACCCAATGACAGCTTGTTTGCGGGTGTGGCTGTTTTTACGCAGAAAAAGACCACACGGCGGGTGATTAACCTACCATGTGGTCTTATTTCGTTTGGCACCGTTTGAAGACGTCACTCAAAAATTACTGTTTTCGGTAAATCCCTAAGTGAACGCTCCAAAGGGCCGGGTTTTACGTTTAACGTGGCGACATGATCTTTAGCGTTCGGGTTGTCTTAGGGTGCGCTGCTAGAGAGACTTCCTGGCTGCAGCACGGGCAGACTTGCGTATTGCTTCCTGGCTTGCCTCGACATGACGTGAACAATAGACCCGATACATCAAATCAATGATGTAGAGCATGGCAATTTTCGTCGCGACGGCACCGACCTGAAGGGGAGACTCTTGAGTCCCGCAAAGGAGCACGACATCGGATAGTGCAGCTCCCGGTGACTGGGTGAAGTGAGTGACCAGGATGACCTTGCCTTTGCTTTCCTTTGCTGCCTCCAGTGTATCAACCACATCTCGGGTAGCAGCGGAGTATGAGAAGAAGAGAATGACATCGTCCTCCTCCAATTGCGCAGCGGTCATGGCCTGCATGTGGGTGTCATGGATCCAGACAAACTTAGGAGTGGCCGGCATAAAGATGATCTGAGCTTCTTGAGCAATCACGGTATTGCCGCCCTGCCCGAAACAGAAGACCCGCTTGGCCTTGTCGATAAGATCCACCGCGGCTTCCAGACTCGATTCCGTTAACTGGAGAGCAACGACTTCCAAGGCCGTTCGGTAAGACTCACGCACTTCAGAAGAGAAGGACATATAGTCGACGGACTTGGGCTCGAAACTCATGCGCTCTTCAATTCTGGACTTCCGACTGTCGTCACGACTCATGGCCAAGGAGAGTTTGAAATCACTGAAGCTGTTATACCCTAAGCGCTGACAAAATCTGGAAATGGTCGCCTCCGAAACATCGCAGGCTTCAGCCAATGAGGTGATGGAGAGATAGAGTGCTTCGGATGCATTGTTCAAGACGAAGTCAGCGACTTGTTTGGCTGATTTACTCAATTTGGGATAGGCTGCTCGAATAACGGCATAAGTATCCCGATTCATTTCTTGTCTTGATGGACGAACCATGGTGTTTCCTACCTTTTGTTAAATAAATGATCATAAATTCATATGAATACTCATAAGCATACAACGTTCATACGGGATTGTGCTTGTATGACCTGCACAAAAATAATGAAAATATTTCTCACTAAGCCCAATTGATGAAAACTTTCATCATTGCTATACTCCGCTTGAGAAATGAAGCCCTCTATCGCAGTGACTTTACCACAAGCGCAGAGACCGGAATAATGGAGGAACAAAAATTAGGAGGCACCAAGGTCCTGGGTTCGAGCGTAGATTATTAGGAGGCACCAATGTCCAACCCTTTACAAACAAAAGCCTCTCTCAATAACCAAAACACCCTCTACAAGGTATTTATCTGGCTTGTCTTACTGGTCTTCGCGGTGGTTTTCACGTTTCCGCTCTACTGGATCCTCACGGGTTCATTAAAACTCCAAACCGTCGCCAACAAATTGCCTCCGGAATGGTTCCCGCAAAATCCCACGCTGCAAAACTTCGAGCGCCTCTTCAAGAATCCGGCCTGGAAGTGGTTCTTCAACAGCGTATTCCAGGCAGCCGTTGCCACGTTCCTGATGTGCCTCACGGCTTCGCTTGCCGGCTATGCTTTGGCAAAGAAGCGTTTCTTTGGACGTAATTTCCTCTTTGCCGTCTTCGTCGCTTCCATGGCACTCCCCAAACAAGTCGTCATGGTTCCGCTCGTTCGAATCATGGCGCAGTTCGGGCTCTACAATACGCAGTGGGCAGTCATCCTACCAACGGTAGGCTGGCCCTTCGGTGTCTTCCTCATGAAGCAGTTCTCTGAATCCATCCCGACCGAGCTCCTCGAAGCCTCACGCATCGACGGTTCAAGTGAACTTCGAACCTTCAGTTCCATCGTTCTCCCGATTGTGCAGCCCGGGATCGGTGCCCTGGCGATCTTCACCTTTGTCAATACTTGGAATGACTACTTCATGCAACTCATTATGTTGAAGAGCAGAGAGGTCATTACCATCTCCCTCGGCATTGCCACGTTGCAGTCCGAGAATACAACGAATTACGGTCTCATTATGGCGGGCGCCACGCTCGGCGCCGTACCGATTCTTCTCGTCTTCCTGATCTTCCAGAAATACTTTACGCAAGGCATCACCATGGGTGCCGTGAAGGGCTAGGTTGCTTCATGGATGACATAAAAAATGCATCAGCTACGTATCGTTCGACTGTAGGTACAGCCGGAACAAAAGATGGAGTTTAGATAAGATGAAATATCAAAAATATCAAGGTATCATGCCGGCTTTTTACGCTTGCTATGACAAGAACGGCGAAATCGATTCCGCTCGTACTCGAGTCTTTGCTCGCCACTTGGTCGAGCGCGGTGTACAAGGTCTTTACGTTGGCGGTTCGTCGGGTGAGTGTATCTACCAAAGCGTTGAGGACAGAAAAGCCTCCCTCGAAGCTGTCATGGCTGAAGTCGGCGACGAAATCGTCGTCATCGCTCACGTAGCGGCAAACAATACAAAAGACAGTCAAGAACTCGCACGTCATGCCGCGTCCTTAAACGTCGACGCCATTGCAGCGATTCCGCCGATTTATTTCCGTCTTCCCGATGCAGCGATCGCGGCCTATTGGAACGATATCAGTGCAGCGGCTCCTGATACGGACTTCTTCATCTATAACATTCCTCAATTGGCAGGAGTTGCCCTGACACCTTACTTGTTGGAAATCATGTTGGAGAATCCGCGGGTCGTGGGCGTTAAGAATTCTTCGATGCCGGTCCAGGATATCGAGCTCTTTAAATCCTTGGGGGGTGAAGATATCGTCATCTTCAACGGCCCCGACGAACAATTTGTTGCCGGTCGCCTGATGGGTGCAGCCGGCGGTATTGGCGGTACCTATGCTGCCATGCCGGAGCTCTTCTTACGTGCTGATCGAGCTCTGAAGGAAGGTGACTTCGAGACAGCGCAAAAGATCCAGTACGACATCAATCAAAATATCTATGCCTTCGTCAGCCTTGACGGCAATATGTACGCTGTTATCAAGGCGGTCTTGCATGAACTCCATGGCCTTGAGTTTGGTGGCGTGAGAAAGCCTTTGAGTGATCTAACGGAAGCCGATAAGCTGATGATCCCGGCGATCGCCGAGCAGGTTAGAGAATCTATCGCACGCTGGGCATAGAGCGTTCCGCTCAACGACAAAGGTCGACCTTCATTGAGGTGAGGGTCGGCCTTCTTTGTGGCTTGGGCCGGAAAACGGTTGCTCGTGGTTTATGAAAATGGCTTTTTTGTGACATGTCTAATCTAATTTGAAGGTTTTGTGCTTGTGCTCACCCGCATGAACCACTATAGTCATTTGCAATACTTAAGGAGGTTCCGACGATGTTTGTGAAAAAATCAGCCGTATGCGCTCATTCATTTTATTTTTACTACATCCGTGGGGACGTTCTCGCTTAAGAAGAGACCGGCCCTTCAGTGCATGGGCCGTGACGCAAGGATGATAGAGCATCCGGGTCGAGGCCCGGATGCTTTTTTGATGGGCTATGTGATCAAGAGGTCAAGAGATCGTTTGGTCGTTGGACCAATAGTATGGAGATGAAGATGAAACGCAAGAGTTTAGGACTAGTCGCAGTAATGATCATGATGGCCATCGTTCTGGTTAGTTGTGCTCCGGCAGCCAATAACACGAACGAGACGACAGTTGCCGAAACTACTACTGAAGAGGCCGAGGAAACGACGTCGGACGCTCCGGATGAAGCGACGACTGAGGCAACCACTGAGGCGTCGGAAGAAACAACGGCTGCAGAGTCGGATGAAACCACGACAGAGGAAGCAGATGAAACCACGACGGAACCTGAAGATAATTCTGAGGATGAAGCCGTCTCCGGAGAAGACGATAACAAGGTCTATAAAATTGCGATCCTCCAATTGACGGAGCATGATGCTTTGGATAAGGCCGCTGCGGGTATCATCTCAGCGCTTGACGATGAGGGTTGGGTCGAAGGTGAAGACTACGAACTGGAACTCAGCAATGCACAGGGGGATCAAGCAAACCTCAAGGCCATCGCCGATCGCTTCGTTGCCGATGAATCAGACATCATCTTTGCCATTGCAACCCCGGCCGCCCAAACCCTGGCGATTTCTACTGAAACCATCCCGATCTTGGGGACGGCCATCACGGATTACGAATCAGCGAAGCTCGTTGATTCCAATGAAGAGCCCGGCCGAAATGTTAGCGGTACAAGTGACATGAACCCGGTTGCAGAGCAGGTCGAACTCGCAGTTGAGCTCCTCCCTGAGATGAAAACCTTAGGCATCATCTATAACTCCAGTGAAGTGAATTCTGAAATCCAAGCAGGGATCGCTGAAGAAGCTGCCAAAGAACTTGGCCTTGAAGTAGAGATTGCAACCATCTCAAATCTCAATGACCTCCAACAAGTAGCCGGTAGCCTCATGCGTAAGGTAGACCTGGTCTATGTCCCAACCGACAACCTCATTGCTTCCGCGATGCCGCTCATGGCTCGGGTCGCAACGGACGAGGGCGTTCCGGTCATCGCCGGTGAAGCCGGGATGGTCAGCAAAGGTGCTCTGGCAACCATCGGGATCGACTACTTCGAATTGGGCCGTATGACCGGTGAAATGGGTGTCAAAGTCTTGCGTGGCGAGGCAGAGCCGGCAACTTTACCGATCGGTTTCCAAACGGAATTTGAGCTCACGGTCAATCAGGATTTGGTAGAAGCTTTGAAGATTGAACTCCCTGAACGCTGGAATGATGAAGCTGAGTTTGTCTCGACCGTTGAGGATGAAGCATCGGATGAAGAGGCTGGAGATTCAGAAGACACAGAAGAGACGGACGAAGCAGAAGACACAGACGATGAGACCTCGGATGTTGAGGAGGCTGCGTAATGTCAGTTGCGCTCTTGGTTAGTGTCCTTTCGCAGGGAGCACTTTGGTCCATCTTGGCGCTGGGGGTTTTCCTAAGCTACCGCGTCTTGGGGGTCGCAGATCTCAGTGTCGAGGGAACCTTCCCTCTCGGAGCTGCCGTTTCCGTTAGCATGATCTCGTTGGGGTATTCACCTTGGATCACGGTTCTTGTGGCAACTCTTGCCGGTTTGGCGGCAGGCTTGGTGACAGGCCTGCTCCATACGAAGTTTAAGATTCCTTCCTTGCTTGCAGGGATCTTGGTGATGTCCGGCCTCTACTCCGTTAACTTACGCGTCATGGGGAAGGCCAACATCTCCTTGCTTGGAGAACCGACGGTCTTTAGCTTCCTGCAAAGTCTTGGAATCCAGCGTTCCATCGCTGTATTGATCGTCGCTGTCGTCGTTGTCATTGTGCTGGTGCTACTACTCTATTGGTTCTTCGGAACCGAGCTGGGGATGGCGATCCGTAGCAGTGGCTTCAATCCACAGATGGTCAGGAGTCTGGGTTTTGATACGGAGAAGTTTATTCTCCTCGGGCTGGCTCTAAGTAATGCTCTTGTTGCAATTTCAGGTGCACTTATGGCGCAAAACAACGGCTATGCCGATAGCGGTATGGGGATCGGTACCATCGTCACCGGGCTTGCGGCGGTCATCATCGGTCAGGTGATCTTCGGGCAAACGAGCTTCAAGCTCAGCCTTGTTTCTGTCCTGGTAGGTGCGGCAATATACCGGGCTATCATTGCATTTGTCCTTGAGCTTGGAATGCATCCCAGTGATCTCAAGCTCATCACCTCTATCGTTGTTGCAGCCGCCATGATTATCCCCGAGATTCGCAAAGGTAGGATCCCGAATCCGTTGAAGCGAGGTGTCCGATGAGTGCTAAACAAGCAGTCTTAGAAATCAAAGACCTCAGCAAGACGTTTAATCCCGGGACGCCGGATGAACAACGTGCCATCAATCGCTTGTCATTGACGTTGTATGAAGGCGACTTCGTGACCGTCATCGGGAGTAACGGAGCAGGCAAGTCCACGCTGCTTAATCTCATCACCGGAGTGTATTTTGCCGATGAAGGATCGATTGAACTAAAGAAGGCTCGAATTGATCATTTGCCGGAGTATAAGAGAGCAGCCCATATCGGCCGAGTTTTCCAGGATCCTTCTTTGGGGACAGCGTGGGGGATGAGCCTTTGGGAGAACCTTGTCTTAGCTCGCCTTCGCGGTCAGAAGCTAGGTCTACGCTGGGCTCTACAGAATGATCAGAAGTCGTATTACCAAGGACTTTTGAAAGAATTGGATCTTGACTTAGACAAACGCTTGGAGCACAAAGTCGGTGTCCTGTCAGGAGGCCAGCGCCAAGCGCTAACCTTGATCATGGCCATCATGGAGACGCCGGATCTGCTCTTGCTGGATGAGCACGTAGCGGCTCTCGATCCTACCACCAGTGAGAAAGTCTTGAAGCTGACGAAAGAGCTTGTCAATCGCGAGAAGCTTACGACCCTCATGATCACGCATGATATGGGAGATGCATTGAAATATGGCAACCGTCTCATCATGCTCGATGCCGGTCGTGTCGTCGTCGATCTCAATGCTGAAGAAAAATCTCAGCTCAAGGTCAATGAACTCTTAGCGATCTTCAAGGATGCAAGTGCGCAAGGCATGCTGTCGGATAGAACGCTCCTGAGCTAGTTCGAGGGTCACTCCCGGTGAGAGATCCTATTCATTCATGCGAAATCAAATCTCATACGCCGTGGCGCCCTAGGCCATGGCGTTTTTGTTTGCTCAATCCCTTGCTCCATCTCAATAAAGCTTTTGCTTAAGACGACCCTCCCAAGGAACATGAAATGAAGCGTCTACTTATATAGATTCCGTTGCCTACGATGGATTGAGAAGAGGGGGAGTCAAGGGTTGGATGTTTGTACGTAGTCGATAAACCCATGAGCTCAATGATGTCTTGGTATGCGTAGGTCAGCGATGATGCTTCAAAGATCGTTTGGTACGAGATGACGCTTAATGAAAGTGCCTCGTAACGATCGGGAGACGTTATGATATGCATAAAAATATCCGGGCATGCGCCGCATGACCCGGATGATTTAACACACGGTATAGATCGATTACAAAAGCCTCAACTGCGTCTCCAATGAAATCTTTTCCTTACTCTCAGCCGGTGTCTCGATGGAGCCGAAAGGCATCTGGGCTGTCAACTCCCACTCTGCCGGGAGGTCGAACAGCTCTTTGACCGAGCGATCGTGGCCTTCTTCAAACCCGAGATTGTTATGCTGCATCGATGCACCATAGCCCAGATCCGTCAGGGCAAGCCATGTACCATACTGCATGATGGCGGAGTTGCGAAGCTTCACTTTCTCTCTGGCAGCAGGATTAGGATTGGCAAAGTCTTCATATGCTGCTCTATCTTCAAAGAATAAAACCGTCCCCAAACCGGAGACCGCGCCGTTATAGACCCCCATGAACCACTCGAACATTTCTTCTGATAGAACGTTCTTCTGAGTGTCTTTGATAAGATCCCAGAACTTTTTGTGGTCATCGCCTTGTAGCACAACCAGTCTTGAGGCTTGGATGTTCATGGCAGAGGGTGCTTGGTTGGCGACTTCTGCCAGGTATTGGGCGATTTCTTCAACAGAATGCTCGGCATTCTTACCTAAATGATATTGTGATAAGCGTTTCGTCGCTAAATCTAAAAATGTAGACATATTCATATTCTCCTTCGATCAAATTCGCTGGGAAACAGAATATCACAGCAAGTGAAATTCCCTAGCTGCTAAGTGCTACAGAAGGAAAGTGCGGTGGGGTTTCTGTCGTTAGGGATTAGACGGCATCATGAGTTTATGGTGTGAAAAGTCCTCGCACCGGTGGCTGCGCCGCCGGTGCGGTTGTATCTCTTCGATTAGCGTGATAGACTAAGTGAAATTATGTGCGATGTTGTTTTAGGAAGTGGGAAGTATCCCGCTTCTTTTCTTTTGTTTCGTCTTAGGATGAGACGTTGAGGAGCGTAGATGGATCTGGTAAAAGTGAGAGGTGGCGGCCCTGCAGAGAGGGCTAAAGAAGCGACCGCTCGTTTCGTTGAAGAGGCCGGCTACGATCTCTTGGAGATCGTCTATGAGCGTGAAGGTCAAAATATGAATCTCGTTTATCTCATCGATAAGCGAGGCGGGATTTCACTCGATGATTGTGAAGCTGTGACGAATATCCTAAATCCAATCTTGGATGAAACCGATATCTCCCAGCGACCTTACAACTTGATCGTTTCATCGCCCGGAGTCGATCGCCCGTTTGAGCACGAACGGGACTTCCTCCGGTATTTGAATCATGAGGTCGAAGTCTCGCTCTATCAGAAACTCCCGGACGGACGTAAACGTTTCACGGCTTGGCTGCGTGATTATAACGATGGCGCCCTGACCTTGACAGAGTCGGAAGATGGCGATCTTGAGACTGAAGCAATGACCCTTGGAGCCGGTGAATATTCCCTCGTGAAGCAGGCTCTGAGATTCTAGGGTCCGGACGAAGGCGAGGCTGAGTGTGGGCTTTTGTGTATTAATAGTAGAGGATAAGGATGATCTATGAATAGAGAACTGATCGATGCCATCAAGTCGCTTGAGAAAGAACGTAATCTTGAAGAGGATACGTTGTTCATTGCGATTGAGGAAGCGCTGGTTGCAGCTTATAAACGTGAGTTTAATGCCAGGACGACCGACAATATCCGTGCTGAAGTGGATCGCGAAACCGGTGAAATGAATGTTTATCTCGTGCGTGAGGTTGTCGAAGACGTCGAAGATCCAAATTCGCAGGTTTCACTCGCTGATGCCCAAGCGATTGACGCTGAATTTATCTTGGGCGACTTGCTTGAGTTTGAGCTGTCACCCCAAGACTTCGGTCGCCTTGCTGCCCAGACCGCCAAGAGCGCGATCAGTCAGCGCCTGATCCAAGCTGAGGGTGACCTCATCCAAGCCGAGTTCGCCAATAGAATCGGCGAGTTGGTCTCCGGTTCAATCCTTCGCCCTGACCGCGGCATGATGACGGTCGATATCGGTCGTGTGGAAGCCGTTCTACCTCGCCGTGAACAGGTTCGTACTGAGCGTTATTCGCAAGGTCAGCACCTTCGTTTCTATATCCTGGAGGTCGATGACCGTCATGGTCGTCCGGTCGTGAAGATAAGTCGCTCGCACCCGAATCTTGTCCGCAAGCTCTTCGAACAGGAAGTGCCTGAAGTTTCCGCCGGGATCGTGGAGATCGTGGGTGTGGCACGTGAAGCGGGTTCTCGCACCAAAATGAGTGTTCGTTCGCATGACCCCAATGTCGATGCGACGGGTGCTTGTGTCGGGCAGCGTGGAATTCGTGTTCAGGCTGTGACGGAAGAACTTGGCGCCGAGAAGATCGACATCATCGAGTGGAACGAAGATCCGGAAACCTATGTGAAGAATGCTCTGAGTCCCGCCAAGGTTATCCGAGTTGAGTTTGAAGTGTTCCTCGATGAAGAGGGTCGCGAACAAGTTCTCGCAACGGTGATCGTGCCGGACAATCAGTTGTCTCTAGCGATTGGTCGTGAGGGTCAGAACGTACGTTTGGCTGCTCGTCTCACCGGTTGCAAGATTGATATCAAGAGTGAAGCTCAGCTTCGTGAAGAGATGGAGAGTGCATTCTTGGAAGGCTTCGAAGGCAATCTCGATGAAGATTACGATTCTGAAGTTGACGATGACGGCTACGTACCATTCTCGGCTGAGTTCTTGGAGAACTTCGGTAAGAGTACCGCCGATGCCTTCGATGAAGAAGGTGATTTGCTCGAAACGATCGAGTCTGTAGAAGGCAACGGGTCTGAAGAACTCGGTGTAGACGAAGATACAAACTCTGACGCAGACTCAGGCGAAGCCTCTGACTCAGACGAAGACGTCGTCGAATAAGGAGATGCACCATGCAGCGCAAAGAGATCCTGCGCCTTTGTGTGGCGTGTCGTGAGAAGAAAGATCAACGTGACTTGATTCGCGTCGTCGCTCCACCCGATGAAGAAGGTGTCAGCGTCGATTTACAATCAAAAGCCCGGGGCAGAGGTGCCTATGTGTGTGCGGACAGAGCCTGCATCGAACGAGCCTTGAAGCGGGGTGCTTTCCGACAGCATTTGAAGCGTGCCATCCCCGAGGGCTTCGAAGAAGAGCTATATGCCGCCCTCGAAGCCAAGCAGAAACGCTCTCCTCGGACGATCCGCTTGGATAGCAGCATCAAGCCTCCGGAGTTGAAGCAATGATCGAGTATCGTGAACTCTCGGAGCAGGATGTCGTCAAGGCGACAAGACTCCTTGGCCTGGCTCGGCGAGCGGGGTATTTGATTCGCGGCGAAGAGCAGGTCAGACGTGCACTGCAAAGAGGCAGAGGTGAGTTGTTCATCGTTGCAAAGGATGTGGCGACGGGATCCTTGCAGAAGATCCTGCCATCTGTGGAAAGTAGCCAAGTGCCTCAGGTCAACTGGTCGACCAAAGAGGGCCTCGGCGAAGCGAGTGGGTGGAGTGAAACTGCCTATTTATTGGTGACGGATCCTTCGATGGCGAAGGGACTTTTGAAACTATATCAGCCCTTATGATCGGCAGCGGGAAGTGCCGGCGGGCTTCATGTATAATGCTAAACGTTATAATGCTAACGCAACTGCGTCGCTGGGATTAACCGGGAGGTTTTTATAGTATCTATGGCAAAAAGAGACGATACAGGTCTTAAGTCAGAAAATCATCGTGAGGCGGAGGCACAAGTCACCGACGCTGTCGCGAGTTCTTCTGAGGACAATGCCGAAGCGTCGGCAACGACAGAGGATCATTCTCCTACCATCACGATGCAGGGTGTCTCCGGCAAGAAGATCACCGGCAAGGTCCGAGCTGTAAGAGCTGTGAGGCGTGTAGAACCTGAAACCGAAGAACCCGCGCCCGATCCCGAGTTGGAAGTCGCAGGAGAGGTTGAAGCGGAGGCTAAGTCCGTGGAGGAAGAACCTACCATGGTGATGCCGCGCAAGATTGCTTCAGGTTCTGAAATTGCTGAAGCACGTAAGCGTGCCGAGGCGAGAGCACAGGCTGAAGAACAAGCGCAGGCACAAGCTCGTGCCGCTGCAAAGCGTGCAGTAGATCAAAGGCGTACGCGCGAAGCGGATCGCTCGGATGATCTACAGCCTATAACAGGAGCTGTGCCAACGAAATTGGCATCCGGCTCCGAGGTGCGTGCTCAACAAGCCGAAGAGCAGAAAGAACGTCGTCGTCAGCGTGCGGTCGAGCGTGAAGAAGCTCAGAAGAGGGCTCATGCTCGTGCAGCGCAAGAACGTGCTGCCGCTGCTTTGAGACGTCGTGAAGAAGAAATGCGTGAGACACAAGCTCGCATCGAACAGGCACAGCGTGAATCCGGGGGTCCCAGAGCACCGCGTGCGATCGATGAAGCAAAACTTTCTGTGTCCGGTCCGCGCAAGCTCGGCAATATCATGGAGCAAAACCAGGCTACTGCAGCGTTGAAGGCTCAGAAGGCTGAAGAGGCTAAAGCAAGTTCTGCTCAGACAGTCGAGTCGGAGGATCAAGCTAAGAAACGCCCGACCGGTTCTGCCAGAGCTGTTGCAGCTACCCAAGCGCTCGAGCGTCGTCATCGTAAACAGGGGCGAGAAGACACTCCTGAGACTCAGGTTCAGACACCTGCTGAGACTCAACCCCAAGCTCAAGTGCAAGCGCCTACCGAATCTCTACCGCGTAAGATTTCTTCCGGTCGGAAGAAGGTTGTAGAACCAACGACTCCGGATGCTGCTGCCCAAGTGGTTTCATCTCGTCCGGAACCGCCCAAGACGCTCGAAGAACTTGCCCAGGCAGGCAGATTCGGCGGTGCTCGTAAGATCGCATCCGGCGGCAAAGTCAAAGAATCGGTGGATCCGTCCTTGGCAGAAACAGCAAAGCGCTTTGCAAAGCGGAAAGCTGAGAAGGCCGAGAAGAGTGATCAAGACGATGCAGAACGTGATGAGCGCAAGACGCGTCAACGTCGTAAGCGTGAAGATAGAGAGCGTTTCGACAGATCCGCTCCGGTCGAAGCTCCGCCCGAGCCTCAACGCGCCGACCGTGCCCGTCGTGGCCGCCGCCGTGGGGGTCAAGTTGACGAGAGGTCGCATGAACAGCGCCGTCGTCGCGAAGAGCAAGCGGAACTCGCACGTCAGAGAGGTCTCACGGGAGATCCTCGCAGCCGTCGTAAGCAGCGCCGCCAAGAGCAGGAAAGACGCGAGCAGATGGCACAAGTTACTCATGTTTCTTTGCCTGAAGCACTTACGGTTAAAGAGTTTGCCGAGGCGATGAAGAAGACGTCTTCTGAAGTCATCATGAAGCTTATGGGCTTCGGGGTCATGGCGACCTTGAACCAGGAGATCGATTACGATACGGCTGTCCTCATCGCAGATGAGTTTGGAATTCAAGTCGACAAGATCGAGGAAGTCACGGAAGAGGATATCCTCTTCGATGACTCCGAAGATATCGAAGAAAATCTCTTGCCCAGAGCTCCGGTTGTCGTCGTCATGGGACACGTCGACCATGGTAAGACCTCACTGCTCGACAGTCTACGCTCGTCCGATGTTGCAGCCGGCGAAGCCGGTGGTATCACCCAGCACATCGGTGCTTCGATGGTCACGTACAACGATCGCCCGATCACGTTCTTAGATACACCGGGTCACGAGGCTTTCACGACCATGCGAGCCCGCGGTGCCGATGCTACGGATATTGCCATCTTAGTTGTCGCAGCCGATGACGGGGTCATGCCTCAGACGGTTGAAGCGATCAATCACGCCAAGGCTGCCGGAACGGACATCATTGTTGCGATCAATAAGATCGACAAACCCGATATCAACATCGACCACGTCAAACAGCAGCTGTCGACTCATGGCCTCATCCCTGAAGATTGGGGCGGGGAAACCATCATGGTCCCTGTCTCGGCTCACACCGGTGAAGGCATCGATGAGCTGATGGATATGCTCCTCTTGACGGCCGATGTCCTTGAACTCAAGGCAGATCCTGAGCGTCAGGCGAAGGGTATTGTCCTTGAAGCAAGACTCGATCGCAGCCGCGGTGTCGTTGCAACGCTCCTGGTTCAACGCGGAACCCTAAGACGGACCGATACGGTCGTCACGTCTTCCGTCGTCGGCAACATCCGAGCCATGATCAACAGTCGTGGCGAATCGGTCAATGAGGCCGGTCCTTCCATGCCTGTTGAGATCTTGGGTCTGTCCGATGTCCCTGAAGCTGGCGAAGTCTTCTATCAGGTAGACGATGAGCGGACCGCTCGTCAACTTGCTGACCGTCGCCGTGATGAACAACGCGAACAACAGATCGGTGCGGGGTCACGGATGTCGCTCGATGCATTGCATCAGAAGATGGCCATGGGTGAAATTGAAGAACTCAAGATCGTCGTCAAGGCGGACGTCGTAGGTTCAGTCGAAGCTATGCGTCAATCGCTCGAGAAACTGAGTACGGATGAAGTCCGTGTCGATGTCATCCACGGTGCCGTTGGAGGTATCACGGAATCTGATATCCGCTTGGCCGAAGTCGCCAATGCTATCGTCATCGGTTTCAACGTTCGCCCAACCGGTAACGTTGAAGAAATGGCCAAGAGCGTCGGGGTTGACTTGCGACTCTATCGCGTCATCTATGAAGCCATCGAAGACATTGAGAACGCCATGGTCGGTCTCCTCGAGCCTGAACTCGTTGAGAAGGTCCAAGGTCGTGCTGAAATTCGCGATATCTTCCATGCCAGTTCTGTCGGCACCATCGGTGGTGGCTACGTGCTGGACGGCAAGATCACTCGCTCAGGTAGAATCCGTCTCATCCGCGATGACGTCGTCATCATGGAAGGTGAACTTGCCTCACTGCGTCGTTATCAAGACGACGTCCGTGAAGTCAATCAAGGGTATGAGTGTGGTCTCTCGATCGAACGCTTCAATGACATCAAGGTCGGCGACATCGTTGAGTCCTTCATCATCGAAGAACATGAACGTACGCTCTAGGGCGTCGTGAACGCACCACACCGGCCGGATTTATCAGAATATAGATCGCTCGGCATAAACTCCGAGGAACACTAACGGAATGAAGTTTGTGGAGGGGGAAGGGCATAGAGACCTTCCCTTTTCACTTTGCAGTGAACATTGATTAAGGAGAATCCTATGGCTCGTAAGAATCGCGCAGCTCGTGTTGCTGATGAAGTGCGCCGCATTGTGGCTCAAACACTCCAGATGGAAATGCGTGATCCGCGCATTCCTTTCCTAACCTCGGTCTCTGAAGTAAAGATGAATGGGGATCTCTCTGTCGCAACGATCCTATTCACTATTCCCGGGGATGAAACGGCTAAGACTGCCGCGCTACAAATACTGGATAGCTCTAAAGGTCTATTTCGTTCGGCTGTAGCAAGAGGTCTCAGCCTCCGCACCGCCCCTGAGCTCGTTTTTGCCCTGGATCGTTCCTTGGACGAAGGATCCGCGATCGATGCGAAACTCCGTGAAATTCAGCAGGAACGGGAAGTAAGAGAGGCAAGAGGAACGAAAGAATCACAAGAGGCTGACCTTGAAGAGAATTGAGCTCGCTTACGAGATCAAACAAAAAGCCCGGGAGATGGCCGAATATCTCCTGAACCATCTTCCTGCACCCGCCAAGATCCTGATCTTCCCGCATGTCCGTGCAGACGGTGATAGCTACGGGAGCTCGTTGGCCTTAGCGCTTGCGGTTCAAGCTCTCGGCTACGAGCCGTTGATCTACCTCGATGAAGAAGTGGATTTTCAAAACCAGTTCTTTCCTCTCGGGGACTTGAAGCGTATCTACGATCCGCAAAATCCCGAGCCGGAGTTCGTGCAAGAAGCGGATCTGGCTTGGATGCTCGATTGTTCCGAGCTCTCTCGTTTAGGCGATCGCTTAAGTGCATGGCAGTCGATTGAGCATCGGATGGTGACGGATCATCACTTGAGCGCTTGGGAGAATACCGAGCGGATTTGGATCGATACGAGCGAGCCCGCCGTCGCCGCCATGATCCTGGACATCATCTTGAGTTGGGAGATCCAAACCGGCCGGAAGATCTTAAACCTCACGATTGCCAATTCGCTCTTTGCGGGTTTGCTCACCGACACCGGCCGTTTCACCTACAGCAGTGTTTCCAGTAGAACCTTCATGCAAGCAGCCATGCTGAAACAAGAAGGGGTTGACCAGGAAGCTTTGACGGAACGCTTCTTTGAATTGATGCGTCGGCCTCGTCTCGAAGCTTATGGTGAGATTATTCGTACGCTGGAACTCTTCGAGGACGGTCGTGTTGCGGTCGCCTATCTCGACGATGCTTTTCAAGCCGAATACAACACGACCAATACCGATTTTGTTGGACTCGTTTCTTGGCTTCGTCAGCTGGAAGAGGTTGACTTAGCGCTTCTCCTGACGCAGACGGATGGGATCTGGCGAGGGAGTTGTCGGAGCAATAATCAAGCTGATGCCAGGGCGCTGGCTCAGAGTTTTGGTGGTGGTGGCCATCTCCAAGCGGCCGGATTTACCTATGGTGAAGGCCGGATTGAAGATATCCTTGCCCTTGTTCGAGAGCGGGCAAGTCAATTTCTGAAGTGAGAGGTCATTGATGCGAGGCGCCGTCCTCCTAATCCATAAACGCTCCGGCATGGCGAGTTTCGATGTCATTCGTCAGCTGCGCCGTATTTTGAGACCCCACTTCGGAAAGGTGAAGATGGGTTTTGCGGGCACTTTGGATCCCTTCGCTGAAGGTTTATTGCCCGTGTTTCTCGGGAGTGCAACCAACCTCATCTCCTACCTTGAAGGGGCGTCGAAGACCTACCGTGTGGTCGCAGCATTCGGGCAGCAGACTACGACCGGTGATGTTGCCGGAGAACCGGTGCGTGAAATGTCGCTTCAAGACATTCCTACTCTGGCTTTTAAGGAATCGTTAGACAGCGGTTTACAAGCGCTACGAAGCTTGAAGCAGCAGCGTATTCCGGCCTATTCGGCCGCAAAATATAAGGGTAAGAAGCTATACGAATATGCCCGAGCAGGTCAAGACATCCCTGTTTTGTATAAGGACATCGAGATCTATGCATTTCAACTCCTCGTCTTGACGATGGCGAAAGAAGAAGCCCTTCGCTATGGGCTGACGATGGCAGAACTCGAACAGTACCCGCTCTGGCCACGAGCAGAGATGTGGTCGGAATGGCAAACCATCGGTTTGCGAGGCGGTGAGCTCGATGAGCCGAAAGTCTATGCGACGCCATCCGCGGTAGCCCTCCTTGAAGCGAAAGTCTCGGCAGGCACCTTCATTCGACAGTTAGTTGAAGATCTCGGCGATACCTTAGGGATGCCGGCCTATGCCATGCGCCTTCTTCGTTCTGAAGTCGGTTCAATGCACTTAAGTTCAGCTATAGACATAGCATCCGTTGAGGACGTTTTAAACGCAGAAGTCCCTACTAGCGATCAAGTGCCGTGGCCCGAAAGCTTCTGGCCGTTGCGTCTAAAAGGGCCGGGCATGGCTCATCCGTTGAGCGCTCTGCCCGATATGCCTGTGATAGAATGTAGCCATGAAACAGCCTTGAAGCTTCTCCAAGGCCAACGAGTACTTAGTTCTCGAAACCTCCGGGAGGAGACCTATGCTCTACGATCGCCACTTGGGTTCCTTGGTTTTGTGCAAGTCGTTGGATCCGGTAGAGATCAGTGCTTACGGGTAGGAAGGATGTTGATTCCCCTTGAAGATTATCGAGCTGAATTATCCAAAAGTCCCAGATGAACTTAAAGCCACGCCAATCACATTGGCTTTGGGTTTCTTTGACGGTTTCCATCGCGGCCACCAGGCCTTAGTGAGGGAGGCCGTTTACCGTGCCGAACAGAACGGCTCAAAGACGGCCGTCTACACGTTCGATCGTTACCCCAAGCCGACCCATTGTGGCTTTGCCAAGGGTTCGATCGATCCGGGAGCTGTCTGCGAAGGTGAAGAAGATGGTGTTCGAGGTCTCTTGCAAACGCAGCAACAAAAGACCCACCGTCTGATGGAAGAAGGGATAGACTTCCTGTTGATCCAGGATTTCACGGATTCCTTCAAGCAACTTTCTCCGGTTGATTTTCTTGACTATGTGACGAAGGACCTCCTTCAAGCAAAACACATCCTCGTCGGGGAAGACTTCCGCTTCGGCAAAGGCGCCAGCGGTACCATCGAGACCTTGAGAGCGTATTGCGAGGACAACGATATTCGATTGACGGCGATTCCCTCGGTCAATTTCATGGGTGAGCCGATTTCCAGCACACGGATTCGTGAAGCCGTTCGAGATGGCGATTTTGCCTTAGTTTCTCAGCTCTTGGGCCGGAACTACGCCCTGCGTGGTGAGGTGATCCATGGCAATCGCTTGGGTAGATCCTTCGATTTCCCGACGGCAAATTTCCGACCGGAAGCTGCTAAGATTCTTCCTCCCTATGGAGTTTATGTCACGCGAACCAAGATCGATGGGAGAAGTTATCCTTCCATTACGAATATCGGCTTACGGCCGACGGTCAATGTGACAGATCCGGATCCTTTGGTCGAGACCACGATCTTCGGCACAAACCATGATCTTTACGGGACGAAGGTCGAAGTGGACTTTCTCCAATTTATCCGTGAGGAGATGCGCTTTCGCAGTTTCCTTATTATGACCACGCAAATCCATCGTGATATCGAAGAGGCCAGACAGTGGCACGCTCGTTCCGAAGATCTCCATCTGGCGTATAAAGACCAAGCAAATCATCTCTTTCTTTGCCAAACGGAACGCTTCCGGGAAGGCACTTTCGACCTCTATTTCTATCTTCCGTTAGACGATGACCGCAGTGCAGCCAGAGCTCTCCTAAGCCGTCTTCTCACGAGGAGTTCTGCTCAATATCCGCAACGGCGGGAGTTCCTCCAAGCGCTGGATGCTTCCTATGGGGCAAGTTTCAATGCTCGCACCTTTGCCCTAGGTTCAACCCATGTTATTCACTTTCATGTCTCATCGATCAGTCGAGGATTAGAAGGTCGCCGTCCCTTGAATGAGGCGATCAACTTGGTGATCGATGCCTTGCTTATGCCCAATGTCGATGAAAACGGACTGTTTTCGGAAGAGGCTTTTGAAGCAGAGAAGAAGAGCTATTTAGCTGAACTTCAACTTCTGCGGGATCGTAAAACCTACGAAGCGGAGAGCTTGTTGCTCCAAGAACTCTTTAGTGGCACGCCGCTTGCGGTCGATCCTTTGGGTGAGCGTGAGCAAATTGAGAATGTGACCCGAGAAGAGATACGTGATGCCTGGGATCATCTGAGACGTACGGCTCAAATGGACGGGATCATTGCCGGGTCCTATACCCAAGAGTTGGTGACGCACATCATCGAAGCTATGAAAGAACTACGACTCGACGGTGGTGAACTCTATGAGCTCGTCCCCGGCCGTTGTCCGAAACCGGCTCCGGCATTTGAGATGCCGAACCGACCGCTTCCTTCAGCTCTCGAGGCCTTAAGCCCCTATGTGACACGCAAGAGCTATCCGGGTAAAGGGAGAAGCATCGTTCAACTTGCCTATGGCGGGATGCCTGCCTATGTAAGCTCGGATGTTGTGACCTTCGAAATGATGTGGAAAGTTTTGGGTGGCAGCAGTCATTCAAGACTCCTAACTCGTTTACGTGATGAATTGGCTGCTGTCTATCGCGTCGATGTGAGACCACAACTCTATAATGGAATCCTCATCATTGAACTGACTTGCGAGCCGGATCAAACGGAGAGCCTTGCGTTAGAAGTCCTTAAAGAAGTAGACCGTCTCCAGACTGAACTCATCAGCGAAGAAGAATTGAGAGAGCAGCGCAAACTGGCGGATAATGAATATCGCATGGGCGCGGATAATCTCGAGCGTTTGGTTCAGCTTCAATATCAGGCTACGATCACGGGTCGGGCGATGAATATTATTGATCACGCAGATCTACTTCATACCGCAGAGCCTGAAATGATTCGACGACATGCTCAGGCTCTGACGCTCCAAAAGATCTTCATCTATGATGCAGCCGATGGAGAACTCTTGCAGGAAGGTGAGCAGGATGAGTAAGCATGGCTTTTTTATCGTAAGTGAAAAACTCGATTCCTTCAGCGGTGAGAATATGCGTGTCTATCGCCATTACTCAGGCTTCAGTTTGACGCACATCCCAAAGAGCGGTTATCACACAAGGACCTTGGCGATTGGTGTTGCAGCAGGGGGTAGCACGGTACGTTTCGAAGATCCTAACGGTCAAGGCGAGGTCCAAGTGCCTTACGGAACGGCCCATGCTGTGGAACATATGACTTTGTTCAACCAAGAAAGCGGGCAATCTCTCGAGGCCGATATGGCTCAACTGGGCGCACGCTTACAAACCCGGACGGACTATGATCTGACGGTCTTTTTCTTGGAATCCGGTGGGGACCTCATCTTGCCGGGACAGAAGCTTCTATCTGCTATCTTGAACCCCCTTACGACTCATGAAGCCTTTGAGAAAGAAAAAGACGTCCTCCGTGCCGAGCGCAGGCTCTACGCCGAACAAGTCGATTCACGCCGTGAAATTACGCTGAATCGACTTCTTTATGGAGGAAATGGTACTGCCGAGAATTATGTCGGGAGACCTCGCGATCTCGAAGAACTCACGCATGAGCATCTTGAAGCATTCCATGAAGCCCTTTATTTACCGAGCAACCTACGCATGGTCGCAATGGGCGACTACAGTGAGGAAGCCCTTCTTGCCATGGTTGCCGAGGCCATCGAACCCAATATCCATAAAGCCCATGCGATGACCGTTCTACAAGCAGCTGACAGTCTTCCACCGCATCAATCGCACTATGAGATGTACAACTCCAAAGAGCCATCCTTTCACTTAGGCTTCCGAGATCGACGTCGCCATGATGACACCTTCTTGCACGGGACCGAGTATTTCCTCCATCGCTGGGCGGGACAGATCGGTTTGGAGCTACTCCTGGGAGATGGTTCCAATCTCTACGATGAGCTCCGCCGCGAAGGCTGGATCGACGATCGCTTTCAAGCCGGATATATCAGTGAAGTAGATCTGACGATGGTGACCTTGAGTGGTTATCATATGCAGCCTGAACAAGCCGCAGAGCGAGTGACCTTGGGATTGCGTCAAGCCATTGAGCGTGGCCTTAATCCGGAAGATTTTGCGCGCATGAAGAATGCTCTGATCGGATCTCTCTTGCGTGCGATCGACCACTTGGAAGAAATGACGATCCTGGAATTGCGTTGTGCTCTCTTGGGGTTTGACCTCTACGACTATCCCCAGATCTTGAAACGGCTTGATTTACCTCAGGTTGAAGAAGCGGTGCGCTTCATTACAGATGAAGACCTTCAGCGTCAAGCCGTCATCTATTTCATGCCTCCTTCCATGCCTCTACGACGGAATGAGGCGTAGGTCTCTGCGACGGAATGAGGCGTAGGCCTCTGTGACGGAATGAGACGTAGAGCATTCCTCCGATCATTGTCTATGCTGCGTCGCGACGCATGAGGAACGTTTCCTGATGATCGCGAGCCCTTAGGCGACAGAGAATGACGTACAAAATCATATGCATCGATTGCATCGATAGGATGATCTACTGACCACGAACCGCAAGGTTCCATAGCAATCGAGCCACATCCGGATGTATAAAGGAGTAGTCAGCATGCAGCCTGATTTCCTGGTTGAATTTCCCGGTCTTGGACTGGGCCCTTTAGAGGTCAATCGTGAAGCCTTCTCCATCGGCCCCTTCAATGTCTATTTCTACGGTCTCATTATCACCTTGGCGACCGTCCTTGCCTTTACATTAGCCCTTCGCCACAGCAAGAAATTCGGCTTTGAGGAAGATGAGATTCTCGATAATTTCCTGGTCCTCGTTCCGACGATGCTGATCGGCGCTCGCCTGTATTATGTGATCTTTGCTTGGGATGAGTTTCAGGGAGATCCCATGCGGATCTTCAATGTGCGGGACGGGGGGCTGGCATTCTACGGCGGTGTCATCGGCGCCATGATCGGTCTCTTCATCTTAAACCGTATCAAGGGTCGCTCTTTCCTTGAACTGGCAGACTTCCTGGCGCCTTACATTCCTCTTGGTCAGGGCATCGGTCGCTGGGGGAACTTCTTCAATCAGGAAGCCTTCGGTCATAATACAACCTTGCCATGGGGCATGATTTCCAACGGGACAAGAGATTACCTCACACGGGCCCAAATTCCGGGGGTTGATCCAAATCTCCCGGTGCACCCAACCTTCTTTTATGAATTCCTTGGAAACTTTCTCATTGCAGCCTTACTTTTCTATTACCGTCGTCAGCGTCCTCACAAGGGCTTCGTCTTTGCCGCATACATCGGTCTCTATGGTCTCCTACGCTTCTTTGTCGAAGGGCTAAGGACTGATAGTCTCTATGTTTTGGGTACCGGTTTACGTGCGTCTCAACTCCTTTCACTCCTCATGGTATTGGCTGCAATCGCCTATTTTGTTGTCATCCATTTACACAAAAAAGCCCGTCCGACCCTCCCTTAGGCCGTTTGGGCTTCCTTGCTATAATTTCCGGGCGCAACTATTATAAGCGGATCAAGAAGAGCGCCTCGGCCAGGGTACGCTCTTTTTCTCACCGGGAAAGGAGACGTCATGACCTTTGAGCACATTCCTGTTCTCTACGATGAAGTGGTCAGTGCTTTGCCTTTGAAATCATCGAGCAAAGTGCTCGATGTCACCTGCGGTGCAGGGGGACACAGCCGGGCTTTTTTGGAACAATTGGGACCTAATGATGGCACGTTAATCTGCCTGGATAAGGATCCGACCGCTCGCGAAGTGTGCCGCAGGCGCTTAGAGCCGCTCGCTCAAGAGCGAGGCGTGAACTTTGCTGTCCTGGCAGGGGACTTTGGAGCCTTGGAAGAATCCCTAGGATCTGAAAGTGACTTTGATCTCATTTTTGCTGATATAGGGGTTTCTTCACCTCAGATCGATACACCTGAGCGGGGATTCTCTTATCATGAACAAGGTCCGCTTGACATGAGGATGAATCCCGAGCAGTCCTTAACGGCTGCAGACTTGGTCAATTCACTCCCCGAACAGGAGCTGCGCACCATCATCAAGGATTATGGTGAAGAACGATTTGCCGGGCGCGTTGCCCGCCGCATTGTTGAACGGCGGAAAGTACAGCCCTTTGAAGATACCTTGGATTTGGCCGATACGATTATCCATGCCCTACCGCCCAAGGCTAGGCGCGATAAACATCCGGCCAGACGGACATTTCAGGCCTTAAGAATTGCTGTGAATGATGAGTTAGCTGCGTTGGAGAATTTTCTTGAAGAAGCTATTGAGCGATTGGTTCCGGGCGGGGTTTTAGCAATCATTAGTTTTCACTCATTGGAAGATAGGATTGTGAAGCAGAAATTTCGCGGATGGCTTGATCCTTGTGAATGCCCGAAATCGATGCCTTGTGTATGTGGGCTTAAACCTTTGGGTAAAGTGCCAAAGCGTCAGGGTTGGACGGCTTCGGAAGAGGAGTTGGAGCTCAATCCGAGAGCACGTAGTGCTCGCCTGAGAACCTTTGTGAAAGGAGGCGGCGATGAGTAGTAGAGCGAAAGTTAAACGACAAGATCGTATCGATGCCGAAGCAAGCCCGAATGTCTCGATGCAGCGCTTGGCTTCCAGCCTTGAACGCGAACAGCGTTCGCAGCAATTAAGTCGCATCCTGATTTTTCTCTTTGTCCTCACGTGGTTATCTCTCCTCTTCGGTCGCAGCTTATTGCGTCAGGGGAGAATCCTCGATCAGGTCTATGAGAATGCTGCAAAGGAGAACCGAATCCAACAGCTTCGCATGAGTAACGCACAGCTCCAGGAAGAAATCTACAGCCGCACGGATTTACAAGCTATAGCCCAAGCTGCGGTTGAGTTGGGGATGATTCCTTCGCTCGAAGCGCCCCGTATCCTTGTCCCACAGACGAAGAATGATGAAGTTCTACTGCGTCTGGAATCGGCCGATGCGGAGTCCTTCGTGGAACGTGTGCTGGGCGGGCGAGAGACGTATTACAATCTAGAGGAATACTATGAAGAGCATCGTTTGGCGCAAGCCTATTTCAGTAATTTCGATCCGGCAAATAACGATGCGCTCGAGGAATTCGTGACGAGTTCCCAAGCTGTCACGGAAGACGGAGGAATCATCCTTGACGGTGGCGCAAGCGATACTACAGGTGATGCCTCTATCGTCGAGGACGATAGCGAGGGTAACGTGACCGAGGGTCATCGTGAAGCCGATAGCAATAAGTCTGCCGTGAGCGAAACCCCTGCGGTTTCAACGACTGTTAGAGAAACTACGGGAAGTCCAACGCCCAACGCCCGTGCTACAATTGAAGGCTCAAATAACTCCAAAACCGATGAGCTCGCACAAGATAATCCGTCGACGAATGAGCCTTCCCTTGCCGAAGATTTAAACGAGGTTGTCAATGAATGATCCCAAACATCGGGTGCGTCGTCGCCCCGGACAACGCGATGAGGTGCGGAGGGGATTGCTGATTGCTTTGGCATTCTTTTTGATTCTCGCCGCAGCCAATATTTTGAAACTCTTCGATACCTCTGTCTTGAGGCATCGAGAGATTTCGGAGCGTGCAGCTTCGCAACACATGCGTCGAAGCGTGACTTATCCCATGCGAGGCAATATCGTCGACAGTCAAGGAAAGATCCTTGCCACAACGACGTATGTTTATACGATCGGTATAACGCCGGCGGATGTTCGTTCCAGAACCGAGAAGGTGACGAAGGAAGAGATCACGGAGTATATCGCTACGTTGCTCGACCTCGATGTTGCGGAAACCGCTACGAACATGAATAGGGTTCAGCAACCTTATGTTCAATTGAAGAAGAATGTCGATCGAGACACCAAAGAGAAGCTCGATGACTACCTCAGTGAGCACGCCATCGGTGGCTTCGCCATTGATCCCGTGATGCAACGCTATTACCCCGAGAAGAACTTTGCCAGCGGTGTCATAGGGTTTACGAATCGGATCGAAGATAACATTCAGGGCATCATGGGACTCGAACGCTCCTACGATAGAGAGCTTACGGGACAGCCCGGGTATCGTTATGCTGAAGTCGATAACTACTTAGGCACCAGACTCCCCAATACCGAGGCGGTTGAAGTTCCGGCTGTTGACGGTAACCACTTAAAGATCAATATCAACAGTAAGATCCAGAATGTAGCCCAGGAAGTTGTCGATGCCTTGGCCATTGGCTTCGAGGCGAAGAAGGGCGTATTTGCTGTCGTCATGGATGCCAAGACAGGCGCTGTTTGGGCAATGGCCGATAGTCGCAGCTTCGATCTCAACAATCCTGCGGGACCTCCGCCCGGAATTCATCCTGATGACTGGAATCCGGTTGAGAATCAAGAACATATCAATCATCTAACCTCCAATGTCTGGGTCAATCAATCGACGATGTTCCCCTATGAGCCGGGTTCGAGTTTCAAGCCGCTTACGGCTTCGATAGGACTCGATGAGGGCAAAGTGGATCTGGAGGAATACTTCTCCGATGAGCCGATGTGGGTTGGTGACTGGACTGAATATCCTATTTCATGCTGGTCACAAGAATACGACTGGAATCACGGCTCAGTGAACTTGGAAGAGGCTTTGATGTATTCATGCAACCCGCCGTTCGTGCGGATTGCGCAACGGATCGGAGTCACTAAGTTTTACGATTACATCAATCTCATGGGTATGAATGAGCGGACCGGGATTGATCTTCCTGCCGAATCTGTTGGCTTGGTCCACTCGGAACCCAATATCGTCGATATGGCGACCTTGGCTTTCGGCGAGCAGTCCACGATCACAGGCATCCGTCAGGCACAGCTCTATGCTGCGTTAGCCAATGAAGGAAGACTCATGACGCCACGCATAGCCGATTCGCTCCTCGATAACGACGGCAACGTTGTGCGTCAATTCAAGCCGGAAGTCCAACGCCGTATTTATTCTGCTGAGACAACGCGTCTCGTATTGGAACGAATGGTTGTCGGTACCCACATCGGCGGGGTTGCCCCTCACATTTATTTCCCGGGGCATGCAACCGCCGGTAAGACGGGAACGTCGCTGGCGCCATACGGAACCGAGGAAAATGCTTCGTCCTTCTCGGTGGGAGCCATCGTCCCTTATGACGATCCTAAGTTTGTCGTCATGATGAGTCTCCAAGTCCCGCGGGACAATGAAAACTCGCACGCTCTCCAGCAAGGTAGTCGCTATATCACACGCAAGGTTATGGAAGAGATGAAGTTTGATCCGCATTGGATCGAATATGATTGGGTGCATGCGTGGGATCAAGAAATCATCCCTTCCTATAACTACAATTACACATTCTTCGAAGCCTTAGTCGATGCGACCACAAATCGTAGCGTACAAGTCCGTTTTCCAAAGGGGATCCGTGGTGATGACCTTGTAACGCAAATGTGGCCACCGGGAGGTTCTGTCCTGAACGCCGACGGCTTTATCTTCTTAGGGACCGAAGATCATCCTTTACCGGAGAACTTAACCGCCCCAACGCAAGTCCCCGATTTCCAAGGCTTGGGCCTCTTTGAGATGCGTAAGCTCGCCGACGAAGCTCAGATCAATGTGAACTATTCAGGGTTCAACCCCAGCGGGCAGGTTGTCTACCAATCCGTAAATCCGGGTACTGAAGTTTCAAAATGGTCTGTTGTTTCGCTTGCTTTCAGCGATGAAACCCCTGCCGATAGAGAAATCATCGAGTACCAGAAACGCGAAGACAGTTCGACGATTGAGGATTTGCCCATGACTCAGCCGCCTGCAGGTGAGAGTCCTACGTTCACTCCCGAGAATGTCGCAGATACGGATACGCAAGAAGTGCCACAGGTACCGGCCGAGACCGTGCCGTTTAACCCCGATGCGCTCCCTGAATATTCACAGGAAAGCACGGACGGGATGATTCCGGCCGGAGGTAATGTGCCTGAAACTCCTGCTGAAACTGAAGAACAGGTAGGTGGTTAGTGATGTCGGATCTTTCATCTCTCAGCTGGGAAGCGATTCTCACAGCTCCGAGCATCTTGGACATAATCGGTGAAGCCACGGGAGCTTTGCGTATTTCGACCGATACGCGAGAAGACCTGGAAAACGCTATGTTTGTGCCGTTGAAAGGTGAGACGTTCGATGGTGAAAATTTCATGCGTCAAGCTTTTGATGCCGGCGCCAGAGTTTTTGCGTACACAAGAGATTCATCGCTAAACGAGTTGCGAGATTATTCTGAAGAGTCGGCGGTCTATATCAAAGTGACGGATGGTCTATCCTTCTTGCTGGACCTTGCTAACATCGCCCGAAATGAACACTCGTTTGAAGTGATCGGGGTGACGGGAAGTGTCGGGAAGACCTCTTGCCGCAATTGGATCATGGCAGGCTTGGGTCAAACAATGACTGTGTCAGGGACAAAAGCCAACCTCAACAATCCTATTGGTGTTTCCCAGTCGATCTTTGCTTTGGATCCGGAAGCCCGAGTCGCGGTCTTAGAATTAGCCATGGACCATGCAGGTGAAATTTCTCTGAGCTCCAGAGCAGCTGAACCTGACCGTGCAGTCATCACCAATATTGGAACCTCACATCTGGCGCATTTCGACAGCCGTGAAGATCTTCTCCAAGCAAAGCTCGAGATCCTGGAAGGCATGTCTGACGATGCACCGCTTCATCTCCGCTGGGATGAAGACTTGCTGAGTCAATGGGTCTTGGAGCATGAGGATCAATGGCACCGCATTAGACTCTATGCAGGTCGTAATTACGACGTCGAACAACTGCCGGCTCTACCGATATGCTTGGCGTACTATGAGAGTTCGAACCTGGTATTCAAGTTTTATCGTGACCGGGCCTTGATGAAAGAGATCAAACTCGAAACTCGTGAGGTGGAGCCACATCATCTCGCCCATCTTGCGGTCACGGCACAAATCATGGCAGAACTCGATATTGAGGTAGAAGCGTCCGTTCTGAGATCAACGCTCAGTACCTACAGGAATGAACCGGGTCGTTTGGCGAGACATCAAATCGGCAGCTATCTGATCATCGATGACGCTTACAATGCCAGCCCCGAATCTATGGAAGCAGCCTTCGAGAGTCTGCAATATCATGGCGTTACGGAGGCTGTAGCTTGTATCGCTTCTGTCAATGAATTGGGGCCGGCAGCTTCGTTCTTCCATGAACGCATCGGTGAGGCATTGACCGAGTCCGGCGTTTTCCGGTTGGTCTTCCTCCTAGGTCCCCATAGTGACGATATTCACCGTGGAATTCAGAAAATACAAGAATCTTATCCTGATTCCATGGAGGTAATTCTTTGTGAGGGCTTGGACGACATGTTTGAAGCTCTCCGAACTCGCCTTAAAGAAGGCGATACGATTCTTCTCAAAGGATCGAACAGTTATCGACTCGGTACTTTGCGTGCCATGTTTGAAGAGGCAATCCATGACTGATGTAATTTATGCCCTATCAGCCTTGATCTTGGGTCTTGCGGTTGGTAAACCATGGATTCGCCGGATGCAAGAAGAGAAATTAGGCCAAACGGTCAGAGATGACGGCCCACAGTCTCATTTGAAGAAGACCGGGACCCCCACCTTGGGAGGTTTCATCTTCCTTGCTCCGACCTTCATCTTGGCGATTGTAATTGCCATCGTCAGTGGAAGTTTACGCCATCTGCCCCTCCTGGTCCTTGTCGGAGGCGCTGCCGCTATCGGTTATAGAGACGATAGGATTAAAATTGCCGGTGATCCTGAAGGACTAAGTGTCCGCGCCAAGAGCCTTGCCTTGAGTGGACTCTTGGCGGCGTTCGTCATCTATATCGTATTCCTTAGACCGGAGCCGTTGGCGCTGGGATTACCTTGGCTGGGATGGATTGAAATCGCAGGGATATGGCGTGCCGTCTACGCTCTCTTTGCTTTCTTCTTCCTCTATGCCTGCATCAATGCCGTAAATATTACGGATGGAGTGGACGGGCTTGCCGGGAGTGTGACGAGTGTTGTCTTACTTGCGTTAGTCCTTGGCCTCGCAATCTATAGGATGCCTTTCATGGCTGCGACTCAAGTTATTCCGGTGAGAGGACTCTTATCGGCGTTGTTAGGCGCGGTCTTGGCTTTTGTGTTTTATAACCGACATCCAGCCAAGATCTTCATGGGGGACTTTGGTTCTTTGGCCCTTGGAGCCTTCGTTTCCGGAACCCTCTTGCTCATGGGTCTGCCCTTTGCATTCTTGACCTTGGGTGTGATCTACTGGGTAGAGATCGGCTCTGTTTTGGTTCAGATGATGTACTTCCGTCACACCGGCGGTAAGCGTATATTCCGGATGTCACCGATCCATCATCATTTTGAACTTGGGGGTTGGTCTGAGCGCAAGGTGGTGCTCACCTTCTCGTTCATTACTGTCTTAGGTGCTGCTGTGACGTGGCTCCTCTTTGCATCTTTGCTGACGGTTTAGCCTGCTTATCCGTCTAGCTTGCCTAGCTTATTTAGCCCGTTTAGCCCGTTTAGTCCGTTTAGCCCGTTTAGTCCGTTTAGTCTACCTCGCTTGATCTGTCAGATTTGCCAAACGTCCGACCGGAGGTTTTATGCCACAACTACATGAGCCGCAAAATAACTCAGTTGAAAGTCCTTCAGGTACTAGACCACAAAGGCTAGTTGGGGATGCCAGGACTGCAAACCGCCCGATCCCTCGGGCGAGCGATGCGAAGCGCCCGAAGCGCAATCGTTTCTTACCTCGTTGGGGTGGCGCTAAACCACGTTTACCGAGAGATCTACCCCGTCGTACCCGTGAGCGCCAGGAGAAAAGAAGCCTTCACTGGGGTCTCATTTTAATCCTCGTTGTGACCATCTGTTTCGGCCTCATTATGCTCTACAGTGCCAGCATGACCCGTTCCTTGACGGAAGTCGGCAATACGACGTCTTACATCAGTCGCCAGATTACCGTCACCCTGGTCGGTGTCGTCATAGCGTATTTCATCACACGCATTGATCTTGAACTCTTCAACAAACGTTCCTTTGTCCTCATCTTCTGGTTGGTGACGATGGTTTTTCTGCTTGCAACGCTGTTCCCGCAGCTTGGTGGGATCGAGAAGAACGGTCACCGGCGTTGGTGGGGTTTCGGTGAGAATTTGAGTTTCCAACCCTCCGAGATTGCTAAGATCGGTGTTGTCTATATCCTCGCGGCGTATTACTCAACCCTTCAAAAGAAGCGTGAGGCTGGCGAACTCGTCAGCAAAACGCCTGCAAAACAGAAGTGGTTCGATGGCTTCCTCGAAGTCTTCTTGCCCTTCATCATCTTCGGCATATGGTGGCTTCCGATCTTCTTCCAATCCCATATTTCGGTCATCATCATCATGGTCGCCTTGCTAGGCCTCCTCATGATTTCATCGGGTGTTTCTTTCAAGAGCCTTCTCACGGGCGGGAGCATGTTGCTCGTCCTGGGCTTGGCAGGCATTTTGCTCCTCAGTGCTCTGAGACCTGTCTTGGGTGATCAGTTCGGTTCCCGCTGGGATCACCTCCAGCAACGCATCATGATCTTCACCGAGTCGGATGACGCGGACAAGGATGACACATGGCAGCGTGACCAAGCCGAACTGGCCATCGGTTCAGGCGGTCTCTTGGGTCAGGGCATCGGTCAAGGGAAGCAAAAATACAATTACTTGCCGGAAGGACATAACGACTATATTTTCTCGAACATCGTAGAGGAGGTGGGCTTCTTAGGCGGCCTCCTTGTGATCGTTCTCTTCGTGCTCTTCCTAGTGGTCGGGATGCGAATTGCTTCGCAAGCCCCGTCTTTGTATCTCTATGTACTGGCGATTGGAGCGACCTATATCATTGCGCTCCAAGCCTTCTTGAGTATAGGGGTCAATGTCGAGACCGTTATTCCGACGGGAATTTCTTTGCCCTTCTTCAGCTATGGGGGTTCGGGTAATCTCTTCTTCCTCATCGCGGTCGGCATCTTGCTCAATGTCTCCCGTCAACGCACGACGCGTAAGACGGTTCTCAGCCTGCAGCGAGGTGTCTCATGACACGTATTGCTTTTGTTAGCGGTGGGACAGCGGGACACATCAATCCTGCGTTAGCCATCGCGGAAATCTTAGAGCGTCAGGATCCAAGCGTCTCCATTCTCTTTCTGGGACGTGCTAATTCCATGGAGGAGCGGCTCCTTGAGCGGACGCATTATCCCTTCAAAAGCATCCCCGCTTCACCTTTATATTTCAGACCTAAAGCTCTCTTTCGCCTCTTCCGTGACCTGATCAAAGGCAAGCGCGAGGCGACGAAGATCTTGCAGGAGTTTGACGCCGATGTTGTCTTTGCCACCGGGGGTTTCGTGAGTGCACCGGTCTTGGCAGCAGCAAATAAACTTGGAATTCCTGTCGTCATCCATGAGGCCAATGCCTTTGCCGGCCGTGTGAATCGTTATCTAGGAGCGAGAGCTTCGACGGTCTGCATTAGCTATGAGGAAACACGCGATGCCTTCGCCAAGGCAGATCGGGTCGTCCTGACGGGCAATCCTGTCCGGACAGATTTTATCGAAGTCGATATCGAAAGTGCCAAACAAGAACTCCATGCCACAGATCCTCGCCAAATCGTTTTGATCAGCGGGGGTTCTCAAGGTGCGCAGTCCATTTGTGAAGCCAGCATCGATATGGCGCGTCTCATCAATGAAAAGCCTGAAGCCAAGGATGTTCGTTTTGTGCTTTCGACCGGGCGAGGTCAATACGAGACCTATCTAGCCAAAGCACAAGGCTTGGACCATGTCTTGGAGATCAAAGATTTCATCTATGACATGCACAAGTGGATGGCCGGTTCAGATCTTTTAGTCAGTAGAGCAGGTGCGATCTCGAGCTCGGAAACGGCGATGCTCGGTAGACCTTCCATCATGGTGCCGTATCCCTTTGCAGCGGAAGACCATCAGACGATGAATGCGCAGGCTTTTGTAAATGTAGGAGCAGCTGTTCTTATCCCGGACGATGAGCTGACAGGAGAAAGGCTCTACAAGGAAGTTTCAAAGCTTCTAGAGGATCCGGTTGAACTTGATGCCATGGGACGAGCCGCGAAGGTGTTAGCCCGGGAAGACGCTGCGGACTTGATCGCGGAGGAAGTCTGGCGCTTGGCAAGGAATCCACATGAATAAAGAGAATCCGAACCGCGAACCCCGGGATGATGCAAAGATCGAAGATTGGAAGATCGAGCTTTCCGAAGACGATGAGCAAGCGGCAATTGAGATTGCGGATGATGTGACAGAGGTCGAAGCGGTAAACGAAGAGCCTGCGTCTGAGGAAAACGCTGCTGATTTGGGAAATGACGTCCCGGTCGAAGACGATGAAACTGAACCGGAAGATTCAAGCTTAGCTGAAGTAGACGTTGAAAGAGTTGCCATAACGAGTCATGAGCCGGCTGCAGTAGAAGAAGAGACGGCTGACTCGGGAGAGAATGAAGAGCCTATAGAGGTTTCCCCCGAGGATGAAGCCGATTCAGCGACGGAAGATCCAACAGAAGGCGATGCTTCGAACGACGAAGTTTCAGATGAAGAAGCTTCAAATGAAGAGGCTTCAGATCAAGAAGCTTCAGATCAAGATCCCGAGGTCATCACCCAACGCATCATTGAAGAACTCGAAGCCATCGGTATTCGCCAGATTCCGGATGAAGCGATGGTCTTTGAAGCCAAAGCCCTCAAAGCACCTGATGTGGAGTTACCGGAAGATGCAGAAGACCTCGAAGCGCTGAAGCGTACGCGAGAAGAAGCTGAACGAGAGAAGGCTGAGAAACGGGCAAAGATCACGTATACGTACCGCCAAGAGCCTTCGGATGTTGCTACGAGTCAGGCCAGTGTTGAACGGCAAGAGCCTTACCTTCGCACAAGGCGCATCGTCCAGGTCGTTGTCCTTTTCTTGATCGGTATCATGATCACGCTTGTTGCTCTGTTGCCGGAGTTTTATTTGGAAACGCTCTATATCAAGGGAAATCAACTTCTAAGCGATAAAGAAATTCTGGAGCTTGCGGACCTTGAGAGTGGAAAGCACCTTCTATCCTACGTCAACGGCGATATCTTCCAGATCTTGACGGGGCGAAACTCTAATATGGAGGCTCGCTTTAAAAAGGAGTATTCTCTCATCTCAGATGTTCGTTGCCATGTGAGTTTTCCTTCCGGTTTCGTCGTCGATATCCGCGAACATCAACCGATGGGGGTTTTGTCTGTTCCCAATGGGTATGCCGTTGTCAGTGGGGATGCGCAGGTTTTGGCTTTTCGAGATGATTTGCCTGATATCCAAGTGCCCCGTATCTCAGGCTTGAGTTTGCAATACTTGGGTCGCGGGAAGCGACTGCGGGAAGAAGACAGTCGTGTCTTGGGTCAAGCGCTTCGTTTCTTGGACACGGTTGTGCGAACGGATACGGATGCGGATGATGGTTTCGAATTATTCCCCCGCATCGTGGAAGTTTATGTGGATTCACGTCAGAGGATGGACGTAAGTTTCGTCTTGCCGAATACGAATCGGATCATGTTGGCGCGCTTCGGTTCGGGAGATGCTCACAGCGACGATATATACTGGCTCCGGCATGTTCTCCAGACGGATGCCCTTAATGAACAAGGCGAGGGATATGTCGATCTGGTCAGCGGTGAGAAGGTATTTGTTACACCCAATCGACCGACGATATCGGAAACTTATCTGGAGACTCCTGTGACGACACCCGAGGTCACGAGTCAAGACGGTGAGACTCCTGAAACAGATATCTTCGGGCAGATCATTGAGACGGATCCGGCTTGGATTCCAACCACAACGACAGAGGCTGAGACGGAAATCACCGATGAATGGGGTTATCCGATTGAAGAAACTGCTGAACAGACGACGGAGACAGGTGGCATAGAAACACCTTAGGAGGAAAGGGATGCTTGGATTATTGGCCCTCATTATTGGGCTCGTCATAGGTCTCTTCTGGCAGATGAATCTTCCGGCGGCTTACTCGGTCTATATGGCACTCTTGATCCTGATCCTCATTGATCGCATTCTCCAAGTCGCCAATGCGACGACGCGAGAAAGTTCAGGGGATTGGATCGATATTCTTTCCGGTGCTTTAGCGGACTTTGTTCTTGCTGCGTTGCTCACAGCTTTGGGCCAACAATTAGGGGTACCCCTGTATCTTGCGCCGGTCTTTGCTTTAGGCAATAGGATTTTTACCCGTTTTCATACGGTTCAACGGAGAATGTTACGTAGCGTTTACAGTGAAGTAGAAGAATTTCGAACGAAAAAGCCTGATCCGGAACAAGTTTTAGAAAAAGCGCAAGAAGAGTCGGAATCGTGATGAAAACACAAGATATTGTGTTTGATAACTAATAAAAGACCACAGGTTGATGATGAAATTCGGATGAACCGTCTTGTTTGAATTGTAATCATCATGTAAAATGCGAACCAATGTGACATGAAATGTCGCCGGTATGACCCGGGTCATTGAAAGGGGCTTAACTTTGGCTGATTTTACAGGCAGTAGAAATAGAACCTCCCGTCAACAACCAATGAGCTTTGCTGTTGAGGAGCCCGCATTTGGGGCGATTCGCGTCATTGGTGTCGGGGGTGGTGGCTGCAACGCCGTGAACCGCATGATTGAAAGCAAGGTTCAGGGAGTTGATTTTTGTGCGATCAATACGGATCGTCAAGCACTGGAGTATTCACGTGCGGAGACCACTCTGCAGATCGGTGAGAAACTCACCCGTGGCTTAGGTGCAGGAGCAGATCCTACCGTAGGTCAAGAGGCGGCTCTTGAATCACGCGAAGAGATCGTAGAGATCATCGAAGGATCAGACATGCTCTTTATCACGGCCGGCATGGGCGGTGGTACGGGTACAGGTGCGGCTCCGGTGGTTGCCGAGATCGCGCGTGAACTTGGAATCCTAACGGTTTCCGTTGTGACCAGGCCCTTCCGCTTTGAAGGGGCTCAGCGCATGCTCAATGCGGAAGCAGGCATCAAGGAATTGGAAAAATACGTTGATGCCCTCATCATCGTGCCGAACGATAAATTGCTCGAGATCGCCGATGACGATACTTCCGTCGATGAAGCCTTTGCAATGGCCGACCAGATCCTTAAGTTCGGTGTCACGGGTATTTCAGACTTAATTACTATCCCGGGAATCATTAACCTCGATATGGCTGACGTGCGCCGTGTTATGACAGACGCCGGGATTTGCCATATGGGTATCGGTCGAGCCAGTGGTGACAAGAGAGTCGAGCAGGCGATTGATGAAGCCATCAACAGCCCCCTCCTTGATACAAGCATCGACGGTGCTAAGCGCCTGATCGTCAATTTCACAGCCGACAACCTCAAGATGAAAGAGCTCCAGACTGCTGCTTCACTTGTCCGTGATGCTGCTGCCCCGGATGCGGAAATCATCATCGGTTCCGTCACGTCCGATAACCTCGATGCGGATGTCATGATCACCGTGATTGCGAGCGGTTTCGAACAAGTCTATGGAGAAGATGAGCAGCCGGCAATTCGTGAAGAGAGCATTAGCCTCATGGGTCAAGGTCGTAGAGAGCGCACCGAGCGTCCCCAAGCTTCACAACGTCGTCGCAGCAACTATCAAGCTCAGCCTGTGAACCCGGCGCAAGCCCAGACGGCTCAACAACCGGCACGTCGTAATCCTGCCCCGCGTCAAGAGCCTACCAGCCGTATCCCAAGCTTCCTCCAGGGTGAAGATCGTTCCCCTGAACCACGGAATGAAGAGTATCTCTACGAACAACGTACTACGGAAGCCCCTATGAACCGTAGCTACGAAGGTGATTATCAGTCCGGCGTTCGCCCGGACAGCTACCCGGTACAGGAACAGCCTGAGTCGGCACCTAGAGAGAGCCAAGCTCCACAACGTCAGCCGATTGCAAGGACGGATGGACAATCCCCCAATACTCGTAGTAATCGCCTATTGAGCTGGTTAACGAACGACGATAACGAATCCTAAGTTTAGGAGAGATGAGGTGTCCTTATGAGGTGTCCTTTTTGTTCTGAGGATCACGATAAGGTCATCGACTCCCGCCCCTCTGATGAAGGTTTAAGTATTCGACGCCGCCGCGAATGTCTCGCGTGCGGCGCTCGTTTTACAACCTACGAGAATGTTGAAACTCAACCGCTGCTCGTGATTAAGAGAGATGGAAGTCGACAGGCTTTTGATCGTGATAAGTTGCGTGCCAATATCCTCAAGGCATGTCATAAGCGACCGGTGACGGGTGAGCAGCTTGACGGTTTGGTTGCCGGGGTTGAACAGACTCTACGGAACACCATGCGCAATGAAGTGAGCAGTCAAGAAATTGGCGAACTCGTCATGGATCAACTCATGGAGATCGATGAAGTGGCCTATGTGCGCTTTGCATCTGTTTACCGTCAGTTCAAAGATATCGAGTCATTCATGGTTGAGCTTCGCCAGATGTTGGCGCATGATGACATTCAAATAAATATGGAAACGAAGGAGGAGGGATAAATGGACAGTAAAGATAAGAGAGCACTTATCGTCGATGACGATCCTAATATATGTGAATTATTGAGACTCTATTTTATGAAGGAAGGTTTCAAGGTCCGCACCATCTTGGACGGGAACGATGCACTTGCAGCCTTCGCTGACTTTGATCCGACTCTCGTCGTTTTAGACCTGATGCTTCCGGGGAAGGACGGCTACGATATTTGCCGTGAGATCCGGAAAACTTCGCAAGTCCCTATCATCATGCTCACAGCCAGAGGCGAGACCTTGGATAAGGTCGTAGGTTTGGAACTGGGGGCTGATGATTACTTGACCAAGCCGTTTGAGCCAAGTGAACTCATGGCTCGAGTCAAGGCTATCCTCCGCCGTTCTGAAACCATTGCTTCAGAGGATGATAAGTCCCAGCGTGTTGTCTATCCCGGCCTTGTCGTGGATTTGGACTCCTATGTCTGCGAGATCAACGGTCAGACCGTTGAGATGCCGCCCAAAGAATTGGAACTTCTCTTCTTCTTGGCCGCTTCGCCTAATCATGTCTACACCCGTGAACAGCTTCTAGGGAGTGTTTGGGGCTATGACTTCTACGGGGAATCTCGCACGGTTGATGTCCATGTGAAGCGTATTCGCGAGAAGATTGCGTTAGCCGGGGGCAGCGGACAATGGGAGATCAAGACCGTTTGGGGTGTTGGCTATAAGTTCGCCACGGTTGAAGAGGATGATCCCTCCGAAGATGCGCCTGAGAATGAGGCTAACGACGATCCGGCGATAGATTCATGATCGAGCGCCCTCGGCGAAAGCGCAAAACTGAGGGTCGTTATCATGCACCATCATACGATGAGACAGGGCTCAGGAAGACCAATCGTTTCCTCATCTTGACAGTCCTCTTAGCCTTCCTTGTCTTGAATCTCGTTTACTTTGGTATCCTCTCAAGTTCAATCAATAACGAGCGCCTGCGAATCATGGAAGGAGCAGCTGCTCAGCTCACGCAACGCTTCCGGAGTCTTGCAAGTGAGAATATGAGCCTTCAAGATGGTAACCGCCTCTTGCAGGAAGATATCTATGCGCTCTCTCAATTGACGGATGCCAAGATATGGATTGTTCGCAACAACGGTGAAATCATCTATGCGACCGAGATTCCTCCAACCATTCTCCGTGATCACCCCAGATCTGCCTTGAGCGGTAAGGTCGTCTTACCGCAACGCTACTCCGGAGCTACGTTTCCTGAGACCGGACTTCGAGTCCAGGGGGGGCGGTTCATGGGCCTCTTCGAGGCGGAAGGCGGTTCTTGGCTTAGTGTGACCCGTCCTCTCTACAATCACATTGGGGTGCATGTCGCTTCGATTCAACTCCATGAACGAATTGATTTTGACGACTATTTCAAGACCTATCTTATCAACGGTATTGCCATGACATCTGTCGTCGGCATCGTCGTTGCGCTCATTTTTATCGTGATCATCAACCGACAAATTAGTTACCCCTTAACCCAGCTGGCAAAGACAGCGGATCAAATTCGAATGGGAGATCTAACGGCTCGGGTTGATATGCCGCAGTATTTTACGGGGGACGAGGGGCGGTTGCTGCCAACCGGCTCCTTGTCGTCGCTGGTCGATACCTTCAATGCAATGGTCGACCACCTGGAGAACGATGCCGCAGAACAACGCAATTTTATCGCAGCGATCACGCATGACTTACGTACGCCTTTGACGTCGATTTTGGGTTTCTTATCGGGGATGCTTGACGGAACGATTCCACCGGAACTCTTTGAGAAGTATATCGGGATATCACGACAGGAAGCGGAACACATGAAAGCTCTGATCCAAGACATGACCTTGGCAGGGACCTTGGATCAAGCCAGGCCCATGGACTTCCAAGAGATTGTCTTACAAGATCTCTTGGCCGAAGTGATTGAAGGGATGGAACCACAGTTTTCCAGCAAAGAATTGACGGTACAGACGAAGATTGCCCCATCGCTTTCTGGTCCGAAGATCCTGATCATCGGCGATAGAGAAGCGCTAACTCGGGTTTTATCGAACCTCTTGAACAATGCCGTTAAATTTACGCCTGAGAAAGGCATCGTCGCCGTGACGGCAAGGAATGTGAAAGACGGAACCAGACGCGTTGAGATTCGAATAGAAGATTCGGGTCCGGGGATAGATCCGGCGGATTATCATGCTGTGTTCGAACGCTTCTATAAGGCGGATAAGAGTCGGACCGGGAAGGCCGGTTCAGGACTCGGTTTGTTTATTGTGAGATCTCTGCTGGCGGAGCATGGGCAGCATATTAAAGTCGATAAGAGTACGTTGGGCGGGGCGGCTTTTGTGTTTACATTGCCTCTGGCATAAGGAAGGGTAGACCATGAAATTTCATGAGACGAGGGATGAACGAAGGGCACGAGCTGTCCTCATCATGGATCGCCTCGATGGGCATTATGGGGACATGGGAACGACCTTGGATTTTCACGGCGATCCGTGGATTCTCCTCGTCGGTGGGATTCTCGGCGCGCAAGCGACCGATGAGAGAGTCAATAAGATCCTCCCCATCTTTGCGGAGACGTTCCCAACTCTCGAAGCTGTCGCAGGAAGCAGTCAAGAAGAGATGGAGGAGGTGATCCGAACGGTCGGGATCTTCCGCCAGAAAGCAGCCCGTTTGCGTGAAAGTGCCGCCATGCTCCTGCAGGATTACGACGGTAAAGTCCCTACAAGGGAAGCGGATCTCTTGAGGCTCCCCGGCGTCGGTCGAAAAGTTGCCAATCTCGTGCGAAGCGACGGCTATGGTATCCCTGCCATCGTCGTGGATACGCATTGCGGCCGGATCACACGACATTTCGGTTTTACGCGTTCGCAGAATCCCACCATTGTCGAACGGGATCTGGAGCAGGTCTTACCGGTGGAATCCTGGACGCATTACGGTCATATCATGGTGCACCACGGACGAGACCTCTGCGTTGCGAGAAATCCTCGATGTGCTCATTGTCCGGTGTCGGATCTGTGTGAGACGGGGCGTAGTGCAAGGGTGGGCAAGCTCGACCCTGTGCAAGAAGCAGTGCACGAACCTGTGCAAGAACCTCCTACAAAGCCAGACTCTTCACGGGAGCCCACCGATGTCTAAACGGCGTTTCGATCGACCCATCACGGAACTTCCGGGAGTCTCGAAGTATCGCTTCGGTCGACTTAAACGCCTGGACTTATGGACCGAAGGTGACCTGCTAAGGTATTTTCCCAGAGCCTATGAGAATTGGAGCAACCGCCGGACAATAGCTGAACTTCCGGAAAATGTCGATGTCGCTATTGAAGCAGAAGTTATCACGGTGCCGAATCTCAACCGTAGAGGTAGACAATCCACGCTTCGAGCGACTCTTGCCGATGAGACGGGTCGCCTCCAGGCTGTCTGGTTCAACCAGCCGTATTATCAGAATCAATTAGTCCCGGGTGAACGTTATCTCTTCTATGGTCGCGCCAGACGTTATCGCGGCAATTTGAATTTTCAAAATCCGCGTTTTCAGAAATTAGATGATAACGGCGATGTTTTTGGGATGCTTCCGATCTATCCGTCCACTCAAGGCATACAACAAGGCTTCTTACGCTCGTTGACCAAGCTGGCATTAGAGGATCTGGGTGAGCAGATTCCGGAAGCCTTACCGCTCGAGATCAGGCGGCAAGCCGGTCTTGCAGCGGTTCGCTATGCTTATGAGAAGATTCATTATCCCGGGAGCGATAGAGAACTCCATGTCGCACGAGAGCGTTTGGCTTTTGAAGAACTCTTTTTGACCCGCTTGGGGCTTAGGCTCCTTCGCGCCGAGAGAGAAGCTGAGCAAGATCAGGGTTTAGTCCAGGAATTGGATGAAGCGGCTCAGAAGGTCTTCCATCAGGCCATTGCGGATCTACCCTTTGACCTCACGCGAGCGCAGCAAAGAGCGCTGGGGACCGTGATGGAAGATCTGCAGCGGTCCCGCCCCATGAATCGCCTGATCCAAGGCGATGTCGGGAGCGGTAAGACAGCTGTAGCTGCCATGGCGATGCTCCATGCGATCTTGACGGGTAAGCAGGCTGTCATGATGGCCCCGACTTCTGTCCTGGCTCAACAACACTACCAAAGCATGAAGAAGCTCTTGTCCGGACTGCCGGAAGAGTCCATTGCGCTCCTGACAGGGCAAACGAAAACTGCTGAGCGCAGAGAACTCTTGGCTAGACTTAGCCGGGGAGACATTAAGCTCCTGATAGGAACCCATGCGCTCATTGAGGAACGGGTCCGGTTTCAAAGCTTAGGCTTGACCGTCACGGACGAGCAACATCGATTCGGGGTGAATCAGAGGATCCGTTTATCGACAGAGAAGGGTGAGACACCCCCGCTCTTTGAAATGGATGAGCCTCAGGATGATCAGCCTCGCCCTCATGTCCTTGTCATGTCGGCGACTCCTATCCCGCGCTCTCTAGCTCTCGTCCTCTACGGTGATCTTGATATTTCAGTCATCGATGAATTGCCTGCCGGTCGTCTGCCCATCGATACCTATACGGCTCGATCCAAAGACATGGATAGGGTTTATCGCCTAATGCGTAAGCAAATTGCCGAAGGGGGTCAAGTGTATGTCGTGACAGCCCTCGTCGACGAGCAAGAAGAGGTCAGCGAGACTCAGTTGCCGCTTCAATCTGCCACGGAAACTTATGAACTCTACCGTAAAAATATCTTTCCTGATCTTGAGGTCGGCCTGCTCCATGGCCAGATGAAGGCCAAGGACAAAGACGAAGCGATGGCAAAGTTTCAAAGCGGTGAGACGAAGATCTTGGTTTCCACAACGGTCATCGAAGTCGGGGTCGATAATCCTCGAGCAAATCTCATGGTTATCTTAAATGCCGAACGCTTCGGTTTGGCTCAACTCCATCAGCTACGAGGTCGCATCGGGCGCGGGGATCTCAAGTCCTACTGCGTGCTCGTGAGCGATAGTGAAGAGGACTTAGCCAGAAAACGCATGACCGCTCTTTGCCGTCACCGCGACGGGTTTGAGATTGCTGAAATCGATCTAAAACTGCGTGGACCCGGCGACTTCTTCGGTACAAGACAGCATGGTATACCAGCATTTAGGATAGCCAATCTCTATGAAGATCAACATCTCCTCACAAAAGCCTCCTCAGCTGTCGAGGATCTTTTGAACGGCAAAATTCAACTGACCGGTACCGAGCGTGCCGAGCTCGATGCCGGCTTGAAGATGCATTTTGGGGAGCGTGGCATGAACCCGGGTCTCTAGCTTTGTTATACTCGAGGCATGGGAAGAATTATCAGCGGTATTTATAAAGGGCATCGTCTCTACATGCCCCCGGGGAAATCGACGCGGCCCAGTTCGGATCGATTCAAGGAAAGCCTGTTCAATGTGCTAGGCGGATCGTTCGACGGGATGCGTTGGCTGGATGCTTTTGCCGGTTCCGGCCAGATCGGTTTGGAGGCATTAAGTCGAGGGGCGGCGGAGGTCGTCTTCGTCGAAGCGGATCGCCGAGCCGTGAGTGTCATCGAGCGCAATCTCGCATCCTTGAGGCTTGAAAATTCTGAGCAGATCAAGCTCTTTCCTTGCCGCTTGGAACAGGCTATCCCAAGATTCGTTGAGCAATCCATGCGCTTCGATTACATCTATCTCGACCCGCCTTGGCAAAGAGAGAAGGCGTATGCCCGTTTGGAAGAGAGCCTCCTGCGAGGTGAACTCCTTAAACCCAGAACAAGAATTGTGACGGAAAGTGAACGCTCTCATCATTGTCTCTTCGCTGAAGTCGCTGCAACCCTTGGTTATTCGACGCTGTTTGAGCGTGTGTACGGAGCCGCTAGGCTCACGGTCTATGGCCGAGCAGAATCGGCATCAAATGAGGAGGAGAGCATATGAAACGTTGGCTCTATCCTGGATCCTTCGATCCTTTCACCTTGGGACATCTCAATATTTGCGAAAGAGCTGCCGAGCTTTGCGATGAGCTCATTGTGGCCGTCTTGCCGAACGAGAGCAAAGCCGGTGCCTTCACGCCCGAACAAAGGCTCGAGATCATCGAGAAGTCCCTTCAACATGCCGGGATCAAGAACGCCAAGGCTATCGTGTACTACGGTCTCTTGGTTAAACTGATGCAGGAAAATGACATTGAAGTCGTCGTTCGCGGCCTTCGCTCCGAGTCCGATTTCCGCTATGAGGCCGAGATGATGACGGCCAACCGCTTATTGTACGAAGACTACGAGTCGGTCTACTTTATTACATCCCCTGATATGTCTTTTACAAGCTCGAGCATTGTGCGTGAAGTTGCTTCTCTAGGGGGTGATTTGAGCGGTATGGTGAGTCCTGTTGTCGCTGAATTTGTCGCTCAAGTGTTACACAGTAGCAGACTGTCAAGTGTAGAATGAAGTTTAATCGGATAAAGTCGCTCAATGACCGTGAGTTTTTAGTTATGGAAAATACGGTCATCGGCTTTTGTGTCTTGAGTCATGAAGGAGTGTCGTCAGTATGCAGCATGAGTTTGGGAACCTAGAACCTCGTAGAATTGAGGATGACCCCAAAGCTAGCAAGATGGAGAGCCTGCTGTCGCAGCTTGAACAGATTGTGATCCAAGGTCGCCAGGTACCGTTCTCAAATCATCGTATGGTCGATCCCAATGAAATTCTGCTCATTGTCGGGCAGTTGAGGGATCAACTTCCGGCTGAGCTTCGTCAAGCTCGGTGGATTCTTGAACATAATCAAAGAACCGTCGATGACGCCAGACTCGAAGCTGAGCGTTTGATGCGTGCTGCGGAAACACGGATTGCAGAGATGATCGATGAGCATGAGATAACGATCCGTGCTCAAGCCTATGCAGAAGATACCGTCTTGGCCGCGGAAGAATCGGCTCAGAAGATCATGGAGCAGGGAACGAGTTATCTTGAAAGTCACATGGTAGGCTTGGAAGAGAGACTCTTGGAGATTCTGCAGGAACTGCGTCAAGATCGCCAAGAACTCAACCGTATTGATTTTTAGAATCTAGGAAGGGTGCAACATGTCCTACATGAACAAAGACTTCGACCCCGGTAAGTCGGAAAAACCGGAAGAAACGGAAGTTGAACAATCGACGGATTTAGTGGAAGGACCTTCGGAAGATCCACGCTGGGAGAAAACGGAGAAACCTGAAGACAGTCCCACAATTCTCGAACGTCTTGCCAATGCCAATACAACAACGCGCGTCACGTTAGCTTTGATCGCCTTGGCGCTCCTATTCTTGGTCATGATCGCCATCTGGCGTGCAACGTCACCTTCACCGATTCGCCCGACCTCAATGAATAATACGGCAGAGCTTGTACGGCGCGCTTTGTATGAAGAAGACTATGACGAATACGTCAAGCTCTTCAAAGACAGTCACCAGAATGCAGTCTTGGAAACAGACTTCCGCGATCTGAGCAACCTCGCAACCGATGGTGCTTCATCGGCTGAATACAGTATTGTTCGGATGAGCAACGGTCGCCAACTCTTGGTCGCGATGGAACAGAACTATGAGAACGACGAGTACCAAGTTCTCTATGTCGTCGAGGTTCCTATGGCGATGAAAGAGCTCTTCACCGATCGCACGCTCAGTCCTGATTCCGGCAAGATGATCCCCGTTCCGGTCGGTGAAATCCCTGCCACTCAGCCTTCAACGTCAGCGCCTGTGGAAACAACGATCGAAGAGTCTGAACCCGAAGTGACGACGGAGGAAGTAACAACCCCGGCGCCAACGATGGAAGAGCCGGTTGAGACCGAAGAGCCGACGACAGAGAGAACCACCAGTCGTACAACGACGAGCAGAACCGAGGCCACGGAGGAGGACGAGTAAGTTTCTCCCCCACCTAGATGATCCAAGTGGATGGGCAGGTGCTGCGAGTTACGGGATCTGCTCATTCCATCTTCAAGGACAGATGATGTAGAGATGAGGAGTAGAAGATGCGAGAACAGAGTTGGATCGAACCTGAAGCTTCGTTGGAACGAGATGTCACGGCATTTAAGGATCGTTATCATCGCGAAGTCAATGCGGATACCGGAGAGCTTCGCCCCTTGCGTGTCTTGCTAATCTTCGGAGGCAATTCGCCGGAGCATCTGATTTCTTGTCGTTCTGCTGAGAATGTATACCGTGGTTTGAAAGCGGCCGGTCATGAAGTCCATATGATGGGGATCAACCGTGACGGTGAATTTTTGCCGTACAAGTCTGATGAGCCTAATCTTAGCGATGGTAGCTGGGAACGTCAGGCGGAACAGGATCGAGGGAGGATGGAATTTCATGATTTCTCACCTCGTGCTTTCTTCACTCAGGTATGTGACGGTCTTGTCCCTGATGTGATCTTCCCGGCAGTGCATGGCGTTCACAATGAAGATGGTGTCTTACAGGGTTTTCTGGAGCTGAGCGGCATTCCTTATGTCGGTTCGGGTGTTTTAGGATCAGCGGTCGGGATGGACAAAGTCATGACGAAGCGCTTGGTTCAGGATACAGGCATTCCACAACTTCCATGGCTTGCAATTAAGCGAGCAGCTTTTGCGAAAGATCCAGAGATGATGCTGAAGCAGATTCGTCAGCAAGTGGATTTTCCTTGTTTTGTAAAGCCTAACAATGGTGGTTCGTCTCTCGGAACGGCTCGAGCCGATGACGAAGATTCGCTTCGAGATGCTCTTGAGAATGCATCTCGCTTTGATTCAATCATCTTGGTCGAGAAGTTTATCAAAGCCAGGGAATTGGAAGTCGCTGTTTTGGGCAATGAGGAACCCTTAGTGTCCGATGTCGGCGAGATCGTGAAAGACGAAGATGTCGTCTATTACGACTATAAGACGAAGTACTTTTCAGCGTCCTCGTCGCTTGCTATCCCTGCTCCGGTGGAAGGTCGACTTCGCCAACGCATTCGTGATATGGCTCGCATGGTCTGGGATCAAGTGGGTGCGGCGGGGCTTTCGCGCGTTGATTTCTTCTTCGATACCGAGGCTGAAGAAGTGTACTTCAATGAAATTAACACGTTGCCCGGTTTTACCTCGATCAGTCTCTATCCTCAAGCTTTCCATAGACTGGGGATTGAGCTCCCACAACTCGTGAACTATCTCCTGGCTCTTGCGCTTGAACGTCAAAGTACGTTGCATCGCAGCCATGCAGCGGAGGATGATCGCTTCGCATAGGTCAAGCTAAACCCTTCTTATTCATCGCCATATCTCCTGCTAGGACACAACATTCGTGCGACTTAAGCAGGATAATGACCTTGCCTAGGTGCAAATACCACACAAAAGCCCTCAGCACTCTCTGTCAAATCCAGACCTGAAGAACGATGTCCACGAACGATGAAGGAGCCCATTTTGAAGGAACTGTCGATGTACCGCGTCAATTTGAGCTTACGCACTCAGCAGCAAATGGGCGATGAGCTTCCTGAAGTCATCGACCAACAATTCGAGGCTTGGCTACGCCCTGTGTCTGATGGTGTGATTCTCTACTATGATGAGAATCTGACGGAGGATGGACAAACGACGAACGCTGAGCTCCATATTTCAGCGGACAGAGTTGTCTTGAAGCGCACCGGAGGACAAGTCATGGAGATGCGCTTTAAACTCGGTGAGCCTTATGACCTGCTGTACGATACCCCCTACGGACAATTTCCTTTGAAGATCAATACACGGCAAATTATCTTGACGGAACTCGTTCTTCCGGAAGGCTCATGTAATTTGAACTATGAGTTGGCTTTTGAAGGGCAACCCATGCTAAACCATCAACTGGATGTGACGTGGCTAATGCCGGAGCTGTGAAATGTCGGAGACCGTGAGAGGAGAAGCTCATGATTAATGTCGATAAACTCTTTCAAAAAAGTGCAGCCGGAATTGAATTCGAACGAACGTTTGATCCGCCGGTCGAAGCTGAAGCCTCAGCTGAACATGCGCTTTGGACTCAAGATGATCTGAACTTTGATAGCCCCTGGTCCGTTAAGGGTGAAGTGTTCTTGACCGAGAGTGAAGACTTGCTTCTGATCGGTTCTTTAGATTTCGAGATGATGCGATCTTGTGCTCGCTGCTTGCAGGACGTAAAGCGCAAAGAACATATGCCGCTTGCGATTGCCTTTCGCGATCCGAGAAGAAACCCTCTGCGAGATGAAACCTTGGATACCGGTACGTTCGAAGGACTCCAAGAATGGGTTTCGCTTAGTGATCTTTACCCCTCGGGCATCTTTCCCCGCAGCCTTCAGATGAACCCGGAATTCCTCCTGAACGACTATCCTGTCTATCTATGGATTCATCGTGACCTGGATATCAAGCCGGCACTAAGAGAACAAGTCCTGATTCACCAAGAACAGCGTGTGTATTGCGAAGAAAATTGTCCCGGGCTTTGTCCGATCTGCGGCTTGCGTCGCGACGATGAAAATTGTCATTGTGATCCTCAAACAACCCCAACTCTTTATCCGGCTAAAGAAGCAAGCGATGCTCCGGTACAGTATCCTTTCGCCGGCTTGGCAGAACTTCTTGATGGGGGAGATGCAGAAAACAATAAAGAATAGACTTGCGGGAACATTCTTAACGCAAAGAGAGTTGCTTTCCTTAGTTTCATGTAATTTCAACTTTGGAAAGTTATGGATCTGTTATAATTTCGGGGTAATGCGACCTTTCACTCTATGAATTGCACGATGCTTGAAAGGTTAGACGAAGAGTCGTCAAAGTCAAGCATCGAATCCGAATGATGACTCTCTTTGATGAGGATCGCTTATAACCCTCAAATATAAAAGCATGAAATGGAGGTGTGCGATGGATCTATCTCGAGCATTACCCAAGAATTGGCTGGTTATCGGTGACTCGGTCACCAAAGGCATAATCCTCACAGACGATGGTCGATATGAAACGAGTGACAAGAATTTCATGCAAATTGTCGCAGATAAACTTGACGGTAAAGTTCGTAATATCTCAATCTTCGGCGCTACGGTACAGAAGGGTCTACAACGCTTTCATCGACTTCGGAAGAATCTTCCAACGGAAGGCTTGGCCTTCATCGAGTTTGGCGGCAACGACTGTGACTTCCTCTGGTCTGATGTCGGGGATGATCCGTCGTATCCCCACGAACCAAATCTAACAATTCAACGTTTCCGTGAGACGTACCAAGAGCTGATCTTGGAGATCAAGGAACATGGTCTAGTCCCTATTCTGCTCAGCCTACCACCCCTCGATGCGGAGCGTTATTTCAATGCCTTCACGAATGGCTTCGACCAACTCAAGAAAGCGAAAATTCTCGAGTGGCTTGGGGGCTCAGTCGATGCAATCTATCGTTGGCACGAAGCGTATAACGACATCATCCCGGAATTAGCACACGAAACCGGCGCGACCTACATCGATATTCGTCAACCATTCCTGCTCTCACGCAATCCCGACAGGTTTATTTGCGAAGATGGTATCCATCCCAATCTTAAAGGTCACGAACTCATCGCCGAGACCCTCAAGGAATCGATGACCAATCGCTACGAAGCCATCCTCAAAAGAGCCAACCGACTTGGCCAACGCTTCATGCCCTGGTTCCCCGGGTCAAATGACTAATAAGATCATATTAAACACTGGTATTCGATAAAATTCTGCGCAAATTTACGTAATCGCCTTCTCCTGAATGATGCACAAGCATTCTTCGAAGAAGGCGTTGTTTTGTTCGAGTAGACCCCCACGTAAAGGTAAGAAAACGAAATCAAAATTAGCCTGTGGAAACTTTGTACCGGTTGACATCGCTCTAGTTCCCGAGTAAATTATGAAGTGAAAGTAGGGAAAAGAACCAAACAAATTCACTACTGAAAGGAATTCATTATGCAAAAGAAGAACGTACTAAGCCTGTTACTGGCTTTGGCTTTCATATTATCGGGATTCTTAGCGGCAACACCTGTTCTCGCTGAAGAAATGACCGAAGTTGGAACGCCAAGAAACGAAACTCTCATCGTCGAGATGCAGAGCCCAACAGATACTCCCGGCCAATTCAATCCATACATGATGGGTACTCAAATGGGTACCGGTATCCACCAGCTTATGATGTCTCACCTCTGGGAAATGGACACAGTCTCGGGTAATCAGTTTGGTGAAGTCGCTGCTGGTATGCCGGAATCCAATGAAGATTTCACTGAGCATATCGTCAAGATTCGTGAAGGTATTAAATGGTCAGACGGTGAAGATCTCACGGCTGAAGACGTCGTTTATACCATGAACATGATCATGACGACCGACGGCATTGGCCAGAAAGACTATTATAATCAGGTGTTTGATAGCATCACACTTGAAGATGATTACACTGTTAAAATTGTGACCAAGGAATCCTTCCCACGTCTCGCTCAGAAATTTGGTGTCACCATTTGGGGTAACGACCTCCGCATCGTTCCGGAACATATCTATGGTCAACTCGATGACGTCACAATGTACAAAGATGAAGCACCTGTTGTCGCCGGTCCTTATACCGTAAGTGCCTATGACGACCTTGGTCGCTGGATTCTCTATGAACTCCGCGAAGACTGGGAAAGCAGCACCATCGGTGTTATCAATGGTAAAGAACCACAAGCTAAATACGTTTGGTTCCGTTCCCTTGGTGACGACACAACCCGTCAGGCTAGCTTGATCAATAACGAAGTCGATATTCTCGTTGAAGTTACCCCTGAAATGCTCACCTATATGGCAGAGCAGAACGAGAACATCCAGGCTTGGTACGAGGGCTTCCCGTACGCTACCAGTGACGATCCTTGTTCCAAGGGTTTAACTTTCTCACAGGGACAGGGTGCACCTTACGACAACCCTGATTTCCGTTGGGGCATTACGCTGGCAATGAATTTCGATGAGATATCGATGAACATCTTCGACGGTATCGGCCGTTCGTCACCGCTTCCAATGGTCGTAGCAACCACCGCCATGATGGATGTTTACTACGAACCGCTGCTCGATTGGCTCATTGAACTAGAGCTCGATCTCGGTGATGGCACGACTGTGAAGGTCTTCGATCCGGATTACAAGTATCGTATGGCTGAAACCCACCGTGAAATGGGCTATGACATTCCGGAAGATGAAGAAATCTTGACTGACATGTACGGTATCGGTTCTTGGCGCTACGATCCTGAAGCTGCAACCAAACTTCTTGAAAAAGCCGGTCTCGAAAAACGCGATGATGGCTGGTACTTCGAAGACGAGCCTTTCACCATCAGCATGACCTATATAGCTGACACCGAAGCTCAAGCAGGTCGTGGTACGACTGCAGCGTATGACCAATTGACCAAGTTCGGTCTCAACGCAACCATCGCTTCTGAATCAAGCGCAACCTGGAGCACCAATGGTGGAACAGGTAATTACGAACTCGCCGGTTACTGGCCAACCTGTAGCATCACTGCAGATATCTATTCACAGATCAATGGCTGGGATAATGAACTCATTGCCCCGTTCGGCGAAATTGGTGCCGGACAAGGCGCTCGCTGGGATAACGATGAAGCTTCTGAGCTCATTCGTCAGCTTGCCGTAACGGATCCTACTTCAGACGAAGCGATTGAAATTGCTACGGAATACATCAAAGTATCAACCTTAGACATGCCCTTTATCGGCTTCCACTCAGGCATTAAATTCGTACCTACGAATACAACCGTCTGGACCAACTACCCAAGTGCCGACAATCCTTATAACGGCCCATGGTGGTGGTGGAGCTGCTTCAAGTACATCGTACAAGAGGTCACGCTTGCTGAGTAAACTGTCTCAATGATGCAAGGAGCTGAGTTTATTTAGCATCCTTGACGGGCGGCCCGAGTTCGGTTTGCGAACAGGGTCGCTCTCTTTCATAGCTACTAGAGACATAGAAAGGTAGTCATTGTGAATTTTGGCAAATACTTCGTACGACGCCTCATCACCTGCTTATTGACGATATTGATAGGTGTGACCTTCGTATTTTTCATCCCGAGAATGTTCCCTTCCGACCCCGTAGAGAACATGATTGGCCAGATCACGGCTCGTTCAGGGAGCATGGATCCGGAACAGATGGAAGCACTTCGCAGTTCGCTACGAATGCAATTTGGTTTGGATGGCAGTCTCTGGGATCAGTACAGGACGTATATAACGAAAGGGCTCTTTCAGCTTGACTTCGGTCCTTCCTTGATGAGTTATCCAACCCCTGTGAGAGAGATTGTTGGACGCAATCTTCCATATACCGTTGGCCTCACACTCTTTACTACGTTCGTCGCTTGGTTCTTCGGTAACATCATCGGATTATTGGCGGGTTTCAGACAAAACAAGCGAAGTTCCAAGATTCTTGAGGCTTTTGCAATCTTCATTTACCCGATACCTTATTTTATTCTCGCCCTGGTTATGCAGATCTTCTTCTCCTATATCTTAAAGTGGTTTCCTTTACTAAGTACCATCAACACAACCGGGACGACGCAGCAATACATATCGAGTCTTCTCAGAGCCAGTATCTTACCGGCTGCTTCACTCCTCCTCTCCGGGATGGGGTGGTGGATCATCTCGATGAAGTCTCTATCCTCGACGACGACGGAAGAAGACCATGTTCAATTTGCCCGCTATCGTGGTTTGCCTGAAGCCACCGTCGGCAATAAATACGTCTTCCGAAATTCAATCCTGCCTCAGATCACAGCTCTTGGTATGAGTCTTGGCGGAGCTTTCAACGGTTCGATCATGACGGAGATTATCTTCGGCTATCCGGGGATCGGCTCCATAGTTCAGAAGGCAATTCTTCAATCGGACTACAACATGATTATGGGGACCATCACGATCTCCATCGTTGCAGTTGCTGTCGCGACCTTTATCGTCGACCTCATTAATCCGCTCATTGATCCACGGATTCGCTATACATAAGGAGGTCACAGATGCGATTATTTTTTAAAAATGCAAATGCTCGGCTTCTCTGGGGATTGGGACTTACAGCCTTTTTCGCCTTCCTGGGATTTGTTGTTTATCTCTTCCCTCATGAGAATCCGTTTACGTATAACACCTATCCGAGGCAGCTCCCTCCATCCTGGGATCATCTCCTCGGTACAACAAGCTTGGGTCAAGATATTTTCTGGCTCCTCATTGAGGGGATCCATAATTCATTGGTCATCGGTTTGTTGGTAGCCCTGATCGGTACTGTCGTTGGCGTCTTGGTAGGATTGATGTCCGGTTTCGCCGGCGGGATCGTCGACCGAATCCTCATGCTGATCACGGATACCTTCGTGGTTATTCCATCACTCCCGATCTTGATCCTTATGACAGCTCTCATGAAGGGAACCATGACGACCTATGCGATGGCCTTTGTTCTCGCACTCTTTGCCTGGGCTTGGCCAAGCAGACAGGTTAGATCTCAAGCTCTAAGTCTGAAAGAAAGAGACTTCATCAATACGGCACGGTTCTCAGGTGAAGGAGCTTGGCAGATCGTCGTCACCGAAATACTACCGTATGTCCTCTCTTGGTCATTATCGAACTTCATGAATGCAACCCTTGCTGCGATTGCCTCCGAGTCGAGTCTAGCGGTCCTCGGTCTATCACCGGCTAACCTCATAAGCTTGGGGAATATCATCAATTGGGCAAGACAGAGAAATGCAATCTTTACCCAACAATGGTACTGGATCGGTAGTCCGATCGTCACGACGGTCATTTTGTTCGTTGGTCTCTTCCTCCTCATCACCGGTTATAACGACTACACGGCGAAGCAAAGAGGGAGGCTCTAATGATTGAAGTCAAGAATCTTTCAACGTCTTATCGTACGATGGTAGGTGTTACCAATGTCCTGAAAGATGTGAATTTTACAGTCCGTGATAATGAGATCTTCGGCATTGCCGGCGAGTCCGGCTGTGGTAAGACCACTTTGCTCAAGGTCCTTTACGACTTGATCGACTACCCCCTCGTCATCAACCGCGGGGAAGTGGTTCTCTCCGGTGAATATGAAGGCAAATCCTATGAATATCACACAGGGAAGATCAAGGATGCTTGGTGGAATCGGATCAGTTATGTTCCGCAGGCAGCTCAGTCTGTCCTGAATCCTATCCTCAAGGTAAAGGAGCACTTCATTGATTCCTTGCCACGAGGGCTCAGCAGATCCGAGCAGGCGCATGAAATGGAGAAGGTCTCTCAGTACCTTGAAGCCTTAGGCCTGAGCAGAAGCTTCCTCGATGCTTATGCATTCCAGCTTTCGGGCGGGATGAGACAGCGTATGGTCATTGCCTTGGCAACTTATATGCGACCTGACTTCGTCTTAGCGGATGAGCCGACGACGGCGCTCGACGTTGTCGTTCAGAAGGAGATCCTCAAGCTCCTCATGCGACTTCAAGAAGAACATGAGAATAGCTTAGTCGTTGTTACCCACGATATGGGAGTCCATTACCAAATCACAGATCGCATGGGCGTCATGTATTCGGGACATATGGTTGAGATTGCTGAGACAGAAGACATCTTCACCAATGCGCTCCACCCGTATACCAAGATGTTGGTCGATGCTCTACCGAAAGTAGGCGACAGTACACGCAAGGTTGGTATCCCGGGTAGACCGCCCTCACTGCTTGATCCGCCCCGAGGCTGTCGCTTTGCAGAGCGTTGCCCGAGCGTGATGTCGACTTGCCACCTGGCGGCGCCGGCATTTGTAGAAGTAGAACCCGGGCGTCATGTAGCCTGCTATCTCTATGATGAAGTCGTGGAGAAGACGAAGGAATTGGAGGCGATGGCGCATGAAACTGCTTGAAATTAATGATGTCAGTAAGGTCTTCCGTATCGGAAGCATCCTCAGAGGTTCACACCTGGTTGCTGTCGATGATGTGAACTTAACCCTTGAGCATGGTAAGCCTTCCATCCTCACGGTAGTTGGGGAGTCGGGTTGTGGTAAGACCACGCTCGCCAAGATGATCCTTCGCATCCACGACATGACGGAGGGCGATATCAAGATTAATGGGAAGTCGGTCGCAAATAAGAAGGACTATCCCATGGCGGAATACATGCGTGAGGTCCAGCCGATCTTTCAGAATCCCTTCGAGACGTTCTCGGCGCGGAAAACGGTCGACAGCTATCTCTTCAATACGGCGCTGCGCTTAGGCGTTGTGTCCAATCGACGCGAGGCTGCACAGTATATCGACCAGCGTCTCAAGAGCGTTGGCCTCTCCCTCGAGGTTGTAAAAGGCAAATATCCCGCTCAGTTCTCGGGGGGTGAGCTGCAACGCTGCTCCATTGCCCGTGCGCTTATCCCGAATCCGAAGATCATCATTGCCGACGAGCCTGTCGCGGCCATCGATGCCTCGATGAAGATGAACATCGTCAATCTCTTCAAGGAATTGAAGGATGAGTACGATGTCACGTTTGTCTATATCACGCATGACCTCTCAACGGCATATTATGTTTCCGACTTTGTAGCGACCCTCTACCGTGGCAATCTGGTCGAATATGGTCCTGCTACGTCTGTTCTCGATACACCGGCTCATCCATACACCCACCTTCTATTGAATTCAGTCCCTATCGTCGGTGATAAATGGTCCGATGATGAAGTCGTGGAAGAGGCGGAGGAAGAGCGGGCAACCTATCAACTGACAGGTTGCAAGTTTGCCCCTCGTTGTCCTAGAGCTACGCCGGAATGTAGTGCCAAACGTCCTGAGTATCACTACATCACCCAAGAAGGTAGTGCTTCTCACCGTGTGATGTGCATCCATCCGCTGGCTCCCGGTGAGACACCTTAAGTCCCGGCTTTAACCTTTATCCTACGAAAGCCCCAAGGAGGGGGTCTATCCACTCTCCTTGGGGCTTTCGTCTGTGATTTGTTGGATTCATCTGAGTTCAGGTGGGAACAGGCTTTTGAATTGTGTGGTATCAAGCTGGGGTAAATAATCTCGAATTTGTTGGGTCCCGCGAAGATATGCATCGTTGACGAAGATCGCCGGTACAAGAGTAGACGGTTGGCCTGGACCTGCAGGATAACCATAGAGTTCAAGCATCTTGAGGTAGAGCTCACGATTGTCTTCGTCGCCTAAGTCGTAGGTGACGAAGCGATCATCTTTGTAGGTCTCGAGGAACGGCTCGATCTTGACACAGTAAGGGCAGTTATCGCGCGTGAAGTAGAATATTTGATCGACAACACCTGCTTCTGCTTGTTCTTCCAGAAGATCCGCCATGTGTGATTCAAGTGAGGATTGATCCTCTTCGTTTAAGTGAGGGAGGAGACCCTGATAGAAGGAGCCGGGGGAACGCACCATGTTCTTCTCGAAGGCACCGTTGATGAAGATGAGGGGATAGGGCTTGTTGAGATAGTCTTTCAGCGCATCTTTCTGATCTTCAAGTTTTGCCATGACCGAGGGATAGCGGATGTTATAGACCTGCATCGGTAGGTGTTCGAGCCCGGCAGCCTTGAGCAAACTCTTGTATTCATTATGGGTTTCGGAGAGGAGGATTTCTTCTTTGCAGGAGACTTCAAGGGCTGTACAAGCACCGGTCATATCGAGCACATAGATCTCGATCGTCGGGAGCTTTGGCTCTTCCGCTCTAATCGGCGTGCAGAATTGTAGGAGCATAAAGAGCGCGAGGATGAGACGAACCTTTCTTGAATGTTTCATGGAGTTTTCCTTTCAATTTGACTGTAATGCTTTGCTCTAGATTAGCGCAAAGAGAGCGCTTTGGCGATTTATTATAAGAAGTCTGCCCACGTCATGGCTTCGATATCCATCTGTTTCACACGCTCGATGACTTGGTGATAGTGATGCAACGATGCATCGATTTCATGCCGGTTGACGGTGCCTGTTCGATAGACCAGGGAACTCAGGGAATACAAGGGAAGTCCCATTGCGTGCGTAGGAGTATGGACGGTTGAGAGTCCTTGGGCTAACGCGCGTAGTCTTAGTTCTTCAGCCAACTCGTCAGCTTCACCGGCTAAGCTATGGATGGCAAGAATCGCTCGTTTCGCTTGGGGCATTTTGATTTCACCGCGTGCCCACTTCGTGACCAAGGTGTAGGCTTCGTGTAATTCCGGCCGATCAAGCTGAGGCTCACAACACTCAAAAGCCCACAGCACAATCTCGCGCCTGGACAATCTCTCCAAGGCCGCCTTTAAATCCACCAATCCGGGATCCTTTTCTGCAAAGAGAATCTTGCGTTTTCTGCTTAATCTATCTTGTACTCTTTGCGTATCCATAGCGTATCTATAGCGTATCCATAGCGATTCCATCGCCGCTCCTTTTCATTAGACGAGGATTGTACAATAAAGTTTTGATGGAATGTAGACTGAGGGTTGTGAGGTTACACCCGTCTTTGACAGTTCGTGTCGTTAAAATTTCTCGAATGGCCCGTATTATCAGACGAAACCAGCGATTATTGCATGGTTGCTTTTTGCACAATCTAACGTTTCTTACTTTGATTATTGACACTTCCTATCTGACGTATGCTCAGATTTCATTGCCGTGTAGAATCGGTGTTACCGAGATTCCATCCATGTAAAGGGAAGAATGCAGCAACAGTGGAGAGAAACGCTCGGATCCAAGAAGGTTGGAAGCTTTAGGGGATTCACTTTTCAATTTAGGAGATCCGGCCTCGAATGTGAATTCTTTGACAAGTCGTGGCTCCTCGCCTATACTCTTCTAGCTAATTAATCTTTGTTTTATCTGTACTGGAGGTGTTCTGTGGCAGTACCAAAGAGAAGATGGTCCAAAGCGCGCTCCCGTCGCTCCCGTTCAAACTGGAAATTGACGGCCCCGCAGCTGACGGAGTGCCCGCAGTGTCATACCCTTCGCCGTTCACACCGCCCATGTTTGGCTTGTGGTTATTACAAAGGCGAAGAAATCCTGGCGATTGATTAATCTGCTTAATCGTCCAGTGGAAGACTCAAGAGAAGGACAGCGGGCGTACCCTCGCTGTTTTTTTCTTGCCTAATACATCTCCGAGTCACAGACTCTGGCAGAATGATTTTAGAAAGTAGGTGAGTTATGGAACGTGGTATTGTCGCCGTTGTCGGTCGGCCAAATGTCGGAAAATCGACGCTTTTTAATTACCTCATCGGGCAGCGTTTAAGCATTGTCGACAAGACTCCCGGTGTCACACGTGACCGCGTCTATGCCGATGTCGAATGGCTTGGCCAGTCCTTCGTCATGGTCGATACCGGCGGTATCGAGCCTCAAACGGATGATCCTCTCCTTCAGCAAATGAGGCAACAATCTGAACTCGCAATCGATACGGCGGATGTCATTTTGTTTATGGTCGATGTAAGGGACGGTCTTCATCCGGCAGATGAAGCCATCGCCGTCATGCTTCGACGCGCCAACAAACCCATCGTCGTAGGTGTCAATAAGGTCGATAATTTCGGTTCCGTACCCCCTGAATTCTTCGACTTCTACGGCCTTGGATTTGATGATGTCCATGCAATCTCCGCCGAACATGCCTTAGGCTTGGGTGAACTCTTGGATGCTATTGCAGCTCATCTCCCGACGGTAGTGGAAGAGCGACCGGATGCAGATGTGCCTCGGATTGCCCTCATCGGCCGACCTAATTCAGGAAAATCCTCGCTCCTCAATCGCCTCTCAGGTCAGGATCGGGCCATCGTCACCGATATTCCGGGGACAACCCGTGATGCCATTGAAGAACGTATCGAGTTTGAGGGTAAGCCATACTTCATCGTCGACACTGCCGGGATGCGTCGAAAGAGCAAAGTCTCCGATTCGCTCGAATACTACAGTGTTTTGCGGGGCAATCGAGCCATTGGCAAAAGTGACGTCGCTATCCTCTTGGTCGATGCGGCGGAAGGACCCAGTGAACAAGATACAAAGATTGCAGGACTTGCTTTGAATCAGGGGAAGGCCATTATCCTTTGCGTTAATAAGTGGGACCTCGATGAGAAAGCCAAAGAAACAAGAGATGATTTCGAAGCTGAAATGCGTCGCCGCTTTGCCTTTATGCCTTGGGCTAAACTTGTCTTCATCTCAGCGCTCACGGGTCGTGGGATCCAACAGCTCATGGCAACCGTAGATGAGGTCCACGAAGCATCGCAAAACCGTATCCGTACGGCTGTCTTAAATGATTTCATTTGGGAAGCCCAGGCTCTTCAACAACCGCCTTCCAAGAAGGGTAAACGCTTGCGCATCCGCTATGCAACCCAAGTTAGTGTTGGACCGCCAACCTTCCTTTTCTTTGTCAACGATAGGAAGCTCATGCATTATTCCTATGAGCGTTATCTTGAAAATTCTCTGAGACGCAATTTCGATTTCGATGGTACGCCAATCCGTTTTATTTTGCGTCAGCAGGCGGAGAAGGAGATTGGTGCCGGGAAGTCTTCCCGTAGGAAAACCGACGTCACGGAAGAGTATGTGTCGGATGAATGGGATGAAAATGACGAGGATTACCCGGTCGATGAATTTTATCTAGAAGATGGGTGGGAACCTCCGGACGAGGACTAAGCAACGCTTGTCGATCCTCATTCAATAAGGAGCTATCCTATGTCCCAAAGTCTATCCCCCAATCAGATCCGTAATTTAGCGATCGTGGCACACGTCGACCACGGTAAGACAACCTTGGTCGACGCCATGCTTGAACAAGCCGGAACTTTCCGCGAAAACGAAGCTCAACCTTCTCGTATCATGGATTCCAATGAGCTCGAAAAAGAACGTGGCATCACCATCCTTTCCAAGAACACCGCTATCCATTACAAGGATCACAAGATCAATATCGTCGATACCCCCGGCCACGCCGACTTCGGAGGTGAAGTCGAGCGAATCCTCAAGATGGTGGACGGGATTCTCTTGGTTGTCGATGCCCACGATGGTCCAATGCCTCAGACAAGATTTGTGCTTGAGAAGGCTATGGGCCTAAATCTCCCTGTTCTCTTAGTCGTCAATAAGGTCGACCGCCGAGATGCCCGCCCGATCGAAGTCATCGATATGGTACTGGATCTCTTCATTGAGCTTGGTGCGGATGATGACCAACTCGAGTTCCCCTATATCTTTGCCTCGGCAAGAGAAGGGATTGCATCGCAAGATTTCAATTCCATCCTTGATGGTAGTTCACAAGATCTATACCCCCTGCTTGATATGATCCTCGAAGAGCTCCCCGCACCGGAGGGTGATGCGGAGGCTCCTTTTCAGGTTCTCATCTCCAACATCGAAGCGGATCCTTACCTTGGCCGCTTAGCCATCGGCAAAATTGCTCAAGGCCAAGTTCATGTCGATGAGCACATCGTGCGAACACGATGGGGTGAGGACTTTGAAGAAGAAGGTAAGATCACGGCCTTGTTGGTCTTTGAGTCGTTACAGAAGAAGGCGGTGAGCAATGCATCGACCGGTGAGATTGTCTGCATTGGCGGTCTCAAGGAGATCAATATCGGGGATACCCTGACTGCGCTTGAGGGCGGTGAACCCATCCACTATGTCGATATCGATGAACCGACCCTCAGTATGAGTTTCCAAGTCAACAAGAGTCCTTTTGCCGGGCGTGAAGGTAAATACTTGACCTCTCGCCACCTCAGAGCGCGTTTAGAGCGAGAGATGGATCGCAACGTTGCGATGCGTTTGGAGGAAACCGATACGCCCGATAACTTTGTCGTGAAGGGCAGAGGTGAACTCCATTTCTCCATCTTGATTGAGACGATGCGACGTGAAGGTTATGAATTTGAGATTTCCAAACCGCAAATCATCACGCGTCAAGGCTCTCGAGGGTTGGAGGAGCCTGTTGAGCTCGTCCAAATTGACCTCCCGGAGACTTACATGGGGACGGTCATCGAAGCACTGGGGAAACGCAAGGCGGAGATGGTCGATATGAGACCCCTCGGCAACGGTCGTCAGCGCTTGATGTTTAAGGTCCCGACGCGTGGCCTCTTGGGTTATCGAACGGAGTTCTTGACTGCTACACGAGGCGAAGGCGTCATGGACAGTTCTTTCTCAGGCTTCGAGCCTTGGAAAGGTGAGATCACGGGACGTCAACACGGTGCACTCGTATCGTGGGAAACCGGTGAAGCGACCACCTACGGTCTCTATTCCGCCCAAGAAAGAGGCGAGCTCTTTATCGGTGCAGGGACGGAAGTCTATGAAGGTATGATCGTGGGGCAGAATCCTCGGAACGAAGATGTCGCCATCAACGTCTGCCGGAAGAAACACGTCACCAATATGCGCGCCTCAGGTTCAGATGAAGCTCTGAGACTTTCGCCGCCTATTGTGATGAGCATTGAGAATTGCTTGGAGTTTGTAGCTGATGATGAACTCATCGAAGTCACCCCGGAATCTGTGCGGCTTCGAAAGTCCATCCTCAATACGAGTGAACGAACCAAGCTGCAAACCAGGAAGAGAAGAGCTGCGGAAGCTTAATGCTGTGAGTTCGTTCACGCGAAGTTCAAATAATATCTAGTATACTTAGACATTAGTAAGCTGGCTTTTGAATGTAAAACGAGAGATTGTGTTAGGAGTTACGCCAATGCCCAGCAGATTAAAGACAACCGTCTTAAGAATCCTCGTGGTCATGATCTGTGTCCTCGCACTCATGACCGGACTTTATCTAGGCTATCAATTTGTCTTGAACCAAAATACCCGTTTCGCTCGTCTTGAGGCTCACTATGAAGCTTCACAGAATCCCGAAACCGAAGAGACGGAAGAAGGTTCAGAAGTCGTTGAAGATGGCGCTTACATTGTGCCGGACCAGGATACCCCCGGTGCCGTCATGATCTATATCGGCATGGGTGACAACACGAAGAAGATCGCCGAACAAATTGCACAACGGGGTCTGATTGACAATCCCGCCCTCTTCTCGCTCATGAGCAAGGTCAACGGGTTTGACGGTGGTTATCAGTCAGGGACCCATTTCCTGGTTCCCGATATGAGCTATGACGAGATGATGTATACGATGACGCTTAAACCGCGGTCCGTTCGTATAACTTTCCCCGAAGGTACTAGCTACACCGAGATGAAGAAAATTTTGCGTCAGAACGGTGTCCTCTTTAGTGAAGCTAAGATGGATGCTTTGATGAATAACCTAAACCTCTTCCTCGATTATGATTTCGTGCGGGCAATCCCTACCGATACGCATCGCGTCTATGCCTTGGAAGGCTATCTCTTCCCGGATACCTATGATTTTGACCTCAATGCCGATGAAGAGCGTATCCTGCGCATGATGTTGGATAATACTCAGAAGAAGCTTACCCAGGTGACGCATGAGCGTGCTATGGAACTGGGCTGGACAATGGATCAAGTTCTGACGCTCGCTTCCGTCATTGAGAAAGAAAGCGGTGTGACCTCGGAAATGTATGAGGTCTCCCGTGTATTCCATAATCGCATCAATAACGACATGCTCTTGCAGTCTTGTGCAACGGTGAACTTCCTCCGTGAGCTCGATGGCTTGCCTCCGGTCTTGATCGTGAAGAACATCGACCTCCAGCGTACATCGCCTTATAACACCTACCTTCACGAAGGCTTACCGGCAGGGCCGATTTGTTCTCCCGGCTTGGAGTCTATCAGGGCAGCGCTTTATCCCGATGTGACCCAACCCAATCTCATGTATTTTGCAGCGCGCGGTGACGGGACGAACGTCTTTGCTTCGACTTATGAGGAGCATGTGTACAACGTCGAAACCTACGTGAAGCCGATGGAAAATGAAATGTTCATCGAGCGTGGTGAGACTCCTCCTCCGGCCGACGAGGACGTCATCGTCAGCGCAGAGTTCCGCTACGATCCCAATGCTACCGAGCAGGACACGGAAACTCCTGTCGAATAGGACCACACGAGGTAAACGTTGAATAAGATGCCGGATCACAAGACTACATTTAACCAAAAGCCCATGGAACTCCTTTCGCCTGCCGGAGATTTCGAGAAGCTGAAAACCGCTATCCTCTTTGGGGCGGATGCCGTTTATTTAGCAGGTCAAGATTTCGGGCTCAGAGCTTTCAGCAAGAACTTTTCCATCGAGGAGCTGGGTGAGGCTATTGTCTATGCTCATAAGCATGGCGTGAAGGTCTATCAGACCTTGAATATCATGGCGCATCCGGAAGACTTCGAACCCATGGAGCGCTACCTCAAGACCTTGAACGTCGAACTGCCGGAATTACCTGATGCGTTCATCATTTCTGATCCGGGAGTTTTCCAACTTTGTGGCGAAATCTTGCCGGACGTAGAGCGCCATATTTCTACCCAAGCTTCGGTCACCAATGCAGGCACTGCTAAGTTTTGGGCAGCCCAAGGTGCGACCCGCGTTATCCTGGCACGTGAACTCCGCTTGCATGAGATCCGGGCCATTCGAGATGCGACACCGGATCGTTTGGAACTTGAGACCTTCGTGCATGGCGCCATGTGCATGTCTTACTCAGGACGTTGCCTTCTCTCTAATCTATTGACCGGAAGAGGTGGAAATCAGGGGGAGTGCGCTCAGCCTTGCCGTTGGCGTTATAGCTTCGCTGAGGAGAAGCGCGATGAGGTTGTCTTTGATTTGGCCGAGGACGAACGAGGCAGTTACTTCTTTAGTTCAGCCGATCTTTGCATGATCGAACATCTTGCTGAGATGCAGGCAGCCGGGATTCACAGTTTAAAGATCGAAGGTCGCATGAAGGGTGCTTACTATACGGCGATGACCACGAGAGTCTATCGCCAAGCCCTAGATCGTTTGCTGGAGGTCGGTCCCGAGGCATGGGAAGCCGATCCGGCATGGATCGAGGAGCTGGGGAATCTCTCGCATCGACGGTATTCCACAGGCTTTTATTTTGCAGGCCCGGGAGAACAGCCACAGTTAAATTTTGACGAGTCCTACAAGAGCGAGGCGACCGTTGTCGGTCTGCTTCTAGGTCACGATGAGGATAGCCTCTCCTTTGAACAGCGCAATAAGATCCTCACCGGTGAGGACTTGGAACTTGTGACGCCCGGTAAGATCTACCCTCTCAAGGCGATCGACCTCCGCAATGAAGAGGGGGTGCCGATCGACGAAATGCCACATCCTCAGGCTCGCTTCCGGATCCATGGCGTTTCGCTCCATGAAGATTTCATCCCGGGTAGCTTCTTGCGCCGAAAGGGTAGTCAACAAGTTTAGCCTGGTACAATTTGCTTAAACAAATTTGATTAACAAAAGCCTTCACAGATTGTCTCCGTGAAGGCTTTTGTTTGTGCGCCGGGCATGGCGCTTCATATGGGGGTGTAAGTCCCCTGCACGGGTAG
>CAYFSS010000011.1:0-26352 GCA_964345975.1 uncultured Oscillospiraceae bacterium
ATTAGTCAAGTCCAGAATCTTGTGTAAAATGCGCTAGTACAATGTTGGTCCTCTAGATCTTCAGATAAGCTCTTGAGCTTGATATCCAATTCTCATGGATGTCCATGAGGACAGCCCCTAGCAATCGTGAGTATCCCTCCAGTTTGGTTTTGTTGTTAAAAGCATTGTACTGTAAGGGGTTGTTCGTGGCCTCTTTTCACTTTTACACAATTATATGGACGCTATCGAAGAATTCGATTTTGTCGAATAATTCACGATCACGTTAGTTTACTTAGGTGACTTATGTTGTCACAGACCACGAGAAGCGTAGGAGACAATTGCCAAATCAAAGCAATGACTTTACTTCCCAGCTTGGAGATATAGCCTTGATACGATTGGCTGTAGCTTCAGAGCATGTGAAGTAGACAATCTGCCGCCCTTCTTCCACCAAGTCATTGAAGAGTTCGAGGCAAGCTCGCTCTCGCACCTGGTCAAACTGTACAAGAATGTCGTCAAAGAGGAGCGGCAGTTTATTCTCCGGATCGAGGATTCGAATCATCCCTAAACGAAGCGCCAAATAAATCTGTTCGTAGGCTGCACCGCTCAAGTACTCACCTTCAATGGCTCTTCCTTCGGATTCGTCAAAGACTTCCAAGATCATATCTTTCTCATCACTCTTGACGATGAGTCGGCGATATCTACCTTCCGTGATGCGTTCCAGGTATTCACTGGCTAAGGCTTGGAGCTGAGGTGAGAATTTCTCCCTTAATTCTTTGTAAGCCTCTTGAGATGCTTCTTGAGCTAATTGGATCGCTGTAAGTTGAAGTTTGCGATAATTCAATTCTTCTTCAACAGCGAACTTATCCCGCAGCACTTCCTCAGGGGTCCTCTCCTCTTGATTTTGAATAGAACTGCGGAGACCGGAAACTTCGGCCGTTAGCTCACGCACGAGTTGTTCCTTAGCTAGAATGTCCGTTTCCACTTCTCTTTCGTCAGAAATGGAGATACCTTGAAGCTCCGCCTCGAGTTTTAAGATTCGAGTTTCAAGTTCTTCTAATTCTGCCTTCTGCTTGGCTTCCTCTTCCCGGCTCGCCATAGCCTCTTCGACTGACTTAAGATCTGACAGAAGGCGATCGTATCTACGATCTTTCTCTCTGCGCAGATCATCGAGCGTTTGAAGTTCGTGCTGCAATTCCTCTAACAAGGCAATTGCCCTATCCTTTGAAAGAACGTCCGTCGGATCCGGGAAGACGGTTTCAGCGGTTTCCCAAAGGTCATCTGTAGATTGTGAGACATAGACTGCCTGACCCAGTTCCAGGAGCTTGGACCAATCATCTTCCAGTAAACTTAAATACTCCGTGAGCTTCGTAGCTTCCTCTTGCGAATTTTTCAGTCTCGTCGCGTGATTTATCTTTTGATCTCGCAGTTCTTCAAACCGGGTTTGGAGTTCGGATTCATCTTCAAAACCGGCTTCTTTCAGGCTTTGAAGCAAGGCTTCCCGTTCGGTTCTGATGATTTCGTTTTGCTGCCGAATCGCTTCACGCTTACCTTGGAGCGCATCCACCAACGATTGGAGCTCAGCGCGGAAAGCTTGTTCCTCTTCACGTTCAGCGAAACCTTGGTACTCCACTTCAGCTTCTTGTAATTGCCGGTTAACCCGTTCGACCTCATGCTTCATCTTGAGGTGGTTTTCACGTGCTTGTTCTAAACGAGTCTCGCGGGCCTTCTCTTCTAACGTAAAAGCCTCCAGATGCACCCCATAATCGTCCGATAGACCGGGTAGAACAGCATCCAATTGGCTGATCTCTTGCTTCAAGCGTGAGATCTCATTTCGAATTTCCAGCAGTCTCTTCTGCTGTCTTGCTTCTAATTGTCTTCGGCCTTCCCAATTCATCGTTGAGCGTTGGACCGTGATATGGAGACTTTGCTCCCTTTCACGGATAGCCTGTAGATTGTCTTCCGCCTTGGTTAAATCCTGCTCTGCCTTGTCGAGCGACTTCTCCGCCTGAGCTGCTGCATGGCGTCTATTCTGCACTTCCTCCGCCAACTTAAGTGCATGGCGAAGCTCACGAAATCTATACAGTGCAAAACCTGCCACAGCGAAAGAAAGCGCTGCGAGGACCAAGAAGAGATAATCGCTTCGGATCATCCATACGATAGCCAAGATCCCTACAATCACAGCTCCCACTGCTAGAAGGGGCCAGAAAGCCATACCCGTGCGGGAAGGCATTCTAACATCTGAAATCAGCTTTCGTTCCGTATCGACCTCGGATCGCAACGCATAGAAATCGGTACGCTTGCGGTCCAGATCTTGTTCAGCTTCCTGTCGGAGACGAGTGATTTCTTGCGCTTCCTTCAGAAGATTCTCATGCTCGGACCGAATGCGTTGACCTTCCGCAGAAAGCGTCATTGTTTCCGGATCGAAGTCATCATCACTCACTTCATCCGAGAACCCTTCCGTTTGAGGATCCGTTGATGCTTGAGCTTCATCAGTGGAGAATGCCGGATTCAAGATCTTGCGCCAGTCATCTAAGCCGGCGCTCTCATGTTGATAGTCGTCCGGTAGATGGACCAAAGATTCTGTAAACGCAATGCGAGCGGTTGAAAATTCCGCCAGATTTGAGAGCTTAGCCTGAGCAGTTTCACTTTCTTGGCCCTCTAATTCCTTGAGGATCCGGATCTCTTGACGCGAAAGAGCCTGGATGTTGGATCCCAAAGAAAGGCTCCGCATATAAGGCTCGGCGTACGTTTTAAGAACTTGGACATGCTTCTGCCCGGCACTGAACCCTTCTTCGCGATTAAGTTGCTCTAAGCGGACGACTTCTTCATGGGCAGCGCGCTCTTGGGCTTCCGCTAGACGAAGATTCTTATGAAAACTCTCCAAGCTTTCCTGCACACCGGATTGACGAACCCGCTGTTCCTCGAGTTTAGCTTCATGCTGCGATTGGAGTTCTTGCAACTCGTGTTGTAACTGTTCACTTCGTTGCGTACCTTCCGTTGCTCGTGCTTGTTGCGCCTGAACTTCACGGACCAAGGCTTGCGTCTTCTCGAATGCTTCAATGATTTCAGGTTCCGGTGCTTTCGATACGGATCTAAGCGCATGCCAACGCGCCAATTGCCCGTCTTGTCTAGACCGCAGCTCATTCATCAGCGCGGCGACTCGGCGAGGACCCTCTCCTTGTTCAAAAGCCTCCCCTGCCTCCATATCGCTGCGTTGTCTTCGGAGATCAGCCAGTTGAGATCTAGCCGTCATGCTTTGCGAGACTCTTTCGCCCAATTGCTGCGCCTGCTGCTTAAGTCGACCTAGGTCTTGGTATTTACGCAAACCCCTGAGCTCTGCTTCTGTCTCATTTAACGCTTGCTCTTGGAGCGTGATCTGGGATCGAATATCGGCAATACGATCTCGCTTGATTCGAGCCTCAGCCTCTTCTTGAGCCAAGACTTCTATGTCATGTTCCAACTGAGGTATAAGACTGTTAGCACGCTGCCTTGAATTCAAACGGCGCTTAGCCTCCGTCAAACGATCCCTTAAACCGGTGATGGATGCTTCCGCATCACCCGTACTACCAAGGTCTGTCAGATGTTTGATGAGTGCTCCGTCCTTATCGGCATCACTGGAATATGGCAGCTCCATCTGAGCAACAAAGGCAGTGTTTAAAAAAGCCCCCAGTTCCATCCCAATGAGCTCTACTCCGGGCATAGAGGGATCTTTGAGCGGTAGTACATCCCCGAGAAGTTCATCTCTAAATTCTGTCCTATCACCGGCCGGAGTCTGAGCAAAATGACGCGTAAGACGATATTCTCTGCCCTCGTGCTCAAAGAGCAGTGATCCGGCCGAATACTCTTTCGAGAAAGGTTGATATCTTCTTCGTAGACTCTTCAATAAACTCTGCTGATTACGCGGCATCCCATAGAGTGCACAGCGTATGAAGGCTAAGCAAGTACTCTTCCCCGATTCGTTCAGAGCAAAGAAGGCTTGACCGCCATCAGTGAAATCGAGCCGGAAATCCTCCAGCACCCCAAATGCCTGAATCTCAATACGCCTTAGTTTCATAATTCAAGCTCTCCTTCAGTGCCCATAGCATTCAGTCCAAATCGCAAGGCAAGATTGAAGACGTCTTCCTCTTGATCCGTTGCGAATTTGTTCGAAGCCATTAGCTTATCCAATGCTCTAACATAGGCACCCCGTAGACCTTCTTCGAGTCTAATCTGCTCCAAACCCAAGGCAGGTCGAGTCAGGTCTTGGATTTCTACGTAGGCGAGGTCGGAACTTAAGCGCATCTCGATTGCTTTGAGATCAGGTCTATAATCCGGCAGTCGCTCACCGGTCAATGTGATCTTATATCGGTGGACACCATAGGATTCGATATCTCTATCACGCAACATCTCCAAGATAAACCGGGCCGTTTCAGCATCGTCGGACAGGCCGTCAAGACCAAGCTCAACCAGCTCGTAGTGAGATCTGGCTAGGGGATAGAGTTGAAACTCAGGATAGCGTCCCCTCCAGGTCCCCAAGAGTGCACCGCGTTGGCCAAGCTCATCGAAGCCTGCGCCTTGAGGTGTCCCGGAGTATGCATATTGCGTTTCGCCGACTCGCTCGTTGATCGATAGGTGATAGTGGCCTAAGGCAACATAGTCGACCCCGGAACGTCGAAGTTCATCGGAGCTCAAGCGGTTATATCCATGGCCGGCGCTGGCTTCTTCGATCGATAGGCCGGAACCCAGATCGCCATGGATGAGGCTGAGCTTATGGGATAGAGGGGCTCTTGGATGCAAAGGGTTGACGTATTCGCCGTTGGTAAGACCTCGGCCAAGACCTCCATGGCCCAAAACACGCTCATTGCCTTCTAACCAGCCGGCCTGGCAAGGTAGGAGACCGGGAGATTCATAAAGGTGGTGAAAGCTCGTTCCGTAGATCGTGAGATCCAGTGTAGGGATATCGATGCGTTCAATCCGCCGGGAACTAAAGAGATAGAAGTTCGGCAAATCCGCAGCAATCTCGAGCCAAGGCGAACCCTCGTTTAGCGGATCGTGATTCCCTGCTACAGCCAAGATTCCAAAGGAGCGTGGAGCTTCCAAGAGACTGCGAATGCGTCGAACATCTGCGGTATTGATGCGAGAGGACTCGAGGATGTCGCCGGCCAGAAGGAGCAGATCGACCTCCTCTTCGTGCGCCAGCTTCAGCAAATCTTCGAACACAAGAAAGAACATTTCTCGTGACGTAGAACGACCTCGTGCTTCACCGCGTATGCCTTGACCTAAATGTGCATCCGAAGCATGTAGTAGTTTCACATCCATACCTCCCCGAAAATATACTGTTTCGAGTTTATCACAGGAAGGCGCAAGTTCCTTCGTCTTAAATGACAAGAAGTGCCACTTCCTGCACTATGTCATGAAACTGTTACTTAGCTCGATCAAAATTGCGTCAAGTTCATACGTCTTATCGACGAAGGCAGCGACAAACTCCCCTGGTTACGTGCTAAACTTCATACTGTTTATCATAGCTTGCAGTGAAAACCATGAGTAACACGTGGACACAGCAGACGCATCCATAGGTCTATATGCATAGGGTTTTATGTGAACGTCGGAATCACGCGGCAAGAGAAGGAAGGTAGTAGATGCAGGATTTGCAAAAACGCTTAGAGGAATACGCCAAGATCATCATTCAGAAGGGTCTGGGACTCCAAGAGGGTCAGCCGCTCATCATTCGTATCGATGCAGGTCATGGAGCCTTTGCTGAACTCTTGGTTGAAGAAGCTTATCGCCGGGGTTCCAGCAACGTCCGCGTTGAATTTAGCCACCAGCCCTTAACTCGCTTACACTATAAGTATCAAACAACAGAGAGCTTGAGCAATGTTCCCAAAAGACGCATAGCCGAACTGGAAGAAAACATTGAGCTTAAACCGGCCACCCTCTACATCGATTCTTCAGATCCGGATGGCTTGCAAGGCATCGACCAAGAGAAGATGCAGAAAGTCAGTCAAGCTCAATACCCCATTATCAAGCCTTATCGTGATCAGCTTGAGAATAAATACGCTTGGTGTATCGCAGCAGCTGCTTCCCCCGAATGGGCTGCTAAAGTTTTCCCTGAACTCGAAGAAGATGAAGCCGTCTATAAACTCTGGGATGAAATCCTCAAAGCTTGCCATGTCGACGGCGAGAAGGATGCTCTCAAAGCCTGGGATGAACATAATGCAAACTTCGATGAACGCAGCAAGTGGCTGAACGATCAAGCGTTCGACTATCTCCACTTGAAGTCCGCTGAAGGTACGGACTTTAAAGTTTGGCTGAACGACAAGATCAAGTGGGCAGGCGGCAGCGAAACCCTTGGGACCGGGCAGGTCTTCAATCCCAATATGCCGACAGAAGAGATCTTCACGACCCCTATAGCCGGCAAAGCTGAAGGTGTCGTCCATTCCAGCAAGCCTCTTTCAACTCGCGGTCAGATCCTCGATAATTTCTGGATCGAGTTTGAAAATGGTTCCGCCGTTCGTTGGGATGCTGAGAAGGGCAAAGATGTCCTCGACTCTCTCCTCACCATGGACGAAGGTGCCGCTCGTTTGGGTGAAGTTGCGCTGGTTCCGGATGCCTCTCCGATTTCACAATCCGGCATCCTGTACTACAACACTCTCTTCGACGAGAATGCAAGCTGCCACCTTGCGATCGGTCGCGGTTTCTCTAACCTCCTCGAGGGTTTCGAGGATATGTCCAAAGAAGATCACGAAGCAGCAGGCATCAATGATTCCATGATCCATGTCGACTTCATGATCGGCTCGCCTTCCATGCAAATCGACGGTGTGACTCGTTCAGGCGAGATTGTCCCGATCTTTCGCGACGGCAATTGGGCATAGTTTAGATTCTTAATCTTAATCAATCTTCAAAGGTCTCGAGTCTTCCTCGGGACCTATTTTTGTACCCAAAAACCCATCATCAACCGCTTGGCAAGCATTACCTAGTAGAACTATAGACAAAAAATATCCCCTGCTCGGGAGGGATGTAACCGAACAGGGGAACGCAATCATTGATGACACTACTGAAAAGGAGGGATGTATAACATCCAGTGTTCTTATTGCTCTTGCAGTATAGTAAGGCGCCGCTAACTCGTCAAGATCATTTGCTTTCACCCAATTGTAAACAGTTTATGTCCAGTCAAAACCTAAGGATTAACGCCGGTTATTGGCTCTCCCAATGCTATCTTCTGATAATGCTATGGTGTAGATCCTTCAAATAGATCCGAGAACAGCGTTGATAAACGAACGAGTTCCGGAAACTTTTTTGGCACTCTTTGGCTTTTTGAGAATTTTGTTTGACAAATTCGGCAGCTAATTTAAACTAGCCCTATTAAACTGTTGATGCGGAGATAAAGACAACAATGCCTACCCAGAGAGTCCGTGGTGCTGAGAGTCGGACAAGAAACAGGTTGTCAAATGGACCGCTGAGGGTGCAGTCAAATGTGTCGTACACAGAGTATTCTGCAACGTGAAGGCTACGTGAACGCCGGGGATATGTTGGTATCCCGCAAGTGCATAGGGTCATTCCTATGAATCAAGGTGGCACCGCGAATTCTAAATGAGTCTTCGTCCTTGACAGAGTTTTACTTCTGTCGGGGCTTTTTTTATTGACACTTACGACAGATGAGAGGTCGTAGGCGTCTTTTTTTTGACTTAGGGATAGAGGAGGTCTCAGGTGAGAATACAGATTCAGCTTTGGCGCCACCGGCGCTGATAACAAAGATCAATAGACGTTTATTCCATCCATTTGAAGACTGAATCCATAGGAGGATCACCATGATTTTTAACGACATTAATTTTGATACATATCTCAGAAACTACCCCGACACAGAGGGTTTCTACGCCAGGTTTGGCGGCTCCCATGTCCCACCCCAACTACAAGAAGCGATGGACGAAATTCGCGATGCTTATTACAACATCAGCAATTCACGAAAGTTCATCAGTGAACTTCGCCGCATCCGCAAAGAATTTCAAGGTCGTCCCACACCTATATCTCACCTCGATCGTCTATCCGCCAGCCTCGATACCGGCGTCCAACTATATGTCAAACGCGAAGACCTCAATCATACCGGCGCCCACAAGTTGAACCATTGTATGGGAGAAGCACTCTTGGCCCAGTTTATGGGCAAGAAGAAGATCATCGCTGAAACCGGAGCCGGACAACATGGCGTTGCGCTTGCAACAGCCGCTGCCTACTTCGGTCTTGAATGTGATATCTACATGGGTTCTGTCGACATCAAGAAACAAGCTCCCAACGTTGCTCGCATGAAGATCCTCGGTGCACGAGTCGTTGAAGTAAAAGAAGGCTTAGCAACGCTCAAGGAAGCGGTCGATGCTTGTTTCGATGCTTATATGAACGAGTATAAGGATGCAATCTACTGCATCGGTTCAGCCGTCGGACCTCACCCCTTCCCCATGATGGTCCGTGATTTCCAGAGCATCGTCGGCATCGAAGCACGTGAGCAGTTCAAAGAAATGACCGGTCATCTGCCGAATGCCGTGATTGCCTGTGTTGGAGGCGGATCCAATTCTATAGGAATGTTCTCCGGATTCTTGAATGATCCTGTGGACTTATATGGTGTCGAGCCTTTTGGAAGAAGTTCTAACTTAGGAGATCACGCGGCAAGCATCACCTATGGTGAAGAAGGCATCATGCATGGCTTTAATTCGATCATGTTAAAGGACGAGAACGGGGAGCCCGCACCCGTCTATTCCGTCGCCAGCGGTTTAGACTATCCGTCGAGCGGACCCGAGCATGCTTTCTTAAATGAACTGGGACGCATTAAGTATGTCGGTGCGACAGACGATGATGCGGTCGATGCTTTCTTTACACTCTCTCGTATGGAGGGAATCATCCCGGCTCTTGAGAGTTCTCACGCCGTAGCCTATGGCATTAAACTGGCCGAGGAGATGGGCAGAGGATCCATTCTCATCAATCTATCGGGACGTGGTGATAAGGATATGGATTACATCATCGAGAAGTACGGGATTCGCTAAAGTTTTAACCTCAGACCCGATCATCACGAAGCTCCCTGCAACGCCACGTTGTGGGGAGTTTCCTTTTACAAACAAAAGCACTCAAGCACGTCCTAAAGGTAACCGGGTGAAACACTGCATATCCACAAAAAAGAACGGACCCCCGAAAGGATCCGTTCTCACGAACTTACTAGGCTAAGTTCAGGATGTAGTTATCACTTACTCCTGAAGTGCCTGCCAAGCTTCATTACCTTCATCCAAGATTTCCTGGAGACCGGCGGCTTTGAGCTCTTCATAACTTGCAAGATACTCTTCGACGCTCATGTCACCGATGACGGCCGAGGCACGGTTTGATTGAAGCTGACTGAGGATATCCGCAGCATACTCAACGTGAGCTTCCGTGTTCATGATCGGGGTAGCGTTGTAGAACGTACCTTCTGCAGCATGGAGAGCATCGTAAAAAATCTGAGTCGGTTCTTCTGACTCTTCATAGGTCTTGCCGGCAAGCATGATGGCTTCGTATGCAGCTGAATCGAAGTGGTGAGCCAAGGGTGCGAAGTTCAATCCGGCTTGACGTGCAGCGACGAAAGATTCGGAAAATTCAGATTTGAGGACCGGAGCGCCGTCAACGACGTCGTGGTGCACCCCTTCGATACCGTAGGAGCTGATGACCGTTCCTTCAGGACTAAAGACAAAGTTGAAGTACTTCATGATTTCAGCAGCGAGTGCTTCGTCAGCCGCAACGGTGATGCTTGAGGTCTGTGAGATCATGCCGCGAGCAGGGATGCCCTGGTGACCGTTAGGACCGGTTGGAGGCTGAACGCCTTCGAGCTTAGAGGCAGATGAAAGAAATACTGAAAATTACGAAAAAGTACTACACGAAATAAGGCTCGAAATACTGTGTCATTACACGGTATTGCCAACATCTTTGAGCTTTAACTGTCAAAGACGGAATTATACTTGTAGAAAGCGGTCAGCAGGCAAAGGAAGATTTAGCGTATAACGTATCAAGCAGCCGGGCTTCCAAATCCTTCACAACCAAGTATAAATCAATAGTGCATGTCCGCTTCAAAGCTTCACTATCCTTAGATCCGACTGTCCTTTGCAAGCCTATGAAACCTTCATATCAACAAATTGAGTACGCTATCAAACAAAACATTCCGAATCCCATCGCTTAGTTCACAAAAGATTAAGACAATTACAAAGAATAGATCGTCTAATTGGAATAAATTCGGTATTATAGGAAATACTTAAGGAACATTCGGATTATGAAGAGGAGAAGTCTATGGAAAACAGAGATCCACGCGACCAGAGACCACAGGACTATGATGCGCCCTTCGAACCACAAAATGAAACACCCCCGGTCGCAAGTCCGGAAGTGAACAATAGGTCTTCAACCGCTGCAGGCGGCGAAGGACACACAAGCCCTCATCAGATGCGCGATGATGTACCGCCAAGAGTACAACGCGTCGAGCAGCGTGAAGAAGACGGGCCAAGAACAAGTGATAACGTCCGTCAGTTTGCTGATGATGTTAAAACGAAGGTTCAGAATCTGGATCTGCAGCAGCATTTCGGACCGTTAATCACGGCCTGGAAGCGCTTCTTTAGCAGCTCCACCCTTAACTACACCTCAGTTCGCCTAAATACTGCGACGAACATCTTTATCGCAGTCTTTACGATTCTCTTCACTGCCGTGACTCTTCCACTCATTCAGATGAAGTCATTGACAGCGACCTTGGGACTTGGCACATTGAACGATCTCCTAGGCTCCAACCTCCCCGGTTACCCCTACGGTCGTGAATTTGGTGTCACCCTTCTCTATGCCGTCATCATGTACGGTGTGCTCTTTGCTCTGACTTATTTTGGAGCGAGCCTTGCGAAGGATCCTTATAACACACCTCAAGTCGCTCTAGAGCGCGTGAACTACAGTATTTTCCCGTTCATGACCATGTTACCGTTGGCTTTCATCTTTGCGTTCTTCGCACCGACCATCGCCAGCTTCCTCGTCATCTTCGGACTCCTCTTCAGCCTCTTGGTCTATTCATACCTCTGGCTCAGGAGCACCGAGCAACAACGGGATCGTCGATTCGGGATCTTGCTTGGCATCGTAGCGGTCCTTCTCATCCTCATCTACCTCTTCTTCAAGGTGAAGGTCCTCTAAACTAAATTCCAACGCATAACGTCTTTCAGGACGGTTCAGACGTCCTCTTCGAACTCAAGTTCGATGAGGGCGTCTTTTTTTATCCCAAGCTGTTCGCCGGCTCGCTTTAAGCAAACTTATTCAACACGGCAAAGACCCTCAAAAGCCCCACGAATCATCTTTTAGAAACAGAAAGGATTTCCGATGAAGCATCGTGCTCTTCTCCTTCTATTGATCATGCTCATGAGTCTCTGGCTCAGTAGCTGCGATCTCGATATCATGGTCGATAGAGCTCTCCTCCTCTATGATCCGGTGACATTTCTCGGTGAGCGCCAAATTCAAGTGCAGATTTCCGGACCAGACTTGGAGAAGGTCAAGGCAGCAGGCTTGGATCTCGACAACTATATAGCCCAAACCCTCCGCACAACCTTACCTCCGGCCTGGGAAGCAGCTTGGAGTTTTGAAGCCGATACCATCATCTTGGATTTTGTCTTGCCATTTCTAGGCTTGGATGACTATGGCATGAAGGTTCACGGGACCGTAGATACCGAGACTTATATTGATTTAGCTGAGAGTGCCTCTGATTCTTTTCAGGTCTCTCCTCCACCGATCTTCTCTAAGCAGGAACAAGAAGGTGGTGTAGATATCGGTCACGAAATTTTCACCCACGAGGGCGATTTCCTTCAAGCGGGCATTCGTGGGCTGGCAACCGCCTACTTTGAACCTGTACATCACCGGATTCAGCGAGAAGGAAATCTCTTGCTGTACTTAAGTCTCGGCGAACCGGGCCATTGGACAAAGGCAGACCTCCACTATTTGGAAGTCCTGCCGGATCTCAACTTCGATGCATTCTACGACACCGTGCGAACTGACTTTTCCGATACGTTTGACTCGGAAACAGATCCCAAACTGCATTACGGCAGTGACCTCTTCATTCTAGGCGAGCAAGTCTACGAGACAGAAAAGACAGTCAATCAAGAATGCATCTTGAGACAATCGAGAGTTTTGCCTTTGGAGTTGGAGGTTTCCACCTATAGCGATGATCTCCTCAGCTTCTCCCGCACTCTCCGTCTTCGGTTACCACAGGATGCTATGGGTAAGAGTTTGCTTGCCTTAGGCGATCGATTGAACTTAGGAATAATAGGAGACCTGTCTTTTCAGCCGGAAAGCAATCCGCATAACAAGATCGTTGCGATAAGTTCAAAGGTTGAAAACGTGAGCCTTAGCCTAATGAGAGACTATACTCGCTTGCTCTTGGGCAACGAGTATGAGGTGGAACTCTCTGAGCAGGAAGGGTCTCAGTTTCTATGGAAAGAAAGTTTTGAACTCCCTGCTTTCTTCTCGGATCAGCCGGGACCTGAGATAAAGCTCCTAGGTCTGTTCGACGCAAAGCTTGATCATCAGTCCCAAACGGCTCAAGTTGAACTCAACGTCAAACGAACTTGGCCGGCAATGGCTCTACAAACGTATTGGGATAAGGATACTGAAGTTTACGTCAGGCGATATCATTACTATCTGACTGAAGGAGGTACCGAATCAATCCTCACGGACTACCTCATGGACCAAAGTCTTGAAGATTATCCAATCTATAGCCGTACGGAAGATGGTCACCGGCACGTGTTTATGCAGCAAAGTACGCCCGATCCCTCTGTCATCGCACATCAAACAAGCAAATTATTAGGCCCAACGACCATTGAGTTTGAAGAAACGAGTGGGGTCTTTGGCAAGGCTGTGCATTGGGAGGAAAGCTATCATTTCAACAAAATCTCTGCGGACCAAGCGATCCATCTAGCTGACGGTGACAGCTATCAGCAACTCAGACAACACAAGACCATGCCGAACACCGGTACCGTGAAGCTTAATCTCGTCTTACAATCCAATCTCAATTTGTTTCTAGCTCTAGGGTTGCTTGCCTTGGTTGTTGTAACCATGCTTCACCCGCGCTCTAGTTTGAGAGCAATGCTCCTTAAGCTAAAGCAGAGAAACGCCGAATATCGATATAAGAAACAGCTTGAAATCGAAGAACGCCCCCTGACTTGGGGAGCGACCTTTGAAGATCATAAGGGCAGACACGTGAAGATTATTTCCTTGGAACAGCCTGAGCCCGAGCCTCGCAGAAGGCTACGATTTCGTCAAAGATAGCGTCGGCATCCACGTCGAACAAGAGGTCATGGCGTGAACGCGGAATCGAGAAGAGCTCCGTTTCTGAGTAACCAACTTGCCTCAGATGTCTGACCAAACTCTCCCCACCGCGATGGGTTAAGCTCTCGACCGGATCTTGACCGCCATAGTAGATATGAATAGGGAGACGTCGCTGCGTAATCTGCCAGAGCGAGGTGGAATAGATGTCCGATTGCAAGAGCGTTAAATCATGGTAGCCACGTTTGCAAAGTGGTTCACCGCAATGCTCCGTCGCGAGATAAGCCTCGACTTCCCGCCGGATTGTAGAAAGCCAATCGTAGTCTGTTTCCGGGGATGGGATATTGGCATTGAGAGCATCATTAAATTTGCGTTGGAAACGAATACCCTTGCCGATGGGATCAAAGAAAGACGTGACACCCGTGACGGTTTTTGCCCAATTGAGTCCCGGCCACTTAGTGTAAGGGCCAAGCAAGATGGCACCGCTGATTTGACTTGGATTACGCTTTAGGTATGAAAGGGCAAAGAGAGCACCGATGCCGGAACCGATGAGGATCGTCGGGTGATTGACTTGTGCATTGCGAGCAAAGATCGTAGCCATATCACGGATCTGGCGTTCCCAACCTTCATTGGCTGCGAAATAACCATATTGTCCATCGACAGGACTTCTCCCGTGACCTCGTAAGTCGAAGAGCGTTACAGCGTGGCCATAGCCAACGAGGGTTTCAGCAAAATGTTGATAGCGAACTTTATTGTCGTTGACGTCATGGACGAAGTAGACCTGAGTCTTAGGTTCAGGCTCGGGCGTGTAGATATAAGCCTCTGCCCTATGATCTCCTATCGGAGAGGGCAATTGGGTGACACAACGTTCAAATGGGATGGGCTTAGGAGCTTGGGGGTATTGGATCTTCGTCTTCATCTTATCCCTCCCTTTCGTAAATCACAGTTTAACATGCTTGAATTAAGGTTCATTGACATTAGGGAACATCCGTTCAAAAACCTCACCATCAGACTCGTTTTCCACAACGTATAGACTGAGTTTCATTTGGCTCGGGATGCGACTGGTCACTTGATAGCTCGACTCCGAAAGATCCTGGACTTCAACATGAACTTCCATCGTGACGGGCTCATTGAGAGCATCATTTTCGATGAGTTGAGCCAGGTCGATATCAGCGAAATCAAGCACTGCTGTAACTTCATTGTTCTCTACTTGATTTAGGTTCTTCTCACGTGCCTTGATGACGACAGAAACCGAGCGGACGCTTTCCTTACTATAGCCCAAATTGTATTCATCCAAGAGCTCGACGTTTTCTGCGATGGCGGCTACGGTAAAGCTTCTCGTACGGATTGGATTTGTCATAACCTGAGCGTAAAACCAGGTCGTGAGGGCCAGCACGAAAGAGATAATCTGCATGCCGTAACGGTCATACCGGCGGCGGCGCTCAACTTGTTCCGTGAGGACATCCTTCTCATGGTTTAGATCTTCGGTAACTTCTCGACCCGGTTCAGGTTTGAAGAATAGTTTGACCCGCTCCCACAGGCCCGGATTCTGCGATTCCCCTCGGGTGAGAAGTAAACGATGGAGAATGGTGCGAAGTGCATCGGCATTGTCCAAGGGGTAAAGTCGGCCTTCGATGGCCAGGGAGATCGTTCCGCGCTCTTCAGAGACAACGATGCCGATCGCATCGCCGATTTCACTGACACCGACAGCTGCACGATGCCTAGTCCCATAGCTTCTGCGGAGGCTGATATTATCTGATAGAGGGATATGACAGCGGGCTGCATAGATGATGTTGTCGCGGATTAAAACCGCCCCGTCATGGAGCGGTGAACCCATATAGAAGATCTGTTCCAGGAGCGTCGAAGTGACCTCTGCTCGCAAAATAACAGCTTGCCCTTGTTCGATGATTTCACCGAGCGATGTTTGGCGTTCGATCACGATGAGGGCGCCGGTGAAACTTTCAGCTAAATTATCGCAGGCAATGACGATCTGTTCGATGAGATTACGTACCTGGCTTCGGGCCAAATCACCTGCCTCGCCGCGACCGGTTGAAACGACATTGTAGAACGCATTGCGGCCCACGGATTCCAGAGCCTGCCTAAGCTCCGGTTGAAACAAGACCACGAAGGCCAAGGCCAAAATAGAGATTGAAGCCGTCAAGATATAACCCAAGGCTTGAAGTCCGGTGAATCGAGCCACTTGGGTTAAGATCAAGATCCAAATGAGGCCTTTCAAGACCTGCCAAGCTCTCGTTTGATACATGATCTTTAAGATACTGTAGTAAATGAAGCTAGTGATCGCGACATCGATCAACATTAGAAGGAAGTCTTTGGGGGTAGAAAAGAGCAAAATACCACTACGGACTTCATCGACTAGTAAGCCGAAGAAGTCCGGACTCTGGGCAGATTGTAAGAAGTGGTGGAAGATATTTTGCATCTACAACGCTTCCCTTCCGTATAGGCTCGATTCATCTTAGCATGGTCATTAATTTTAACATGGCACAGCAATCTTATGAGCCGGATAAAATCAAAATCATGCTCCGGATATGTCCTATCCGGAGCATGCATAAAGAATTTCAAGAGAGTGTTTTATCTTCAGTCACAAATTCTACGATGCTGCGCTATGACTTGAGATTGAACCCAAAAACTTGTTCTAGAATTCGTCATCGTCATCAGACTCACCATATTCCAGAGCCTCGGGATCCAAGAGCCACACGACGCGACCTGAACTTCTGATGAGACCGTCCTTCTCCATGCGAACGAGTTCACGGGAGAATGAAGGTCGGGGCATAGCAAGCAACCTGGCTGCCACTTCTTTGGAGACGGGGAGCTCGACGGAATCCGTCGTGACGTAACGACGCCGTAAGCGACGACGCTCCGCAGGAGACAAGTTGGGGTCGGCATTTTCTTCTTCTGCCCGTACTTGCTCTTCCAAGAGATCCATCAGATAAGACGAGATCTTCTGGCGTAGGTTACGCTGTGAAAGAACGAGGACTCTACGATGCTGTTGATGAATCGTCTCAGAGAGATAATAGAGGAAGTTATCTTTGACTACGGGATAGGCAGCCATGAGATCTTTTACAATAAGTCGCGGTACACTTAAGATCTCACCATTCGTGATAGCCTCTATCGCCAAGACCTGATCTTTATGATGACTGAAAATGAGATCTTCACCATAAGCATCGCCGGCAACAAGAAGATCGATCATGACGAAGCTACCGTCACTGGAATATTTCTGCTTAGCCAGTTGACCTTTAACAACGATACCGATGTCTTGAGCGGGATTTCCTTCGATTTCAAGGATTTCGCCCTTGACTATAATACGAAGACTGATGCGCACGAGATATGGTTCAAATGCCGCCGCCGGCACTCCATGGAACAATGGATGTTGAGTCAATATTTCGATAGCTCGTTCCATTAGAACCTCCGTTTTTATGTTACTTTCACCACAATCTAGATACCTGTGCAAGTATAGCATAGAGATCAAGCAGAATTTCACTTTGATCAGACCTTAAACTTCAAGGAGTAGAACACCATGGCCAAGAGAAAACGATCCCACTATGTTTGCCAAAGTTGCGGCTATGAAAGTACCGGCTGGATGGGTCGCTGTCCGTCGTGCATGGAATGGAACAGCTTCACTGAAGAAATGATAGAAGAGCAGGCCAAACCCGCAAGCCAACATGGATGGATAGACCGTCAAATCGATGTTCTCGATACCGAAACTTCAGGAGGAACCGTGGGGAGAACCGGTTCGGACCGCCTTATTGCCCTCGAGGAATTGGTCGGGAAAGAAGAAGATCGGGTCTCCTCAGGTATCTCAGAATTAGATAAAGTTCTGGGTGGCGGTTTCGTCCCCGGCTCCCTGCTACTTCTCGGCGGCGAACCCGGGGTCGGTAAGTCGACCTTGCTCCTGCAAACCTGTATGAATTCAAAATTCGACGGCACGATCCTCTACGTCTGTGGCGAAGAATCTGCTTCACAGATTAAACTGCGGGCCGATCGCTTGGGTGTCAAACGATCCTCTATTAGGCTCTATCCGGAAATACTCCTGGAGAAGATCACGGAAGTCTTGTTTAAGGTGCAACCGTCTTTCGTCATCATCGACTCAATCCAGACACTCTATTCAGAGCAAATGACCGCAGCTCCGGGCTCCGTCAGCCAAGTCCGTCATGTAAGTGCTGCACTCTTACGCATCGCTAAGCGCCTGAATATTTGCATTGTCCTTGTAGGACACGTCACCAAAGAAGGCAGCATTGCAGGACCACGTGTCCTAGAGCACATGGTCGATACGGTGCTCTACTTCGACGGTGAGACAAGTACAGATCTGCGCCTTCTTAGGGCCGTCAAGAATCGCTTTGGTGCAAGCCAGGAATTAGCGCTCTTCAGCATGACGAATCGTGGATTGGAGAGCATAGATAATGCGTCTGCCGCCCTGCTTGAAGGCCGACCCCATGGAATCCCGGGTTCTGCCATCACTACAGTTCATGAAGGTAGCCGGGTTTTACTCCTCGAAATCCAGGCTCTTCTCAGCGATGCAACCTATGGCCAGCCTCAACGTATGAGCCAGGGCTTCGATCGGGGAAGACTCAATATGCTCTTGGCACTCCTACAAAAACAGTTTTCCTGGCCCCTTAGCGCTAAAGATTGCTTCATCAACGTCGTAGGAGGTCTCAAGATTGAGGAAACTGCCTCAGATCTTGCGCTGATCGCAGCGCTTCTTTCCTCCTATCACGAGAAACCGTTGCGGGAATCCTCAGTCTTTCTGGGAGAGGTCGGTCTTAGCGGCGAACTTAGAACCGTGAGTGCATTGGATCAGCGCTTGCGTGAAGCGGGCAGCATGGGGATGGAGCGAGCCTTCCTCCCGGGCGCCAGTCAGAAAGGTTTGAGACGTCTCAAGAGCGATGCATGGCCCGAGCTCATCTTTCTGGACCATGTAGAAGAGCTCGCTGACGTGTGTCTTGCGAGCTCTTAGGAGAATCTGGTGAGGCTTTTGGATACAAAAGCCCTCAGTTAAAGCGCAATCGGAGCACTCATACGATGGGACATGTAAGCTGCCTCGAGCACTTCACTCAGCGCAACTGCAGGACCTAAACCAAAGGGTGTCAGATCGACCTCTTCGCCGTTGAGGGCACGGACAAAGAGCTGCATCGGTGTGCTTGCGTCTGATCCGACATCGAGAGAATCCCAACCGTTCTCGGTGGGTGCCATATCTCCATGGGGCTTCGTAACATGGTATCGGACGGTGTTGTTTTCGACGTCATAGCTTCCCTCATCGCCATGGACAAGCAAGCGATAAGGACTGTGCTGTGAAATGAGACTTGTTTCGAGCGTCACAATGGGACCGTCGGCATAGTACAAGACAACGGTCGCTGCGCCGTCATCCAGTTGATCGGCCGGGACATCCATATAGGCGGTCACCGTCGTCGGTCTTCCAAACCAGTGAAGGCTTAAATAGATCTGGTGGCAGCCGAGATCCATCAGCGAGCCTCCGCCCGCCTTCGTAATATCCATCCAATCTTCCGGGAGCCAACCGGCAGTAAGCCCGTTATGAGCATTCCTCGAGTAAACCTGACTGACCTTACCGAAGCGCCCGTCTTTGAGCCACGTGCTTAGCGTCTGATGCTTTGCAAATTGAATCTGCGGAAAAGAAATGACGAAGGGTTGCCCGGATTCATGGATTGCGGCAGCGATCTCTTCTGCAACGGCCTTGGTGGTTGCGAGAGTTTTTTCTGTGAAGATCGCAAGCCCTGCCTGAGCCGCCTTCACGAGATAGTCTTCATGCTTTGTCGTCTCCGTATTGCAAACGACGGCATCCAAACCTTCGAAGAATCGGTCAAGATCTTCTACAAACGGTAGGTTATGATTTCGGGCTTCTCTCTCCCCGCGCTCGACGTCGTGATCCCATAGAGCGGTGATCTCCACCCCCTCGATCGCGCGCAGCTGTTGAATATAATCCTTAGTATGTACATGCCAAGAACCTAAAATACCAATCTTCTTCATACGAATCGTCCTCCTTTTGTTTCTTCATGTTCAAATTAAAAGCCGCCTGCATTATTGCACATAGACGAAGCATACAGGCAAACATTCAAAAGAATTTGCTTCTATCACTTGAAGAAGGCTAATTCTATTGAGGAGGTAACGGTATGAATAAAGATCCTAAGAGACCGCAAAACAGTATTGAAGAGAAGTTAGTCAAAGCCGAAGAGTTGCCGGAAGAGCAGCCAAGAGATACCCGTGAAATCATTGAGGATCCCATGATCAAGAAGGAAGTGGCGGATATCGATCCTACGTATATTCCCATCATAGAAGATATTTAAGATTTGGTATTTCGTTCATTAGTTATTAAGGATTACGTCTTATCTAGCCGATAAGATGGAGGAACATAAGCTTGTTGTAGGTTTAAGACCATTGGATTGATCTCAAAGACACACCTGTGCGGGCTTTTGTTTGTCTTAAGCGTATTTTTCAGGCTTGACGATTATCTTTGTGAGTCCTAAGATTCAGAGCACAACAATTTCAATTCTTGCGGGTGTAGTTCAATGGTAGAACATCAGCTTCCCAAGCTGAATACGGGGGTTCGATTCCCCTCACCCGCTCCAATTTAGATCCCACCGGTTTTGTAGGAAGCGGTGGGTTTGTTTTATTTAAGACGCTAAGGTGTCAAGCTTTGCTAGAATGACCTAAGAAAATGAATTTGTAGAAGCAAAGCAGTCAAGAGAAGCGAGTACGTAAGATGTATAAGATAGGTTTCATCGATTATTTCTTGGATGAGTGGCATGCGGAAAACTACCCACGTTGGATCGAACAATTCTCGAGAGGACGTTTCGTCTTGCACGGTGCATTTGGGGACATCGAACCACCGTATGAAGGCCGCCGTAGCAATGCTGAATTCTGTAAAGATCACAAGATCGTGCACTATGAGAGCATCGAAGCTTTGGTTGCTGATTGTGATGCTTTGATTCTACTTGCTCCCGATCATCCGGAAGAACATGTCCGCCTGGCTGAAGAGGCCATCATCACAAACAAGCCTATCTTCATCGATAAGACCTTTGCTGATTCAGAGGTGGAGGCACACCAAATCTTCAAAATTGCGGCTGAACACGAGGCACCGATATACACCACCTCAGCACTCAGATATGCCTCAGCCTATGACACATGGCCTGACATGAAGGATGGTGCAGTTGTCCTCAGTTTCGGTAGCGGTAATCCGGAGCAGTATTTGATTCATCAACTAGAACCCTTGATTGCAAAGATGCAAGAGCGACCCCAGAAAGTGCTCAGCTTCTTGGGCACTGATGAGCCTAGTGATGCGCATGTGTTTCTCTTGGAATTCACAAACGATGTCAAGGCAACCTTAGTGCAAAGAAGTGATCTGCCTTTTCAGGTCTCTGTCCATGTCCATGGCGATAGCCATCTCATGACAGCGGAGGATGCTTTCTTTGAAAAACAAGTTGAAGCCATGCTTGATTTCTTCGAGGTCTCCATAAAAGCCCACGAGCAGAATTCACCCACCCCTCTTCCCCCTGTAACAAGAGATGAGACGATAGAGATCATGGGGACAAGAGACTTGCTTCTAAGAGCTTTGGAGCAACCCGGAGAATGGGTGAATTCAGATGCCTCTGATAACCCACAGTAATCAAAGCGGTTCTCTTAAAGTCTAATAACCGATAAATAAAAATAAGCCCCCGGAATCACATCAAAGGCTCAGAGGGCATTTATGAGGCGTCATGATAACAGTTCGACTCAACGATCCCTACGACGCGCCTCGTACTTCCGGAACACTTCGATTCGCTTAGATTGTCGAAGGAGAGCTTGCTCAGCCATCGATCGCATATGAGGACTTGATTCAGGATCCTGCAAACGTAGCTTAACTCTAGCAATGCCATTTTCTGCTCGTGCGACATCGATGTCTTCCGGCCATTCTGCTGCATTGCAGACAACAATCGACAGATCGAAACCATTTACAAGAAATTTTGATGCGATTCAGTTTTCCATCAAGCGACAAGTTTCCCCTTCGCCTTAGAGAGGGTCCTTGTTTGTTGTAGAAACATTTTTTACGAATGAGGCCATCCACGAGCCGGTGGAAGCTAAATAAGCAGGATCCTCAATCGTCTTAAGGTCTATAAGGCTCGGTAGAGCAGATAATCCTCCGCCCGCTCTTGAACGCAGGTGAAGCCCAAGCTTCGGTAAAATTCAACAGCCCTGCTTGTCTTTTGAACCGAAAGCGAAACACCCCGAACACCTTGTTCACGCAAGCGGTCAAAGAGCGCTTGCATAAGCCTCCTCCCCACCCCCTGCGATCGCCAAGTCGGTTCAACACTGATCGCTAGTGACGGAGTTTCATCGTCCAGGTACCCGTAATCCTTCATCTTACGCACCCATGCCAGCCCGATCCGTTTATGTCCAATCCAGGCTCCTACCGCATAATCACCTTCACGATGGCCGAACGCATCGACATAAATGCGCATTTCGGGGAGATCGAGGATATCCCTATCCGGCGGTTCCTCCCCTTCCGGTACATAAATGGCTAAATAGAGGAAGTGCTCAAACGCTTCTTTGTTTGGAAGCTCATCGCAGATCTCAAGGGCAATTTCGTGCGAATTTTTCTTGAGCGCTTCTTGGATCCACGAATGCATTTGCATCGCAAAATCCACCAAACTGTCCTCGCTTACCGTTTCAGAGGGCATGTTACCGAGGTAACGATCAAGAGCTGATGAAATCACGGGAGCAAAAGATTTAGGGAGTTCTCTTAGTGCATGTTGGGCGGCAGCGGCTTTTGAAAGAACTAACCCTTCTCTTACATAGGCAAGCATACGACAGAGGTTTAAGGTCACATAGATGGGGACCCTCGTGATCTCCTGCACAGGATTTGCTTGATCTAAGAGCAAGCTATCGAGATAGGCTTCATGGGGCACATCGCCGAAGACATCTTCTATCGGTGGACCCTCCCAAGCTATCCCATACGTCCGCAAGATCGTGATATGGGCGGCCAGATCCGGATCGGAAGAGCAGCGATGCTCTATGTAATGCCCCGCATCCTCACGATAATGCGCTAGGTGATCCGGTGAGAAATGAAGTTCATGAGGCGTCGGATAGACGAAAGGCTTGAGCACAGATCGCTTGACGATGCTCATTTCTATTCCTTTGGGGGGAGCCTCTTCGTTCAGTCCAACTAAGGTGTCTAAGAACGTTCGAGCTTCTTCATCCGTGAGTTCTTCGTCAACAACCAATAAGAAGTCCACATCGCTCACGTGAGGATTGAAGCAATCCATCGCCAAGGATCCATGAAGATATAAACCCACAAATTTTGTTTGCAAGATGCGCCGGCTGTCGACTGTAACGTGGTCCAGCAATTTATGTATGTCGAGGGGAATTGCCATAGGGATCTCCTTCTCCGAGTTTATCGTGAAACACCTTAAGTTTACGCCTAGAATTGTTGTCTGTCCTTTGAGCCCGAAGACGTTGTCTAGTTTTAATCGTTGAGGAACCTCGAAGCTGATGGCCGGTTTGATACAATTTGCCGAAAGAATCCTGTGCGAGGAGCTAACGATGCCTGAATTGCCGGAAGTAGAAACCATTCGTCGAAGCCTGGAGCCACGTCTACTGGGTGCGAAGTTTCAGGCTGTCCATGTTCTCTCTCCGAAGCATTGGAACTCACAAGGTATGTCCCTGCCCGTCGATGAACACGTTCAAGCTTTGACGCGTCATGGCAAGTACCTGCTCATCCACCTTGAATCCGTCGTCCTTATGGTTCACTTTCGCATGACAGGCAAGTTGATTTTTCGCGATGAACCAAGCCCTGAGATCGTCCTTCATACTCGCTGGATTTCGTATTGGACCAAGGCTAACGAAAGCCTTAGGCTGGATTTCCAGGACACACGGGGCTTTGGTGGCGGCGAGCTACTATCTAAGTCAACGTATGCTGAGCATCCCTCGCTGGCCAAGCTGGGTCCCGATGCGCTTAACGGAAATTATGATCCCTTAGCCATAGCACAATTTGCAAAGCGTCAAAGAGCAAGATCTAAGATCAAAGGTCTATTGCTTGATCAGACGGTGTTGGCAGGAATAGGGAATATCTATGCCGATGAGCTCTTATTCAGAGCAGGTATTCGGCCGGATCGGATGTGTGGGAGGATCAGTCTTAGGCGCCTGGAGAACCTCATCAGCCTGGTGAAACCTTTGCTTCAGCAAGCCGTCGGTCTTGGGGGTACCAGTTTTAGAGATTATGTCGATAGTTTTGGCAAAGCCGGAGTTTTTGCCCTGGAGCTCGATACGTACCGGCGAACGGGACAACCCTGTCATGTTTGTGGGACGAAGATCAAGCGAACGGTCGTCGTGGGTCGATCCACGCATTATTGCCCGCATTGCCAAACTTGATTTAGTTGAAGCGCCACGTCTTACCAATCCAGCGGTAAACTCTTTGGCGCAAGTCCGGTTTCAAGACCATTAAGAATGCTTGCCCTATGGGCATTGGGTGGGATCTGACCTTACGATAGAGCTTCTTATCGTGCGTCTTGATGTCTTTCCAAAGCTCGCGCAATTTCTGCTTATCTTCTTCTTGACCTCGAATGGTAAGAGCCAAGATGCACATCGCGACCAAACGGATGAAGTGGCGGACCAGGTATCGCCTTAAGCGATTGGGTTGAAGCTCTGACCAATCGTCAAATGCATGAAGGAGCTCTCGGGTGACCAGCAGCTGATTATCGACCTTCATGATGAGGCTGTTTAAGTTGACAGACTGCTCCGGACGACCGATGAAGTAGATGTACAGATCTTCGTTGAGATAGCGAATTTCTTTGACATGGGGTAAGGGCACACAGACGTATAAGTTGTCTTCGTAGCTCGTATTATGGGGCAGTTTAAGTTGGACCTCATCACGCAGCAGAGCCGTGCGATACATCATCGCGTGCATCATCATGATCTGGTCGAGCTTCATCGCATCCATCGAGGCCCAGTTTTGAGGAAGCTCTTCTGCGAAGACGTTCTTGTAACGAATCCTCTTGTTTGTGACCCTGTGAACATCGTTCTTCCAACTGTGACGCTCATAGACATAATTCGTGATGATGAGGTCCGGGAAGATGTCTTCTGCCTGCCACTTCGTTAATTTTGCCAGGACGTTTTCAAGGGCCGTGCGGTCGAAGCGATCATCGCTGTCCAGGACTTTAAAATAGGGAGCTGTGGCATGTTCCAAGGCAACATTGATGCCTGCCCCATGCCCGGCATTTTCCTGGGTTATGAGCTTGAAGATTTGGGGGTGTTCTTTCACATACCGTTCGCCAATGGCGCCGGTATCATCTATCGATCCATCGTTCACGATAATGACTTCAAGAGCCTCTCCACCGGGGAGGAGTGAGTCGAGGCATTGTGCCAGGTGATCTTCCGAGTTATATGAAGGGACTGCGATGGTGAGGAGAGCCATGGTCCGACCTTTCTAGTTGCTTTGCCCTGATCCCCGCGGAAGTTTGGTTGGGGCTTTTTTGTGTTAAGCGCTACTTACGCCGCTTCTCAAACAAAAAGGCTTGCGCTGAAATGATACCCGAAATGATGAGGAAACCGTAGAGGTTGATGATGCGAGTGAGGATCATCGCCGGCACGAGCTGATCTGAGCGGAGAACATCGCTAAAGAGGGTTAAGAAGGAGCTTTCCGTGACACCGACCGCGCCGGGGGTGGGGACGAAGGCGGAGGAGACGTAGAGGACAGATTGTAGGGCGACATTTGAAATGAAGATATCGCCGCTTGGTTCAGCACCCAGCGCAAGGACGACCCATGCGGGGACGGAAAAGAGCGCAAAGATCTCGATAGCACTGCTAATGAGTAGCGTTGTGATGAGTTTCGGATCACGCCAAAACGTTTCGCTGGAGTGCTCAAAACCGGAGAGGTATTGCTCAAGGGATTGCTCCCATTCTGCAACTCGTTTGACGAGCCCTAAGCGTTTGAGGAGACGTAGTGCCCATTCAGCAACCCGTCGGATGAACGCAGGTTTATAGACGAGAAGGAAGAGAGCAAGCGTCAAGAAGAAGAAAAAAGCAATTCCGGCAAAGAGGAAATATCGCACATAGTCGAGGTTTTGCAGGATGAAATCTTTGCGGACCAAGAAGAGCACCAAGCTCACGACCACTAGAGCGATGTTATAAAAGAGCCCAAGCAGGATAAAGATGACCGACGTATAACTAAGGGGGTAGCCGTGCCGTGAGAGATAGAACATCTCCATGGGCTGACCGCCTGAGGCTGAAGGGGTGACGTTATTGAAATAATAGCCAATGTAAGCGGTCTTAGAAGCCCGGATAAAACCGGGATCACGACCTGAAAAAGCACGGAGCAAGGCCCTGATATTGACCGCAACACAAACTTGGTAGATGAACATCATGAGGAGACCGGCGGAGACGTAGATGGGTTTGGCTTGAATGAGACTGGACCATAGTTCCGGGAGCGAATAATCTTTCAAGATGAGATAGAAAGTCAAGGCAAGGATGGCAATCATTAAGATGAAACTGAGTGCATATTTCTTGAAACTGCCGGTCTCGCCTTTCATCGGAGGAGAGTCGTCGACATGCGTTATCGGTTCTTGACTCTGATTCTTGGAATTCGCCACCTTACACCTGCTCTTCTCAAAACAAAAGCCATCACTACTCATACGTTCACTAAGATTTGACCACTCTAGCACAGCATAAATGGCTTAGACCTTACAATTATCTTAACCTTGGCCAACAAGCCTTTGAAGAAGTACGTATAATCTTTCATCATTCGGAGCTCATTTAGTATACTCTACATAAATTAAGCGTCCCGGGGGGTAAGCTGATGAACGATAATCCAAACGATCGCAGACACGAAAATATAAATAGTGATGACCTCATGCCCGACTCGCTAGAATCTGCAGATATCGATTCCCGAGAGAAACCAAGCCAGGAGGATAGAATCTGGACACCTTTCGATCTTCCTCTGGATAGTTTCAGGCGTCGCGAAGAAGCACGTCCGAAACCGGTTGAAGAGTCTGTTCAAGAGCCAACGGAGGATGCCGTGACGGTGGAGGATGGTAATCCGGTTGAAGAACCTGTTGCACCTAGAGCACCTGAGCGCTTCCGTGACCGCGACGCTGCGAGAACCGG
>CAYFSS010000011.1:26452-53097 GCA_964345975.1 uncultured Oscillospiraceae bacterium
GCGACGCTGCGAGAACCGGTGACGCTGCGAGAAACGCTGATGCTGCGAGGATCGGTGATGCTGCGAGAACCGGCGATGCTACGAGAAACGGTGACGATACAGAAACTTTGCACGAAGATCATCTTGCTGAAGATCGTCATGTTGAAGATACATTCCGCACACCTCAGATACGAAACGTTAAGGATCGAGCCTGGGCACCCCCGCCAACCATCGGTCGTCCGGATCGTAAACAGCCCTGGGATATTCCGGATCCTGTTCTAGCTGAGCCACCTGAACGCATCGATGAAACTCATGAACCACAAGCACCTGCAGATGAGCACTATGACACCGAGCCCCACACGGAACCGTTATCCACCCCGATCGATGTTGCGGACTCGGTAAATGTGCCCGAGGCTGAAGACCCATTGCCTGAATCCTTGAAGACCGATCCACCATCTATGGAGACCGGAACGACTCACGAGCGCGATGGCGTGGAACTCCCCACAGCCGAAAATACGGAATCCGATAGATCTCCTACGTCAGAGGAATATCGTTTTCCTACAGCTCCCCTGCCGGATGAAGTTCAAGCGGCAATCGACCAAATCACCCAAACAAAGGCTGCGGAGATTGCAACTTCCCCCTCTCGTGATACAGGGCTTGATCTGGAACCAAGCTTCCGTCCGGCGGAGGTTTCCGCTGTAACATCTAAGCACGGCTTGGCGGAGGATCTCAGCGAAGCCGTCGATAGTGAACGCACTGAGACAACGCGAATTGACCAACCGGAGGCTCGTGTCCCTGAGAGTGCAAGATCAAATGACAGACACGATAACCTCACCAAAGACGATATCGATCTCATGAAACCGCTTGAAGCGGAAGCAACCGGAGACGTCGAGACGTGGCAAGCATCTGAAAAAGATGATCCCGATTACGATGAATTTGAAGGAGTTCCGGAACATCTTCGTCAACCATCGGATGCTGAACGTCTGCGCAAGAGATTGGATAAATACCCTGAAAACCGTGGGGATAAGAAGCAGGCTTTTAAACTAAATTTGAACCGAGCCTCTCACCGTCACGGTGTCGTTGCCGTGGCCATTCTTGGGGTCATCCTTATTGTGAGTATCTTTGGATTGGCAAGCAGAATCCAGCGGGAACGAGCTGATCGTCAAGCAACCGTTGAGAGACAAGTCGCCACAATGAAGATCTCAGAGGGGAACGTTCCAAGTGAACAGCGTATTCAACACAGCGATGGTCAGCGGATTGTGAATGCTAGTGTCCCACTCTTCGGCGATTCGCAGATCGATCAATTAACGCAGGCTTGGGCGAAAGACAGAATCGATGAGTTCGAGGTTCAAACGAGCGTACTCTCCGCGAGTATGCCGGATAAACGCCCGATCCTAGCGCTTTCCCACCGCAGCTATCTTGTTGAAGGTGAACTTGCCAGCATCCAGCTTGTCGCTGAGACCTATAAGAACGTCAAAGATCTGGAAAACGGAACGTTACAGAAGATTGAAACGGAAGACATCCTCTATGACATCAGTTATCGCACGTTCCTAAGTCCAACGGATATCTTCTTGGAAAATGCTCCATCCACCCTTGCAAGTCTTGGAACAAGAAAGATCCAATCCGGAGAATACCGCGTCATTGAAACTCTGGCAGCTCCGGCCTTCGAACGTCAAATCGAAGCCGATCGTGCTCAAGAAGAGGCTGCTGATGCCGCTCAAGGTGAAAACGAAGGCGGCACCCCTGCACCCCAAGATGACGTCAGTGAGCCTCAAGATGAAAACGAAAACGGCACTCCTGCACCCCAAGGTGAAAGTAATGCACCACAAGCCTTCTTCGGGGTAAAGACTCTACGTGCGGAAGAAGAAACGCCGACCGATGAGGCTGAAGACGGTGTAGTCGATGATCCTGCCACGGAAGACGGTGTAGCCGACGGGGAAACACCTGAAGACAGTCCGACAGAAATTGTCGTGACCTCTGAAACTTCCAGCGAAATCCCACGTGAAACGGAGACCACCCAAGCGGAAGAGGAAACCGCACCGGATACGACTTATGCTGCCGTTGTCTTACCTGAAACAACCATTCTCTACAAATACCTTCGCTTCCAACCCGATGGACTCGAGCTCGAACTAGACCCTTCATTGCTTTCCGATAATTCACAAACTGTAGCCATTCATTACACGTATGAGGAGATTCTTGATGTCGTTCGTATCCTGAGGAGGGCGGACGGCGGAATCCAACTTAATCTCCGCATCGATCCTTTAGGGGATACTCAACGTCAATACGCTTCACGTCTCCTGGAAGCGCTCTACGGGACCGGACTTGAAGAACAAGCGATCCCCGCGCCTACGGAAAGCTCCGATACGGCTGCGACCGAGAGCTCCTCGGAACCCACCATAACCGAATCTGTAGCCGCCGATGCTCAACCCATTGAGAGTGATGCAGTTGACGGTGTCGAAAGCACTCCTGCAGATACGCCTGAAAATGGTGAACAAGCCAATACCGGCAATCATCATGCAGTTCTCTTTGGCGCCAAAGTCTTGAATGCTGAAGATGCAAGTCCAATGCAGGGCGAAGAGAATAATAACCAAGCCGATGCCGGAACGGTTGAGACGACAACGCTAGAAACCTCAGCTGCCAATGCCTCCACCCGACCCGCTTTAGAACCCACAATCAGTCGTAATTTGAACCAAGCCGGATCCTTCCCTCAGGGAGGATTAACCCTCGCAGATCACTTTGTTAACGCAAAGGCTCGCTATAATCAAGAGATCAAATATGTCGGTTTGACCTTCAATAACGCACCGAACAGTGAGACAAGCCAAGCCCTTCTTGATCTCTTGAAGTCTTATCGAGGTCACGGAACCTTCTTCGTTCGCGGTACCAGTGCGGCCGAAGAATCGGCCGGTCCTCTGATGCAATCCATCGTGGAACAAGGGTCTGAACTCGGTAACAATGCCTATAACTTCTATTCCTTCACCGTCCTTACGGATGCTCAAATCCAATCGGAAATCAACGAAACGGCAAGTCTTATCGAAGAGAAAGCCGGTGTAAGACCCATATTCACACGTCCCCCCTACGGCGACTACGATGAGCGAATCCTCCAGGCCGGAGGCGTTCCGATGGTGAATTGGAGCTTCACGTCCGGGGATGATTGGGGTGCCACAGCGGATGTCATCTACGAGACAATGCTCGAATACATTGAACCCGGCTCCATCATTCTTTCATTGGATGGGAATCAAGATACGATCCAGGCCATGCAACGTGTCCTACCTGAGCTATACGGTAGAGGCTATCGCTTCACGACCTTGAGCGAACTCTTCGATATCTACACGGAAGAAGGTCCTCAAGATGGCGTCCTCTACAGCAGCGTCTGGAATTGGTAAGCTAACTTAACACGAAAGACCTTGCTCTTTAATGCACAGCTTGTTACATTATACGTAACATCTTGCATCTCGTTGCCCTGAGCTAGACGTCTGGAGGATACAGCATGTTTGGAAATAAGATTCGAGAACTTCGACAAGAACACGGCCTGACCCAAAGTGAGTTGGCGGATATCTGCGGCGTAAGTCTTCGCAGCATCCAGAATTACGAATCCGAGAAATTGCTGCCGCGAGACGGTCGGATCTATACCCGCTTAGCCATGTTCTTCGGCGTTTCGACGGACTACCTCTTTGGCACAAAACGCGTGTCAGCGGAAACCGAGGATCCTGCTCATAGCGAAGTCGATAGCATCTTGGCCAACGTCGGTAGCCTCTTTGCCGGAGGTGAACTCAGCGAACAGGATAAAGACGAGGTCATGCGCACCATCAACGATCTTTACTGGCAAGCCAAGGATCGCAAGCGCACGAAGCCAAGTTCGGATTACAGGCGATGAGTTCCTACCGTCGCGAACGGATTCAAGCTACTGCAGATGATCTGGTAGCCAAATACGATAGTCGAGACCCCTTTGTCATAGCGAAGGCAGAGGGCATCGAAGTCGTCTATCGAACGTTCGATCGTCTTAAGGGTTTCTATACTCGATTCGATGACCAGTCTTTTATTGTCTTGAATCAGGAGTTATCGCCTGTCGAGATGAAATTAACCTGTGCCCATGAGCTCGGTCATGATCAATTGCATCAAGAGCTGGCCGAGGATCGCATCCTCCAGGAATTCATGTTCTATGACCTAACGAGGCAGCCTGAGTATGAAGCAAATCTCTTTGCAGCCGGTCTTTTACTAGATGAAGCTGACGTTCGAGAGGGACTGGAAGCCCGTGAAGATTTTTTTGTCTTGGCGGCAAAGCTTGAGGTAGATCCCATGCTGCTTCACTTGAAGCTGCGCCTCATGGACTTTCCTGCCGAGAACCTGCCGGACTATGACGATCGCTTCTTACAACGCGTATCCAGCTCCTGAGTGCATACTATCCTATGCCACTATCCCCTTAGCGCCGGCGACAAGAACAAAACGAATCAACAAGGATTAAGTGCTCATTAACACCACGCGCCCATAAATACCATGCGCCAACAAGCAGCACGTGCTCATAAACATCACATAAACTCACACGCCCACGAACCCATACGAGCCCATAAAACGAATCACTGAATCATTCTCGGTGCAGATTCAGGCTGGAATGCTGCGTCCTTTCATGACTTTCTTTGTATAGATTCCGAAGGATTGCAGAATGATTGTCAAAACATCCATGTTTCGAAGTATAATACTTAATTGTTTCCGGCATACTGCCCCTTAGAAGGGCGCTGAAAGGAACATGGGACTATGCAAAAAAGAACATTAGGAGTTGTCGTGCGAGGTCTTCGCGGCCCTATCATTCATGAAGGGGACGATGTGGCTCAACTGGTCACGGACACTTTGCTCAACGCAGCAGAACAAGCTAAGTTTGAGATTATGGATAAGGATGTCTTAGGCATCACGGAATCGGTCGTTGCAAGGGCGCAAGGCAACTATGCTACGGTCGACGACATCGTACGTGATGTGCAGGAGAAATTCCCCGGGGTGACGCACTTGGGTCTCATTTTCCCTATCCTCTCCAGAAACCGATTCTCGATTTGCTTGCATGCTTTTGCCAGAGCTATGGACAAGATCACTTTGATGCTGAGTTATCCAAGCGATGAAGTTGGCAATCAGCTGATCTCCGATGTTTCCTTGCGTGATTCCGGTGTCAATCCATGGACCGAATGCCTCGACGAGGCGACGTTCCGTGAGACCTTCGGCTATCAGCTCCACCCGTTCACCGGGGTAGATTACATCGAGCTATATCGCGAAATCTGTGAATCTGAAAACTGTGAATTAGAGGTCTTGTTCTCCAATCAGGCACGTAAGATTCTGGATTATGTCCCAAACGTCATCACCTGCGACATTCACACCCGTTATATGACACTTGCGAAATTGCTGGAGGATCCTCGCTCGGAGATTGTCAAAGGTTTCTTCCAGATTTTAAATACAAAGTCAGACGACCACGGCTACAACGAAGAACACGGTCTCTTGGGTTCAAACCTAGCCACCCCCGAATCCATTAAGCTCTTCCCACGGTATAGTTCCGAGCTCGTCAACAAGATTCAGCACAAAGTCAAGGAAATCACGGGGCAAACCATTGAAGTCATGATCTACGGTGATGGTGCGTTCAAAGATCCGGTCGGCAAGATTTGGGAGCTCGCTGACCCTGTGGTCTCCCCTGCGTATACCCCGGGTCTCGAAGGTTCACCGGATGAGGTGAAGCTCAAGTACCTGGCAGATTCCCATGGACAGAAACTCTCGAAAGACGATGAAGAGAAGTTCATCCGCGAGATGCTCCAAGCACAACATAAGAACTCTGCTGGCGATGCGCTCTCAAGTGAAGACGAAGCGGCTCGTTTAGGGACAACCCCACGTCGTTTGACGGATCTCTTGGGCTCGCTCTGCGACTTAGCTTCGGGAAGCGGCGACAAGGGTACCCCCTTCATCTATATCCAAGGCTATTTCGATAATTACGCCAGCGAATAGGGCAAACTAGTCCATCACAAGGTCCAAAAGCCCCCTGTATACAACAGCCTCCGTTTCATCACGGAGGCTGTCTTGCTTTAGAACGATCGATTCAACTTCAGGCTTAGAACTCTGCGGGTTGCTCGATGTCTTCGATGATCTCTTGCGTGACTCGGTCGATGACGTGCTGCGGTTTATCCGACTGGTGATCGAGGGCGGCTTTTACGAAGGCTTGGAACAAAGGATGAGGACGATTGGGGCGCGACTTGAACTCGGGGTGGAATTGTACCGCAACGAACCAAGGATGGATCGCAGGATCCAGCTCAACCGCCTCGAGGAGACCTGACTCCGGGTTGTGACCGGAGATGACAGCGCCGGCTTCAGCAAGGGCTTCTTCATAGTCGATGTTGAATTCATAGCGGTGGCGATGGCGCTCTTCGATTTCCGTCTTGCCATAGGCTTCGTGGAGGAGGGTACCTTCCTCGAGTTTACATTTATAGGAGCCCAGACGCATGGTGCCACCTAAGATGACCGAGGTCTGATCCTTCATCCGATCGATGACGGGCTGAGAAGTGTAAGGATCAGCTTCCGTGCTGTTGGCGTCCTCAAGACCTGCGAGATTGCGCATAAGCTCAATGATGGCAGCTTGCATGCCGAGGCAAATCCCAAAGAAGGGGATCTTCTTCTCACGCGCATACTTGATTGCGGCAATCTTGCCGGAGAGACCGCGACGCCCAAAACCCCCGGGAACAAGAATTCCGTCCAGATCGCCCAGGATGCTATCGACGTTTTCGTCGTTTAGGTCATCGGCTGCGACCCACTTGATATTGATCTCGGCATTGTAAGGAATCCCGGCGTGCTGGAAGGCTTCCGCAATGCTCAAGAAGGCATCGTGGAGCTGTACGTATTTACCGACGAGGCCGATATTGACCGACGTTTTGGGATTCATAAGGGTGTCGACCATATCGGTCCACGCTGAAAGATCCGGCTCGCGCACACTTTCAAGCTCGAGATCTTTGATGACGAGCTCGTCAAATTTAGCCTCACTCAGCATGAGGGGGACCTGATAGATCGATTCGCAATTGAGGTTCTCGATCACGTGGTCGATCGGAACATTACAGAAGAGGGCGATCTTCTCACGGTGACTGCGCGGCAAGTGATAATCCGTGCGGCAGATGACGTAGTGCGGCTGAATACCGGTCTCTTGGAGCTCCTTGACCGAGTGCTGTGTCGGTTTGGTCTTGAGCTCTTGGCTTGCTGCGAGGTAAGGCACGAGCGTGACATGGATAAAGAGGGATTGTTTGGGACCCAATTCAAACCTTAGTTGTCTAAAAGCCTCCAAGAACGGCTGACCTTCGATATCACCAACGGTTCCGCCAACTTCTACAATGACGATGTCTGCTTGTTCACCCGCCGCATAGATCCTGCTCTTGATCTCATTGGTGACATGCGGGATGACTTGGACTGTGTTCCCATTGTATTCGCCGTGACGTTCTTTCTCGATGACCGTCTGATAAATCTGGCCTGAGCTGACGGAAGAATGACGAGTCAAAGACTCATCGATGAAGCGCTCATAATGGCCCAAATCGAGGTCTGTCTCGGCTCCATCGTCGGTGACGAAGACTTCACCGTGCTGGTAAGGATTCATGGTTCCGGGGTCGACGTTGAGATAGGGATCGAGCTTTTGCATGGTGACGCGAAAGCCCCGCTCTTTTAATAACATTCCAAGGGAAGCGGCTGTGATGCCCTTACCTAAAGACGAGACCACACCGCCCGTGACGAAGATATATTTTGTCATGATTGGACACTCCTACTTAGACTTCTCATATACGATTCCTAGGAACCCAAAACAGTCTTCAGTATAATAACCTGCATGAGACTTGACAAACGGCTGAGGCAAAACTTCAGAGGAAATTTGAAAATATTTACAGGAGGCGAAGGATGGTTCGACTGATTAGCGCCTGTTTGCTGGGGATTCCCTGTCGCTATGACGGCCAATCTAAAGGCCTGTCGAAGCAACAACTGGACATCTTGCGCCGTAAGCATACCTTGATCCCAATCTGCCCTGAAATCTACGGTGGACTCCCAACGACTCGAATGCCGGCTGAAATCGTGCAGGGTCAAGTGATGACGAAAGATGGGGTCGATGTAAGTCAGGAATATGAACTGGGCGCTGAAGCAAGCATCCGGATTGCTGAGGCAACCGGTGCTCATGGCGCATACCTCATGGCGAGGTCGCCCTCTTGCGGGGTCAATGAAATCTATGATGGTTCCTTCACAGGAAACCTGATCTCCGGTCAAGGGGTTACGAGCAAGAAGCTGGCAGACGTCGGAGTCGATCTCTTCGAAGTGGATCCTGCGATGTCTCTGGCAGAGCTCGAGATTCTAGTTGAGGATTAAGGTTTACGAAAACCCTACTCACGCCTCACTCACGCCTCAAGATCAATCCAATAGCGCTCAAGGTCCGCCTGTCTCAAGGGATCATGTACGGTCGACTCATAGACACCGCCATTGCTCAAGATAACCTTGCGGCTTGCGACATTCTGAGGCTCACAGGTGACAAGGATGCGGTTGTGGCCCAGGCTTTTGAGTCTTGGTAGCATGTCATGGAGTAGGCGCGTAGCATAGTGTTTGCCACGTTCTGAAGGGCGAATGGAATAACCCACGTGACCAGCATATTTTTCCGTGTAATCGTTGAGATAATGCCGTAGTTGAGCCATACCGACGATCTTGTTATCCTCTTCACGCACGTAGAGATAGGTTGAGCAGACCACGTAATCGGGTGGGAGCGTTTCAGCTGAAGTTAGAGAGTTGACCCAGGCAAGCCAATCGGAGATGTTCTCATAATTCGCTAGCCTGGCACTGCCGTTGATGGGATCCCCGGAATTGAGAAACTCCCGACGATAGTCCACGAGCTCCGCCTCATAGTCGAGACTTGGTAGCACCGGTTTTAGCGTGGCATTATGCTCCATCGATAGCTCCTAAGATGATCTTATAGCGTTCCAGCTCGTTTCCCGAACCCGGTAAAACGACGCTCGATTCGTAGATCCCACCATTGTGTAAAATGACTTTACGACTTGCAATATTCTCTACCAAACACGACACGACAACTTCATTTAGACCTTGCACATGGCACATTGGAAGGATGTCGCGAAGCATGCTCGTGGCATAGCCCTTGCGCCGTTCTGAAGGACAAACCGAATAGCCAATGTGACCGAACAGCACGATATCATCCGTCCCGCCGTGCTTGAGATTAATGGCTCCCACAACTTTTCTGTCATGTTCTCTTACGTAGATGAATTGACTGACAGGGGAACACGCTTTGGGACACGTTTCAGGCGATGCAAAGATGTCTACTTGATCCAACCATTCACGTACCGACTTCATGTAGCGTAAAGACAATGAGCCGTCCATGGATCCACCGTGAACGATAAATTCTTCACGAAAAGCACGGATCTCGTTTTCGTATTCAAGACTTGGCGAAATCAGTCTCACGATCTCGTTTGCTATCATTGTTCCGCTCCAAACACTGTTCTGCTCTAACCACCGTTCTGCTCCAAACACCGTTCTTCTCCAAACAGCGTGTGCGTTAAGTGTTCGAATTATCCTCTTTCTACAAGCGTCTGTCAGACAGCTGCACCACATCTGAGCAGGACCTGAAGCCCATATGGTAATATTTGCGAGTGAATCCTTATGGCTTCACCCTTTTGTTGCCCTACACTGACCGACATTCTTGCGAGAAGGAGGATGCCTCTCCGCCATGAAGAAGAATCAAGGCCCTTTGCGCGATGTCCTCATTATTGATGCGCAAAACGACTACGTCTCCGGCGTCCTCGCCTGTCTCAATGCCGTGCCTGCAGTAGAAAAGATCGTGCAGTATTTGAATCGAAATCAAACGCTACGAACCTTCTATTCGCTGGATTTCCATCCCCCGAGCCATTGTAGCTTCGACACAGAGGGTGGTTTGTTGCCCAAACATTGTGTCCAAGAAACGGATGGTTGTGAAGTTTCCTGGCAACTTCATGAAGAGCTCAGAAACTCGCTGCAGAAACCTAGAGCTGACAATTGCTTCTATAAGGGGCAAAATGAAGTTCTGGATGAATACTCTGCGTTCGACGGTCGAACGACCGATGGTCGACGTCTCCGCGATGAATTGGGCAATGCCATTCTTCTCTGCGGTATGTCGACGGAATATTGTGTGAAAGAATCGGCTGAGGCCTTTGCTTCGGCCGGTTTCGATGTTGCCCTCTATGTCCCGGGCCTGGCTTGGATCGACCGGAGGAATCATCTTGAGGTTTTGAACGTATTAGCCGAACAGGGCATTCAACTTATCCACCATTAGTAGACGAAACGAGACCGCTGAAGTTTCATGAACATCGGTGATCCGTCCAAGCTCAGGTGGATTGAGGACGGCTCTTTAGAGATCATAATCGGAGGATCCAATGCTCCAAACACATCTACAGAAACTGCATGAAGTTTTGCAGAACATCAAACGCGTTGTCGTTGGGCAAGATCAGGCGATCGAGCTCATTCTCATTGCCCTCTTGGCCAGAGGTCACGTCCTCATGGAAGACGTCCCCGGCATCGGTAAGACGACGCTCGCCAGATCTTTGGCAAAATCACTCGACTTGGATTTCGGTCGAATTCAGTTCACGCCGGACGTCATGCCCTCGGATATCACCGGCTACAACGTCTACAATCCTCAGAGTGGTCAATTTGAATTTCACCCCGGCGCAGTCATGTGCCAGATCCTCCTCGCGGACGAGATCAACCGATCCTCACCCAAGACCCAATCGGCTTTGCTGGAAGCCATGCAGGATCAGCAGGTCACGGTTGACGGTGAAAGCTATACGTTAAAGAGCCCTTTCATGGTTCTTGCGACCCAAAACAGCATCGAGCAGCTCGGAACCTACCCCCTACCGGAAGCTCAGCTCGATCGTTTTATGATGAAGTTTTCCCTGGGCTATCCCGGCTTGGGTGAAGAGATTCAGATCTTCCGTCTTCACGGCAGCGAATCTCCCTTAGAGACCCTAAGATCCGTTCTCACGGAAGCGGAAGTTCTTGCGATGCAAGAAGCAAGCTCCCAAATATACTGCGCACCCCAGATCGAAGAGTACATCGCACGAATCGCCCAAGCTTCACGCCAACATCGTGACTTACGACTCGGCATCAGCCCACGCGGTTCACTCCTCCTACTCCAAGCAGCCAGAGGTCGTGCGATGCTCCACGAAAGAGATTACGTCGTCCCTCGTGACATCCACTTCCTTGCTCCCTTCGTCCTTTCCCACAGAATCATGCTCAGCGAAGCAGCTCAACTCTCGGAGCTTAGACCTGATGACATCTTGGCCCAGCTCCTCCAAGAGATCCCCGTCCCACCGGCACAGTAAGGATCATTGCTCATGCTGCCACGTGCCAAACTCATTCCCTATTTGGGACTTGTGTTTTCCGCCTATGCGGTCTACAGCTTCATGGACGAGCCCATCTTCAAGTTACTCTTCATCTTCCTGCTCATTCTCCCTTTAGTCTCAGGGCTCCTACTTCTCTTCACCAGGCGTGCCCTCCAGTGGGAAATTGTTCCGCTGCGAAGTGAAGGGCGTCGTCTGGACGAAGTCATCTATCTTCTCAAGATAGAAAACCGCTTGCCACTTGTCCTGCCACGCATTCGTTTCCTCCTGGCGGCGAAAATTCATCCCCGCGCCTTTGTGATGCGCCAAGCCGATCTCCTTGAGATCGGTGCCTTAGGTTCGCTCGAACCTATCGATGTCCTCGCTCGTGCCATGCGTCAATCATCGCCTGAATCCTTGACCCTCGAACAATATCGCGAACGTTCCGGCATTCTTCGACAGATTCCAACCAGGCGAGCGCTCGGTCAAAACCTCGACTTGCCTGAGACAGCTTTCTTGAACCTACAACTTGCAGGTCGCGAAGAAGCAATCTATCAGCTGACGTTCCTCCCCGGTCACTGCGGCATCGAGCGCTTGGAGGCGGTCCACGTGAGAATGGACGATATGTTCTCCTTTTTCACCACAAAAGCCCCCATCAACACCCAACAAAGTCGGGACTATACCATCCTGCCTAACCCAGTCTTCTTCCGAGCCCGCGTCAGCGAAGATCTCCCGGACCCTCAACCGATAGACGTTGAACGGTGGACAGATCGCATCGGCAACGAAGTCAATGCCTTGGCAAACATCAGAGCCTGGCGCCCCGGGGATAGGATGAAGGATATCCACTGGAAGGTTTCGGCAAAAGCCCAGGAGTTCCTCGTCAAAGAATACGAGGATCCCCGGAAAGGCTCTATTCTCTTCCTCCTCGACCCCTATTGGCCGGGTGCCGTCGAGACGGCCGGTCGTCCTGACTTCAAAGACGAATTCTGTGAAGTGACATCCGCTTTGTTTACTGCCATGCAGCGCAAGGAAGGTCCCTTCACCCTTAGACACTTGGATCAGAGGATGGAGACGCCGGGCGAAGGGCACTCCGCACGCCCAGTCGATCGTTATCTGGCAGGTCTTCGTTTCCGCAGTCTCCACGAAGAAGATCAAGTGCGAGGGAGCGGCGAAGCATACTTTGAGCAACTCACCGATATGAAGACTCAGCGTTCGCCCATCGGTCCCCCAAGCTTGGCGAAGATGCTCACCGACGAATACAAGCTTGAAAGCTGGCGCGCTATCGTGATCATCACAGCCAACGTAGGCCGACCTTTAGCCGAAAGTATCCTGCGCATTTTGCGAGAGCGAACCGCTCAGATCGTCTTGGTCTCAGCGGAACCGGCGGACTACTTGACCGCCAGGTTTGCCTTGGAGCGTGGCTCAACGCAAGGACCCTCAGAGCGCTTGATAAGGCGAGCAGAACTGGCGCTTGCCGAAGCGGAAGAACTCCAACACCTATCGCTTCGAGACCTCTTTGACTCAGCCAACGAGCATCAGACTCACCCTCTGGCGCTCCATGAAGAAAGTTTAAGGCGTTTCAGAGCCAGTGGCGGTCTGGTCTTCCGGGCCCCGTTCCACTCCTTGAGCAAAGGTGAAGGGACAGACGATGAGTTGAGAGGAGGAAACCGTGGCTAGAAGAAATACCTCCCCCCAGCCTGATCATCATGGGAAAGATCCGATCAATGCACCGACGGTTCAAGCCTCTTTGAAGGATGATCAGAAGAAGGAAATCAAGAAGCTTCAGGACCGCCTTCTGAAACCCGAACTCAGAAGAGCTCTCTTCCTCCGCCTCTTCTTTGCTTGGGGCTTTGCCTTCTCATTCAGTCAGATGTATTTCCCTATGCTTTGGATGCCGGCAAGGCCTCTGCAAAATGCCCTATGGATTGCCCTGAACCTCGTTGTCCTCCTAATCCTCAGCTACAACAAATTCCACAGCCTCATTAGTTTGGGACTAGCCGGCATAGCTGCCGCTATCTTCTTCCTGACAGGGAACCGGGCGGGATTATTCCAGAGTCTGATCCGTCAGATCAGCGACGTTATCCAAGTCCTAAACGATCAATCGCAAGCCATTTTTGATGCCGGAGTCTCTCCTGAACAATGGTCATATTCGCCGGATGTCTTCCCATATGTCGTCCTCGTCCAGCGCTTCATCAGTTCAGCATTAGCGATCTTGGCCTATCTCACAGTCACGCGATATCCCGTCCCTTTATTGCTTTCCAGTCTGCTCCTCCTCTTCCTCCCTATCACCTATATGGCACCCTCCTCTGTCCCCATCGTTTGGGCTATTCCAACAGCCCTCTTTGCGATCCTCGCAGGTCTTTCAGAGCACAATGTAGCTTGGAGCAGTCATTTCGATCCGGCGATTAAGGCGTATCATCCCAAATTCTCCTTACCTCGGTTTACGAAATTTGCCGCTCAGTCGTTCATTCCCGTCCTCATAGCAGCGATCATTGCACTGGCTATCATCCCGACCTTCAGCCATAGAGATCTCTTCTCGCCCACGCTCCAAGGATTCATGGATGACTTGAGTTCTATGCTCCCTCGTTCTTACCTGGAGAAGCTCAGCATCAATGATTTCAGCCTCAGTGAAACCGGTTACTACCCTCTGGATACAGAACTCGGGGGTCATGTCGAGCTCGTTGAAGATCCCGTCTTCGACATCTCAGGCGAATCCGGAAACCTCTTGGCAGGCGTCTACTACGACAGCTATTCCGGAATCCTCTGGCATCGAACGGTCAATAACCCCTATTATCGTTTCAATTCTGTGCTCGATAGAAGGGTACAAAACAGAGTCTTTCCGAGATCCACACCCTGGATTGAACAAGAACGAGGACGCTTCGATCGCTGGTCGAACAACGTCAGCTATGAGATCACGCCCAAGATCAACACCCAGGTCATCTTCCAATCCGGCATCACGCAAAGGGTGAATCAGGAGCGTGCCAACACGCAATTGCTCTACTACAACATGGCACGAAACCTCTATAGTCGTTCGCCGTTTGCACAAAACGCACCAATAGAGATTTCGAGTGTTGTGCGCCGCAGTCCCTTCGAAGCCACCCAAGATGAGCAGATCTTGGCAGAGATCGAGTCGTTGAAGTCGGAAAACATCCCCGTCCCACAGCAAGAGTGGAACTTCGTCAACGATGCCTATCTCCAGCTCCCGGACTATGACATGTACCGTCCCGGCGGTTACGTCTATCAGTTGACGCAGCAGATTGCCGGGGGCTATGACAATCCCATCGATCAAGTTCAAGCCATCAAGGACTTCCTTCAAGGCGGGGGCTATGAATACACTCTGACACCACCGCCTCGCCAACCCCATCTAGACTTCGTCACGGACTTCCTTCAACAGGGCTACGGCTACTGCGTCCACTTTGCAAGTACCGGTACCTTGATGTATCGCCTCCTCGGCATTCCGGCTCGGTACGTCGAAGGCTTTGCGATCCCGCGGGAAGGACAAGAAGCTCTCCTAGCCGGCGAAACCTTTGAAGTTCAAGAACTCCATGCCCATGCCTGGGTTGAGGTCTACTTGAACGGTCTTGGCTGGGTCTCCGTCGATCCCACTCCAGGCGGAGTAGACTCTGCCGTTAATCAGTCGAAAGATCCGCCGGAACCTCCGCCGACAGAACCCACAACGACGCCGGAACCGACAACGACGCCGACAACGACGCCCGAGCCGACCACGACGCCGACAACGACGTCACCCGACCAAACAACAGCCCCCGAAGATAGAGACGATGACGATCGACGGGATCCGCTTCCCCTTTGGCCACTTCTCTTCATTCCGTTAATTCTTCTGGCGGTGACAGCTTACATCCTCTATCGCAGGTATAAGCAAAGATTGCTTGAGCGTTTACACGATAGAGATTGGATGGCGGAACGTTATCCCGATCCGGGAGATCGCTTAGCTGCTTATTGGGATTTCATCCGTGAATTGATTCTTTCAGACGGTGCTTCTGCATTCACGAAAATTGACGGCCGTTTGAAGCACGCCAGGGGCGGGATTGAAGAAGAACTCCAACAGATCACAGAGAGTTCACGCCACGAAGCGTACAGCTCTGACGTGAAGGACCAAATAAAGGATCTCGCCGGGTTAGTCTCCAGAGACTACTTCAGTCAACACGAGGCAGATACGGCTGACCTTGATAGAGCTGCCGATCTCTTCGATGAATTAGACGATAAACTCCAGTCTGAACTTTCGTCGAAGGATTACTACAAACAACGCATCCGTGTTCAGGAGCGTCTGCGCCGTTAAGCGATTCCCGGCGAGGCACGACATCTATACTCGATGAAGAACTAAGGGGTTCGGGGTGCACATCCTGAGCCCCTTAGTTCATTTATTTCAAGAAGATTTTAATGTAGGTAAACCTAATCCGATCCGGAATGTGTTAGCCATCTCTCAACATCTGATACAAAGGAGATGATGAACATGAAGAAATTCGTGACGTTCATAATGACATTTGCCATCCTCTTTGCTGTGGCGGCTTGTGACTCCGGTGCAGCAGAGCTTAAGAAGGCTCAGGAAACGGTCAGTACCCTGACAACAGCCATCAAGAATCTCGATCAACCAACCATTAGGAAAGTTGTCGCCTCAACCATCATCGATGATCTGGGCGAAGACGTGCCGGCAGATGAATTGGATCCGGCTTATAAGACTATCTATAGCAAATTCGATTTGGTTTACGAGTCGGGAGAAATCCCCAAGGGCGCAACGCAAGCTACGCTCCAATACATCAGTACATGGCCGGAACTTGATGAAGATACCTTCTACAGCCTCATAACAGATGACGGGACCGATCCGGTTACGAAGATCGAAGACGTCAATGTCGTCGAAGTTCCGGTCAAGGTCGAAGTCGTCAAAGAGGGCAATGATTGGAAGGTCCTCAATCTGGAAGAGATTATGTCAACCGGTCTTTGGTGGTAAATCCAAGATTGTACGTTGAGCAAGAGGTTCTGAGATAATTCTCAGAACCTCTTTTCTATGGATAGCTCCGAGGGGCATTTGGAGCGAAATAGGGGCAAAGCTTAGCGAGGATAAAACAAAGTCCCCGAGATGGGTAACATCATGCAGGGACTAAACTCGAAGGAAGTTAACGAAAGACTTAGGGTATCAATACCTCGTATGCAAGGGGCGAGCCGTCAAACGACGACCATTTCCGACATAGCAAACCAAAGCCAGCAAGAAGGATAAAGCTGCTGCCAAGCCAAGCACAGCGGCTAAGACCCCGGATTGATTGGTCACCAAGACTTGCACAAAGATCATCACTAGACCAAGACCTACACCAACGGGTAAGGCACAGTTTCTTGAACGACGGGTCCAGAAGAAAGAAAGGAGGATCATCACGACAACCATGGCAATCGCAATCCATGGAATGACGTTTGTGCCTAAATTAACGCCGGCATTCAAAACAACTGTAAAGAACTGCGTCACAGTCACCGTGATGAGCCAGCCGGTATCCAAGCCATAGCCCCAGGCAAGGGCTGCCTGCGCTTGGTCGATATCAAAGACGGATATCTGCACGGTTAAGCGATAACGAAAGAAGAGCAACGCTAACAAGCCGACCAAGGAAACAATAGGATAGCCCAAGAATCCACCGGCCATTGCAACGACGTCTGCCAAGAAAGCAAGCCAGATGGTGGGCGGTAAACGACGCAGGATGCGATCTTTGGCACTACGTTCCATGGGCATGGCTAAGAAGGTATAACCAAAGATCAAGCAAGGGAAGATGATTACCCTAAGGGCTACTGCCAGCCAAGGGTATGGGATCAATGGATGAGAGAAGTCTTGTGAGCTGGGTAAAAACGGTGAGGTTCCCGGAATTGCATGAAAGACGCCTAGGAAGAAGGCAGCGAATGTCAGCATCGTTAAGCCGTTGTATATCCAAGCAAATTTTGCATATCCCGTTTCCTTGGGTGTTGGTGCCTCTGTGACCGGTTCTTGTTCTTGCCTGAGATTTGCTCTCTTAGCCATAAACTCTTTTCCTTTCCTAGCAGATCCTAAGAGATCCTGACGGATACTGTAGATATTCCTTTAGTTCGTAATATACCTAAGTCCATGGGACTTTTCCTTCATAGGAAACGAGTCAAGTTTAGCAGATCCGTTATACTCGACATCATGACTTCAGAAAGATTTACGAGGTGAAATATGGCGATTATCACGCGCGACCAAGTTCCAACAGAAATGACTTGGGATTTAGAGCCCATCTTTGCAAGTACAAAGGAATGGGAACAGGCTTTTGAAAACTTGTCCAAGAACTATGTGAAGATCTCAGACTATAAGGGAACGCTTGGATCCTCAGCCGAGAATCTAGCGAACTTCTACCATGATTACTTGGATATTACACGTCAAGTAGGACTTGTTGCGATCTATGCCCACTTGCTGTTTGACCAAGATACATCCAACAATGAGCATAGTGTCATGAGCCAGAGAACGGAGCAGCTATTGGCTGAAGTCAATGCCGCGATGAGTTTTATTCAGCCTGAGCTGGCTGCCCTTGATCCGGCAAGCATCGAACCATGGTTTGACGAAGTGCCGGAACTTGAGGATAAACGCCATGCCCTCGATAAGATCTTCCGCCTCAAGGAATACACGTTAAGCGATGCCGAAGAGCGGATCCTAGCCCTGGCAGGTCCTATCCTCGGGGCCGGTAGTGAGACCTTCGGTCGTTTGACAGATACAGATATGACCTTCAAGTCCGTTGTTGATGGCAAGGGTGAGACGCATGAGGTGACAGAAGGAAGATTGGGTCAGATCCTCGAAAGCAAGGATAGGACCTTGCGTGAGAATGCTTTCAACAGTCTCTATGAAAGTTACCAAGCAGTCAGAAATACCTTGGCGACGACTCTCACAACTCAGATTAAGTACGACAACCTCGAGGCTTCGCTCAGAGGCTTCGAAGATGCCAGACATGCAGCGCTCTACCACACGGCCATCCCGGTTGAAGTCCATGAGACCTTAGTCGAACAAGTGAACGAACACCTCCCTCTTCACCATCGTTATGTCGCCTTGCGAAAGCAAATTCTGGGTGTCGAAGAACTACAACCCTACGACCTTTACACGTCTCTCCTACCTGATGATCCCGGAGTCTATACCTTCGATCAGGGGAAGGCGTTGGCACTAGAAGCCCTGAAGCCGCTCGGGACGGAGTATGTCGAGATCGTACAGAGGGCTTTTCAAGAGCGATGGATCGATGTTTTAGAGAATAAGGGCAAGCGTGGTGGTGCTTATTCAAGTGGCACCTACGACACCTATCCTTATATCCTCCACAATTGGAGTAATACCCTTAGTGATGTCTATACGCTGGTCCATGAATTGGGGCACTCGCTCCATAGTTATTTCACGCGTCGTGATCAGCCAAGGATCTATGGTAATTATGGTATCTTCCTGGCTGAAATTGCTTCGACGTTGAATGAAAATCTCTTGACGCACTATCTCCTGGAGAAGAGCGAGAATCCTTCGGATCGCGCGACCATTCTCAATCGCTATTTAGATGGATTTAAGGGAACCGTTTTCCGCCAAACGCAGTTTGCCGAGTTTGAACATCAAATCCACAGGATAGACCAAAACGGTGAGGCGCTTACCGCTGACGGACTCGATAAACTCTATGGGGAGATCAATCAGCGTTATTATGGCCCGGCTCTGGCGAAGAATGAAAACATCGCCCGTGAATGGTCCCGGATTCCACACTTCTATTACAACTACTATGTTTTCCAATACTCAACAGGCTTTGCAGCAGCAACGGCCTTCTCCAATCTCATGCTGTCTGAAGGTGAGTCAGCGGTGAAACGCTACTTGGCTTTCCTCTCGTCAGGTTCATCAGGATATCCGATTGATATCTTGAAAAAGGCGGGGGTCGACATGACCACGGCCGATCCGATTCGTCGGGCGATGGGGCAATTCGAAACTTACTTACAAGAGCTTGCAGTTATTCTCGCTTCCGGCCTCTAGTATCGTATGTTTTATGTGTTTATCGTCATAGATGACACGATAAACTAAGTTTCTAGGTGATAGCCTTCTATATGTAACCTAAGAAACTTTGATAGTGAAGGGTCCGAAGAAGACCACTACAATAAAGAAGTAATACATGCTTTGGAACATTATTGTCTGGATTATTCTTGGTGCGCTCGCCGGTTGGATCGGCAGCATCATTATGAAGACGGATGCACAGCAGGGTAGTCTTGCGAACATCATCATCGGTATCATCGGTGCTTTCATCGGTGGTTGGGTCGTCAGCCTCTTCGGCATCGACGTTGCAACCGGTGCTCTTACCTGGGAATCCATCTTGACCGCTATCCTCGGTGCAGTCATCTTGATCGGTATCCTGAACCTTATTCGCAGAGGAAGCGTTCGCTAGTCTAAACTAGGAACTCCACGTCACGATCAGCTTCAACGAGCCCCGAAGTGACACCACTTGAATAAAACACACTTCCCCGGGAAGTAGAAACCGGATGCAGGTTTGCATCCGGTTTTCTTTCGTGTTCATCGCAAGATGCGATGCTTATTTCATGCTATGGGGATTGGCCTATCGATGAGGGTGGTCTAACGGTAGAGTTAATCTGTCGATGAGGGGTGGTCCATCGATGAAGCTTAGTCCATCGATGAGCGTTGAATATTCACTGCTTGATGATTCACTCGTATGAATCCATAGCTCGCATTACAACGACTAGATCTCCGGGCGCAACTGCTGAGCCGCAGCTTCAAGCTCGACGAACAACGCATCGATTGCTTCCGGCGTCAAAGGTGTCCTCGCCTTGATTGCTTCGATGGCCTCCGTTGCACGCTCAAATGCAGGTCGCATACTCTCTCGAGACTCCATCGTATAACTATCATCTTCGAGATATTGCTTGACGGCTTCTTGAGCTGAATACAAACGTCCAAAAGCCTGCATGAATCGTTCTTCTTCATGGAGTTCCAAGAGAAGTTCCAACAAGGTCCAATGGATATTATGAACCGTCAACATGGACTTAAGACGAATGCGTGGCGCACCGGACTTAGCATAAGCGCCCAAGAATTGTTGAACTTGCTCACGGGAACAACCTAAGAAAAACACTGCCGTAGCCGTGTCGACCTCCGCCATTTGTTCAGGCGTGGCATCCTCTGCCTTGATCGGCGCTTCATTCCCCGTTTCATGCTCAGCTAAATCCAAGTCGGATAGCTCACCTACCACGGTATGAAGATCTTCTTCTCCCAGGTCGTAAATCTCGATCTCTAAGGCTCGCAAGAGTCCTCTTGCCATTTCACCTGCTAATCCATCCTCCGGTAAACCGTAGAGATATGCTCTCGCTTGATTCATTCATTACCTTCTTCCGCATCTCGAAGCTGTCTTTGTTGGTGCATCATTGCACGATTCGAGAGTAAGGCCAGGGACTGAGCCATATTCATGTTTTCGACCACGACATCGTCATCGACGCGAAGGGTCACAGGAGCAAAATTCCAGATAACCTTGATGCCGGCTTCGACACAGCGATCAGCAACGCTTTGAGCTTCGTCCCCGGGCACACAGATGATCAGCATCTGGGGATCGTGCTCCGCCGCCAAGCGTGCCATCTCATCCACAGCATAGACGGGCGTCTTGCCAATCGTATTGCCTTGGAGCGTCTGAGATGAATCGAAGGCTGCGACAATCTTGATCCCATACTCGGCGAAGCCTTGGTAATAGAGGAGAGCCGTTCCCAAGTGACCGGCACCGGCCAGGAACGCGATCTTCTCACGGTGATAACCAAGGAAGGTCCTGATGTCTTGAATCAAAGGATCGATGGGGTAACCGCGGCGCGGTTTTCCACTATCGGATATCCACGCCAAGTCTTTGCGGACCTGAATTCCCGTCAAGCCCAGAGCCTCAGCGATTTGTGACGAAGGTAAAGACTCCTGCCCTGCATCGCGGCAAGATAAGAGATACTCTAAATAGGTAGGAAGTCTTAAGATTGTGGGATCCGGGACAATCGGATTCGCTTGGGGGACCGCCATGATGTAACCTCATTTCATATCTTAGCAAGAGCCCGAACAGCATGAGGTAACGACTCAAAACGATTTGTTCGAGCTTTTTGTTAAGAAAGTCTGCTAAAATTTTAGCATAAAGACTGTGAAAGGATAGTACACATGGCTGAAGACCTGTCGAAGACTCTAAGTTCAGATTCATTCGTCCTTAACTGGGATAAATTGTTATCACCTAAACGAGAGAGAGCTTCTCGAGGGATGAGTCTCGACGATCATCGGAGTCCTTTCGAGAAAGATTATCAACGCATCGTCCTCAGTGCTTCCTTCAGACGACTTCAGGACAAGACTCAGGTCTTTCCTCTCGACCAAAGCGATTTCGTTCGGACTCGGCTTTCTCATTCGCTCGAAGTCTCGGCCTTCAGTCGCTCCCTTGGACAACGAGTTTGTCATCTCTTGACCAGTCAGGAACATCCTGCAGCCCCGTCCAAGAGCGAAGCCACGAACATCACGGACGTCCTCTTGAGCGCTGGTCTTCTCCACGATATCGGTAATCCACCCTTCGGACATTACGGTGAAACCACGATCAGGGACTTCTTTCGTCGTAAACTGCCGGAGCTTAACTTCTTCGGGCGGCCGTTAAATCAAGTTCTCACTTCCCGCATGATTGCCGACTTCCTCCACTTCGAAGGGAACGCCCAAGCCTTAAGGCTCATGTCACGTCTGCACTTCATCGTCGACGAGCATGGGATGAACCTCACCTATGCGATCCTCGGCAGCATCCTCAAATATCCTGTGTCTTCCCTCGAGATCGATCCGCACTCGAACGATATTCGCAAGAAGAAGATGGGCTACTTCTTAGCGGAAGAAGCACTCTTCCAAGAAATAACCGAGACACTGGGTCTAGCCCTTCCTGCAGTTGCCGGTCGACCGCAAGCCCTTAGGCACCCCCTCACCTTCCTCCTTGAAGCAGCCGATGATCTTGCTTACCATACGGCAGACATTGAGGATGCTTATCGCAAAGATAGGATCACCTATCCCAGACTCCTCGAAGACCTCCACCGTGAACCCCGGATCGAACACTACAACGAAGAGATCCAACAACAATACCGGACACATTTACGACGGCTCAGTGAGTTCTACGATCAAGCAAAAGATGCCAAGCTCCCCGAACCTGAACTCTATGCAATCCAAAACTTTCTCATTGCGACCCAAACCCTCCTCATTCGTGATCTTTCGCAGGCTTTCGTCAAACACTACAATGCCATCATGAACGGTCTCCACACGACGCCGCTCGCTGAAGACCGACTATCGGGTCTCGTCCTCGATGTTCTGGAAAGTCTGGCTTATCGCTACGTCTTCCACTCCAAGGGCATTATCAAGCTCGAGGTTGGTGCCGATGCTATCCTTGCCGGCCTTCTCGATCGCTTCGTCCCTGCGTGCATTTACTACGACACGGAGCGCGCCCTCTCCCCCGTCGAGCATCGTCTCATGGTGCTCATCTCGGACAATTACAAGCATAGCTATCATTCCTATGCGAAGGGCAAGTCTCAGGAGTATCGTCTCTATTTACGACTCCTCCTCGTCGCCGATTTCATTTGCGGGATGACCGATAGTTATGCGCGCGACCTGCATCACAAGATCTACGGACATTAGAGACCTTTCTATATCCAAAAGCCCAACCGGACTGGCTTTTTGATGTCCATCATCACAAAATCCCCCCGTTCCCTCTCTTACTTTCTTGATTTGCTAAGATGGGAGCACAAATTAATTTCAGAAGGCAAGACAAACGTTTATGAAAGGACTCCCTTATGAAATATGGTGTATTCACCGTCAGCATGCCTGAATACGATGTAGAAGAGACCGCTAAGATCCTCTCGGACCTTGGTTATGACGGCGTCGAATGGCGCGTGTTTGACTTGATCGATCCATCGAAAACGTTGGACGAGAAAGCTGCCAAGAGCCTGGAACGCTTTGGTTTCGATCCAAAGAGTGCAGATTTAGCGAAATCTCTTTCAACCCTCCACGATCCGACGAATCCCCGCTATCCTCTCCGCTATTGGGCCTATAACAAGAGCACGCTCGATATCAACAATATCGCTGAAGAAGCTCGCCGTGCCAAAGAAATCTGCGACCGCTATGGTCTGGAAATCTTCGGCCTCACCGGTTATATCGGCACGGAGAACATGGAGAAGTTAGGCGAGTTGTTTGCTGCTGCCGGCGAGATCGGTACCCCACTCGTACGGGTTGGCCTCGTAAACTTCAACTCGATGACCTCGGAGAAGACCTATCCGGAAGCCTTTGAAAGCATGCGCAATGATTTGAAGAAGATCGAACAGCTAGCTGCGGAACACGGGGTTAAAGCCGTCATCGAACTGCACCATGATACTTTGACCCCCAGCCCCAGTGCAGCCATCAGAGCCTTGGAAGGTTTAAATCCTGAACATATTGGCGTGACGTTCGACCCGGGGAATATGGTCTATGAGGGCTTCGAGAACTACCTCGACGGTTTTCAGATCCTGGGCGATTACTTAGCGCACGTCCACCTCAAGAATGCTGCCCTCGTTCCCGGTGAAAGAAATGAACTGGGTGCTGTTGAGTACACTCGTGAGTGGAAGCCGCTCAAAGAGGGCTCGGCGAATCTCTTGACGTTCTTTAAGGCTTTGCATCGCATCGGCTACGACAAACTCGTCTCGATCGAAGACTTCAGCAATGAACAAACTACGGAAGAGAAACTGAGAGAAGGGATCGAGTACATCAGAGCTTTGGAGGAAGCCTCAGAAGCCGAATAGTTCGATGATCTGCGGATTTTTGGTTAGAATCTGCTATGTTTGAGCTTGTATCAGTGTTTTTCGATTGACAAGCCAGGCGATTATCAATAGGATCTACTCAATTCATGAACAAGCGGTGAACTTCAGTGACCGCTACCGTTAGGAGGAAAGGGGAATAGCATGCAAAGTGTTCAGATGATGATGTCTATGATGATGTGCAGCCGACACTTGCGTTTCCCGCTAGAGTCCTGATTCCATTGTGGACAGATATTTCGAGGGAGGCGCAATCCGCGGCTCCCTTTTATTTTGCGCAAAATAGCGCTACGTGGAGGAGGTTTTCTTTGATTAAGATCAGGAATGTCAGCAAGACATTTCACAGTAAAGAGCAGAACGTGCACGCCGTGACGGACGTCAGTCTGGATATCGGAGCCGGCGAAATCTATGGGATTATCGGCTATTCGGGTGCAGGAAAATCGACGCTCGTTCGCCTCATCAACCGCTTGGAAGAAGCGGACGAAGGTGAGATCTATATCGACGGAACAGAAGTCTATCGTCTCTCACCGCCTAAACTCCGGGCTCTGCGCAAGCAAATCGGCATGATCTTTCAGAGTTTTAACCTCATGCCTTCGCGCACCGTTCTGGGGAACGTCCTCTACCCCATGCGCTCTTCCGAGCTGAGTGAGCGTGAGAAAGTCAAGCGAGCCCGAGAGCTTCTCAATCTCTGTGGGCTGACGGACAAGGAAAACTCCTATCCGGCAGAACTCTCGGGAGGACAAAAGCAAAGGACAGGCATTGCACGCGCGCTGGCAAACGATCCCAAGATTCTCTTGTGCGATGAAGCAACCAGTGCACTCGATCCCGAGACCACGAAGCAGATCCTGGGGCTTCTCAAGCAGCTCAATCGGGAACTGGGCCTCACCATCGTCCTCATCACGCATGAAATGTCGGTCGTGAAAGCAATCTGTGACAAGGTTGCTATCATGGACAACGGGAGAGTCGTTGAATGTGGTGCTGTCTATGATCTCTTCACCAACCCTCATATGCCTGTAACCCGCTCGTTCATCGAAAGTGACTCGAATCTTCAGAAGATCGATGAACTCCTCACCAATGGATCCTCTATCGTGTCGCTTGGGGCTGAAGATATCGTCTTAAAACTAAGCTATCGGAGCGATACAGCGGATGAAGCCCTCATCTCACAAGTTTCGCGTCGCTTTGGGATCGACCTCAGCATCATTTTTGGTGATATTGATGTCCTCCAGGATCGACTCCTGGGTGGCCTGATCGTCATTGCTTCAGGTCCTCGTGAGAATCTCAATCAAGCCGTGCTCTACCTCATCAAACAAGGTATTCAAGTGGAGGTGATCCAAGATGCAAAGCATCCTCAACTCGCTTAACTCCCTCCTGGAACAATACATCCCCAATGTGATGGTCAAGCCTGAAGAGCTCGGAAAAGCCATCAGCGAGACGCTTCGCATGGTGGGCTTTAGCGCCATCATTGCTTTTACCATAGGGATTGTCATAGGAATTCTTCTCGAGACTACAAAACCCGGCAAAGTTCTAGAGAATTCTTGGATCCAGTGGATCCTCGACAAGATCATCAATGTCTTCCGCTCGATCCCCTTCGTCATCTTGATCACCTTGCTCCTGCCGCTAACCCGTGCCATCGTCGGGTCCGGGATTGGCGTCAAAGGTGCCATCATTCCCTTGGTCTTCGGGACAGTCCCCTTCTTCTCCCGCCAAGTTGAAATGGCCTTGGCTGAAGTAGATTCCGGTCTCGTTGAAGCTGCTGAAGCCATGGGTTCGGCTCCTTGGGAGATCGTGTTTCATGTGTACCTACGAGAAGCCGTCCCGGGACTTATTCGCGGAACGACTTTGACCTTGGTCAGTCTCATCGGTCTTACAGCCATGGCGGGGGCCATCGGTGCAGGAGGCTTGGGTGACTTTGCCATCCGCTATGGTCACTCGCACCGCCAATTTGATGTCACCTTGGTCGTGGTCGCTATCATTCTCTTGATGGTCACTCTTATCCAAACAATCGGCAACGCACTGTCCCGGTATTACAGCCATGATGCCGGATAGCTTGTAAAATAGGTCCAATGCGCCCCACAAGGGCGATTTGTCCAAGCGACACAATTCTAGGAGGAGTTCTTATGCATTTATTCAAAGGCAAGAAACTGCTTGCTCTCGTTCTTAGTCTTATTCTCGTGGCTTTTGTAGCTTCCTGTGCTCCCACCGCACGTGACACGGATACAACCACGACAGAGGCTGCCGTAACGACGACTGAAGCGGAGGAAGACGAAACAACGACGACCGAGGCTGAAGAAGAGACGACGACCGAGGCTGAAGAAGAGACCACAACGGAGGAAGAGGAAGAGGAAACAACCAAGACCGAAGCCGAAGAGGAAGCGACGACAACGACTGAATCTGAGGAAGCGGATGAAGCGGATGAAGATGACGCTGATGCTGATGCTTCATCGGGTGCTGCTCTCTCCGCTAACGGTGCGGATGCTACGGACGAAGACACAGACGAAGAGTCTGATGCAACGACCGAAGAAGATGCTGAAGCAACCACGACCGAAG
>CAYFSS010000011.1:53197-56108 GCA_964345975.1 uncultured Oscillospiraceae bacterium
GAAGATGACGGCGGGAAGCGCGTGATCCGTATTGGTGTTGTTGGTGAAGCCAATGAACCTTGGGAAGCTGCTAAGGAAAACCTCAAAGACGAAGACTTCGAAATCGAACTCGTCAGATTCTCCGAGTACATCCTTCCAAACGAAGCACTTGTTGAGGGTGAAATTGAACTCAACTCTTTCCAGCATCGTATGTTCTTAGAGAATGAAATTGAAAGCGAAGGCTATGAGATCGAGGAAATCGGTGTCACCATCCTCGCTCCTTTGACAGTTTATTCCGAGAAATATGACAGCATAGAGGATATTCCTGAAGACAGCATCATTGCTATCCCTAGTGACCCAACCAATGGTGGACGTGCTTTGAAACTTCTCGAAACTGCCGGTCTCCTCACGGTTGACCCTGAAGCCGGATACCTCGGTACCGAGGCCGACATCACCGATAACCCTCTCAATCTGGAAATCCTGGCAGTCGAAGCATCCATGACAGCTCAGAGCCTCCCGGACGTCGCAGCAGCGATCATTAACGGTCACCATGCTTCCACACACGGCCTAAGCCCTGAAGCAGACGGCCTCTTAACCGAAGAAATCGATGATGATCCGGATAATCCCTTCATCAACGTCATCGTTGCACGCTCAGACGAAGTCGATGATGAAGATTACAAGAAGATCGTCGAAGCTTTCCAGCAGCCAAACGTAGCTGAAGTGATTCTTGAAGCCTACAAGGGCACTCAGATCCCGGCATGGCCTAACGCTATGGATGCTGAGGACGCTGAGGACGTCGATGACGAATCAACCCCTACGCCCACCACTGAAGAGGGCGAAGAGGGTGATCCACAGGATGAGGACGCAACGGAGGAAGATTCCGATGCAACCGAAGAAGACTCCGATACGACAGATGAAACTGACGAATCTGAAACGTCAGATTCTGAATCATGAAAACTAAGCTAACCACCCTCGTTCAAGAGATCTATCCGGAGGTCGTGACATGGCGTCACGGCCTCCACCGTCATCCCGAGGTTTCACGCCAAGAGTTTGCTACCTCAGACTTCATCGAAGAGACACTCAAAGAGCTGGGACTCGAACCGCACCGTGTCGATGGTACGGGCGTCGTCTGTGACATCGAAGGTCAAGGTGAAGGTCCGCTACTCCTCCTTAGAGGCGATACGGATGCTTTGCCGATCAACGAAGAAACCAAACTCCCCTATGCCTCTGTCCATGAAGGAACCATGCATGCCTGTGGCCATGACTTCCACACGGCAGCCCTCCTTGGGGCCGGCAAGATCCTTGCTGAGAACAGAGACCTCTTTCGAGGAACAGTACGGCTATGTTTCCAACACGCAGAGGAAGTGGGTCACGGGGCCAATCAATTCCTGAACGAAGGCTGGTTCGAAGGGGGTGACGCCTGTTTTGCCATGCACGTGTACCCGACGTTTGATCTGGGCAAGATCGCAATTCGACCCGGGGCCATGATGGCATCTGTCGACTATATTCGTGTCACGGTCCAAGGTGAATCCGCACATGTGGCCAGTCCGCATGAAGGCATCGATGCTTTGACGGCAGCCACAGAGATGATCACGGCCCTCCAACAACTCGTCTCAAGGCATAGCGACCCGTTCGAGCCGCTTGTGCTGGGGATCGGGAAGATGCAAGCCGGCACGGCCTATAACATCGTGGCTGAGCAGGCGGTCTTTGAAGGAACTCTACGTTGTCTTGAAGAGTCAACCCGCGAGAGAGTGCTCAAGAGTTTGCGCGAGATCGTCGAAGGTCTGGCGGCTGCTTATGGTGCCCAAGTCACGATCGAAATAACCGACTACACTGACGTGCTTTTTAATGATGAAGCAGAGAGTCTTCGCATGATGGACACCGTTAGTGAACGCTACGGTGAGGCGAGCTTGATGCGCGTCTTCAATCCCTCGCTTGCAGGGGAGGACTTTGCGCTCTTCGCAAAACACATGCCGGGCTGTATGGCTTTTGTGGGGACACGTGAGGAGAATCGCCCTGAGACTCACCATCCACTTCACTCGAGATACCTGGGCATGGGGGATAGCGCACTCCAAACCATGATAGAGCTCCATTTATCCTTCGTCGCAAACCACGCAGCAAACTAGCTCAATCCTCCATCCACGTAGAACACCCCTTACCTGTCAAATAGCAGGCAAGGGGTGTCTTCATTTCGCTAGAATTTAGCTTCTTCGTTGGCGATTAACTCGGCGAATCGCTCAACCTCGGTGAATCGCTAGCTATTTTCTTTCGTTTCCTCGGTCTCTTCCTCAGGATCTGCAACGGTTTCGTCCGTCACATCATCTTCAGCAGTTTCGTCCGTCATATCGTCCTCAGAAGTTTCATCGGTCTCAACATCGACGAGATCATCTGCTGCATAAGCGATGAACGCATGCTCTTCGTCCAAGATAAAGGCGCTGTTGCTTTCCACTAGCCAGCTCTCCACTTCATCCGTCCCGTTTTCGATAGATGCTGCTAAGACTTCATGCGCATTCATTACAAAAGCCCGAACCTCATCGTCCTCCAGGTCTGAACCATAGACAACGACCAACAAGCCCCCAACATCTTCCATCGCTGCGATTTCATCATCGGTGAATTCCGTGCGTTGAGTTGTCAAAACTACCGGTACATCAACCTCAGCGAGAAGATTAACGACATTGATCAGATCTTCATCTTCCAAGTCGATCAAGATGCCTTGTGCTTCTTCATGAATCAGATCCCCCAGCTCAACATCTTCGAGCTCATTAGGATCTAGAGTCGTGGGCTCAACCTTCAGCTTGGGCTCAGTATCCTGACCGGGGTCTGAGAAGATGGAATCGTCGGAGAGAGCTAAGAGTGCGACAATTGGGAGTTCCTCAGCAGGATCAACCGGCTCGACGTCTTCTTCCGTCTCGTCAGTGTCTACGTCTTCTTC
>CAYFSS010000012.1:0-24520 GCA_964345975.1 uncultured Oscillospiraceae bacterium
GAAATTATTAGGGAATTTGTGGACAGGATAATCGTCTTTAAAGCTGAGAAAGTTAATGGCAAAAGACAGCAGAAAATAAGGATATACTATAACTGCATCGGTGCTATAGAACTTCCTAATACGGAAAGCAAAACGGCATAGCCGATATATAAACCGACCATGCCATTTTTTTAGAATTATAAATCCCTATGGTAAAGCACCTTAGTCCGCTTCTTTCTTAAGTGTTAAACATTGGTTGAAGGCAAATACCGTGAAACTTCTACCGGCAAGCCATCTTTCAGTCAGGTCTCCCTAAACAAAGCAATTATAGCCAGTCGTTTCGCTCGTCTTTATCCTTCTTAGCGACCGGAGGACGGTTGATGACCTCGTAGCGTACGCCGGACAATAAACTGATGATCCAGGCGATAAAGAGGAAGGCGAAACTATCGAAGGTCAGCAGTGCCAGGATACCGATAATCACGGCCATCGTAAGGCTCACTTCCAAGATTGTTCGACCATGGCGATGGATGTGAAGCGTTCTCTTTCCACCTTCACCCATAGCTTCTCTGATACCGGACCATACACGACTGAAGAAACTCTTAGCTGAATTAATCTCCTCATCGATGTTGAATTCTTTCGAAGTGCGTTTGGTGCGTTGAGTGCTGAATTCTTCTTCGGCTCTTGCACCCTGCTTCGTTTGACCACGACGCTCCAACAAGAGCATAGCGTCAAGCAGATCCCAATCGGTGAGCTCTAAAGCGCTCTTAGCCTCTTCATAAGTAACATCAGCTTTCTCTCTAAGCTTCTCTACCATCTCATAATGAGTCATTCTGTCCTCCTAACTTCGCCTCCAATGACGCGAAAACTTTGTGATGTGAGCCCACTATAAGGAGGACAAATTAGGCACAAACTGCGCCAAGATTAAGGTTTGATGAGAGGCAACCGACAATAAGATTAATGACTTTCCTTGCCTAGGACACACAAAAGCCCCCACCGATCTCCCCATCAAATCTAGATAAGATCCAGTTCTTTAAGCGCAAGCTCAACCGGAATACCATGATTCAATTCATAGGTCTCAATGTAGTGTCGGATCAGCTTAGTGATGGTATCTGCTGTTTCGATGACCGCTTGGGCCAAGGGCATCTCTTGCATGATCTTGCCCAAGAGAAGTGCTGCGAAAATATCGCCGGTGCCGGCATACTTGGTATCCGGGATCTCAAGATAAGGGTAGACCTCATAACTCTTGCCGTCATAGATGATGATCGATTCCTTATGGTCAATGTTGATGCTCGTCACGATGCAAGTAGCTCCGCTAAGCTCATGGAGTGTGACCGCAAGATCTTTGGCTTCCGTAGCGGTGAATTCAATTTGCCCGACATACTTTTCTGCCAGGAATGTGGCTTCTGTGGCGTTCGGGGTCAAGTAGTCGGCGCTCTTTGTCATCTCGCGCACAATCGTAACGCGCTCCATCGTGTTGCCCTGATACAGTTCACCGTTATCGCCCATGATAGGGTCCATGAAGACGGTGAAGGGAAGACCCTTTGCTTCACGCTCGGCTCGATGCTTCCCAACAAAAGCCTCCATCAGCTCCAGCTGCTCATTATTTAGCAGGTACCCAAGAGCGACAGCATCGTAGGTAAACCCAAGTTCATCCCAAATCTTTAGCGTCGATTCCAAGACAGACGTCATATCATGCAAGGTATGTTTCCCGTAATTGAAGTTATTGGATACGTAGCAAGTGGGGAGGTTAAAGACCTGGTATCCCATACCGGTGAGAACGGGGATTTGAGCGGGAAGAGCAACCTTCCCGAAGCCCACTTGATCACTCACGGCTAGTATTTTCTTCTGATGATTGTCCGGCATATTACCCTCCTACAAACCATCGCCTTCGAGGCATGGTTGCGTATACTATGGCTGGAGAGGAGCTTCGTTAGATGACCCAAGTTATCCATGAACTTAAGAGCCAGGCTTTAGCGTTACCCACATCTCCGGGTGTCTATTATTTTCGCGATGCGAAGTCCAGGATTCTCTATATCGGTAAGAGCAAAGACCTTAGACGGCGTGTCAGTTCTTATTTTCACGCCGGGGAGAAGCATCCCAAAATTGAACAATTCTTGCAAGAGACAAGGAGCATAGACTTCACGGTCACGGACACGCATTTAGAAGCCAGATTGTTGGAATGTGCAGAGATCAAACGGCATCAAGCCATCTATAACCGGCAGTTCAAGCATGAAAGAAACTTCATCTCCTACGGCTTGCATGCTACCGGCCGTGTCCTGCGACCGGTGCCTGACACAACGGAAGATCCTCTGTTTCGCATGCCGGTTTCCTATCAGGTTGAACAGGCCCTCTTAAGTTTAGAACGTCTTTATCCTTTAGGGGGTGAGTTGACGTACAAGCTGTTTCCTAAACGCTTATCGGAGCGTGAGCAAGAGCAGACGATGCAATTCTTGACGGAGATCTTTCAATCGAGGGCGGCTTTTGTTGCCTTTGAGCGAGCTGTCGAGGACTTGATGATGGCTTTTGCGCAAGACATGTCGTTTGAACGAGCCCAAGAAATGAAATTGTTGGGGCGGTCTCTTGCCGTCCTCCGCCGCAGCACCTTCGATCTTTGGACTATTTTTGAGGGGGCTTCAGAATACTCAATTCCTACGAAACAGGGAACGAAGAGTTTTATCTTAGATGGATCTCATATTATCTATACTTATAAAGACGGAGATGTCACTTCAGCGGAGTCCTTTGAGATGGCTGAGTATTCGGCTACGCATGCGTATGAGAACCGCTTGATTCTTTACAGTGAGTTTAAGCAGCTGTGCGTCGCCAAGCAACTGGCCTGTCCTTGGCCGCGTTGTGTCCTTGTTTAGAAGAACATTTGTGTGAATCATTTTTCAAGCAATTGAAGGGGTTCACCCTCGGCCTTAACACTGATCGCTAAGGGCTCCATGCTATACTTTCTAGAGTTTGAAAAATCGTGGGAAACCGCCCAAGCGCATAGGAGGAAACCGTGAACGTAAGAGAGAAATTACAGCTTGCACTCGACAGTGTGAAATCTCAAGTCGATATCGCTGCTTTGAATCCGGTGATCGGGGTCGTCTTAGGCTCCGGTCTGGGAGACTTAGCCAAGGAGATCACAGATCCGCAGTATTTGCCGTATGAAAACATAGAGGGCTTTCCGGTTTCGACCGTGGTGGGGCACCAGGGTCGCTTCGTCTTTGGCAAGTTAAGAGATGTCCCCATCATTGCGATGCAAGGACGAGTTCACTACTACGAAGGTTATTCCATGCAAGATGTCGTCTTACCCACGAGGCTCATGGGACTTCTCGGTGTAAAAGCCATCCTCCTCACCAATGCATCCGGTGGTTTCGGCGAAGGATTCCAAGCCGGAGATTTCATGCTCATCAAAGATCACATCGTGCAATTTGTTCCGTCGCCTCTCATCGGTGCAAATCTCGATGAGCTTGGCACGCGCTTCCCCGATATGACGAAGGTCTACGATCTTGAGCTTAGCGATGCTATTCGTGAAGCCTCCCGTGAAGAGGGTATCCCGCTCCAAGAAGGCGTCTACTGCCAACTCACAGGACCGCAGTTCGAGACGCCGGCTGAGATTCAAATGCTCCGGACGATGGGGGGGTCAACCGCAGGCATGAGTACAGCGGTTGAGGCCGTTGCGGCACGTCACATGGGTGTGCGTGTGACCGGAATCTCCTGTATTTCCAATCTCGCAGCCGGTATTACGGGTGAGCCCTTGACGCACGAAGAAGTCAATGAAGTCACGCAAAGAGTCAGTCGCCATTTCAGCGCCCTGGTTGGAGCAAGTTTAGTAAAGATGGCAAAACTCCTATGAAAGCCCTTGTCTATGATGGAAAACTAAACTATCGCACGGATTACCCGATGCCTGTTCCGGGACCCGGCGAAGTTCTCTTGAGGATTCGTCTTGCCGGAGTCTGCAATACGGATCGTGAGGTCTTACGAGGCTATCGCCCGGATTTCAGCGGAATCTTAGGTCATGAGTTCTTGGCAGAGGTCGTTGAAGGATCGGACCTTGTTGGGAAGCGCGTGGTCGGGGAACTCAACGAAGGTTGTTTGGCGTGCGATTACTGTAAGAGTGGTCGGGAGAGTCATTGCCTGGAGAGACGAGTTCCGGGGATGAGCGACCGAGATGGTTGTTTTGCTGAATACATAGCGTATCCCTTGCGTTTATTGCATGTAGTGCCTGACAGTTTAGAGGATGAGGCTGTGATCTTGACGGAGCCCTTGGCTGCAGCTTGTGAAATTCCGGAGTTGAATCATCTGCCGTTATCCGAACCCGTTGGCGTCGTCGGGGACGGGCGATTGGCTTTTCTTATTGCTCAAGTCTTAGCCATCGCAGGTCGCGAGGTTGTGGTCTTTGGGCGGCATGAAGAGAAACTTAAGCACTTTCGTGCGTTTGCGAAAACGTCTCTTAAGCCGGAAGGTTCTTTCGAAACCGTTGTCGAAGCCAGTGGTCATCCATCCGGTTTAGGAGATGCCATCCATCTCACAAAAGCCCGCGGCAGAATTATCTTAAAGAGCACGTACGCCGAGAGAATGTCTTTGGATATGAGTGAAATCGTGGTGCGAGAGCTCACGATTACCGGATCGCGCTGTGGTCCGTTTGAGCCGGCCTTGCGTTTGCTGGAACGAGGACTTATTGAGATCCCGCCGATTGAGCGCTTTGCCCTGGAAGATTATGAACAAGCTCTGGGTTCCGGAGCTTTCAAAGCGGTCTTTCAGTTCTGAGGAGGTTAAGAAATGAAGGATGTTATGAATGTGAAACTCAGGGAAGATCGCAAAGCGGTTATTCTCCTGGATCAAACCAAATTACCGGGGGAGACGGTCTACATTGAACTCGAGCAAGAGCCTGAGATGTGGGAAGCCATCCACCAACTGCGCGTGCGGGGAGCCCCGGCGATAGGGATTGCTGCAGCATATTTTTATGCGGTATTAGCAGGCAAAGTCGAGGCGGAGGAATATGGGGCTTTTGTAGAAAAATGCGATGCGTTCCATACATACTTGGATTCATCCAGACCGACAGCTGTGAACTTGAGCTGGGCTCTTGCCCGCATGAAGGATAAGCTCACGAGCCTCGAGGGTGAGCCGATTGCCACGATTAAGGACAAGCTGTTTGAAGAAGCCATTGCAATTCAAGAAGAAGACGTTGCGATGTGCACGAAGATCGCCGAGCATGGTCTTGAGCTGATCAAGGACGGCGATGGTATTTTAACGCACTGTAATGCAGGCCCCCTGGCGACCTCGAAGTATGGCACAGCGTTGGCACCCATCTTGTTGGGAACCGAGCGCGGCATGAAGTTTAAGGTCTTCGCCGATGAGACGAGACCGCTGTTACAAGGAGCTCGCATCACCGCCTATGAGTTAGATCAGGCGGGGGTGGATACGACCGTCATCTGTGACTCGATGGCAAGTCAGGTCATGGAAAACGGATGGGTCGATGCGATCTTTGTCGGAACTGACCGCATCGCAGCCAATGGGGATGTGGCCAATAAAATCGGGACACGTGGTGTTGCGATCTTGGCGAAGCATTACGGTATCCCGTTTTACGTGCTTGGACCTACAAGCACGATCGACTTCGACAGTAAGACCGGTGCGGATATTGAGATCGAGTTGCGAGACGAAGAAGAGATTCGCAGCAAGTGGTATGAGAAGCCAATGGCACCCCAAACGGTGAAATGCTATAACCCGGCCTTCGATGTCACGGATCACTCCTTGATCGCAGGCATCGTGACGGAACATGGAATCGCTCGCGCACCTTTTGAAGAAAGCCTTGCTGCGCTACAATGATCCTATAAAGAAATGGCTGTTCGAAGGACTGCGTAGCCGCATTCATGGAGCAATCACATTCCATGAGCCAGTGCGGTACAAGATCCCGGCAATTAGAAAATGAAGAGGAGATCTATATGAAGAAATTTCAGAGAATCCTGGCAACCGTCGTGGCATTGGCCATCGTGTTGCTCCTACCCGCACAACTCTTTGCGGAGAATGAAGCAAACGAAGCGCTCAATATCGCTATTGTGACAAGTCCTTCCGGGGTTGATGATGGTTCATTCAACCAGGACAACTATGAAGGCGTCCTCGCATTCTTAGAAAACTATCCTGACGCTAAGGTCCAGACGATTCGTGAGCTGGACGTCAACAATTCGATCCCCGCCGTTGAATCCATTGTCGCCGACTATGATGTCGTCGTCGTGCCGGGCTTCCAGTTTGCCGGGATCGGCCAGATCGCTATCGATAATCCGGATAAGAAATTCATCCTTGTTGACTCTTTCCCCACAGTCGATGGTGAAGAGCAAGCGGTTGATAATATCTATGCGATGTACTTCGCAGAAGAAGAAAGTGGCTTCTTTGCCGGTGTTGCAGCAGCCCTCGAATCTGATAGTGGTAAAGTTGCCGTCGTAAACGGTATTGCCTATCCTTCCAACGTCAACTACCAGTTCGGTTTCGAAGCCGGAGTGGCTTATGCCAACAAGCATTTCGATACGGAAGTTGAAATCGTTGAAATCGCAGGTAAGAGTGGCACGGATGTTCGCGGCATCGATGTTGGCGGTAACTACGTCGGCACGTTCGATGATGAGGCGGCCGGTAAGCAACTCGCTGAAGACCTTCTCGCGGAAGGCGTCGATGTCATCTTCGTCGCAGCCGGGGGTTCAGGGAACGGTGTCTTCACAGCGGTCAAGGAACACGGTGATGCATATGTCATCGGTTGTGACGTTGACCAGTATGATGATGGTGCTCATGGCGATGACAATGTCGTTCTCACCTCTGCTTTGAAGGTCATGCACCTCAACGTCGAGCGTCAACTCACCGCGATTGCCGAAGGCGAATTTGAAGGCGGAAACTTCACACTCGGTGCGGACAGTGATTCGACCGGTATCGTGACAGAAGACGACCGCCAACAACTTGACGATGATACGATCAAAGTTCTCGAGCAAATCTATGAGCTCGTGAAAGACGGCACGATCGATCCTCCCAACAACTTCAGTGAGACAACGATTGATGATTTCGTAGGTCTTGACGTCGAATTAGACGATATTGACGACTAGAAACCGATTCGACCGGTCTTAGAGTTACAGCCGTCGTCCCTTCCTTCGAAGGTTCGGCGGCTGTCGCTTTGAGGCCGATGGTCATTCTTGAGGTAAGCTGACACGAATGAGCTGACGAACACGTTCAGACTGCTGTGATACAAGGGAGAAGAGCCTATGCAAAGTGAAAGCATCGTCCAATTACACGGGATCACGAAACGTTTTCCCGGTGTGATTGCTAACGATGACATTAGCTTAGATATCAAGCGTGGTGAGATCTTTGCCATCTTAGGGGAGAACGGGGCGGGAAAGTCCACCCTCATGAGTATCCTCTACGGTCTCTATGAGCCGGATGAGGGGGAGATCTTTATCCGAGGCGAGAAGGCATCCATCAAATCGCCGAACGATGCCGTAGCTCATGATATCGGGATGGTGCACCAGCACTTTCAGCTCGTCGAAGACTATACGGTGACGGAGAATATCATCCTCGGCATGGAGCCCATGAAGAAGACCTTTGGTCTCTTTCCTCTGGTCGATCTGGGTTTATCGAATCAACGCGTCGAGGCATTATCGAAGTCTTACCAGCTGGCAGTCGATCCCACAGCGTATGTGCGGGATTTGAAAGTCTATACGAGGCAACGGGTTGAGATCCTCAAGATGCTTTACCGTGAAGCTGAGATCCTGATCTTCGATGAACCGACGGCAGTCCTTACGCCCCAGGAAATCCAAGCTCTCTTGGAGATCATCGAGCGTCTCCGTGCTTCAGGAAAGACCATCCTCCTCATCACCCATAAACTTGAAGAGGTCAAGCAAATCGCCGATCGCTGCGCCATTTTGAATCGAGGAAAACTGGTGGGTGTTTATGATGTTGCGACGACATCAACCCGTGATATGGCTCGTATGATGGTGGGTCGGGATGTCGTGACGGACATAGCAAAAACAGCTCCCTCCTTTGGACCGTTGGTCCTTCAAGTACAAAACATCCAGGTGAAAGATCAGGAACAGTTCCCCCTCGTAAAGAACGTTTCGTTTAATGTTCGCGCCGGAGAAATCTTTGCGATAGCAGGTGTTGCAGGAAACGGTCAAACGGAATTGGCAGAAGCTATCACGGGTCTTATCAAGGTAGATTCCGGCCAAATTCACCTTCTGGGACGTGATATAACCCATGCTTCGGTGCGTGAACGTCAAGAGACCGGAATGGCTTATATCCCAGAAGACAGGCAGGCGGAGGGTTTGGTCCTTGACCTGGATTTAACGGACAATTTGGCCTTGAAACGATTCCACTACGAGCCCTTCGTAGAAGGCATCTTTCTCCGGGACGATGTCTCGTATGAATATGCTGAGCGTTTGATCAATGACTACGATATCCGTACTTCAGAAGGTCCCGACACCCGTGTCCGTCAAATGAGTGGCGGGAACCAGCAGAAGGCTATCTTAGCGCGTGAGATCGAGGAGAATCGAGATCTCATCCTCTTCGTGCAACCCACGCGCGGGCTCGATGTCGGTGCCATCAGTTTTGCCCATACTCGTATATTAGAAGAACGTGCCCGTGGCAAAGCCATCCTCCTTATCTCTCTTGAACTGGATGAAGTCCTTCAGCTGGCTGATACCATCGGCATTATGTATAACGGTGAACTCTTGAAGGTGGTCCCCCGGGAAGAGATGACTGCGGAAGAAGTCGGCGAATACATGATGGGAGTGAAGCGCTCATGAAAAAGAATTCGAACTTGCTTACCAATCCCAAGACCCAGAGCCTGGCGATCTCCTTACTGTCAATCTTCCTGAGCCTTATCGCAGCTTCCATCATGATTCTTTTGGTTGGCAGAAATCCCTTGCAGGCTTTTCAAGCTTTATTGCAGGGGAGTGGATTCTGGCCCAAAGAGAACTACTCGGCCTATAAGGGCGTCCTGACGGACTTCCTCAAAACGCTGGATGCCATGACCCCGATGCTCTTTGCCTCGTTGTCGGTGGCTGTAGCCTTGAAAGTCGGTCTCTTTAATATCGGCGTAGCCGGGCAGATGTTGGCCGGGGGGTTCTTGGCAACCGTGGTGGTCGGCTATTCGGATCTGCCATCCATCGTGGCTCGTCCCTTAGTCCTCATCATCGGTATGTTGGCAGGCGCGCTGCTTGGAACGCTGGTAGGTTATTTGAAGCATCGCTTCAACATCAATGAAGTCGTCTCGACCATCATGTTGAACTATATCGTCCAATACATCGTCTCGTTCTTCATTCAGACAAATTACGTCAATCCCGTGAGCCGTCAATCCAATAACATTCAAGCCTCGGCCCGTCTCAGCTTGCAGAACGTCGAGTGGGGTGGTTATAAGATGCAAATTCCCTTGGCTTTTCCTTTGGCCATCCTGATTGCGGTTTTACTCCATATTTTCTTACAAAAGACGCGGCTTGGTTTTGCGATCCGAGTCGTGGGTCTAAACCGTAGAGCAGCCAAATATGCCGGCATCTCGGTTGGCAAGAACATTCTGCTGGCTATGTTTATGAGCGGTGCTCTGGCGGGTTTAGCCGGGGCAAGTTTCTACCTCGGGTATTACCAATCCATTCAGCCTCGTGTCTTGAGTTCCATGGGCTTCGATGCCGTAGCCGTTGCGCTCCTGGGCAATGCGCACCCGCTGGGAATCATCTTTGCATCTCTCTTGATCACGATCTTGTCAGAAGGTGCTGTCTATATGAGTTCTCGGGTTGGGGTAAGGCAAGAAATAGCCTCCTTGATCACCGGTTTAGTCCTACTCTTCAGCGCCATGGGAGCTTACATTCGTTATCAAATAGCGCGGCGTGAGATGCAGACTTTGGATCGTTACACGGCCGAACCCGGTCTTGCAACCGCGGTTCAAGGTCCTGATGTAGAGGTAAATGCGTTCGTGAGACAGCAACATGAGGAGGATCCCAATGGATAAGGTCATCATCGATGGTATTTCGTACGCGATTCCTCTCTTGATCATTGCAATTGGTGGGATTTATAGCGAACGAAGCGGTATTACAAATCTAGCCTTGGAAGGGTTCCAGGGATTTGGGGCTTTTTTTGGGGGGCTTTTCTTTGTCCTCGTGCAGAACTATTTTGCCAGCACGTCAGTCGTACCGGTCTATCTCTCGCTCATCGCTGCCATGGTGGGAGGTGCGCTCTTCGCCGTGATCCATGCGGTCTTGTGCATTCGTTTCATGACGAATCAGGTGATCAGTGGCGTCGTGATCAATATCTTGTCGGTTGCGCTCACAGGGTTCTTGACGAGCCAGATCAATCAGTCGGTCTTTGGTCGACCGAGCGACAAATTCATGCTGAGTGTTTTTCCTAAAGTGACGGTCCCGGGTTTAAGTGACATCCCTATTCTCGGGGCTTTCTTCACGGATCTTTATTTGTTTGTCCCTATCCTACTGGTGATGGTGGCCTATCTTTGGTATCTCCTCTATCGTAGCCGTTTTGGCATGCACCTTAGAGCTTGTGGTGATAATCCGCAGGCCGTTGATACAGCCGGTGTACGGGTTCAGAGAGTGCGTTTCGTCGCGGTCTTGATATCGGGGGCTTTGGCAGGGATCGGTGGCATGTGTTTTGCCTACTCTGTCAGTGGGGCCTTCAGTGGTGCGATCTATACCGGTGCAGGATTCCTGGCCATTGCAGCGCTCATTTTCGGAAACTGGAAGATTATGCCGACATTTGCCGCTTGTCTCATCTTCGGATTTGCCCGATCCGCAGCGTATGAGTTAGTGAAGTTCCTTGAACTCACCAGTTCGTACTCAGACCTGGCCATGATCCTACCTTACGTCTTGACGCTACTGCTCCTGATATTCTTTTCAAAGAACAACCGAGCCCCCCGTGCCTTGGGTGAAATCTACGATAAGGGCAAGCGCTAGGCAGTAAGCTAACTGCACAATAACTAGCCAAGTCTAAGACGCAATGAAAGCAGGAAGACCATGATTCAATTTTATAATGCACGTATTGTCCCGATGACCCATGATGAAATCATCAATGGAGAGATCTGGATCGATGGGACGCGGATCGTCTATGTCGGTCCGCCGAAAGAAACAGATCCTGCTGCGTTTGATCCTGAAACGGTTCAGCGCATCGATCTTCAAGGGGACCTCGTGCTCCCCGGGTTCAAGAATGCTCATACGCATTCTGCAATGACGTTCTTGAGAAGTTTCGCCGACGATCTTCCACTCCACGACTGGCTCACAAAGCAAGTTTTCCCGATGGAGGCTAAGCTCACGGCTGATGATGTCTATTGGCTGAGCAAACTTGCGATTATGGAATATTTAACCGGCGGGATCACGGCGAACTTTGATATGTACATGTTTACGGATGCTATTGCGGAGGCGGCGCGTGATACGGGTTTTCGTACGGTTCTCTGCGGCACCATCAACGATTTCGGGGGGACCCCGGAAGAAGAAGCGGAGAAGTATGTACGCTTCAATCGATTTGACCCCCATGTTTCTTACATCTTGGGTTTCCATGCCGAGTACACGTGCAGCCTGGACTTGCTGCAGGGTTTAGCGGAGGTGGCCAAACAATACAAGGCACCGGTCTTTACTCACAATGCCGAGACGAAGTCCGAAGTCGAAGGCTCATTGGAACGCCATGGTAAGACCCCAACCCAACTCTTCAATGACTTAGGCCTCCATGACTATGGTGGAGGTGGTTTCCACTGTGTCTATTTACAAGACCCTGATGTCGAAATTTTCAAAGAGCGAGGTTTGCATCTCGTCACCAACCCGGGGTCCAATTCCAAGCTTGCGAGCGGCATTGCTCCACTCCAAGATTATGCGATGCAAGGCCTCAAGCTCTCCATCGGCACCGATGGTCCTGCAAGCAACAATGCGCTTGATTTCTTCCGTGAGATGTACCTCACAACGGTGCTCCAGAAGCTGAAGTATGATGACGCCTCCGCCATGCCTGCGCTCGATGTCCTGCGAATGGCAACGGTGGGCGGGGCTCATGCTATGGGGCTCACCCACTGCGATACGCTCGAAGTCGGCAAGGAAGCGGATCTTCAGGTTCTAAGCCTCAAGAGGCCCAACTTCCAACCCGAGAACAATCTCCTCAAGAACGTGGTCTATAGCGGGTCGAAGAATAACGTACGTCTCACGATGGTCGCGGGCAAGATCCTCTATCAGGACGGCGTCTTTGATATTGGGGTTGAACCGGACGATGTATACCAAAAAGCCAACCAAATCATCCATCGAATGACGAACTAACGCAGCAGCTTCTGCAAGATCGAGAGACCCTTGTCTGTGTAAGGATGATGGCGCCAGGGAATATCCGGCGCCTTCATTTTGTGCAGGATGGATCGTTCCCGTGAGAAGGTCTCAAACCCGGCTCGTCCATGGTATTGTCCGAAGCCGGAGTTGCCGACCCCGCCGAACGGCGCTTTGGAGCTCGCCATATGTAAGAGCGTGTCTTGGACGGTGACGCCGCCACTGGGAATCTTCAGCAGGACTCTATCCGTGAAGGCTTTATCCTCGGAGAAGAGGTAGAGCGCAAGAGGCTTAGGTCTCGAGCGGAGTTCTCTCAAGAGTTCTTCTTCATCCGACCACTCGAGGATGGGCAAGATGGGACCGAAGATTTCTTCTTCCATGATTTCATCGGTCCACGTGGCTTCGACCAGGTAGGGGTAAATCTGCCTTGTCTCTCCGTAGATTTTCTTGGGTGGATCAGGGTTTAGGACATGGAGGGTTTGGACAAGATCCGTCAGACGCTTGAATTGTTTCTCATTGATGATCTTCGGGTAGTTTTCCAGGAAATAGGCTTCGTCGGGGAGGGCTTTGGTTAGCGCTGATTTCAATGCCTCAAGGAACGGATCTTTCACCTCGCGGTGGACGACAAGATAGTCGCTTGTGACACAGGTTTGACCTGAATTGATGAGTTTGGAGAAGAGGATTCGCTTAGCAGCCAAGGCTAGATCTGTCGTCCTATCGATGATGACGGGGGACTTGCCACCTAATTCCAAAGTGACCGGAGCTAAATGCTTAGCCGCCGCTTCCATGACCACGCGCCCGACACGAGGACTGCCGGTGAAGAAAAAGTAATCAAAGGGTTGCTCGAGGAGCGCTTCATTGACCTCTCGCCCACCTTCGCTCATGGCGATGAGGTCTTGATCGATGTAGGGCCATAGAATGCGGCGGATGACGTCTGCGGTGGCCGGCGCATCGTTGGAAGGTTTGAGATACACCAAATTGCCGGCGGCGATCGCATCGATGAGGGGCACCAGATTCAGTAAGAACGGATAATTCCACGGGCTCATGATGAGGACGACACCATAAGGTTCACGGCGCACTTCGAGCCGGCCGGGGAGTTGGGATAGACCGGGAAGAGGCCACTTCGAACGCTGATACCGTTTGAGATGTCGACGCATGTGTTTTAGTTCGTGGTAGACGAGGCTGACTTCTGTCATCAAGGCTTCTTGCTTGGATTTATGAAGATCCTTGTGTAGCGCTTCGTAGATCTCGGATTCATGGGAGCGGATGTTGGCTTCCAGATCCTGCAGGAAATGGACGCGCTGCGCTGGGTCTCGGGTGATTCCGCTTGCGTAATTTTCTGCTAAACGGTGGAAATTATCTTGGATACTCAAGGTCAACCTCCTCGGGATCGGTCTGTTTGGGCTTTTGTGTATCAAGTGGTTGTGTTTCACTATAATCATACTAGCAAGGAGACACTTGATGAGTAAAAGGCGTGAAGACGAACTGTTTCAACTCTTCTTCGATCATTACCGTGAAGCGATGCAAAAGATGCCGCCGGTCCAAATTTTGGTGGCCGGTAAGACAGGTGTGGGGAAGAGTACGCTGGTAAACGCAGTTTTTCGTGAGCCTGTTGCGTCGGTGGGGACAGGTCTACCTGTGACCTCGAGCCTCCATCGTTACGAACATGAAGAACTTCCCTTGATCCTCTTTGATACCCGGGGCTTTGAACTCGATGCGAAGAAACAGGAAGAAATTAAGACGGAGATTCATTCGCTGATTGCGGAGAAGCGTCATGCGCGTGAAACGGATGACAGGATTCATCTGCTCTGGTATTGCGTGAATTCATTGACGAATCGTTTGGAGCCGTTTGAGATCGAGTTCTTGCGTGAGCTTAGCATGGATCTGCCGATTGTCTTGATTCTGACGCAGACCTTGCTGAAGAGTAGTGATTTTGAAGCCTCGCTTCATGAGATGCATTTACCGGTTCAGGCAATTATCCCTATCATGGCGAAGGATTACCCTTTGGATGATTTGACCGTTCCGGCCTTTGGTTTGGAGAAGGTTGTGAGCGCCAGTTTACAGCTGCTGCCTGAGACGATTCAACCGGCTTTCATCAATGCGCAGGGTATCGACAAAGAAGCAAAGATCGAAGCGGCGAGAGCTGCTGTTAAGAGATATGTGACGACGGCGTTTGCTACAGGGTTCTCACCCATTCCTTTCTCGGATGCTACGGTCTTGGTGCCGATGCAGATTGCCATGATGGCACAATTGAGCACCATCTATGGGGTATCTATCAAGAAGAAAGCCTTGAGCCAAGTCCTCACAGCGCTGGCCGGAAGTGGTTTATCGACCTTTGCCGGACGTACGATTGCCGGGAGCTTATTTAAATTGATCCCGGGCGTGGGTTCGCTTGGTGGTGGTGTGATTGCCGGAGGTACAGCAGCCAGTGTCACCTATGCCTTAGGCAATGCCTATATTCGTTTGCTCCAACTCTTGGAGAAGAATCAGAATATGGGGTCTAAGGAGATTAAGGCTCGCTTCAGAGACTTCTTTAAGGAAGAGTGGAAGCTCAGTCGAAAGATCGTTCCTGAATTCTTGCGGAAGGAAAGAGCCAAGCAGGAATGGGATGAAGTTGAGGAGATTATGGAGCCGTCCGTTTCATCGGATCGGATGGTCTCTTCTGAAAGACCTGTACCTACGGATCGAGTGAGGCCTGAGGATCAGGTCGATCCGAAAGATCGTGTAAATCCGGTAAATCTTACGGCTCCTACGGGTCCGTCGATCTCACTGGATCCATCGACTTCAGCGGAGACGGGCATTCCGATGGATCCATCGCTCCCACGCGATCCGGCGGTCTTGGGTGATCCAACGATGCTCGGGAATCCGATGTATTCCACGACACCAGCCATGCCGACCGATTCATCTCGTCCAGCAGAGCCATCTCGTCCGACAGAGCCATCCAAACCCATTGATCCCAAGGCTCCGACAGGACCTTCGATCACGATGGAACCTCGAAATCCGCTCGATCCGATGGTTTAGTAGCCCATAGTCTTTAATCGGTCGATAGAGGCCTTAAGCGCATCCAAGGTCTTGACTTCGACGGTCACAGTGGCTTCGGCTTCTTGCGCTAATGCAAGGCGTTCTTGAATCGGGATCTCACCGGTTCCTATAGCTCTGTGGTCTGTACCGTCGATACTGTCGTGAAGATGCATGTGTTTTAGGTGCGTGCGTTGTTGCTCGATGAAGGTAAGATCTTTATTTCCTGTGAGATGGTCGTGTCCGGTGTCTAAGGTCAAAGCAAAGCAAGGATAAGCTAATAAGAACTCTATGGCTTCGCGTTCATAGTCCAACCAACCCCCTGTGTTTTCAATGCATAGGGTGGTTTTCTTATCTCCGATCAAGGCCATACAACGTTCGGCAAACTCCCGTAGATTCTCGTGAAATTCAGCGCCAAATTGTTCGAAGATCGAGTGAATACCGCTCGGTAAGGTCACGACATTCCCCCGCGGGAAATGGAGATTGATAATTTCTATTCCTGCTGCTTGCGCAAATTTCACGCTTTCCAAAACGGTTTGAATTGTTGCTTCTCGTAAGAGAGGATTGAAATCAAAGAAGTTCAAGTGATCATCCAGATGGAGTGTGTAGAAAAGATCGTGGTCTGAGGCCGATCGCTTTAAGATCTCAAGATCCATTCTGCCAAGGAGGCATTGTGGGAAATTCGTATTGAGTTCAACGTAATCCAAACCAAACGCAACCGCATAACGGATCACCTCTTCGATGGTTTTCGTTTCCAGGAGGAAAGGGAGCCCAAAACGGAGCGGTTTAAGCATCTGACACCTCACGATGGATGAGGCGGAGCTTCAAGATTTCATCGTGATCTTGCAGATGCGAGATGAAATCTCGTGAGACCGAGCCGTCGATATCAAATAAGGCGACGGAATAAGCTCCTCGGCTGGCGGAAACCATTTGCTCTATGTTGTACTTATGCTCTCCAAAGAGGGCCGTCATCCGGTTTAACGTCCCGGGGACATTCCGATGGAGAAGGACGATGCGACTTGGCGCTCTAAGGATCCCCAGATTAACATCGGGAAAGTTCACGGAGTGCACGATGTTGCCATATGCTAGGTAGTTTTGAAGAGCCTCTACCGCCATCACTGCGCATTGTTCTTCAGATTCAACCGTGGTTGCTCCGATATGAGGTGTGACAATTGTGCGGGGGAAGGTCACATTATGCTCGTTGGGAAAATCAACGACGTAACCCCTGAGTTTTTCGTTGCGAAGGGCTAACCCGACTTCCTTTTCATCACAAATGAGGTCTCGGGCAAAGTTTAAGAGGATGGCTTCATTCTTCATGAGCGCAATTTCTTTTGTGCCTATCATGCCTTGGGTATTATTCGTCAGTGGAACGTGGATTGAGATGTAATCGCATTTCGGGAGCAATTCTTCCAAGCTCTCGTTCATGTGAACTTGCGTTGAGAGTTGAAGGGCGTACTCCAAGGGGATCGCAGGATCATAGCCCTCGACATTCATACCCACCCCAATGGCGGCATTCGCTACCAAGTGTCCCACAGCTCCAAGACCAATCACGCCTAAGGTTTTATGGCGGATCTCGGTCCCCGCGAATTGGCCCTTCACCTTTTCAGCCAGTGTAGCGATATCCTGCAGATCTTTGTTTTTGCGCACCCAATGCGTGCCGCCGATGATGTCTCGTGAGGAGAGAATCATTGCACAAAGGACTAATTCCCGAACGCCATTGGCATTTGCCCCGGGTGTATTGAAGACAACGATGCCTGCTTCGCTGGCTCTTTCCAACGGGATATTGTTGACGCCTGCACCGGCTCTCGCAATAGCGCGTAAGTTGTCGGGAAATTCTACGGCATGTAATCCTGCCGAACGCACGATCCAGGCATCTGCTCTCTGGGCATCTCCGGTGAGTTCGAACGGTTCACGAAGGCGAGCTAAACCCTTCTCGGAGATGGCGTTAAGAGTGGCAATTTTCCGCTTCATCGGTCTGCCTCGAATTCTTGCATGGCAGCTACGAGGGATTCTACCCCTTCGAGTGTCATTGCGTTATAGATGCTGGCACGCATCCCGCCAACACTGCGATGCCCTTTGAGGCCGAGGAGATTTCGTCGTTCTGCATACGTCACAAAAGCCTGATCCAGTTCTTGCTCTCCGGTTGTAAAGCAGACATTCATGAACGAGCGATCTTCCGGTTTGACGGTTCCATGAAAGAGTTCACTTTGGTCTAGATAGGCGTAGAGAAGTCCTGCTTTCTTCTGATTATGCTCTGCCATAGCTTCAAGACCACCTAACCGCTTGAGCTGTTTGAAGATCTTGCCACAGAGATAGATCGCATACGTGGGAGGAGTATTGAAGAGGGAACCGGTGTCCATTTGCACCTTGTACTTAAGGAGGGTCGGCGTTGCATCATGGACGTCCTCTCGGATGAGGTCTTTGCGGACGATGACCACGGTGAGACCTGCCGGTCCAAGATTCTTCTGGGCACCTGCAAAGATTAAGCCATACCGCTCGACGTCGATGGGTTCTGAAAGGATGGCGGAGGACAGATCTGAAACCAAGGGTTTCCCTTGGGTGTCCGGAAGTTTCGTAAATCTCGTGCCATAGATGGTGTTGTTCTCACAAATATAGACGTAGTCTGAGTTTTCACTGATCTCCGGTTTTGAGAGTTCAGGAATATAGGTGTAATGATCTTCTTTAGAGGAAGCAAGGATTTCAACTTGACCGTAGCGCTCGGCTTCCTGCGCCGCCTTCTCAGCCCATGAACCGGTGAGAATATAACTTGCTAAGCCATTCTGCATGAGATTCATAGGGATGGCTGAGAACTGAGTCCAAGCACCGCCTTGGAGAAAGAGGACAGCATACGTCTCGGGGATACCCATGAGTTCTCGGAGATCCGCTTCAGCTTGGCCGATGATTTCTTCGAAAGCCCTCGAGCGATGGCTCATCTCCAGGACGGAGATCCCTGTGCCCTTGTAGTCGAGCATTTCGCTTGCGGCTTCTTCCAGGATATCTCGGGGTAAGACCGCAGGGCCGGCATTGAAGTTATAGACTTGTTTCATAGTGTGTCTCCTAAACGGTAGGCGAAAAGGCGGGCGACACTCCGGATGGTAGAGTGTTGCCTCCTTCTAATGTAGTGAGGCTCTTCAGGGAAGTCCATTTATGAAGACTTATCTTAGGAAATTTCATGTCTTTGAGGAAATAAATTGGCGAAAACTTACGATCGAACGAGAGTATTGTCTAAAGAGACGACCTATCAGACGGTTTCGAGTAATTCTCTAGCTAAGCTCGCGGCACCGCTTGCAGCATCAGATTTCGCCTCTGTCAGCGTGTAGTTCGCTCGGGACTCCGTCAGTAGATCCATGAAGACTTGGCGATAGGGTTTGGATTTGAGTAGCGACCCTGCCAAAACAAGGTTCAAATCCTTGCCGGAGATCTTCTTTGCAACCGTTTCTACCAGTCTCAGGAGTGCGCCGGCTTCATGCTTGGCAATTGCCAGCGTCTCGGCATCGCCTTCATCAAGCAATGGGTCCATGACGACAGCAAAACGAGCGATCCTCGACTTGTCAAAAGGTGCTTGATAGAAGAGCCCCATAATTTCAGCTATAAGATCTTCCGTGGCTAAGAACTCGTGCACGGCTTTAGTCATACGACTGTGTTCTCTTTGCCCATCGAACACTTTGAGCGTTTCTGAGAGGAAGGCCTTACCTATAGAATAGCCTGAGCCTTCGTCGCCTATGAGATGACCGAAACCCCCGGCTCTTGCAAGACCCCTCGGGCCTTGACCCATGGCGATGGAACCGGTTCCTGCGATGAGGAGAATGCCGGGTTCATGATCGAGGGCACCGCGAAGAGCAGCCGCTTGATCGCCGACGATGCAGAGATTTTGAAGACCCAAACCGGAGAGGATTTCATGGAGTGTTTCATAGACTCGAGGTCCTGAGATTCCGGCTGCCCCCAGTCCGGTGGCAACAATGCTTGAAACCTGGACATCAAGATCTCTCAGGATCGCCTGAAAATGAGCTCTAACCCGGTCTTTCCCTGTGCTATTGAGATTAGAAGGTCCCGCAAGCGTTGTCTTAAGAGGGTTAGCGAACTCTTTGTCATTCACATCGAAGAGAACTGCATGGGTCTTGGTCCCACCACCGTCCAAGCCCAGGATGTATTGTTTTTCAGATGCTGTTGTTTTATCTCGTCTCATGCCGTTTATCTTAGCAAAGAAATGGAGGGGAAGATCTGAAGGGCTTTTGAAGGTTTAAGGTCCCAAGGAATGGTACGAATGTGTGAAGAACATTGTGTGTTGCGTCTCATTTGTTACTCTTCATAGAAAAGTTGAGCCTTGAGTTAGTTGACATTAACCGGGGTGGGATTTAAATTTAACGCTGTTAGATGAAGCTAACGAATGAGTTTTGAGCTTGTCGTTAGTCTTAATGGATATCACAGGGGGGGCGACTTCATGCCACTTATTTTTGCTGATGTCGGAGCGGACTACACAGTGCAGAAAGTTGGCGGCAACGCTGCAACTCGCAAGCACTTGGAGACTTTAGGTTTTGTGGAAGGGCATGGTATCAAAGTCGTGTCGAATATGGCACAGAATCTCATCGTTCGGGTCAAAGATACCAGTATTGCCCTGGATCGTGATCTTGCGCGTCGCATTCACGTTTCCTAAACAAGCTAGATAGCGTGGAGGATATAACGTGGAGGATAGTATGTATACATTGAAGGATGTCCCGGTGGGAGAGACTTGTCAGGTGGTTGCCATCCGCGGGACCGGTCCTCTCAAACGCCGCCTCATGGACATGGGGATCACGAAGGGGACTGAAATCAAAGTCACGAAGCTTGCCCCTTTAGGCGATCCAATGGAACTCACAGTGCGTGGTTATCAATTGAGTCTGCGCAAGGCAGAAGCACAAAATATCGAAGTAAAGTAGAACCGTCGTTAGACTTTTGCGGCCGATGTAAACGCTAACGACCCTATCTATCATTAGTTGTTCTTCAATTGAGCCGCACCATCAACTTTTCATGTTCAAATTCAACGGCCATGGCTTTTTTATCCTCAGAAGTTGCCTTAAGCTAACCTTCAAAGGGTCGTGAACGTTGATCGATGAATGATCTTGTCATTGAAAGTAGGTCCCGGATGAGTAGACGAATTGCCTTAGCTGGTAACCCCAATAGTGGTAAAACAACGCTGTTTAACGCCCTTACCGGTTCACGTCAATATGTAGGTAACTGGCCGGGCGTAACCGTTGAGAAGAAGTCAGGCATTGTTAAGGGCCAGGCGGACTTGGAACTCATCGATCTTCCGGGCATCTATTCGATGTCACCCTATTCGTTGGAAGAGGTCGTCGCACGGGACTTCCTGATCGATGAGAAACCGGATGTCATCTTGAACATCATCGATGCAACCAATCTGGAGCGAAACCTCTTCCTTACAACTCAACTCCTAGAGCTAGAGATCCCCATGATCATCGCCCTAAACATGATGGACGTCGTGACGAAAAATGACGATAAGATTAATATTGAGAATCTTTCATCTGCTCTCGGAGTCGATATCATCCCGATCTCAGCTCTGCGTGGCAAGGGCATCGATGAAATTGTCGCGCGTTCGCTGAGCATCACCGGCGCTACAGATCGTAGTAAGCCACCCGTCTATAGTTCTGACGTCGAAGAAGCGTTGCATCGGATTGAATCGATCGCGGCTTCGCATTTGACGACGGAACGACGTTGGTATGCGATTAAGTTGTTCGAGCGTGATGCAAAAATCATGGAGCGCTTGGACTTAAGTGATGCTGAAACAGCTCGGCTTGAAGAGGTTATTTCCAAGTGCGAAGACGTTATGGACGATGATGCGGAATCTATCATCACCATGGAGCGTTATGAATACATCTCGCACATCATCCAAGGCAACTATCAAAAGCAAAGCTCGGGTTCTCTCACAACCTCAGACAAGATCGACCGAATAGTCACGAACCGTTGGTTGGGACTCCCAATCTTTGCCCTGATCATGTTCCTTGTCTATTACCTATCGATCAGCACCGTCGGGACAGCCGCTACAGACTGGGCCAATGACCAACTCTTTGGGGATGGTTGGCATCTCTTAGGTCGAGGCTCTGCAGAGTACGAAGCAGCCGTGGATGACTATGGCGATAGCGAACAGATTATCCATGCCTTTAATGAAGCGTATGGCGATGCAGAAATTGCGCAAGCGATCGACGTGGAAGATGAAGCGTTCGACGAAGCTGCTGCAGATGAGGCGCTTGCCATGCTTGTAACGGCTACTCCTGAGGATGCTTCCGTTACGTACTACGTCGAAGATGAAGAGACGCTTGCTGTCGAGCCGATACCGGGAATGACGAAAACAGATCTGGAAGAAGCCGTCGCTGATTTCACGGGGACGGACTATAAGAGCAATTATGGCGCACCTGAGCCCTCAACCTATGGCACTTGGGTGCCGGGCATCCCGGTTGCGATAAGCAATGCCCTTCAAGCCATGGACGTATCGCCTGTCCTCGAAGGACTGATCTTAGACGGGATCGTCGCCGGTTTGGGGGCCGTGCTTGGCTTTGTCCCTCAGATGTTGGTCCTCTTCCTCCTCTTGGCCTTCCTTGAAGCTTGCGGTTACATGGCACGCATAGCCTTCGTCTTGGATCGTATCTTCCGGCGTTTCGGTCTCTCAGGGAAATCCTTTATTCCGATGCTCATCGGGACAGGCTGTAGTGTCCCGGCCATTATGGCCTCGCGGACGATAGAGAATGATAATGACCGACGCATGACGATCTTGACGACAAGCTTCATCCCTTGCAGTGCCAAGATCCCATTCATCAGTATGATTGCCGGTGCTATTTTTGGCGGCTCAGCTTGGGTTGCAACCTCTGCATACTTTGTGGGAATGGTGGCAGTAATCATCTCCGGAATCATGCTGAAGAAAACCCGTCCCTTTGCCGGGGAAACGATGCCGTTTGTCATGGAGCTTCCTACGTACCATATGCCTACGGTGAGTAATCTCTTACGTTCCACCTGGGAGCGTGGTTGGTCTTTCATCAAAAAAGCCGGCTCCATTATCCTTTTGTCCACCATCGTTATCTGGTTCCTTTCATTCTTTGGTGTGGTTAACGGTCGCTTGCAGATGTTGACGGATGACCAACTCAATCAATCCATCCTGGCAACCTTGGGAACCGGCTTCGCTTGGATCTTTGCGCCTCTAGGTTGGGGGACGTGGCAAGCGGCGGTCTCTTCTGTCACCGGCTTAGTCGCCAAAGAGAATATCGTCGGTACGCTGGGTATTCTGTATGGATCAGAGGGCAATGTTTACGCTGCAATGGCAGAGGTATTTACCCCGATTGCAGGATATTCTTTCCTCGTTTTCAATCTCCTGTGCACACCTTGTTTTGCCGCCCTGGGGGCTATTCGCCGTGAGATGAATCATTGGCGTTGGACGGCCTTTGCTATTGCTTGGCAGACCGTTCTTGCGTATTCCGTTTCCCTCATGATTAACCAGTTTGGTTTGGCTCTTTCGGGCAGGATGAATCTTATCGGCTTTGTCGCTGCGCTCTTTGTTTTGATGGTGATGCTTTGGATGCTTTTACGGCCTACACCTAGGGGTCAGTTCGAGGTGCAAGAAGCTTAGAGAGTCCGGTAGGGCTTTTTGAAGAAAATCTTAGGATATTTCACTTAAGGGCTCCTCCGGGAGTCCTTTTGTTCGCTATACTCTAGCAAGATAAACCAGCATAGCTATGCGAACCTAACCACTAGGAGGATAAAATGATTGACAAAGAAAAGATCCACTTGGCTTCCAGCGAAGGCCGTCCCATCCATCTCTTACCGGAAATGAGCAATCGACATGGCATCATTTCCGGCGCAACGGGAACGGGGAAGACCGTGACCTTACGCGTGCTCGCAGAAGACTTCAGTTCGTTGGGGGTTCCGGTCTTCATGCCGGATATGAAGGGTGAACTGTCCGGTCTCCTGAAACCTATGAGCATCGATGACCCGATTCGTGAGCGGATTGAATATACAGGCATTAGAGAACGTTATGAAGCGGAGTCCTTTCCGGTCTTATTTTGGGATCTCTACGGTGACACGGGAATTCCGCTCCGCTGCAGCCCCAGCCAGATGGGTCCTGCGCTCTTATCTCGTATGCTGGGCCTCAATGAAACGCAAAGTGGGGTCCTCGATGTCATCTTTCGAGTGGCCGATGAGCGGGTTCTTCCACTCCTCGACTTTAAGGATCTGCAAAGCATGCTGCGGTTCGTGAACGAAAACCGCAGTGAAATCTCAAAGTACTATGGTAACGTTGCTCCGTCTTCCATCACCTCCATCATGCGTCGCTTACTTCGTTTTGAAGATGAAGGGGCTGAGCCTTTCTTTGGGGAGCCGACCTTCGAGCTGGACGATTTCTTTGTCAGGGGAACGGATGGACGTGGCATGATCCATATCCTCCAAGCCAGTCGGCTGATGGCCAGTCCGCTCTTATACTCGAGCTTCATGCTCTGGATGCTCTCCGAACTCTTTGAGAAACTGCCGGAAGTCGGCGATGCCAAGCTGCCTACGCTTGCTTTCTTCTTCGATGAAGCCCACCTTCTCTTCGATGCCCTGCCCAAGACCCTCTCCGATAAACTTGAGCAGGTTATTCGCATGATTCGATCCAAAGGGGTGGCGATCTTCTTTGTGACACAAAGCATCCAAGATCTACCGGATCCTATTCTGGCGCAGTTGGGAAATCGGATTCAGCATGGGATGAGAGCCTATACGCCGAGAGAATTGTCATTGCTAAAGCATACTGCCGATAGTTTCCGAGCGAATCCTGCCTTCGATACGGAAGAAGCGCTGCGGGAACTCAGCATCGGGGAGGCTCTGATCTCAACGTTGGATACCAATGGGGTCCCCACGATGGTCGAGCGAGCAAGTGTTTTGCCGCCACGTTCTAGCTTGGATCCGGTCGATAGCTTCACGCTCCATCAATATTATGAGAGTCATGATCTCTTTGCGAAGTATGCAGACGTTCTGGATAGGGAATCCGCCTATGAAATCCTGGAAGGTCTCATTGCGGAAGCTGCTGCCGTCGACGTTGAAGATCTCGATGTTGTGAGACGAGAGCAAGAATTCGGCTCTTACTCCGGTACGACGGATGAGGATAAAGAGACAGAGCGGGAAGAATATGAATCCGCTCGTATTGCCGAGTTGGAAGCTGAACGTGAAGCTGCTCTGGAAGCGCTGCGAAAGGCTGAGGAGGCTGCAGAGAAGGCGGCACGTCAGGCTGAACTGCAAGCTGAGGAGGC
>CAYFSS010000012.1:24620-39866 GCA_964345975.1 uncultured Oscillospiraceae bacterium
AGGCTGCTGAACGAGAAGCTGAGAAAGCGGCCCAGGCTGCTGAACGAGAAGCCGCTGCGAAAGCTAAGGCATCTTCGCGGAGCACCTCGAGTAGCAGACTTAGCCCGATCGATCGTCTCACAAACTCAGCTTTCAGCGCTGTAGGACGTGAAATTGGCCGTCAGATCACAAGGGGTGTATTAGGCAATTTGCTGAAGTAAATAAGAAGCCCGGATTTGAGCCGGACTCCTAAGCCGAACTCCTAAAGCGCACGTTTAGCATGCCGCAAACGATTAATCGTAGATCAAACAATTTTGCATGCGTTGGCGGAAGACTTCATGGTCTTCCGCCGTTTCCTTGCTGTAAGGTGCTTGAATGCCATCTTTACCAAGGAGACGATGCATGAAGGTTACACTTGTCGGATCAAAAGGAGACAGGATTTCAAAGGCTTCGTAGCGTTCATCCAAATGATCCAATATTTGAAGGACGGTCTGAGTCATACGAACGGCCTTGGGATCAAGGACTTCAATCGCAAGCCCATGGCAAACTTCACCGGAATGCTTCGAACTGCTGGGGAGGTAGCTCTGGGGTCTGAAGGCAATTCCCGGAGCATCTAGAGTTTGGGCAAACTCAAAGAGATCTTGGCGGTCGATGTATGGTGCGCCGAACCAGCTGAACGGTCTTGCCGTCCCACGTCCTTCGCTGAGATTGGTCCCTTCGAAGAGACAGGTTCCGGGATAGAGGAGACAGGCTGCGAAATTAGGGAGATTGGGGCTCGGGATAGTGAAGACTTGTCCGGTTTCGGGAAAGAGCATGGTGCGTTGCCAGCCGTCGCATTCAATGACCTCAAATTCTACGGATAGATTCTTCTCATGGATATAGAGTTTCCCGATTTCAGCGATCGTGAGACTATAGCGAATCGGTAGCGTGTATGCTCCGACGAAACTCAGCTCATCCGCTTTGAGCACAGGACCTTCGAGGATCTCACCCCCTAAGGGATTTGGCCGATCCAAAACAAAGAGAGGCTTACCAAGTTCAGCACAGAGATCCAGGATTTGGAGGAATGTGCTGACGTAGGTATAGAAGCGAACCCCCACATCCGGCAAATCATAGATGATGGCATCCAGCTCCTCACTGATGGAGCCGGGAATCGTTTCTTCGCCCATCGATTGGTAGAGAGAGTGGACCGGGAGACCCGTGAGTGAATCCCGGCTTGATTGAACCTTCTGTCCGGCAGGAGCTGCACCATCGAGACCATGCTCCGGTGAGAATAGGTATCGGAGATTATCTTGCAAGATAAGCCGAGCGGATTGGCCGTCGGCAGAACGAGCATGGGCAGCCGTGACGAAACCGTATCGCTGCTTCGGGAGCTTAACCTCGCCATCAGCAATACGGTCGAGACCTGTACGAACGGTGATTTTCATGTGGACTCCTTAGATTATTTGGCTTCGAAAGCCTTCTTCATGCATCATTCTTGACTTCGAGATTTCTCTTAAGTTTCAACGATTCCCTGTTCGGTTCTAATTTGACTAAGTGACCGTCGACCTTGTCCAAGGCTTGCTTAGCCTCATCGGCATTGAGATTGTGCCAATACATGACGATGGCAAGTTTGACATGCATCTGAGCTGCGATGAGAAGTTCCTTGGCTTCTTCATCGCTGCAACCTGTGATGTTCTGCAGCATGCGATGCGCTCTGGCGTAGAGCTTCTCGTTCGTAGCCTTCAGATCCACCATGAGGTTGCCATAGACTTTCCCCTGCTTGATCATGAGGGCTGTACTCAGCATGTTGAGGACGAGCTTCTGTGCTGTCCCGCTCTTCATTCTGGTTGATCCTGTGACGACTTCCGCTCCGGTTTGAGGTGTGAGGGCAATGTCGGTAGCAAGGGCTAGGGGAGAACCGGCAACCGCTGTCAGGCCGATGGTCAAAGCCCCCTTACGCTTAGCGTAGTCGATGGCTTCCATGACGTAGGGCGTACGACCACTTGCAGCGATCCCGACGAGACTATCGAGCGAGGTGAGATTGATCTCCTCCAAGTCTTTGATCGCTTCGATGCCTTGGTCCTCGGCGCCTTCCACTGCGACAAAGACGGCATCTTTGCCGCCTGCCATGATTGCAAAGATTTCGGCCGGATCGGTGCCATAGGTAGGAGGACATTCTGCAGCGTCGAGGACGCCCATTCTGCCGGAAGAACCGCTGCCGAGGTAAATGAGCCGACCGCCTTGACGGTAGCGCTCGGAGATAGCATCAACGGCGCGGGCAATTTCGGGGAGAATCTCACGTACTGCAAGGGCGACCTTCTGGTCTTCCTCGTTGATGATCCCGAGCATGTCGAGGGTCGACATTTGATCGATGCCGCGACTCCGCTGGTTCACCTGCTCCGTTGTTATGTGAGTTAGTTCAATCATTTCGCCCCCCTAGGTTTTCTCTAATTTAGCACGTTGAAACTTTTTAGTTTGTAAATTAGAGAAAGAGGAAATAAAATTTCCTGATCTTTTCACAATATCTAAATGATGTTATTTCACTGGCTAATCAGATCAAGCAAAGAGGCTACGATACAGAGTTTAAGAGACGAAGCTGATAGACTTTCGAGACTTGAGAGGAGAGTTTACCATGGCTTATTTGTTGACTTTCTTAGAGGGGGTCATCTCTTTCATATCACCATGCATCCTACCGCTGTTGCCCCTCTATCTTTCTTACTTTGCTGGAAGCGAAGAAGATGTTGATGGGAAGCATGTATGGGCACGATCGGCTGCCTTTGTTGGGGGCTTCACAGTTCTCTTTGTTTTGATGGGTCTCTTTGCAGGAACTTTGGGCAGTTTTCTCCAGGCATATCGTGTACCTCTGCGGATCGGGACAGGCATCATTGTCATTCTCTTGGGTCTCAGTTATCTAGGACTCTTTCGCATCCCCATCTTCCAAGGCATGAAAGAAGGCAGGCTCGCCGACTCGATCCCCTCGGCCTTTCTCTTCGGATTGCTCTATTCCCTGAGTTTGACTCCTTGTGTCGGTGCTTTCTTGGGGTCAGCTCTACTCTTGGCTTCTCAACAGGGAAGTGCTCAAGAGGGAGCGCTCTTGCTCTTTACATATTCTATCGGCCTCGGGATTCCTTTCATCCTCTCAGCCGTCCTGATCGACCGGCTTAAGGGAGCTTTCGATTGGATCAAGAAGCGTTATGACATCATCACGAAGATTTCCGGAGCTTTCCTAATTGTGCTCGGTATTCTTATGGCCGTGGGCCTCTTAGATCGTTGGATTGCCCTTTTATCCTGAAGTCCTGACGGGCTTTACGCTTTGTTCTACTGATTTTACTTCAATCAGAATTGAGGAATTCTCATGAAACGTGTTTTACCTATCATTGTTGTTTTAGTCCTAGTCATCGTAGGTGCGACCATCCTCTACCCGATGCTTAGAGAAAGATCAGGCGATCCCAAGATCGATCTCGGCACGGATGGTGCAGCGGTTGCTCTTGCGACGACGACCGGCGAAGCTGAATCAGCGACCGATGCTGCTACCACGACCGAAGCGGAGGCAACAACGGCTCAAACCACGCCTGAAACAGAGTCTAGCAATGCATCTGAAGCAACCTCCACCTCCGCATCCGAGAGAACCCAGGGCGACTCGTCTCAGAGCACAGAGGCAACCACGACGTCTGACGCAGAACAGCAGACCGCTCCGGACTTCAAGGTCTATGACTTGGATGGCAATGCAGTGCAGTATGCTTCACTCGTTGACGACAAACCTGTCCTCTTAAACTTCTGGGCCAGTTGGTGTCCTCCGTGCCGTGAAGAGATGCCCGACCTGCAACGACTCAACGATGAACTCGGCGATGAGATCGAATTCATCTTGGTCAATTCCACAGATGGGGTGCGCGAGACCCCCGAGAAAGCTAAGGCTTTCCTCGAAGAGCATGGTTTTGATCTGCCCGTATACTTGGATCAAGACGGTGAAGCTTCCACGATCTATGGCGTGCGTTCTCTCCCCACAAACATTCTGATCGGCGCAGACGGCAAGATCATCGGCGGCATCCCCGGTGCCTTGACGGAGGCTCAGTTCAGAGAACTTTTTGAAACCTACCTAAACGTCGCTTAGCGCATACCTTTATATCCAACAAGCCCAAACAAAAGCGTGGCGAACCTTTGCAGGAGCCACGCTTTGTGCCGTCCAAGCGAACGATTGCTTACTTGCGAAATTTGTCTTTTGCAGCCATCAGCGCCTGATCCAAAGTCTCTACAAAACTGGGATGTGGCCTGATACTCGTGACCAGATCATCCAAAGTCAGTCGCAAATCTACCGCCAGGGTAAGCTCATCGATAAGCTCGGTCGCCCGATCGCCCAGCCACTGAGCTCCGAGCAAGGCTTTTGTGTCATTTGCAAAGACTAAGTTCACATAACCTCGCTCTGAACCGTGCATACGGGATCTGGCGTTAGCTAAGGTCGAGGCACGTGCTGCAATAACCTCGATGTTCTGCTCTTTGGCTTCGGCTTCCGTGAGACCGACCTGTGCGATTTCAGGAGCCGTGTAGATGCAGGAGGGGGTGGCTTTTAATTGTCTTGTGCCACCTTGGAATATCTTGACGAGTTGACGCCCATCATCCATCGCTTCGTGAGCTAAGAGCATGCTCCCGGAACGACAGTCCCCAATGGCATAGACATTCTCGAGACTTGTGCGGAAGTTTTCATCAACTTTGATGAAATGCCTATCCATGGTCAACTCAAGTTCAGTGAAATTCTGAGTCGCAGGTCTTCTACCGGTTGCCATGAGAACCGCATCGCAAGGCAGGACATCTTCGCCGACCAAGACTTCGAGCGAGGAATCACCTTCACGAATCTCATCGACGCCGCGTCCTGTGATGATTTCAATTCCGCGTTTCTTGAAGGATTGCTGGAGAGCACGCGACAGACCTCTATCGAGGTTGGCCAAAGCACGATCCAACATTTCAACCAGCGTAACGTTGAGCCCTAAGTGGTGGAAGAAGTCTGCCATCTCAACGCCGATGACACCGGCACCCACAATGACGACAGATGTCATATCATCTGGCCAAGTTTCCATCGGGTCTAAGAAGTGATCCGAGGTATAGACACCGGGGAGTTCATGACCGGGGATAGGAGGGACGGCCGAGACACTACCCAAAGCCAAACAAATTCGCTTGGCTTCGTAAACGTCATCCCCGACTTGGACCGCAGCTGCTTGACCTTCTTCGGAGGCTACGAGGATGCCCCGGCCTTCGATTTGGGTGACCTTGGCTCGCTCCAACTGGCTTTCAAGACCGTCGACAGAAGCTTGGACCTGTTTGTCACGGAAGGCTAACGTCACGGGAGAATTGAGCCCGGCTCGATAGTGTTCAATGAGCGTGTTGTTTGCAAATCCTTCGGATTCCATGTGTTCCAATTGAAGGAGAGGTTCACGGAGTTGAAGGAGGGCTTTGGTTGGGATACAGCCTCGATTGACGCACGTACCGCCAATCTTCACTGCTTCGATGAGCGCAACGTCCCAGCCGAGAGCGGCTCCACCGAGCGCGACTTCCGTACCGCCGGGACCTGCCCCGACAACGATTAGGTCATACATAAGGAATCCTTTCTTTGAAATAACAGTGCTTCTGAGGCAAAAAGTATTTAGGCGACGACTTGTGAATGCGTTTTCAGCTCATGGCCCTGAGGATGGACTAATCGAAGATTTGTTCTCCAACCTGCACCAGATCTTGGCGAGCTCGATCGTCTAAGTTTTGATCTTGCAGATAATTTTCCCACGCAGGGATGAAATCACTTCGTTTATAGGCTGTACCGGCGAGACGATTGATTTCTTGCGTCCAATCCCAAGCCATCGCATCGGAATAGAGTCTGAGCTCTTTCAATGCATCACCTGCGACTTCAACCTCGAGCTGGACTTCCCCCCAATCGAAGCGTTCGTCGACGAGAATCGTGAGGTTTGAGCGGTGATTGTAGAGCCAGTCGGGTGAAGCAAATGCTGCACGTTCAACCAAGCGATCTGTCCCTGCAGCAAAGGACCAGGGGCTAAACTCCAGCGCATAGACTTCCTCTGCTGCTTGTTTCAAGCGAGGAATAAGATCTTCCGCCGTTAAATCAGGGGCCAGTTCCACGAGATTGATGACTCTGGACCTGGTAGATTCCACACCTTTGCTCTGCATCTTATTCTTGGACACACGCAGATAGCGAGCCATCACGTCTTTGTCCGTGTCGATCAGGATGGTTCCGTGGTGATAGCAGCGATCTCCGGTGCGATAATACGCATTGCCCGAGAACTTACGCCCGTCAAGGAGTAGATCATTGCGACCGGACGCTTCGACCTTAAGGCCTAGGGGTAAGAGCGCTTGGCGAATGACTTCAACTTGGCGCGCCGTATTATAGTCTTCTGCGTGCACTAGGAAGGTGAAGTTTAGATTTCCCAAGTCATGGTAGACAGCCCCACCCCCTGAGAGACGGCGAGCCAGATGGCCGCCTTCATCTTCCAGACGATGGACATCGCACTCACGCCAGCAATTTTGATTACGACCGATGACGACCGTCTGAGCATTCTGCCAGAGGTATAAGACGATATCGCCCGGCTCTACTTGTTCAAGGATGAGGGCTTCATCCGCAATGTTTTGATACGGATCGAAGCCCTGTCCCAGATATAGATAACCCTGCTTAAGCATCCTCAGCGTCCGCCGGGAATTCATAGCGAAGTTTCGGTTGTCTTGCAGCTTGTGTCTCATCAGGTTGTGAGATCGGTTGATGATAGGGAGCCTTAGCGAAATATTCAGGCTCACTCAAAGCTTTCTCGTGCAGCTCCCTGAAGACCTCAGCGATCCGATCGAGACGATCCCTTGACTCGGTTTCCGTCGGCTCAATCATCAGAGCTTCAGGCACATTCAAAGGGAAGTACATGGTCGGTGGATGAATCCCGTAATCTTGGAGAGCTTTGGAGAATTGCTTGGCATCGACACCATGCCGGCGCTTGAGATCTTTCAAGCTGATAACGAACTCGTGCATGCATGTATCACCAAAAGCCGGCTCGAAAACATCCTTCAGTTTTGCCAACAAGTAGTTGGCATTGAGGACAGCTTGCTTGGCTGACGCCGGAACGCCTTCCTTGCCCAAGCGAAGCGCAAACGTCAGGGCCCTAACGACAACCAGGTAATTACCATAGAAGCGACCCACTCGACCGATGCTGTGCTCGGGCTGATAGAGCTCGATGGTTGGAAAGCTCAGGGAACGGGACTGAAGGAAAATGTTGAACAGAACGCTAGGTCTTGGAGCCACTGTTTCATACCCTTGAACCGTCGGGATATCGAGCGGTAAGAAGGGAGCAAGGGCTTCCTTACATCCAACCGGACCGGAACCGGGGCCGCCACCGCCATGAGGGGTAGAGAAAGTCTTATGGAGGTTCAGGTGGACGAGGTCGAAACCGATGTCACCCGGACGACTGATTCCCATGATGGGGTTGAGGTTTGCCCCATCGTAGTAATTGAGCCCACCATATTCATGGATCAAGGCTGTGATTTCTTGGATGTTTGCATCGAGGAGACCCAGCGTATTGGGATTCGTGAGCATAAGACCTGCGACATCGTCGCTCATGACCTCGCGCATCTTCTCGACGTCAACCCCGCCTTCCTCGTTAGACGGGACCGTGATGACGTCATAACCGGCCATAGCAGCCGATGCGGGATTGGTTCCATGCGCTGTATCGGGCACAATAATCTTTGTGCGATGCTCACCCTTATGCGCGAAGTAAGCGCGGAACATCAAGAGAGCTGCAAACTCACCTTGGGCTCCGGCCATCGGTGCAAAGCTCATGCGATCCATCCCCGTGATCTCGGAGAAGACGGATTCCGCAAAGACTGTCAGGAGTCGAGAACCCTGGCTATAGAGATCCGGCGCCAGGGGATGAACATCCCGAAGCTCAGGCAATGAAGCCATGGCATCGTTGATCTTGGGATTGTATTTCATGGTGCAAGAACCTAGGAGATAAGACCCGTCATTGATACCAAAGGTTCTATCTTCAAGTTCCGTATAGTGACGGGAGACTTCGATCTCACTCATCTCGGGTAGACGAGGTGTACGCTTGCGTCGAAACTGATCCGGTAGGAGATCATACTCGGAGTCGAACGGTGGCAGATAATCCGTACCGTGGCCGGGTCGGGATTTCTCAAACGACAGTTTCATGCTTTCTCTCATACCGTTTCTCCTTCGTCGTCAGCGTTGGCTTCATCAACTTCTTCGTAGTCTTCTTTGATTCGGAAGAAATCGGCATCCTTAATCATGTTATAAAGCTCACGAAGCTTCTCGTTATCGCCAAGCGCATCTTCGTTCTCAGCGTAGGCTACACGGATAAGTTCTTCGGCTTTTATCTCTTCCATGAGATCCATAAAACGCATGTAGTCCTCATCGCTTAAGCCGGAAATAAAATCCGATATAGCTTCTTCGTTTAAGAACTCAAACTCTTCGAATTCCCGGTAACGATCGAGGGAGCGCATGTCTTCATAGGCATAGCGAACGGCAGCATAGGTTTCGGCGTATGAAGCATAATCCGAAACGATATCTCTCAAGGCATCTTCCAAGTCCCCGATCACATTGAAGTCATTGAGTTCTGTCGCACACCAGAGGATCTCAGTGTCTGAGATCGGTAAGCCGCTCAAGTGTCCCATATGATCCAAAGCATGCTCAATCACCAAGGGGTCCATGCCTTCAGGTACGGAGGTGACGAATTCATGGAAGAATTCATCCTCATCAACTCGCTCAAACCCGACCTCGGCAAGCGACTCGGCAAGCATGTGCGCATTGAAATGCGAATGCATCGCTTGACGATGTAAACCCTCAGGTCCAACAGCGGTTAAGTAAACGGCAACGGTAAGGGCACACAAAGCTTGATTCGTGCAAATGTTGCTCGTGGCACGCTCCCGACGGATATGCTGTTCACGGGTCTGCAAGGTCAAAACAAAAGCCCTGCGCCCTTCTCGATCAACTGTCTCACCCACGATACGTCCGGGAAGCTGACGCTTAAGTGCTTCAGTACAGCAGAGGAAGCCAACATAGGGTCCACCGTAACTTAGGGGAATCCCCAAAGGCTGACCATCACCGACACAGATATCTGCGCCGAGATGACCCGGAGCTTCAAGGATGCTGAGGCTCATAGGATTGCTATAGACGATGGAGACGGCACCTTGTTCATGAGCCCAGTTGCTGACTGCAGTGACATCCTCCAAGAGACCACGATAGTTGATCTGCATCATAAAGACGGCAGCCAGATCGTCTCCTGTCATCTCACCCAATGCCTCGAGATCGACGAGGTTATCGGACCCTGCCGGACAATACTCAAAGTCGATATCGCTTGCAGCATCGTAGCTACGAATGACTTCTTCTAATCGAGGATCAAGGACACCTGCAAGAATGACGCGGTTCTTCTTTCTCCCAATACTCATGCGACAAGCTTCCGCAGCGGCGGAGGCTCCGTCGTACATCGAAGCATTTGAGATCGGCAGACCGGTGAGTTCCGACATGAGGGTCTGGTACTCAAAGATTCCTTGGAGGACGCCTTGGGAGAGCTCAGCCTGATATGGCGTATAAGCGGTGACGAAGCGTTCTTTCGATGTGATCTGGGAGACAATGGCAGGAATATCATGCGCATAGGCTCCAGCGCCACGCCAAATTACATCAGGGATCCGGTTCTCATGAGCTATCTGCTTGAAAAACTGTTTAATTTCCAGCTCGCTGAAGCTCTCGGGCAGATCGATCTCATCAACGCGAAGTTTAGGGGGCAGAGTCGCATAGAGGTCGTCGATGCTGTTTACACCGATGACCTCTAACATCTCAGCCCGTTCTTCCGGATTCGTGGATAGATACCAGTTCATGGGCGTTCTCATTTCTATAAATAGCCTCATAGATCCCACGTCAAACTCAATCAGGGACTATGGGTGGGCATAGGTTGGTGAGGACTAAAGTGTCTTGATGTATTCCCGATACTCATCGGCATCCATTAGATCTTCAAGCTTGGAGGTCACTGATACACGAATCAGCCAGGTATCTTCAGCCGATGAGTTCAATGTTTCAGGTGAGTCGAGTATTTCTTCATTGACTTCCAAAACTTCTCCGGTTACAGGACTAACGAGATCCGACACCGCTTTGATGGATTCGATATCACCCATGACTTCATCAGCCTCGACCGTCTCACCGACTTCAGGGAGGTTGACATAGACGATGTCGCCTAAACTGTCTTGGGCATAATCGCTGATTCCAACCTCTGCTTTACCGTCTTCAACATCGATGATCCATTCGTGATCTTTGCTATATTTCTTCATCTTCTACTCCTTAAGCTTCCATGCTTTTACTTCACTATAGTCTATATCTATTCGTTAGAAACTGCTCTTAATTTTGAGCCGTTTAACGAAGTCCAACGCTTATTCTTCTTTCGATCTTAGCGATGATCCAAGAAATTATCCCGGACTTGGATCACGGGGATTTCACGTCCTCTAACGGCCACATGCCAGGGGGCATCGGGACGTTCTTTGGAAACCAAAGCCATCGCAATCCCATACCCGAGCGTCGGTGCCTGAGTCCCCGACGTGATGATGCCGATCTTCTCATTGCCGGCGAAGAGCTCTTGACCCGGTCTTACCAGGCCACGGCCATCGACCTTGAGTCTAACGTGCTCACGATCTGAAGGTTCAAGCAGGGCATCTCGACCAACGAAGTCGTCTCTATCCAACTTGATGGCAAAACTCAAGCCGGCTTCATCGGGTCGGATATCGGGAGAAAGTTCCTGTCCGTAGAGGGGAAGACCTGCTTCAAGCCGTAAGGTGTCTCGTGCGCCAAGGCCGCAGGGCTTTACACCCTTGGAGAGAAGGACCGTCCACAGTTCCTTGATCGCCTCATGGGAACCATAGATTTCATAGCCATACTCGCCGGTATACCCGGTGCGTGATACCAAGACCTCATGACCTAAGAGCTCGATGATCTTATAACTAAAGAACCGGGTCGGTAAGCCTTCACCGATCGCTTCCATCACATCGTTGGACGTCGGCCCTTGGACGGCGAGGAGAGAGGTTTCTTCCGAGATATCTTCGAAGCTGACACCTTCCTCCGGCAAACGACTCTTAATCCACGCAGCATCTTTAGGCCGATTGGCAGCATTGACGACAAGCATGTAACCGTCTTCTAAGGCATAGACAACCAAGTCATCGACGGTGCCACCGGTTTCATAACACATAGGACTATAACGAACCCGTCCCTGCTTCAGATCGCTGATACGATTCGTCAGGAGCTCATCCAAGAAGTTTGCCGCACCCTCACCTTTGATCATGAATTCGCCCATGTGGGAGACATCAAAAACACCGACCTCTTCTCGGACGATGCGATGTTCAGCGATGATGCCTTCATATTGTAGAGGCATGAGATAGCCCCCATAAGGTGTCATCTTTGCACCTAGCTTCACATGCTCTTCATAAAGAACGGTTTTCTTTTCCTCTGTTTGACTCATGCCCGACCCTTTCCTGTTCGTGTTTGTAATATGCTGCATAGCATTGATTGTGGTACGAAAATCTTGCCTAAGACATCCTTCACAAGACTTTATTTATCTTGTCTTTCGCTCTGAGGATCAGCGTCAGGATCTTCCGTTGTAAGCCCCGGATCAGAAGCCCTTGTCTCATGATTGAAATCCGTGTAGTTTTCATATCCCTCAAGGCCTTCCATGGCTCGGTCTATGGATCCCGATCGAGCCAAGACACTTTGTAGACGTGGACCTATTTTAGGCCAAATCGTTCGAGCCGTCTCGAGGATGTCATGGATCAGAGCTCTGCTTGGAGTCTCAGTCCCGCAATCGCAACGAAGATGGTAGTAGAGTTCTCGCTTGGGGAAGTGGACTCTTAAGCTACCTGCATCAAGCCTCGCATTATAAGCATTGATGAAATACATCGCCTCATTCCAGCGAATTTCCGGTAGCTCCAGTCCAACGGAAGCGGTGCAATCAAAGGATCCATAGCCCACAGACAAAACAATGGTCCCTAAACGACGCATCGCTTCATCTCGGAGCGTGACTTTAATCCGCCCATCGGTTTCATCTGCAAGGTGTTCTAGTCCCTGTTGAACGAGGTAAGCACGAAGCATGCGATAGATGGGTTCAGAATAGTGTTTACGATTCATGGCTCCCACCTTTCTTCGGTCCTTCGTCCTCTTCAGGTTTAATCTCACGACGCTCGACTTCTTGTGTATCCAGCACCTCTTTGATCCACCAATGATAGACATCGATGACCGGTTCGCCCTGCTGTAGGATGGCGCGCAAGGCATTCGAGCCACTCCCGAAGGCTCTGACAGGTATACTGAACAATCGTCTGGTTCGGTCGAGTTCGGGCGTGAAGTCACGATAAAAGATCGACAGTTTGTAATAGACCCTATTGTCGCTGCTTTCGACGTAGAAATGGCCATACTGGTCGACGCTGTTCAAGTAGCTCAAGAACGTGAGGATCTCGCTTGTCAGTTGATCTGCTACAAGATCCCAATGCACCCGTACATCGATCGTATGGAGGTTGTTATCGAAGTTGACCAGATAGTGAAGGGGAGCTTGATGTTGATCAATCACATATTCGAAGCGCAGCTGATCGTCCACCCCCTTGGCATCAAAACCAAGTTGGCACAATTCATCTTTCAGAATAGACTTGACGTTCTCCGGCTTCACGATTCATTTCCTTTCGTTTATGATCATCTCATATTGTTATGCATTTTAGCTGTTCGCTGGCACTCCAATTCGTTTCAGAGGCTAAATTCCAACTAGATTTACTTTAATTTAAGAATTGAGGTTCTTTTCAATGAGAAAAAGCCACCCTGTTCCATCGGTTGCTCCTGAAGCACGCCTGAACCACGAGATCCCCTTAGAACCCAAAACCTTCATTCCTTGGGATCGCATTTTAGTCTTTGTCGTAGCTACCATCCTTATTGCTGCAATCTACTTTTTTGTAGCGCCTCGTTTTGCAAATTTGCGCAGCGTCGATATGTCCTATGAGAAAGCGCAGATTCTGGAAGTCCTAAAATTGGAAAGTGCCGGAACTCAAGAATATCGACAGGGACAGTCCGAAGCAATCTCTGCGGAATATAGAGGTGTTCTAACCTCAGGGAAGTTCAAAGGGGAAGAGGTCACACTTACCGGATTCTTTCCCAATCCGGCGATTGAAAATCGCTTACCCGAAGCCGGCGATCGAGTCTTGGTAGGAACTCCTACGGATGATGTCGCCACGGCTCAAGATGCGGAATGGCGCTACGACCAATACGACCGTTCCCGTCCGATGATCCTCTTGGGGCTTGCCTTCTCAGCTATCTTCATCATCCTGGGACGTTCCAAAGGTTTGGCCGCCCTTCTGGCCTTGGGGCTCACGTTGGCAGCACTTCTCTTGAACTTCATTCCGGCGATCCTAGTAGGTTTTCCTATCCTCCCGGCGACGTTACTACTATGTCTCTTTTCTACTTTTGTCACCCTCTACTTAGTCCTGGGAGCCCATGAGAAAACTTGGGTCACGATCATCGGTTGTTTCGGAGGCGTTCTACTAGCTGCTCTCTTAGCCACTTTGATGCAGCGCATCTTGCATCTCAATGGCGTGAGCGGGGAAGAATCCTTCATGCTCTATTCCTACAATCCTCAAAAGCCCATGGATCTCCAGGGAGTCATCTTTGCCATGATCCTTATCGGATCCCTTGGTGCCGTCATGGACGTGGCGATGGATCTTGCCTCCTCGCTCTATGAAATTAGAGTTCATGCACCTCAGATCGGCCAGTATCAATTATTCCGCTCCGGTCTATCGATTGGCCAAGATACGATGGGGACCATGGCTAACACCTTGATCTTGGCTTACGCGGGTAGTTCATTGCCAACGATACTGATCCAAGTTCTCTACAGCCCAACCCTTTCAGCGACGTTGAATCAAGAATCCATGATTATCGAGATGCTAAACTCCCTTATCGGCTCGATGGGCTTGATGCTTACCATCCCGCTAACTGCTATCGTCGGATCGATCATCTATTCCAGGCATCACCAACGTGCAGTAGTGTAAAAAATAGTTCATATATCTTTATATATCACGTGCTAAGCTAATTTAAGGGAGGTCTGACATGCTTAAACTTAGGAAAACTAATCTTCCAATCTTCCTTATAGCACTTAGTTTCATTTTGTCTTTATTTAGCTCGCTTGCTCCATTAGAGGCTTCTGAGTTGACACTTTCATTTACGGTTTACGATCTCATTTCAGGTAGCCCGGCTTCGGGCCAAGCCTATGACCTTATCGATGATTCCGGTCAAACGAAAGCGTTAACAACTAACGCTCAAGGGACTCTCAATCTTGGGGTACTTGAGCCGGGTTTCTATACTTTGGAGCAAATACGGCACGTCACTCATGAGGATGGAACCAGTTCCAGAGTTGCTGAAACACGAGATATTCTCCGCATCGATGGCGATGGCCTACAAGCATTCAATGGCTATAGTTTGCCAAGCGGTATACAGAGGATCAATCCCCTTGATCAGACCGGTTCCGGTCTTGTCTTTCGCTTCTGGGATGGCGCTACAGGGATCGCTGCTCCGTTTCAATCGCTGACGCTTACCAGAGCCGGTTATCAGCTCTCAGCTGATGAAATCCGGTATCGCGACAGTTTAGAATCTTACTTAGCTCAAGTGACTGAATTTGCTGCAGTTGAAGAAGGCGAAGCTGAAACAGAAACCAGTCCTGAAAAGGTCGCTCTTAGGGAAGACATCGCGGTTGCCAAGACTGAGCTCGAACGCCTTGCTGCCTTACCTTCAGAAGATCAAGTCCTGGGAAACTATCAGAGTGATCTCCAGGGAGTCTTATATGTCGGACCTTTGGACGTTGGCAAGTACTATGTTTCTTCACCTTCATTCGAGACGATGACCTTTCACATTACGGCAGAGTCTCCCGTCGCATACCTGGGACAGTCTATTTCTTTGCCTGTGCTACCACAAACAACTTCGTTGACGTTTGAAGTTGATGGTCCCGATGAAACATGGGAAGTAACCGGATCTCTTAATTTGAATGGCAGTTCATATCGGACTGCAAGTTTTACGTTTGAGAATCCGGTGGTTAACTTTACGGATCTTCCCGCATACGGACCTGATCGAGTAGCCTATCGCTACGACTTTGTTTGGGATACGGTGCCGGGGTATATGACTGAAGTGCAAGGGAATGTCCTTATCCTAACGCCTGAACCTACGACTACGACAACAACCGAGCCCACGACGACGACCGAGCCTACGACAACAGAACCTACGACGACAGA
>CAYFSS010000012.1:39966-50589 GCA_964345975.1 uncultured Oscillospiraceae bacterium
ACGACAGAGCCAACGACTACGACAGAGCCCACAACTACGACAGAGCCTACGACTACGACAACGATCGAGCCCACAACCACAACACAGCCGGTCATTACGTTACCGTCCCAAACCCTCCCGTCACTGCCGGACCTCACACTACCCACTCTGCCCACCATCTCGCCGGATCAACCAAGTGCAACATTGCCCCCGAGGCCTGGCGCACAAGGAGGGGGTGTCCAGAGGCCCTCTCCGGCTGCAAGACCCGCTGGAGAGCTCTTAGGAGATGGAAGTGGTTTCGTGGATCCTAGCGCCAATCCTCCGACCTATGACCCGGGGATTACGCCTTTAATCATCATCGCTGCTACAGCTATTTTGGGAATCGTGGTGCTTGAAATCTGGCAACGTCGCCGGAAGGACTAACCATGAATAAGCAAAGCTTTCTACGAATTCTACAATTCGTTTTGGTTGGTATAGTGGTTTGGGCCGGTATCCGTATCTACGATTATGTCCAAGCAGATCAGGAATTCGATCGGATGCAAGAGGCTTTTTTGGAGGATGTCGCAATAGATGCGACACAAGAAACCACCGAAGTGACGAAAGAAGATGAGGAAGCAAAGCCGGAGAAAACGACGCAGAAGTCCGAGAAGGAATCTAAGGCTACGATGGATCAAAGGACAGAGGAAATATCACCTCTCGTTCAAGGGGTTCGTAAACTTCACGAACAATATCCCGATGTTGTAGGACGAATTCGTTTAGAAGGTACCGTGCTCGATTATCCAATTGTGCAAGGAGAGGATAATGTCCATTACCTCACTCATGATTACACAGGGAAAGAGCATAGTTTCGGTGCTATCTTCTTGGATCAGGACAATAAGCTGACGTTTGAAGATCCCAATAGTGTGGTGTATGGACATAATGTGCGCACAGGGAAGATGTTCGATCCCCTTGCAGGATATCTTGAAGCGGACTTCTTGGATGACCACCCCGTGATTGAGATCATAACGCTTGATGAGGTCAAACAATACCGAGTCTTTGCGGCGTATTTAGGTGAGCCTGAAGCAGCATATCGCTATCCGACTTATACAAGTGATGGCTGGGATATGTTTGAGGACTATGTTACAGGGAAGAATCTCTTGGATACTGAAGGACCGGATTGGGGCAAGACCCATATTCTTACGCTCTCGTCATGCCTTCAGACGTGGAATCGTATGGTGGTCCATGCAGAACTCATCACCGATCAGACGTAAGTACAAGACATATTGTTGTGCTTTGTTTCGGAGCTCTGTGAATTTTTGCTTTTGATAGAGAGCCCGGAAATAAAGCACTGAATTGAACAAGGGACCCCTCTATCTATGAGGAGTCCCTTGGTTATCTGTCCTTGGAAGGAGATGGGGGCTTTTGAGTGTAATAGGTTTAGACCCCTTCGACGGCACCAAAGAAGAGTTCGATGTCTTCTTCGACGGTACCGATCGGGGCAATGCCGAACTGCTCGACTAAGACGTTTGCAACGTTAGGAGAGAGGAAAGCGGGGAGTGTCGGTCCCAAGTGGATATTCTTGACGCCGAGATAGAGGAGCGCAAGGAGGACGATGACAGCCTTCTGTTCGTACCAAGCGATGTTGAAGACGAGGGGCAGATCGTTGACGGATTCAAGTTCGAAGATTTCCTGGAGTTTAAGGGCGATCAATGCAAGCGAATAGGAGGCGTTGCACTGACCTGCATCGAGAACTCGTGGGATACCGTTAATGTCACCCAAACCAAGCTTGTTGTAACGATACTTAGCACATCCTGCGGTGAGGATCACGACATCTTCCGGGAGAGCTTCGGCAAATTCCGTGTAGTAATTACGAGACTTCATGCGACCGTCACAACCTGCCATGACGACAAATTTACGGATCGCGCCGGTCTTGACCGCATCGACAATTCTGTCAGCGAGTTCGAAGACCTGGTTATGGGCGAAACCGCCGACGATGGTACCGGTTTCGATCTCTGTGGGAGATTCCAGGGCCTTGGCTTGTTCGATGATCGCTGAGAAGTCTTTGGTTTCACCGATGTCGCCGGAAATATGCTTGACGCCCGGATAGCCCGCGGAACCGGTGGTCCAAATGCGATCTTGGTAGCTATCGGCAACGGGGACGATGCAGTTTGTGGTCATGAGAATGGGACCGTTGAAAGAGGCGAATTCTTCCTTCTGCTTCCACCAAGCATTGCCGTAGTTGCCTGCGAAGTGATCATACTTCTTGAAGGCCGGATAGTACTGGGCGGGGAGCATTTCGGAGTGGGTGTAGACATCGACGCCGGTGCCTTCGGTCTGCTCAAGGAGCATTTCCATGTCACGGAGGTCATGGCCGGAGACGAGGATCCCGGGATTGCTACGAACACCGATTTCAACCTTTGTGATCTCAGGGTGCCCATAGGTGTCAGTATTGGCTTTGTCGAGGAGAGCCATGCATTGGACACCGTATTCGCCGGTCTTGAGGGTCAAGGTCACAAGGTCATCGACGGAGACTGAATCGTCAAGCGTCTTTGCTAGGGTATCCTGAATGAAAGTGTCGAGATCTTCGTCGTCATGGAGGAGGACGTTTGCATGCTTGGAATAAGCGGCGATACCCTTCAAACCGTAGGTGATGAGCTCACGGAGGCTACGGACGTCTTCGTTTTCGGTGTAGAAGACACCGACTTCGTGTGAGGCTATTTTCTCTTCGTATTGGCTCTCGTCACTGTTCCAGAGAGCAGCTTCGGGCAGCGTCGTCTTATCTTCAACCTGAGCCAGAAGCTCTTCCTTGGTGGCCAGGGTGTAGGTGATGCGGGCAGTGAGTGCTTCGGGGTCAAAGTTCGCATTCGTGATCGTGGTGAAGAGATTCAGCGTCACAATGTGGTTGATGTCCTTCTTGATGGACTTACCTTCTTTGCGAAGCTGTGTGGTTACGGCTGACAGACCTTTCGTGACATAGATCAAGAGATCTTGGATCCCTGAAATCTCGGAATTCTTACCGCATACTCCCTGGACGGTACAACCGATTCCACGGGCTGTTTCCTGACACTGATAGCAAAACATCTTCTGTTCCATCTTTACTCCTTCTCTTACGTAGAGTTTCTTATTCAAAAGCCGTCGAGAATCTTCTCTGACGCTTCATTGCAGTAATTTATGCAGGGGTGCATGTAGGCTGAGCTTCTTGATCGACCTCAAGCATAAATTTCCTCGCGACAACGTTCTTGCTTGAAAGCTGACTAAATAATAATCTAGTGGAAACGCTTACTGTGTTGTTTTAACCACATGAGAAGAAGGTGTGATTTGGATCAGAAATTGCTTAGGAGCATGAATCTCTTTGCGGATTTTACCGATGAAGAACTCTTCGAAGGTGCGACTCTGCTTCGTGTTCAACAGAAATCTTATGAGAAAGGCGAGCGTATTTTGCAGGCCGGCGATGTGACCCATGAAATGGGCTACGTCATTAGCGGTAGTGTCCACATTGAGTCAAATGACTTCTGGGGAAATCGCCTTATTTTGGATAATATTGCTGCCGGGGAGTTCTTTGCTGGGCCCTTTGCTTTCTTGCCTGAAGAAGTCTTATTAGTTGATGTCACGGCAAATCAGGCATGTGAGGTTTTATTCTTGAATCTTACATTGTTGGATGATGCTGCGATTCAAGAGAAATCCTGGGCAAGGAAGTTGATGCTAAAGCTCATGACGATTATGGCTCGGAAAAATTTGATTCTATCGCGACGTAATTTCCACACTGCTCCGAAGACGATTCGTCATAGAGTCATGGCGTATTTGAATTCCGTTGCTATCCATAGTAAAAGTGCAAGTTTCGAAATTCCCTTTGATCGTCAGCAGATGGCCGACTATCTCAACGTCGAGCGAACCGCTCTGTCCAAAGAACTTGGACGTATGAAGCGTGAAGGCTTGATTAACTTCCACCGGAGTTCGTTCACCCTCTTCGAGTTTGATGCCGGAACGGTTTCGTAAATCCCGATTGGAGTTGGTGAGGGGGCTTTTGGATTGTAATATTTAACCTAAACTGCAAGCTTAAATGAGCCCATAGCGTGTGAGTTTTATGATGACGAAGAATCGAGGACTTGAGGCATGCGCATCGAACCCTATAAGCCTGAATATTTGAATGACGTTCGTCGCCTGATTGCCGATTATCGTGTCACGCTGAGGTCTTTCAAGGGGCTTGAATCGACCCCCGATCCAGCAGCTGCAGCCGAAGAGCTTCAAGATTACCTTAGAGAAGAGATGCCGATCTTTGTCGCTCTGAGCGATGAAGAAGTTGTAGCCTACATGGTGCTTCGCATCGATGCCCCCTGCGTATGGGGCGAGTCCATCTATGTCCTGCCGACGCATCGAAAGCTTGGGATTGCTTCGCGCTTGCTGGAGAAGGCTGAAGCGGTTGCTCGCACGTATGGGGAGGATAATCTTTACTACTACGTCCATCCCAATAACGACGGGGTCATTGCGTTTCTGAAATCCCATGGTTATTCCGTGCTGAATCTCATTGAGGTTCGTAAGCAAGGCAAGGATGAGACCCTGAATCAAACGATTCAGGTTGGAGATCATCGCTTCGATTACTAGCGCTTCGATTACTAGCGCTTTGATACTCAAAAGCCCCCCGCCCATCCTTTCACTTTCTTTACAGACAAAACAGGTTCATTAAAAGCGCAAGAAGATGCTTGACAAGGCAACTCGTTGCGCTTACCTTATGCAAGAAGGTGCGTAACAACTTGCATATGGATCCTTTGCTTCTTTCGCACCGGTACAAGGAAGAACGGCCTCGACAGGTGACCGCCGAGTTTAAGGGGGTGCGGTATGGAGCGGCTTATTCTCCACAGTGATATTAATAATTGTTATGCCGCCATTGAGTCGATCAGTCGACCGGAGTTGAAGACGGTCCCCATGGCCGTGGGCGGTTCTTCATCCGATCGTCATGGCATCATCTTGGCAAAGAACGAGCTGGCAAAACTCTATAAGATCAAGACGGGCGAGGCTATTTGGGAGGCCAAGAAGAAGTGTCCCGGGCTCCTGATTATCCAGCCCAACTACGATCTATACGTCGAGGTCTGTGAGCAGGTTCGATCGATCTATCGTCGCTACACGGACCAAGTGGAGAACTTCGGTATGGATGAGTGCTGGCTGGATTGCACAGGGAGTCAACGACTCTTTGGCGACGGTCTCACCATTGCCCGCCGTATTGCAAAGGAGATCCGCGAAGAAATAGGGCTCACGGTTTCCATCGGTGTTGCCAATAACAAGGTCTTTGCAAAGCTTGCCTCGGATCTCCGTAAGCCCGATGCCATTACGCTTGCGATGCCGGACTCGTATGAAACGAAGATCTTCCCCTTGCCTGTCGGTGAGCTCTTAGGGGTAGGTCCCGCTACGAACCGTAAACTCAATAAGATCGGTATATTCACGATCGGGCAACTGGCGCGACTGGATCTTCAGGTCTTGCATCAGCTCTTGGGAAAGAACGGTGTGATGCTGGGCAAGTATGCTCGGGGTGAAGGCTATACCGTGGTTCAAGGGTTCGGGCATGACGAGAAGATCTTGTCCATCGGTCGAGGTCTTACGACGCGGGAGGATATGGTCTCCGAGGCGGCTGTCTATAGCCTGATGAAGGAATTGGCACAAGAGGTGGGAGCGCGTCTTAGAGGGGAATATCTTCTAGCTACGGCCGTCTCTATCAGTGTCCGAGATACGGAGCTCTTCACCAAGGAATATCAGACGAGTCTTGGCTACGAGACGCACAGTGGAAGTCTCATTGCCCAAGCGGGGTTGGAGCTCTTTCGAGAACGCTACCGCTGGGAAAGACCGGTCAGGTCTTTGACGATCCGAGCGCTTCGCTTAGTTGATTGGAGTGAGGGAAGGCAGCTTAGTTACTGTAGTCCACCCGGCTTGGATAAGACGGAACAACTGGACCTCTCGGTGGAGGGGATACGAAAGAGGTTCGGGCGAAACGCCATTTTCTATGGCAACAAGATGAAGCACGAATTCCTCTTCTCAAAGACGGATGTTCGCGTGCTCATGCCGACGGGTTGGCATTCGGGTTAGGGCTGCTGCCGGCGCTGTTCCTGGTGTACAGGTTAGGGATGCCGCCTAGGACATCGATCAATCTAGCCTGGATGCCCCCAACGACGGGCAAGCCTTTGATGGAGACGTGAATCAGGCGGAGGTGATCCGATGCGTAAGAAGAGCATGGTCGTGAAACCTACCAGGGCGAGATAGGGGATCGCCAAGAAGAGCACGTTCCCGAGGAGGGGCTGGACATAGAAGAGGTTGGGAAATATAACAAGCGCAAAGATGAAACCAAAGATCAAGCTTGCAAGGAGGACCGTCCGAAGAAGTGTGAGCGGACTCGACACTTTCCACAAGATAATAAAGCCAATCAGCCCGAGGCCCAAGGTTGCCAAGGTCGACGTATCAGCATTTGAGACCCCCAAAAACTGACTAAAGTAATCAAGGAAAACAATCATGGCGACCGCAGCAAGTCCTGCCGGCAGAGCTCGTGAGAAGACTTTATGAAGGAAGGATCCTTGGACTCGATTCTTATTGGGTTTAAGAGCCAAGAAGAAAGCCGGGATCCCGATCGTGCTGGAAGAGATGAGTGTCATCTGGATGGGGAAGACGGGGTATGGCGAAGGGATGAAGATGTAGAGGAAACTCAAGAGTGAAGAATAGACCGTCTTCACAAGGAAGAGCGTTGCCACGCGCTCAATATTGTTGATGATACGGCGCCCTTCGTAGACTCCCGGGATGAGGGCTGAGAGGTTATCTTCAAGAAGAACAAAGTCAGCCGTCCGACGGGCCGCATCACTTCCGCTGACCATGGCAATGGAGCAATCGGCTTCACGGAGGGCGGGGACGTCGTTCACTCCGTCGCCGGTCATACCAACCGTATGACCTACAGCTTGGAGGGTGCGGAGGAGAGCGCGCTTTTGATAGGGGTTTACACGACCGAAGATGTTATTCTCTGTGGCGATCTGTCGAAGATCGGAGCCCGGGCTCACCGTTGACATGTCAATCCATTTCTCGGCGTGTTCGAATCCGGCTCGCTTAGCAATGCTGGCGACAGTTTCAGGATTATCGCCTGAGATAATCTTCAGCGTTACGCCTTGCTCTCGGAAGTAATCCAAAGTGCGCGGAGCATCTTCTCGGATCTCATCGATGAGGATAACGAAGCAGACAGCTTCGATGTCGGCCGGAACGGTTGGATCCTCAGAAGATTCCAATCCGGACTTGCTCTGTGCCAGCAAGAGGACGCGGTGCCCGCTAGCGCTTTCTTCGTGAATTAACTCCTGATAGGGGCGACGCAGGTCTTCAGACAGAATGAATTCGGAAGCACCTAAGAACCAGCTTCCATGATCTGCAAACGTGACGGCTGACCATTTACGAGCTGACGAGAAGTTGATGACGTCTTGCACCTTCCAATCATTGCTCTGTTGAAAAGCCTCCTCCATCGCTTCTTGTGTGCCGCCTGTCGCTTCGGTTGCACCGGCGATAGCTCCAAGAATTTTCTGCAACTCATCTTCGGAATACTCGTCTGATAGAGGTCTGATGCCATTGACAAACATGTGACCGCTCGTGATCGTCCCTGTTTTATCGAGACAAAGGACATCCAATCTTGCGAGCATCTCGATGGCCGGCATGGTTTGGGTCAAGATCTTATGGCGAGCTAAGTTAATGGTTCCGCTGGCAAACGCAACCTCCGTCAAGAGAATAAGCCCTTCAGGAATCATTCCAACGAGGGCAGCAACGGAACTAACTAAGACGACATCGAGGCGTGCATCGGTAGCCTGGTGATACTTTGAGAAAGCCAAGGCCACACCGATTGGGAGAATAATGACACTTACGATCCGGATGATCTTTTGGAGTGAATGGCGAAGCTCTGAACGCTGGACTTTTTCTTGCTTTGCTTCTGCAGCCAGTCTGGCCGCATAGGTGTCAGCGCCGACCTTGGTGACACGGAGTTTGGCTTTGCCTGCTACGACAAGAGAGCCGGAGTAGACGGAAGCTCCGGGGGCTTTTACGACACTGTTCGCTTCACCCGTTAACTGGGATTCATCGACTTCGAAGCCCTTGCCCTCAATGAAGACGGCATCGACACTGACTTGCTGGCCGTTTTCAAGGAGGATGATGTCGTCGACGACCAAGTCATTGACAGAAATTTTCCATACACGACCTTCTCTTAGGACAAGCGCCGTGGGTTCAACGAGAAGAGACAGTTTGTCGACGGTTTCTTTCGCCTTCACTTCCTGCACGATACCGACTAAGAGATTCGTGAAGACAACCGCTAAGAAGCCCAGATTCTTGAGGTGAGAAGCATCCATGGTTGCTGCAAAGAGAATGACGGCAGCAAGACCGAAGTTCAAAAAGTTAAAGAGGGTGAAGACGTTGTCGCGGACGATCTCTTTGACCGTACGGGTCAACGGTTCTTGCGGGGCATTGTAAGCGCCGGCAGCAATTCGTGCGTCGACTTCATCTTCTGTTAGACCGTGATTCAGGTAATGATCGATCTCGGAAGTTTCAGCGTCTTCTGAGATGAGCTCTGAAAAGTCGGAGTCTCCTAAGCTTTCCGCTGTGGTTTGGGCTTGAGGTTCAGCGGACTCGTCTTCTACAGACCCGTCTTCTACAGCCCCGTCTTCTACAGTCCCGTCTTCTGCAGCCCCGTCTTCTGCAGGCCCGTCTTCAGCAGGCACGTCTTCTACAGACCCGTCTTCTGCGGACTCGTCTTTCGCGGACTCGGCGAACGCTTCAACCGCTTCGTGCTCATCATCTAGTGACCCGACTTCAAACGTTTCTGAGTCGGAAACAGTAATAGCACCGGATTCCGGAGCATGCGCTTCGCGCGAACCCAAAATCCTTGAACCTTCCGTTTCAGCGTCAGACGCTTCAAGCGGATCGGACAATGTAGAATCCTCAGAAACTGCAGGAACGCTAGCCATCTCAGAAACCTCTGCGTTCTCCTGCTCGACAGTCTCCGGCACCACGCCGGATGACTTGATCTCGGAAGATCGATCGTTCTTTGCCGGATTATTGCTCATCCAACACTCCTAGATGATATCTGCATCGAAGGAGAGATTGATAGACTCTACTCCGGCTTCGAGCAGTTTATACGTGATCCCTGCTGAATCAAACATGCGGCGTGAAGCCTCACTCATTTCGCTGTCACGATATTTATCGGATAGATAAACGACGTGGCGGATACCGGATTGGATGATGGCTTTTGCGCATTCATTGCAAGGGAAGAGAGCGACATAAACCGTACAGTTCTTCAGATCGCGTCCTAAACTGTTGAGAATTGCATTGAGCTCGGCATGGGCGACATAGGCATACTTGTTATCGAGGAAGTCTCCTTCGCGCGACCAAGGGAAGTCGTCATCGGAACAACCCAAGGGAAGACCGTTATACCCGGTACCGACAATCTTCTTATCTTCATTGACGATGCAAGCTCCAACTTGCGTGTTGGGATCCTTGCTACGCTTGGCAGCCAGGAGTGCAACACCCATAAAGTACTCATCCCAGCTAATATAGTCTTGTCTTTTGCCCATTCCATGACCTCCCGATGATAATGCGTTAGGAATTATTATATCCTGAAAAGCCTAGACATAATGATCACAAAATTAAGATGAGAAAAGAGGATCATGAGGAATGTCCGATTATTGCGATGTTGAGATGAATGAAGCAGAAGAATCCTGCCGTGCTTCGCTAAAAAAGAATGCGAAACGCTTGGTGATCAAGGTTGGCACCTCAAGCCTCACCCATGATAACGGTTCGCTTAATCTGAACCAAGTCGAACGACTCTGCCGAGTCTTGGCAGACCTGCGCAACCTAAACTATGAAGTGATTCTAGTGACTTCAGGCGCTATTGCCGTGGGAATCTCTAGGCTTCGATTAACGAAACGACCAACAGATCTTCGCGAACTCCAAGCGGTTGCAGCGGTTGGGCAAACAGACCTCATGTCGCTCTACCGTAAGTTTCTCAGTGAATATAACCAGGTCTGTGGTCAGATTCTCCTCACGCGAGATGATGTCGACGATGACATCACAAAGATGAATCTCATCAACACCTTCGAAGCCCTCCTTGATGCGGGCGTCATCCCCATCGTCAACGAGAATGACTCAGTCTCAACGACTGAGGTCATGCACAACGGCACCTTCGGGGACAACGATATGCTCTCAGCCATCGTGGCTGAGTTGGTCCATGCCGATGTCCTCTTACTTCTTTCCGATGTATCCGGTCTCTACCAACAAGACCCCCGTACGCTCGATGCGGCGGAGGCTGCTGCCTGCTTCGTTTCCTATGTCAAGGATCTCTCTGAGGTTCGTCATTTCGGGGGCGGTGCAGGTTCCGGTCGCGGGACAGGAGGGATGCAATCCAAGCTCTCGGCAGCTGAGATTTGTCAGTGCGCCGGTCTTCCTATGCTCATTTTAGCCGGTGACAATCCTCGAGCCATTCTCGATATCCTAAGAGGCGAGCGTCAAGGGACAATCTTCGACGTTCTCTAAGCTCTGCTCTTCATTTTTTACACGCAAAAGCCAAGACAGCGAAGTTCCAATTCTAGGACTTCGCTGTCTGATATTTCTATGGGTTCTGTCATTACTCGACAGGTGCCGGGGCAGGATCTATAGCCGGCGCTTCCG
>CAYFSS010000012.1:50689-56025 GCA_964345975.1 uncultured Oscillospiraceae bacterium
GGCTGAGCTTCCGGTTGCGGCTGAGCTTCCGGTTGCGGCTGAGCTTGAGGCTGAGGCGGTGCTTCATACCCATGGACAGGGCAGTACTCATTCGGGATCAGGGGGCTGCCGCTTGCATAGTATTCCGTAATTGCATAGCCACCGGAGATGCAGCTTGGATTGGCCAGATACCCTGTCGCTGCGCATACACTGCGTGTTTCAATACCGGCAGGTTGAATCCAGTCAGCACTTGCCTTGTCGGCATGGAGTCGACGCATGATTTGGTACCACACATCGACGACTGTGTATTGGTCAGCTTCAGGGATGGCGGTCATCTTGATTTGATTATCGAATCCGTACCAGATTCCCATGGTGTAGTAGGGTGTGCCGCCCGCAATCCACTGGTCAACGAAGTTATCTGTCGTACCGGTCTTAATCGCCGTTTGGATGACTTCGCCGTTGGCATTGGTCAACCTACCATAGTTGCCGGCAGTGCCGAACGTGTAGACACTTGAAGTCGAACCAAGGGCAACTTCTTCCATAATTCTGGACATCATATAAGCGGTTTCCTCACGGAATACGCGATGCTCGTCCGGCTCATTATTGATAATGATTTCGCCTTCACTGTTTTCAATTCGACGCACGACATAAGGCTCACGATAAACTCCGTGGTTGAACAAGGTCGCATAACCTGCCGTCATGTCGATCGGACGCATACCGTGAGTCATAGAACCGACACCCAAGGCAAGCTGAGACGTGTCGTCGGACACCTCGATCCCGTTAAGCTGCATGTAGTATTTCGCGTTCTCTACTCCTAGGAGATCCATGACTTTGACCGAGGGAACGTTCAAAGACATTTTCAAGGCATAGCGCATGATGACATCGCCCATGTACGTCCTGGTGTAGTTCATTGGCCAAGGCGTATAGGGATTTGCCGGATCCATGAAGACTTCGTTATCTTCAATGACCGTTGACCCTGTGATTAGTCCCATATCAATCGCCGGCGCATAAGGCGCCAATGGCTTGATCGCTGAACCGGGTTGACGACGGATATCGGTAGCACGGTTAATGACAAGGTTTCCTGTCTTTCGTCCTACCCCGCCGGCAATCGCCAAGACAGCACCATCAGCATTGTTGATGATGACTGCAGCAGATTGAGGAGTCTCCGGCCAGTTTCGATAAATCTCCGGTGAATTTTGGAAATTGGCATGATTGGCATAGGTTTCATCTAAGATCGCCTGAGTCGGAGGATCCAGGGTTGTAAAGATATGAAGGCCACCTGACGTCACGAGACGAGAAGCTTGATCTCTTGTATATCCTCGCTCGACAAAGAGTTCAATGGCTTCCGCAATGGCATATTCCGTGAAATAAGATTGTATATCCGTTCCGGAGATTCGTGGCGGTTCGAGATTGAAAACAAGCTCATGATTTAAAGCAGCATTGTATTCTTCTTCTGTGATCCGACCTAATTCATTCATCTTGCCTAAGACAATACGCTGACGACGCAGGCCATTTCGTAGACCGCGTTCAGTATAAGGATTATACGTTGTAGGGCTCTTCGGTATGCCGGCAAGGTAAGCACATTCAGCTAAATTCAATTCTGATGCATCCTTGCGGAAATAGGCCTTGGAAGCGGATTGAATTCCGACATAGGAGTTCGCCATCGGCACCAAGTTGAGGTAGATCTCCATGATCTCATCTTTGGAAAGCTGCTGGTCGAGGATAATTGCGCGGTACCACTCTTGAAATTTACGTTGTGCCGAACGCTGATCATCACCGGTGAGGAGTTTTACTGTCTGTTGCACGATGGTTGAACCACCATGCGTTGCGACGCCTCGGTTTGCAGCCAAAGAAAACACAGCTGAAGCAATACGGCGGGGGTCGATTCCAATATGAGATTCAAAGCGCTCATCTTCGATGGAGATGAAGGCATCGGCTATATAAGTATTAGCAACATTTCCCAAGCTGATGTATTCACGGTCAATATTGTAAGCCCCGGTGAGTTTGGTTAGGGCTTCACCTTGGTTGTCGTAGACGAAAGAGGTCTCATCGCCCGACACTAAGACATTGGCGGGGACAGGGTCTGTCGATGAGACATAGCCGAAGACTACACCAATCCCTAAGCTGCCTACGAAGATCATGATGATGAGAAGAACTACGGTGAACATTTTCACCAAGGAGAAGATCGCTTGACCTAAACCTCCCCAGAAGCCTAAAGAGGATGCAGGTCGACGAGGTTTACCTGAGACTCGCTTGCGGAGTAGACGTTTGACGCGAGACAACTCGCGCTCGGCTCGCTTGACGGAGCGACGATCTTTCGCTGAGAGACGATGCTGATCTATGAGGTCTTGTTGTTGCACATTTGGTTGAGCAGGACCAAATCGTCCGTCCCGTGATTCCGCTGTACGGCGCTGTTCAATTTCAGAAGCCGCCAAGGCGATCTCTGCTGTCCGCTCATTGTAAACCGTCGCGAGACGACGTGTATGACCCGACTCCAATTCCGGCACAAAAGCCTCTTGCGGCGGTGCTGCACCCTCAGGCGGACGGCGATAAGCAGCATCGCGATCGACAGGGGATTGCGCAGGCTGTACCGGTTGCAAGGGTTGTGGTGGACCTTCAGATCTCCTAGGTGCTAGTTGCTTTGCAGCTCTATCTGCCGGGTTCATACGATCCGCACGATCCATGGCGTCACGGCTATAATTTTGCTCACGTCGAGACGAGGAGCCTTGCATAGAAGGTTCCTCTGGAGAGGGTTGCTTATTCTGGGATCGTGGACTGTCCTGAGGATTGTACTTGGACTCGTCGTTGTCGTACATTGACGCCTCCTCCGTATCGCAAGACTGGCTTGCGTGTCAAAGTAACATCACAAGATTATAACAAGAGCTCCCGCGCATTCAAACAGTAAGACGAGGGCCACCTGCAAATAAGAGGCCATATCACAGTTTCAAAATAAAGAATTTCAAGATCGTTCACTTAGGACGGTTGAGTTATGAGCCGATAAAACTTCAAACAAGCCAAAGCTCAGAATATTATTGCGCTGCTGTCTGCTGCGTATCCCGTGCGGTCATGAGACTACTCCGGAGCTGCTGCTTGATCTGCAAGAGTTCAGTTTCAACCTCGCTTAATAGATAAGTCTGCAGATCGAGGAAGCGTTCTTCTTTCTTGGCATTACCTTGGTCAAGGTACGCGAGCGGAGTTTCTGTAACACTCAAACCGTCGTAGGGATAGAGTACCGTCAGAGGTTCCTTGCCATCTGCAATGAGCGCCTCAAGGAAGAATAAAACGTGTTAATCAAACGCCGTTTCAACACGTAATCGAGACTCTCTTTGGCCAGTATCTTATTCATGCTTCTTCTGTGTCATAATTCATGCGTTCTTAACAAAGTAGCCAGGATAGGAGTTATCGCATGCCCGTAGCACTTGGAGATAAGGTAGAGCTAAAGATTGAGGACTTGACCCCACAAGGTCAAGGTCGCGCAAGCCTCGACGGTTTCGTCATCTTCGTCAATGAGGGCCTTCCCGGTGAAAGGTGCATCGTACGGATCGTGCTCAAGAAGAAGCGCTATGCCGTGGCTGAAATTGTTTCAATTCTGGTTGCGAGTCCGGTTCGTGCGGTACCCTTTTGCCCCATCTACGGTACCTGCGGTGGGTGTCAACTCCAACATCTTGAAGACGAACAAAAACTCCCCACAAAAGCCGGTGGCGTCCTCGAAACGCTTCAAAGAATCGGACACCTGGACGCCTCTGACCTCCCTTTGAGCTTACATCCGTTTGAACCGTCCTCCTTTGGTGATGCAAATCCCATGGCTTATCGCTGTAAGGTTCAGTATGCCATTGCTCAAGCTCCCCAGGGTGTTGAACTAGGTTTCTATGCGCAAGGAACCCATGATGTCGTGCACACTCCTAAGTGTGGCATTCAGCCGGCTGTGTTCGATGCCTTGAAGACTTGTGCTGAACAATTATGGACGTCCCGTGCCCTTACGGTTTATGACGAAGAGACCGGACACGGGCTCTTACGCCGTTTGATTCTCAGAGCTTCATGGGCTCATCGGACGATCATGATGACTGTGGTAGTTAACGGTTCTGAGTTACCTTACTTTGAGGAACTGATTCAAGCCTGGGAAGAGATATTGAGAATTACCGATTGGACTCTTCACGCCGTCTATCTCAATGAACACACGAAGCAAAACAATCGGGTGAGTGGTCCTGTGTGGAAGCATCTCTTTGGAGAAGAAAGATTGGTGGAAACCTTGGCGGGGCTTTCGTTTGAAATTCAACCCGCATCATTTTTCCAGGTCAATCCGGTGATTGCTGAGACGTTGTTCATGCGCATCGCCGAGATTGCGCGTGAACTCCAAGCTTCTACTATCTTGGATCTCTATTGTGGCGGAGGAACGCTAGGTCTTGTTGCTCTAAAGGGTTTACCTGAAGCGACGCTCCGGGGGATAGAAATTGTTCCCCAAGCCGTTGAAGATGCTCGGGTCAATGCTGAACGGAATGGTCTTTCGGATCGAGCGGAATTTCAGAATGCCCCGGCTGAAAATGTGCTGGATGAAATCTTGCAGAACGGTGAAGAGGTTGACCTCCTCATTGTTGACCCTCCTCGCAAAGGCTGCGATGAGATGTTAGTTGAAGCAATTCTACGCTCAAACGCCCCTCATTTAATCTATGTGTCCTGCCATCCTGCAACTTTGGCGCGTGATTTACAGCAGTTTGTAGCCGGAGGGTTTGAGCTTCAAAACATCGATGTACTGGATATGTTTCCTGAGACAAGTCACGTTGAGACGGTCGTATTGATGTCAAGGGTGGATAATTGAGTGTGAAACAATCCTTGATATAAGGGGTTTTAGGGGTTTTGAATTTGCCTTCAATCAACGTTGATAATCGCTAATTTCTTATTGAGGGAACATATCCAAAACTCTAAAAATAGCGGTGTGAGTGGACATTATGACTATTTGTTTGGTGAGTTGATGGTATGGATATCAAAATGAATCTGAGTTGATAAGATGGCTATCATTGTAATTTCTATTCACTCATTACTAAATAAATTATGGAATGAACCAACTGTAAATAGGCTAATCAACATTCTCGAAAGATGTTGCATTGTTAGTTATCCTGCATACTAATAGAGAGATTAAATTATGTTTGGGGTGTGAAAAATGATTGGATTGAAAAGAGGTACAGTAAAACTGCTCAACCACGAAAAAGAATGGGAGTTTGAAGCACAGAGAACTATTTTTCGTTTGTATAAAATTTTAGGTACAGTGGCAAGAGATATTCAACATGTGGGTAGTACAGCTATTCTCACAATAAAAGCCAAGCCGATAATTGATATAGCGGTTGCCGTAGATGATTTCA
>CAYFSS010000013.1:0-55025 GCA_964345975.1 uncultured Oscillospiraceae bacterium
ATCTAGAGGACCAACATTGTACTAGCGCATTTTACACAAGATTCTGGACTTGACTGCGGAAAGGTGTAAGCGCTTGATCGTGTTTCTTACGAACCTTTCCGCCGTCCCTTTCTCTTATCATGAGCTTTTGTGATGAGAGGAAGAAATTATTGAACAGGCTTAGTTGCTCATAGAACTCGTTGAGCAAATCGACCATCTCTTGTCCTTCAAAGCGAGCATAGCCAACGGCTTTACGTACGACAGACCAGTTTTTCTGTTCGACATAGCAGGAGTCATTACTGGTATTGGCTCGACTACGAGTCAAGACCAGATTATGTTCTCTCGCATAGTAGACAAAATGGTCATTGATAAATTCACTGCCGTTGTCGCTATCGAAGCCCAAGAGCGGAAAAGGAAGTCGTTGTCGAATTGCTTCCATGGCATTGAGAGTATGAAACCTAGACTTATTGAGAACAGCTCTACATTCAGTCCAAGTGCTCGATCCATCGGTACAATCAAGCGTATTGATATATTCGCCTTGAGACTTGGATCAACAATGAGCATCCGTGATGACAAGTTTCGGTGAACTCAAACTGCGATCTTTGAGCTTGTCGAAGAGCAAGGGGTAAGTGTGTGCGGATTCTTCGAGCACAGACTCTATCGCAACAACCTCACAATGACCCCCTCCTGTTGGTCTAAATTCTTAGTCCAACTATTGTGGGTCACTCTAATCCTTCAGGACCTCTTGTTTTTGTCTCTTGTACGGGATCTACTTAGGAACTCTACACTTGATCTGCATAAAGATCCGGCAGTGTAAGGGGCAAGAGGGGTGCCAGCGCAACTTGAATGTCAGGCGACAACTCATAGCGATACTGCAATGAAAATAGCATTTGAAACTCCTGGTAGCTTAACTCAATTGGCTCACCCTCACTCTGCGCAGGAATCATGAAAGATTCAGCTTCACCCAAAGCATTGATCGTGCGAAGCTCTCGTTCATAAGGTGGGCACCCGAAAGGGTTTTGAGCCAATGCTAAGGCTACCGTTTGTTCGCAGTTCGTGAAGCTAGCCTTGATCCTGTGCGCTAAGTCAGATCCCTCGCAATATTGTTGAAGGGTCTGCTGAATCTCAACTTGATGCGCACTTGCACTGACGTCCAGTTTGCCGTCTTTCACCATGAGTGCTAGGAAAGGAATGAGGTCTTCCGGCTCTATGCAGAGTTCTTCAAGAATGAGATTTTCTGCTTCAGGTTTGTACTTCTTCCCTCTGGCATACCCGATGATCTCATCGTCAGCATTGCGAAGAACATAGAGATCGTATTCCCACATGCGGACGGTACGGGCGAAGTTATCGAGGTCGCCTCGGGAAGGGGTTCGAACATGACGTAAGTAAATTTCATAGAGTTCCGATAAGAACTCATAGTTCTCGATAACATCTTCACGGACATGTTCAACTTGAGAAGCATCCATGGGTTCCACCCCACGGAAATTTCGAGCATTGAAGGAATACATAGGATGAGCGCTCACGTTTTCAAACCCGAAGGTTGCATAGCGTTGGCGTTGCCCGCCTAAGCTCATGAACGCAGCTCCCTCGACCTTGCAGCGTTCGAGGGCGCAATTCATCATGGTCTGCATGATGCCTTGACCGCGATAATCCGGATGGGCCGAAACCGTACCGATGCCGATGGAGAGAATGGATTTATCTCCCATCTGATAGAAACGGGGATAGGTGAGGATGAGGCCGATGGGCTTTTTGTTGTGGGTGATTAGGATATGATCTTGCCGGGAATCGACATTATCTCCATATGCAATGCCGACGAGCGATCTAAAGGAACCGGAACCACCGACACTTGCACCAAAAGCAAGCTGTGCAATCTCTAGGAGATCGTCCATGGTGAAACCGGCGTCGATGATGGCTTGACCGGCATAAAGTTCGTAGCCGTTATCGAGTGTGCGATGTACATTGAAGTGAGGCATGGTGTTCTCCCTTGTTTTTGAATTCTTTCGATCCGCTCAAGAATAGCAAGGTAGCTCGTGCCGTCAAATACATTGGATCCATTTTCGTACAATAGTCTTTGAATGTCGTCGTATCTGAGAAAACACATAACGTTCTCACCAAATCTTCGCCAAAGAGATATTCATTAGGGAATCCAAAGAGGCTTTCTACACCGTCGTCCTTGCCGTGATTTTGACATGTGAAGAATTCAACTCTTGCCAATCTACGCTGAGTGATAGCTCGTCACACTGCTTTATGCCACGATAGCAAGTTGATCGCCTCGAGGAGACGATAAGACGATTTCAACCACGTCGCACAGTTTTGTCATAACGAGGTATTTGATCCGTTTCTGTTCTTCGAAATCCGGAAGATTGGTCGTGGGATGTTTGTGACCTAAAGTGGGTTCGTAGCCGGGACTGAGACCCTTATCGATCTCTAAAGACGACAGCAGGTACCCTTCGCGTCAGCTCCTAAATCTCGAGGAATGCTTAACTTGATGAGCATAAGTTCTCTGATATTTCCTAAATTTTCTCAACAAAAAGCCCCAAGAGAATGTCCCTTGGAGCGTTTGAACGCCCGTTCAACCGGGCAGAAAGAAGCTATGGATATAGATTACTTCTGATCATACCGTGAGATTAGGTTCTTCAGCGCATCGACACCACTCTGTAAAAGAGCGAGCATTTCAGGACTTGTAACCTTGCCGTCCTCATCAAGGAACGCCGTTGCATTGCGCACGTAGGTTTCCGGCTGCTGGACGAGCGGAGTATCCAGGATCACGAGGACCTGGCGGAGGTGATGATTGGCACCGAAACCACCCAAATCACCCGGGGAAACGGAAACAATATAGGAAGGCTTGTTCCACTTACTCTCGCCGTAAGGACGTGAACCGACGTCGATTGCATTCTTCAGCACGCCCGGGATAGAGCGATTATATTCGGGGGTGGCAAACACAAATCCATCCATGCGAGCCAAGGTGTCCCGGAACTCATTGTAAACGTCCGGCCTGTCCTCATCATTGTCGTGACCCTCATTATAGAAGGGCAGATTCTCAATCTCAATGAACTCGGTCTCGTAGCCTTCACCAAACATATTCGCGACAGCCTCGGCAAATGAACGGGTGTATGAACCTGTGCGAATACTACCAACAATAATTCCAATTCTCTTAGTCATCTCATATTCCTCTCTATTCAGCTTGTTCAGCTATGAATAAATAAAATTCAAAAAAGTGATCGTCCGATCTCACCCATTCTCAGATGAATGACGATCAACGACAAGGTTAGCAAAGAGTAAGTCGGCAAGTTGTGACGTGTGACAAAGGTCAAAAGAGGTCAAAGAGGTTTCTTAAGAACTAGTACGAAACATTGGATTTTCTTTACAATGGTTTAAAGTCCACCCTTAGCTTCCTTGCTAGGATAAGAACAATTTCGCATTGTTGTGAATTCAGCAAGACAAGCAAAGTCGTATTCGCTTATTATGAACAAAGTTTGCGATACCTTTGGGAAGGAGGTTACGACGGCTTATGAAACTCGGACGACGACATACGCAATGGTCCGCCTATCTCTATATATTCCCCATAATCCTCATCGTCATTACTTTCCGTTATATCCCTTTCCTAAGAACCGCACTCTATGCCTTCTCCAAGGTCAACGCACGGGGCGAAATCCTGGGGTTTGTCGGTCTCAAGAACTTTCGTGATCTCTTCGAGAATAGAACCTTCATTCAGGCGTTCCAAACGACGATCCGGTTCACGGTCGCCTACGTTCCCCTCATCGTGATCACGGCTGTCATAACAGCTCGCTGCGCTAGTCCGGAGAATAAATTCAACCGATTCATGACGCTCTTGATCATGCTTCCCATGTTGGTTTCGATGTCCAGTATCGCCATGGTCATAAAGCTCTTACTCAATCCCGGCACCGGCTACATCAATTATCTCTTAGGACTCGATTGGGGCTGGTTCCAAGACCGCCATCAAGCTCTCTGGTCCATTCTCATCGTCGTGTTCTGGATGGGGTTCCCTTTCGCCTATTTAGTCCTTCGTTCAGCTCTCTTCTATATCCCAACGTCCCTCATCGAAGCCGCAAAACTCGATGGCGCTTCGTCACTCCGGATCTTCTACAAGATCGAGCTCCCCCTCATCTCGCCTCAGATCCTCACGGTCTTCAGCCTCAGCTCTCTGGGCGCCCTCCTCCTCGCCGGTCCTGTCATGGTCCTGACCGAAGGCGGTCCCTTGCGCTCCACGACAACCCTCATCTTCATGATGTTCACGAGCGGTTACCAATCCTCCAACTATGCCCTCTCGACCAGCATCGCTCTCTTCACCTTTGCCCTGAGCCTCATCTTTACCCTCCTTATTTTTCAGCGAGGAAGAGTTCACTACGCATGAGACACGAAACATCAAGTCCCTTAAGACTCATCCTCAAGAGCCTCCCCCTTATCCTAGTCAGCACGTTCCTCGCCTTTCCCCTTCTGTATGCTTTCTTGGGCTCATTCAAAACGTTGGGTGAATTCACCTATCCTCCAACGTTCTTCCCGCGGAGCTTTCTTAACGTTGACAATTACCTCGAAGTCTTCCGCAAAACTCCGATCGTGCGTTATTTCTTAAATTCGACCATCATCGCTGTTGTAGGCTCATTCATTGAAATCACCATCTCCGTCCTTGCAGCTTATGCATTCGCTTACCTGGATTTTCGCGGCAAGAAGTTCTTCTTCTTTCTCATAATGGGCACTCTCATGCTCCCCGGCGAAACCCTTTTTGTCGGAAACTACTTAACGGTAGCGAAATTGGGTCTCCTCGACACGTATGCGGGGATCATCCTGCCGCTCCTTGCCAGTGCCACCCAAGTCCTGCTCCTGCGCCAAGCCTTCCTCAGCCTTCCGAGAGCTCTCTACGAAGCGGCTTTGATGGATGGAAGCGGAGGACTTCGCTACATCTTCTCTATTCTCATCCCCACCACTAAGAGCTTCCTCGTCATCTTGTCGATCCGATCTTTCCTCAGCTTCTGGAATCAGTACCTGTGGCCCCTCCTCGTCACGAACTCTAATAAAATGCGCACGGTTCAGATCGGGATCACAATGATGCACAATACCGAGGTGAGTAATTTCGGACTCATCTTGGCGGCGATCACCATCGTCCTCCTCCCAAGTCTCCTGGTCTTTATCTTTGCCCATGACCTTATCCAAGAAGGTTTGATATCGACGGACACCGTAGGATCGATGCACTGAGAGCTCTTGGAAAATACAATTGTGTGACTCGTCACGATCTCAATCTCTCTTAAAGGTGTAATCTCATTGAGCTAGTAAAATAAGCTCAACAGAGTCCTTCAGTTCTTATAGGTCGGACATACGACATGTCCGTTAGAAAGGAACACCTTATGCAGAAGCACCTCCTCAGCCTAAGCCTTGTCCTCAGCTTGATCCTCGGTCTTATGATGCCCGGATCGACTGTAGACCTGAGTGCTGATACAGAGCCAAGAGAGATCATTTTCTGGCACTCCATGTCCGAAGCTGCCGGCGAGGCGATGGAACAAATCGTCGATGAATTCAATGCCGGTCCCGGCGCAGATCTTGGAATCCATGTCGAGAGTGTCTTCCAAGGTAGCTACTCGGATGCCACAAGCAAACTCCGTACCATTATCCAAGCGGGCCAAACCATAGAATTGCCTGACGTCATGCAGATCGATGCGACCGGGATCGTGAGCTACCAAAGCACGGAGGCTACCTTCACGGTAGATGAAGCCATCGCAGAATATGAAGACCTGGACTTAGAACGTTTCATGGAAGTCCCCCTTGCTTATTGGAACTTCGATGGCGTGCAATTGGGTCTCCCTTTCAGCACATCGACAACCGTCACCTACTACAACAAGACGCTCTTGGACGAAGCCGGCTTTGCGGAAGCGCCAACCACCTTTGCCGAGATCATTGAGCTGAGCGAGGCACTTGCCGAGACAAGCGCGGACGGTGCTAAGCTCTATGCCTTCGGTGGAGTTCCCAATACGCCTACTCTCGCGAACTGGATCGGGCAGATTCCCGGCAAAGAAGTCGATAGTTCTTATGTTCTGGATGCGCTCAACGGGAGAGGCGGCACAGCGACACGAGTCATCGCCGGTGAAGAAGGCACTCTCCGGCACTTCCTCACAGAGTGGAAAGCCATGTACGATGCCGGTGCACTCATGAATGAGCCTGCAAGCCTTACAGATTTGTGGGTCGCGGGTCAGATCGCCATGATCACAAATTCATCGTCAGGTTTAGGATACCTCCCTGAATTGGTTGGCGATAATTTCGAAATGGGCGTATCTTACTTCCCCCGTATCGATGAAAATTCAAACTTCGGGGCAACGGTCTCCGGCTCAGGGGTCTTTATGTTCGATCGCTTGAGTGGTGAGAACAAACGAGCTGCCTGGGAATTCACAAGGTATTTGGTCTCCCCGGAAGTTCAAGCGGACTTCAGTATGGCCAGTGGTTACTTCCCGTCCAACAAGGATTCCTATGATCTCGATGAATTCAAGGCTTTTGCTAAAGAGAATCCTGCCATCTTGACCGTGGTAGAACAGGTTGAAGAGACAAGCCCGGACATGATGGGCATCGTCATCGGCCCGGCTTGGGATTTCTATATGGAAATTCAAAATCAAATCTTCCTCATGCTCGATGAGGATCTTTCGGTGGAAGAAACAACGGAGACTCTAGTTAAAGTCTTGGATGATTTACTCCAGACCTATAAGGAGTCCAATCCTGAGGAGTGATATGGCTTAATCCCGGCAAGGCATCATCAGTGACATCTCCAAGCCGGCCATTCGACCATCATTCGACCATCGTTTGTAGGAAACAGCGTCTTTGGCGCTGTTTCTTTTTTATGGTCTATGTTGACAGAATGGAAGAGAAGATTGGTGGGGACTTTTGGTGAACCAAGGGAGCTGAAGAATTCAACTATAATAGAAGCAAAAGAAAGTAGGAAACATCATGGAGCTATCGACATCGACGAATCTCACGACGCTACATCCGGGTGGTAGAAACGGATATGCCTTCAATATCGAGCAATGCGCCAAAGCAGGCTATAAAGTCCTGGATATCAATCTTTGTGAAGCAATGAATCCTACCTCCAGGCTAAGGACCGATGAATGGGAGAAGGATATCGAGATGATGCGGCGCCTGGGGGATGAATACGGCATCACGTATCGCCAATCCCACCTTCCCTATTACGATCTCTTCACCTTGACCAATGATGCCGAAATCGCCGAGTGGGAGCGCCTCATTCACAACATGATCCATGCCTCGGGCATGCTTGGGGTGGAGTGGTGTGTGACACATCCCGGGACCGTATTCGACGTGGCGACGAGACGTGCTTCCCTCTATCGCAATCTCGAATACTATGCCGATCATGTTCGCACCTGTGAGAAAGCCGGGACCGGTCTTGCCCTTGAAAATGTCTTCGAATATAAGACGCACGCGCAACGCTCCTATGGCTCGTATATCGAAGAACTGGTCGAATTGGTCGATGCCTTCAATTCTCCCACGGTCAAAGCTTGCTATGACTTTGGGCACGCTCAACTTGTCGGTGGGTTCCATCGCGAGAACTTGAATCTCTTGGGCGATCGTTTAGTCGCAACCCATGTTGCCGACAATGACGGTAAGGAGGACCTTCATCTGCTACCTTTCTTCGGTGTCATTGATTGGACCGAAGCGATGCAGGGGCTTAAAGAGATCGACTACCAAGGGGACTTCACCTATGAGGCGCAACGTTTTGGCCGCAATATCCCAAACGACAAGAAAGCATGGGTTACGGATCTATCCATCCAAATCGGTCGAGAATTGATCTCACGGTGGGAACGTTTGTAATAGGCCTTAAGGCTCACGGCTCAACTTGAATCTTTCTTAGAACCTTTGCCATCCAAGCATGCTAGAATTCACTGGTCATAGATTTAGATTTTCACCAAATAATGAGGTGCCCCATGAATCGTTTTGAAGAAGCACAAACCATTGACCACGCCATCTTATCGCCTGAAGTGACGCAGGAAGAACTCCTCCGCCAGACACGTGAAGCTGTTGCTCTCCGGGTCGGCACCATCTGCGTCAATCCTGTGAATGCTGCAGCGATCGAGCCGTTGCTGGAGAATACGGATACCACCCTTTGCGTTGTAGCCGACTTCCCCTTCGGCCAGTCCACCACCGCTTCTCGCGTCGCCCAAATCCGGGCCATCTTGGATTCGAGCTCCCCGACGGATATCGATCTTCTCGCTAATTATGCGCTTCTCAAAGACGGCAACGATGACGCATTCATTGCAGACCTCAAGGCATGTCGTGAGGCGGCTCGTGACGTCGTCTTCAAGGTCATCTTGGAAGTCGATGCCTTGACCGAGGATGAGGTTCGTCGCGGCGTCCGTGCCTGTATCGCTGCCGGTGCAGACTATGCCAAGACGTCAAGTGGCTTCTATCCCGGCGGCGAGCGTAGGGGCGCTACCCCTGAAGTTGTCAAGATCATGCTGGATGAAGCGGGCGATGCTATCCACATAAAAGCCAGCGGCGGCATCCGCACCCGCGAGCGCTTCCTCGAGCTCCTGGAAATGGGGGCAAAGAAAATCGGCGCAAGTGGCACCCCCATTCTCCTGGGAGATGATGCATGAATCTCGAAGGTTCTGAGCACAGAGGTAAATTAGAGCTCGTCATCTTTGACATGGACGGGCTCCTCATCGACTCCGAGCAAGTTGCAGCCAGAGCTCAACTTAAGGCTGCTGAGATCCTGGAGTTGAAATTCGACCTCGAGGATTACCGTAAGCTCATTGGTGTGAATTACCATAAAGGTGTTGAGATATTATCAACCCACTGGGATCTTCCCACCGTCCAACGTTTCTTGGAAATCTCCGAAACCCTTGAAAACGAGATCGTTGAAAATGAGGGGATTCCCGTGAAGAATGGCGTGTTCGAGTTATTGAGCTTCTTGGATGAGCATGAGATACCGCGGGTCGTTGCCACGTCTACAGCAAGAAGGAGAGCGGAAGATCGATTGCGCACCGTGGGGATATTGCCCCACATCCATGGCTTAACGTGCGGCGATGAAGTCGCCCATGCAAAGCCCCACCCGGAAATCTTTCTTCGTTCTCTCGGCAATATTCCGGCGGAAAGAGCCATCATCTTCGAAGACTCCCACAACGGTTTGAGAGCCGGGATTGCAGCCGGGATTCCCGTTGTCTATGTCCCCGATATGCTGGAGGCGCCCCATGATTTACTGTATGAGGCCGTTCTCCTTAATCTCTTTGAAGCTATACCCTATCTTACAAAGCGCGAAGGGCTGTCTCTACACCTGTAGGACAGCCCTCTTCTGTTATAAGTATAAAGTTCTAGATCTCATCTGAGGTTAGGCTAAATGAACCTCTAAACTCAGCTCTATAGATCTATGCAATGCACAAAACCGGAAACCTATCTCGGCCCTCTGCGTGCCTCATCTTCATCGAAGAAGTCTTCATCGTATTCGAGATCTTCATAGACTTCCTCATCTTCAATGAGATTTCCCGGTAGTGGTTCAACAAAGGGAGCAAAGACACCATCATCTTCGACCGTCTGAGGCGGCAAGGTTTCATCAACTCTCACTCTGCGAATCGAATGATCCAGGTCATCGATGCTGTTGTCGGCAAATTCGGTATTGGCGCGATCAATTTCTTCGTTCGTTAGCGGATACCGAGGATCCTCCACTGACCGATCGTGTACCAAGTCATCGACTTCTTCTTCCACAAGATCATCTATGCGGGTGTATTGTTCCGAAGGACTGCTTGGATCCCCATCGAAAGCATCGGCTAAACGTTCAATAAAAGGTCTTTCGTCAACATCATCTGCACCCAAAGGACGATCGTGGTGTTGATCATCGTCCTGAAGCGGACGATCGATCCCAAACTCATCTTCTCGTAGCGGTCTGGGCGATCCGACCGGTTCATGGTCCATCGCACCAATGGGATCCACCGGATCAACGGGATCCACAGGATGCGGATCGACCGGGTGGACCGGATCCACCGGATGGACGGAGTCCAGAGGATCGACAAAATCGACAGGATCTACCTCTTCGCGAGCTTCAGCGCGAGGATCTAATGTCCCGTCCGGTCTCAAAGGCACAAAGTCATCATCGGGATCATCAGCATGATCGCGACGCGCTTCAATGATTGCTTCCTCTTCAGTACGAGGCTCTTCTGCACCGACAACGACCGGAGCAACAGCTGCAACCTCGCCTGCATGAACCTGTGATTCAAATCCGGGGACCGGATGGCCTATAGGCACGATCGGAGCAGCAGCCACACCGTCGACGTCAACGCCACGAGTATCCTTGCCCTCGATATCATAGTTTTCCAACGGATCGATCTGATTGCGTGCAGGATCCTGCTCAGCTTCTCTAGCAACATTAGCCAACTTATCGGAATAATTTTCCTCAGGATGATTATTGTGGTTGTTGATACATTTCCTCTCTGTCTTCTTTAAATGATTGCATAACTTTTGCTGTATAAATGTAACGATATTTTCTTGTCGCGGAAGCCACTGTCGTTACAAAATTACAATTCTGTGCGAATTCATAAACAAGAGGGGCATCCGAAGACCCCCCTCTCATAGCGACTCTATGACAGCAGAATATGGTTCTGCTCTTGATGAACGAAAGTCTGTTGCAACAGACAATGGCTCCGCTGCGGCCTGCTGAATCTCCGCATCAGACTATCTCATGCGCTCATCATTTTCATCATCTTCATCGTCCAGTTCAGGAACGACGAGAGGAGCAATAGGTGCAACATTCCCCGAGCGATCTTGAGTCTCAACACCGGTCGCGCCACCCCCGACCGGAGCTAGAGGAACTACCGGAGTTACAGCATCTCTGTCTGCAGGATCACTGACATCCGGACCTTCAATTTCGTAGTTTTCAAGGGGATCAATCTTCTTGCGTGCGGGATCTTTCTCGGCTTCATCAGCAATGTTAGCTAACTTATCGGAGAAACTCTTCTCTTTGTTATCGTTCATATTCATCCTCTTTCAAGCTTCGTTACTAATGTAAAACGCTTCTTAATCAGCTATAATCTTACAAGGTAATCCGTTCTTACAAAGCCGCTCTTGTTACATCGAAGAGAGAGCATCTCATTAGCATCCCATGAGAACGACTTCCCTTGACTCGTTATAACACGCTAGAAGGGTCGTTTTTCTAAGAGCTTCCGATAATAATAAATAGCAATCTGCGTTCTATCTCTGAGCGAAAGCTTATCCAAGATCAAGGATAAATAATTCCTCACCGTTCCTTCGGATAAATGGAGTTCCTCACCGATTTCACGATTATTCATACCCTGAGCAACGAGGACGAAAACGTCATTTTCTCGCTCACTAAGCATCGGCTCAGCGACAACTTCAGATTTATCTTTCAACGAAACGACGACGTCCTGATCAAAGACGTGATTCCCGGCAGCTACTGCACGGATGGCGGGAACGATAGAACCGAAGTTTTGCTTCAAGAGATACCCCCTACATCCCAGGGCGAGCGCCTCTGAGAGCCATTGCGCATCTTTGAAGGTGGTTAACAGAAGAATCGCAGCGGAAGGTTTCTTCGCTAAAATACTCCGAGCGATCTCCAAGCCTGAAATTTCCGGCATTCGAATATCCAAGATCAGAAGATCCGGCTTCAGCAACTCATATTGTCGTTCCGCATCTCTTGCATCTTGAACCGTATTCAAGACCTCGAAACCGGAACTTTCAAGAATCGTCCTTAGCGCACGAAGAATCATGGGATCATCATCAACCAGAAGAAGTTTTAGTGCCGTTTCGTGCATATCAAGTCCTTTCGCGATAGAGGATGACTCTTAGAATGTACCCCTTACCGATCCGTTGTGCATTGAGATGCCCTTGATACTTAAAAGCAATCTGTCTCATATTTCTCATCCCCATTCCATCCGATATCGGAACAGGCATATGCTCACTGTGCGGTTCATCGATAGGATAGTCTTCTATGACAAGACTATAGAAAGCCGGTTGAACCCGTAGGCGTATAGAGAAACTATCATTCTTCGAATGACGCATGAAATTGGTAAGGCTCTCTTGAATAATAGCCCAGAGATCATAGCGAACTTGAATCGGGATATCATCCACATCGGATGACAAATCCAGGGCCACACGAACGTCATTCCAGGCTGAGGTGACCGTCTCAATACTGGCTCTTAAGCTAAAGCTCTCGGCATGAAGTTCGTGGAGAGTCTCGCGGGTTTGTTTCAAGCCACGATCCAGTGCCGTTTGAACTTCTTCTAAGAGTGGCGCGAGGTCTTCTTGTTTATTGAGGATCCGAATCGCAGCAACCTGCATCAAGGTTGCAGAGAGACTGTGCCCTAGGATGTCGTGGAGCTCCCTTGATAAACCTTCTCGTTCTTCGCGCCTCGCTTGATATTCGGTATCCACAAGGCTTGCCGTGAGTTGCCGTTTCATCTGCTCCTGACCTTGTCTGGTTTCTCGGAGATCAAGCTTTGCCTCAAGCTCATCCTGTTGGTGCTTTTGTAATCTCCCAAGAGACCCATCGAACGCTAGAGCAAAAATGTAGAGTACGAGCACCAGGGCAAGGGTCAGCGGATCCTGCAAACCATGACAGTATGGAATGAGCATCCCGATCAGAGGAACAAAAGCCCACCAGGACTCCCTCTTAAGGGATGTTCCCCAAGCAACAAGGGGGAGAAAATAAAGAATCTCACGGGGTGCAAACGCTAAGATAAGGGCTTCGCCAAGACGTAGGATGTTTGTATTGAACGGGAGATTGACCGAAAGAAGTCGCAGGAGAAAGAGCAGAAGCACATAGATAAAGACAGAGCTCCAAATAAAAAGATATTCCGAGCCTGTACCCTGCTGAGACACACCGCTGTCTTGAAAATAGAGGAGAAAACCTAAGAGGAGATTGCCAAATAGAGTCCAGAGATATGAACCGTACACTCTAACCTCCTATATCTATGGAAACAGATCACCCGAGATGCAAGATTCACTGCAAACCCAAGCCAAATATGATCCTTAGCCTAGCACGATTATGACAAATGTCATCTCAAGTCTTTGCATCTTTCACTGTGCTATTTCATCTCGGCTAACTAAACTTTAGACAGTCGAAAGGATTCTGCCAAACAGCTAAGGAAGCTGAAGGAGGCTATAGATGGTTTTAGAAGCAAAGAATCTCACGAAACATTATGGTGATGTCCAAGCCCTGGATCAATTTAGTTTCGAGGTCGGTTATGGGGAAGCCGTGGGTCTATTGGGACCCAACGGATCCGGTAAAACCACCGCCATTTCCATCATCTTAGGTCTCTTAAGCTCTGACAGAGGAGATGTTACGATCTTCGGACAGGAGATGAAACCGGATAGCTATACGCTTAAGCGGCGCATCGGCCTTGTCCCTCAAGATCTTGCCATTTTCAGCCGACTGACGGTCAAAGAAAACATCGAATTCTTCGCCTCACTCTATCTCAACGATGCCAACGAACGAGCCGAGGGGGTTCGCTATGCGCTGGAATTTACAGGCTTGGAAAATTATGCAAATCGTCGCACAAGCAAACTGTCCGGCGGTCTCATGCGAAGGCTTAACGTTGCCTGTGGCATAGCCCATAGACCGGATCTTCTCTTCCTCGATGAGCCGACCGTTGCTGTCGATGCACAGTCCAGACTCTTTATGCGTCAAGGGTTCGAGAAGCTGAGAGATGAAGGCACAAGCCTCGTCTACACCTCACACTATCTCGATGAGGTTGAAGCTCTCTGCGACAGGATTGTGATCATGGATCACGGACGAAACTTGGCTCAAGGCAGTCTCACGGATCTAAAGAACATGGTGAGCCTCCAAGAGATCGTCCACTTGGAAGTCGACGAGGAAACACCGGAACTAAAGCGTGACCTCGAAGCACTTGCAGGGCTTTACGGCATCGAAAGCAACCAGAGTGGTTGGCGTCTCAGCTTCCGCCAAGGAAATAACAACATCCTCAAAATTATGGAAATCCTAGAGAAGCACGAAACAAGCTATCGTCGCCTCTTCTCCGAAGAATCAAGCCTCAATGATGTCTTCCTTGAACTCACAGGAAAGGAGCTTCGCGACTCATGAAAACCATAGCCGTTCAATTTACCTCCTACTTCAAGATGATTCTGCGCGAACCTTCTATTGTCATCTGGAGCATATTATGGCCTATCCTTCTCACGGTGTTTTATATCGTGGCTTTCTCCGGCATAGGGCAAGGCACCCTGGACTCCTTTACCATTGCTATCCATCGAAATAACAACATGGCGACGGTCTTTACAGGGATAGAGTTTATTGACACTACGCTAGTCGACGAAGATCAAGCAGGGCTTGATCTACTCTATCCTCAGGCAGACGATGCAAGCCGTGACGGAAGTGTCGATGAAGCAAGTGAAACCATGAGGCGAAAGCCCATAGCTTATCTCGACGAAGAAAACGTCCTCCATTACCCGAGCGAGAAGGCAAACAACACGGAACTAACCATCCTTCGCAGCATCACGGATAGCATTGCTTCGTCAAGACTGCTCATTCAAGACGTTATCCGAGACGGTGTCTCGCCACTTCAAATCAACAAACTCATCGACTTCGAGCAGCCAATTAAAAACAAAACCGTCATAGGAGATATGGCTCCGATGACCCTCCCGTATCTCGCCATCTTCGGGATGGTGACGCTGATGGGAACGTTCGCGACCCAGGATTTCGTCCGACTGATCCAAGCGGATCAATCAACCATCGCAGTGCGCCAAGCAATCTCTCCCGTACGGAAGAGTCGACTTATTCTCATGGCAATCCTATCCAGCTTTATCTTTATTTTAATCTCGGGCATTCTCCTCATCTTCTTCATGCACTTTGCCGCCGGGATAGACCTTCTATCGCATGTTTGGACGAATCTTTTCCTCCTCACGCTACCCATTTTGGGAAACCTTGCTCTGGGAATCTGGATTGGGACTTTACCGTTGAACTCTTCCATCAAACCGGGCATCTGTATGGCATTCATGCTTGGCTTCGCATCGTTAGCAGGTCTTATGACGCCCGACATCGTCTATATGCTCCGCGAAAACATGCCGATCTTACTCGATCTAAACCCCGTCTATCGCCTCTCACAAGCTCTCATTCGCGTCAATATCCTCGGCTATGATCCGCAGCTTGGATCCTACGGACTCTACTTCCTGATCTACACCCTTATCTTTGTAGGAGCCTCAAGCTTCATCCTCAGCCGCCGGCAGTTTAAGAGCTTTGCTCGGAACTAGGAAAGGTGCCACATGCTTAGTCTTACCAGATCCCATCTCACCCACCTCTCCCGCTTTGCTGCGGCGGCGGCGCTCTATACTGCCTTGCTCCTAGCCATCACCTTCCTTATGGCAGCAGCCCCCGGAACAGCACCACAAACCCTTGAAGTTGGAGATCCGTCGTTCAATTTTGTCCTAGAAGACCTGGATCAATCGGAACTGTCCCATTGCTTGACGACGCACTTAGAAAGCCTCTACACCCGACGGGATAAGCCCGAAGACCAGGCAATGTTCGACGAAAGACTTCTTGTCGGTGAGATTCATGCTTCAGTTCATATCCCCGAAAACTTTCAAGCATCGTTTGCAACAGGTGAACAAGAAATCTTCTTTGACTTTGCCCCGAACATCATCAGTGGCTATACGGTACAAAATGAGATCAACCGATTCATGGCTCTTGCCAATACCATCGCCCGAGAGAAGGAATTGCTAAATCAGGATCCGGCATGGGACCAAGACGATTACGCAAAGCTTGAGACAGCCCTTCAAACGAGGTCGGAAATTGCTCTTTATGAGAACCCCCATTCGGTGGAGACGAGCATCAATCTCAAGCATCTGGCCAACGTAAGGGTCATGGGGTACACCTATCTCGTCGCCATCCTCACAATCTGTACTCAGTTTGCCAACACCTATCGGAACGGTTCCATCCAAGCTCGCTTGCGACTTGGCATGGTGTCAAATCTTAGCCAGCTCATGGCTCGGGTCACTGCTGAATTCCTCCTGGCCTTCATTACGTTAACGATCATGCTGGGTGGCTCAACGGCTCTGGTATACTTCGCCCTAGGCGATGTCTCCGGCTTCCTCACATTCTTCCCAAGGCTCATCCCCGCTGCCCTCCTCATCGGCTTAAATGGAATTGCCATGAGTCATCTCTTGAGCCATATTACAAATACGCAAACTTCGAGTCCTGCCGTCACCGTGATTTCACTCGGCCTGGCGTTTATCTCAGGTGCCTTCGTCCCACGCGAATTCCTCACCGATCTACCCTTGACCTTGGCTCGATTCGCACCACTTTATTACTACATCGATATCATCGAAGGCAGTTCACCTCACATCATGGACTATTGGCTTCAGTACAGCGTGCTGATCCTCATGGCGGCTATCCTCTTCGCCTTAAACCTCTTCATCCAGCGCTATAAGCCTAGTACAAATCTCATGACGATCCAGACGGAGAATTAACCCTATATCACCCAAAAGCCCCCACTCCCCTTCCCTAACGCTTTAACCTAAGGCTCAAGACATCCAAATCTTGAGCCTTCTTTGTTCTGCTAAATTGCTTTTGCTCCTGTGCTACAATTCGCGAAGATACTTAGCTCGATAGAGCTCACTATAAGGAGGCGGTCATGCGCTTAAGTCGGGACTATTTCTATACCCTCAGAGAAGATCAGAGGGACGAAGATTCAGATAGCGGGAATCTGCTCGTCCGCGCCGGAATGATCAAGAAATCATCCTCCGGTGTCTACATGCTTATGCCCCTGGGTCTTCGTGTCATCCGCAAGATCGAAGCCATCGTGCGTGAGGAGATGGAAGCCATCCATTCACGGGAAGTCTCCATGCCCGCTCTCTTGCCCGAAGATGTCTTCATCGCCTCGGGTCGTCGCGAAAACTTCGGCGACAGCATGTTCAGCTTGAAAGATCGCTTCGATAAGCCCTTCGTCCTAGGGCCTACGCATGAAGAGCTCTTTGCCCAAGCGGCCAAGATGGAAATCAAGAGCTACAAAGACCTCCCCCGCTCGCTCTACCAATTCCAGACGAAATTCCGCGATGAACCCAGGCCTCGTTTCGGTCTGATCCGGGTGCGCGAATTCACGATGAAGGATGCCTATACCTTCGACCGAGACTTAGCCGGTCTCGATGTCTCCTATCAGGCGATGTTTGAAGCCTATAAGCGGATCTTCGATCGCATGGGTTTGAAGTACGTCATTGTCAAAGCTGACACCGGCGCTATGGGTGGCCTACTCTCAGAAGAATTTCAGGCCGTCACGGAGGTCGGTGAAGACGTCCTCGTACTGGAAGATAGCTCAGGCTATGCCAGCAACCTTGAAGTTGCAGAGTGTATTCCCGGCGATCCACCTTCAGATGAAGCCATGGCGGAGGCTTATGAAGCGGTCGATACGCCGTCAGTCACGACGATAGAAGATTTAGTGGGCTTTTTGAGGACCGACGCAAAGAAGTTCGTGAAGACGCTGTTCTATTTAGCAGGGGATGCATTTTATGCCGTATGCCTTCGTGGCGATCGTGAAGTGAACGAGTTGAAGCTGAGCAAGTTGCTTGGTGTCAACGAAGTGCAATTAGCTGAGGCTGAAGATGTCGTCCGTTTGTCGGAGGCACCGGTGGGCTTTGCAGGTCCTATTGGCTTGAACGTACCTGTCATCATCGACCTTGAAGTCGAAGGCATGCGTAATTTCATCGTAGGTGCAAACGAAGCGGATAAGCACTACATCAATGTGAACTTGCGTGATTTCGATGTGGAACGTGTCGCTGATATCCGCGAAATTCAAGAAGGTGATATGGCTCCCAACGGAGCAGGACCGGTTTACTTCATGCGCGGCATCGAAGTCGGCAACACCTTCAAATTAGGTGACAAATACTCTGAGGCGCTGGACCTTCACTACGCCGATGAAAACAACGAATTAAAGCCTGTCATCATGGGGTCTTATGGGATTGGCATCGGACGTTGTCTTGCAGCGATAGTTGAGCAAAACAACGACGGAAAGCACCTCTTGTGGCCTAAACAGCTTGCACCGATCCAGGTCGCCATTGTTCCGATCAATATGAAGAACGAGGAGCAGGCAGAGACGGCTGAGAAGCTCTATGAAGAACTCCGCGAACTAAATCTCGACGTCGTCCTTGATGATAGAGATGAGCGCGCCGGTGTTAAGTTCAACGATATGGAACTTGTTGGAGCTTATCTCCGGATCACCCTCGGGCGAGACCTTGCCGACGGCAAAGTCGAGGTCAAGATCTCCGGCCGCGAGGAGAAGGAACTGGTCAATTTGACCGAGTTGAAGGCTTACGTGAAAGGTATCTTCGCCGAGTAAACGTTGTTTACGCCTTCCCTTGAACTGATAACGAGCCTTCGTCAAATAACGGAGGCTCTTGTTTATGATCCGAAACGATAAATAATGGATATACGCACTCCGGGGCCATTTGGAAGTTTGTCTAAGCCATGCCCTACGTACGTTTGAAAGGACCGGCCCGTCATGGGTCGATGATGTTGTTTGCCGTTTGAGCGATTGCGTTTAAAAATCAATCATGGAAGCAATCCCGGAGGATTCTCTCCATCTCGTCTCGAGCCGGGTTCCTCGGGTTTGAGTCTTTCATTTGAGTCAACAACACTTCATCGTGAAATTTTCACGGTGTTCTGAGATCTGTGATTGCTATCGATCGTAATACCACACGCCTTTTTCTTGATGCATAAAGCAGACGGTTGCCACAAATGAACCCCCGTGGTGGCCTCATCGGCCTCTCTCGTTTCTTTCACTACGTGCTTGACAGTCAACGCTAAGAAGACTTAAATATGTCTATGCTAACACTTGAGCACTTGTTCAAGTGTTCAAGCATTCAATGATTGCATTGAACCTTGCGAGTGATCTGAACACTGCGAGGGCATTGAACACTGCAAGTGATCTGAACTTTAGGAGGCCAAGCTATGACAGAGACAGCCAAGACAATAAATACAACAGGTAAGAATGCTAAACCTGAGAACATCGTCGACCGCTGCGATTGCGTTGCCATCCATGCCGATGTGGTCACACACGTCAACAAACGCATGCCGGAGATGGATATGATGGATCGCTTAGCAGATGTCTTTAAAGTCTTCGGCGACCCTACTCGAGTCAAGATCCTGACGGCACTCAGCAAACATGAAATGTGCGTCTGTGATATCGCCGTCCTCCTCAACATGACAGTGTCAGCCATCTCACATCAACTTCGCATCTTGCGCCAAGCAAGGCTCGTCAAGTTCCGCAAGGATGGACGTTCCAATTATTACTCGCTTGATGACAGCCACGTCGAGAGCATCATGAATGAGGCCTTAGAACATATTGCCCATAGTGGAGGACACTAAGATGAAGAAGGACTTCAAGCTAAATGGCTTAGCTTGTGCCATCTGTGCTTCAAACATCGAAGATGAGATTGCATCACTTCCCTACGTCGATCAGGTTTCAGTCAATTTGATGCGTGAGTCGATGCAGGTCAGCTTCGCAGGTAGTATCAATCAAGCCGACTTCTTGGCGGATGCCAAATCCATCGTACAAAAGCATGAACCGCACGTCATTGTCCAAGAAGAGACCTCTCAGCAAGATCACGACCACACGCATACGCACGAAGTCCACGATGAATCTGTCGCCAGAATCATCAAGCTTCGTATAGCACTAGGCGGAGCCCTCTTCCTCATCGGGCTCTTTGCTCCCCTTCCACCAAGCCTTGCTTTCTCCGTTTATCTTATCGCCTACCTCATTGTGGGCTACGACGTCGTCATACAAGCCTTGAAGAATCTCAGGTATGGCCGAGTCTTTGACGAATACTTCCTCATGTCATTGGCCACGATAGGTGCTTTCATCATCCGGGAGTATGCTGAGGGTGTTGCCGTCATGCTCTTTTGGCAAATTGGCGAACTTGTCCAAGATTATGCTCTGGGGCAATCCAGACGCTCCATCGCTTCCCTCCTCGACATTCGGCCGGAGAAGGCTCGACTCGTTGAAACCACCGGTACCCGTGAGGTCTCACCCGATGTTGTACAGGTGGGCGAGATCATCCAAATCAATCCCGGCGAGCGTATCCCGCTTGATGGAACCGTCACGGATGGACACAGTGCGCTCGACACTTCGGCTCTCACCGGTGAATCCATCCCTCGTGACATCACCGTCGGTGATCAAGCGCTCTCAGGAGCCGTCAATCTTAGCGGCGTCATTCAGCTAAGCGTCACAAGTCCTGCGGGCGAGTCGACGGTTGCGAAGATCCTAGAGCTCGTTGAAAACGCTTCTAATCAAAAAGCCAAGACCGAGCAATTCATCACGAAGTTTTCCCGTTACTACACCCCCATCGTCGTCTTGATCGCAGCGATCGTTGCTTTTGTCATCCCGACAATCCTGGGGCAAGCCTATTCACCCTGGGTTTATCGTGCGTTGTCTTTCCTCGTAATCTCCTGCCCCTGCGCTCTCGTGGTCTCTGTTCCCGTAAGCTACTTCGGTGGAATCGGTGCCGCTTCAGCACGTGGAATTCTCATCAAGGGAAGCAATTATCTCGAGGCATTGAACAACGTGACGACAATGGTCTTCGACAAGACCGGCACACTCACGGAAGGTGTCTTCCGGGTTCAATCCATCAGCGCGCTTCCACAGACTTCCGAGGATGAAGTCTTGGAATTCGCTGCCTTGGTCGAGTCTCATTCCAATCATCCGATAGCTCTTTCTATTCGACGGGCTTACGAAGCAAGATTCAAGTCTCTGGCAGAAAATGCAAAACGCATTGAGGACGTGACTGAAATTCCGGGCTACGGGATCCGTGCCAAGGTCGACGGTTCGACCATCTTGGCCGGGAATGATCGCCTCTTACAACGAGAAGGCATCGAATACGCAGTGCCTAAGACCAGTGCCACGCTCGTCCATGTCGCCAAGGATGATATAGCTCTCGGCTCAATCTTCATCAGCGATGTCATAAAAGAAGAGACACCTCGTGCTCTCCAAACTCTTCACACGATGGGAGTCAAAGTCCTTGCCCTCCTTACAGGAGATCGGCAAGATGTTGCCGCTGACTTAGAACGTCAACTACCGCTCGACCTGGTTCGTGCAGAGCTCTTGCCCCAAGATAAGGTCAGTGAATACCAAGCCATCCAAGAAAATCACAGAGGACTGACCGCCTACGTCGGGGATGGCCTGAACGACGCACCGGTCTTAGCCCTCTCCGACCTGGGCATCGCTATGGGAGGTGTGGGGCAAGATGCGGCCATTGAAGCAGCTGATATTGTCCTTATGACAGATAATCTGGATCGCCTTCCCGAGGCTATTTTCATTGCTCGAGAGACTCGGAAGATCGTCTGGCAGAACATCATCTTTGCTCTTGGCGTGAAACTTATCATCATGATTCTGGCCGGCTTCGGTTATGCCAATATGTGGGCGGCTGTTTTCGCCGATGTTGGAGTGACCGTTCTTGCGATCTTCAACTCTTTGCGAGCCCTACGTCTCTCTAATGACAGTAAGTACAGGAAACAAACCTTAAGATATAAGGTATAGGAGGTGAACCCATGACTGATTTAAGTTATCAACTGGATCAAGTTAGCTGTGAGAATTGTGTGAAGAAGATCGGTGACCACCTGGAGAGCCTGGAGGCTGTCACAAATTACGAGATTCTCTTTGAACGCAGTCAAGTGAAAGTTGCTCTCGATGAAGAAGAACTCACACGCGATGAGTTATCCGAACAATTTGTAGAACTAGGTTACCCGGTTCTGCGCGTGAAGGAACTGTAATACCCAAATTGAATCGTCCGTGATCTTTCGTCGCGGACTTACGATGATTTTGCAGAAGCTCGGATGGACGGTCCGGGCTTTTGATTGTTATTTGCTTCTTAGATCCCAAGGTTCAAAGATCGATGGTACATCGTTGAGGAGACGCTGAGTGTAGCTGTGCTGGGGGCTAAGGATTACGTCCTCGGGTATTCCTTCTTCCACGAACTTCCCCTCTTTCATGATGTAGATACGATCCGAGACATAATATGCAAGGCCAATGTCGTGTGTGATGAAGACGATCGTCATCTTAACTTCGTCACGAAGCTTGAGGAGCATATCGAGAATCGTTGCACGTGAACTCGCATCGACCATGGACGTAGGTTCATCGGCAAAGAGGAGCTTGGGACGTAGGATGAAGATACGAGCAATCATAAGGCGCTGCATCTGTCCACCCGACAGCTCAAAGGGATACTTATTTGTAAGCTCTTCGTATCGTAGGTTCACGAAGGCACAAGCCTTGGACATCAGCTGATTCTTCTCTTCGGTCGATAGGTGACCTTGACCACTTAGTTTGATGCAATCGAGAAGGACTGCATCGACCTTGCGAAAGATATTGTAGGTGGAATAGGGGTCTTGGAAGATCGCTTGGACGTTAGACCAATAGGCTTGTTTTTCTTTGTGAGTACGGAAACGACGCTCTTCCCCTTCAAAGAGAATGCGACCATCCGATATAGACGTTAGACCCAGGATCATCTTGGCGAGCGTCGTTTTCCCGGAACCGGACTCCCCGACGATGGACAGGATTTCACCCGGACAAATCTGCAGGTTGATGCGATCAACGGCAAGTGTTCGCCGCTTCCCCATTCCGTAGATCTTTGTGAGATTCTCACATTCGATAAGCGTTTTACCCTGACTGAGGATGCTCGCTTCAACGCCTTCAGTCCTTAACGAAAGATTATTTCGTGCCACTTATTGACCCTCCTCTTTACGATCCACAATTCTGACAGGCACTTCTATCGAATCCGAATTATTGACGGGAGCGACATCTTGGAGGTACTCGAGCTCTCGCAAGGTATCTTCCGGTAAGATACAGCGGTATGAGCGTCCATCCGTCGTAACTCTAAGATCGACATTGACAGAAGCGCAGAGAGGTTGGCGGAACTTACAGCGGTCATAGAAACGACAGTGTTGTGGCGGTTTCTTAAGATTAGGTGGAGTGCCCGGAACAGCAACAAGTTCCTGTTCTCTTACCCCTTCTTCCGGAACAATGATAGAACCCATAAGACCTTTGGAATAAGGATGCAAAGGTCGGAAAACAACATCATCCGTCTTCCCCAATTCAACGAATTCACCGGCATACATGACTGCGATCCGTTCCGTAACGTTATAGAGGAGCGGGAGCTCATGGGTGATGAAGATCATCGATTGAACGTATTTCTTCTTGATGAGGTCGAGAAGCATTTCAATCACGATCTTATGAGAGCTTACATCCAAAGCTGAGGAAGGTTCGTCAGCTATGAGAACCTTTGGTTTCAGCAGCGTCGATATAGCAATGACGACTCGCTGCTTCATACCACCTGAGAGTTCGACCGGATACTGATCGAGAACAGAAAGAGGCAGATTGAGGGATTTCATGCGGGACTCTGCGAGCTTTCTCATTTCAGCTCGAGATATCTTGATCTCGTGATCCCTCAAGACGTCTTCGATGAATTTCATAATCTTACGGGTAGGATTGAGGGCATTCATGGCCGCCTGAGGGATGTAGGCAATTTCATGACCCAAGATCTCCTTGCGGATCTTCTCGGAGTCTTGGCCCGTGATGATCTTTCCACCGATATTGATCATCCCCGATCCGTAATGGAGCGGTGGAAAATAATAGCCCAGAAGACTCATGGCCAGAGTAGATTTGCCGCAACCTGATTCGCCGGCAATCCCCAAAGTTTCCCCTTCTCTAAGTCTGAAGGAAACGCCGTCAACCGCGTACACAAATTCTTTCTGCCGCGTGAAGTAATGCGTTTTGAGGTCATTCACTTCAAGGAGCACCTTGCTATAAGGTTCAGGTTTATGATCGACGGTTTGAGCTGAGGGGGAAGCCAGAGCCTGCACAGCTTGCGAGCGTTCTCCGGTAGGACTTTGTTGTTTAACCATTGTCTTACCTTTCTATCGCAACGTCGGATTGAAGACTTGATCCAATCCGGTGTTCATGAGATTCATCGAAAATGAGATAAAGGCAATGCTTAAGACGACAGGTATGAAAGCCCACCATGCACCACTCAATGGAGCCTGGAACTGGATGCTCCAGCTCAGCATGAGTCCTAAAGTTGCTTGCTCTGTCGTCGAAGGCCCCAGGCCCAGCATGGAGAGCTGAGCTTCGTTTAAGATCGCCGAAGAAATCTGAAGAATCATGGCCATAACGACATAGCTTAGGACATAGGGCAGGATATCCTGGACAATGATTCGAGCTGTATTGAACCCAGACAAACGTGAGAGATTTACATGATCGCGATTCTTCAGCGAGAGGGTCTGAGAACGAACGGAGCGCGCTGTCCAAGGCCACGAGGTAAGCCCAATGACGATTGCAATGTTGTAGATCGAGCGAGAGCTTGCAGACAAACTGTAGGAGATCAAGATGAGGAGAACAAAAGACGGAATAACGGTGAATAAGTTCGTAAAGAAGGTCAAGATATTATCTACGAACCCTCCCAGGAAGCCGGCGGATAAGCCGACGACGATCCCTATAGCAGTCGCAATCAAGCCGGCGATGAGACCAATCTTCAGCGAATTCCCTATCGCAGACAGCACTTCATGGAAAACATCACGACCGAAATTGTCTGTTCCGAGAACAAGTCTTCGTTTACCTCTAACCCGCGAAACATTAATAAAATCATCCATCGTGAGCTCATCGACTTCACGATACCCTGAATCGGATTCAGGATCATCGACCACCAAGGTATAGCCATTGGAATTGAGTGTTGTCTCTACACTCCGATAAAGTCGACCGAAACTCTTGCGATAAGCCGATGTTCCGGGAAGCCTTATATCTTCAGAATAATTCGTCACGAACAACTCGATAATTTGGAGGGTATCTTCTCTTGCCGATAAGTCTCGCCAAGGGACATCGAGTTCTGATTTCTCAAGCCATTCAAGCATCTGAATTTCTTGATCCTCTGTCACTAGATTCTCTAAACGAGCCGCTTGAACATCGACATCCATACGAGTACTCGGTGCTTCAACGGCACCGACTTGACTGATGTAATTACCCGGTGGATCAAAGAGTCCACCAACGATGTCCAGCGGTGCTCCGGGGATAAAGAACGGCACGAAGACCACCATTAAAAGAATCGTCATGAGGAGGATGAAGCCGACAAGGAAGTTCGGGTTACGGAAAATATCATGGATAGTATGTTTCATCGTGGATACCCCTATCCTAATTGCTGGTCGGCTTTGACCCGAGGATCAATGAGCCCGTAGACAATTTCGATGATGAGATTAGCCAGCAAAACACCCATCGTTATCAGGAGCGTGGCTCCGGAGATAACAGGATAATCTTGCCCGGTCACTGCAGCGAGGATGGTAGACCCTAAGCCCGGATAGGAGAATACGGTCTCTGCCACTAGAGCACCACCGATCATGGCACCCAGGGACATGGCCAAGCCCGTGACTTGGGGGAGCATTGCATTGCGAAAGACATAGCGGACAATCGTACGATCTCGAATACCTAAGAATCGCGAATATTTTACGTAATCCGCGTTGAGTTCATAAATAGACATCGAGCGCATGCCTATCGCCTGACCGCCGATCGTCGCCAAGACGATTGACCAGAACGGGAGCTGATAGTGGCGCAAGATGGAGCGGAAAAATTCCCAACTCATGCTGGGGAATAAGTCAAAGCCATAACCTCCACTCGTGGGTAAGACTTTCCACATAATGCCAAAGAGAAGGAGCAGGATAATGGCAAGGCCGAAGGAAGGAATAGAGCCGATGAACAAGAAGAGCGGGAAAACCCCCTTATCCATGATGCCTCGGCGATAGGCGGCGACAGCTCCCAAGAGGTTACCCAAGATCCATCCTGTCAGGATAGCGGGTAGCTGGAGGGCTATCGTCCATGGCAAAGCGGTTGAAAGAATTTGGGATACGGTCTTGGGATACTCACGAAAAGATACTCCCAGATCGCCCCGGAACAGGTTGGCTACATAGATGAAGAACTGTTCCAGCAACGGCTTGTCTAGGCCAAAGATCCTCGTATATTCCTCCATGACACGCTCGATTGCTTTGGCGTCAGTCATGCCGGTGGTTGCTTGAGCAGTTATGGCTGTAATTGGATTTCCCGGCATCAACCGCGGTAGGAAGAAGTTCAGGATCAGGGCGGCGATAAACGTCAGGAGATACCAGAAGATCTTTTTTGCAAAATAGGTTTTGTAACCTCTCATACGGAACTCCTCGAGCTTCTCGGTCGGCATACGTATCTTGCGGAGTAATCAGGAAATTTTAACGATGAATAGTCCATAAGCAGCCTCTCCGACAAGAGTCGTTAGGGGCCATCGAAACCTCCAATGACCCCTATAAAATCAATAACTTACGGATTGACCAGCTCTATCTCATAGAGACCGGCAATAGCGTATCCGTGACTCAGGATACCCGGGGGAATATCGGTACCGTCACCTTGTTCAGGATAGTTCGTCCAAACGGATTCATTGACAGTATGGAAGTACACTGGACGATACATTGTCGGGAATGTCGGTACATCTTCAAGATAGATTCTGTTGAGTTCGGTATAAGCTTCAATCTGTTCGTTCAGTTCCATTGTCGGGATGGCATCGATGAGCTCGTCGACACGTTCGTTGGAGTAACGACCGAAATTGTAGAACACGTTCTCAGCATCTATGTTCGCACCATGCTCACTGTAGAGAACAGAGTAGATGCGGATCCAAGGCGAGATAACGGATGCACCGTTATAGCTGGCCATGAGGAGGTCGAAATCACCGACCATACGATTATCCATATAGACGGAGGCCTCGGGGAAGTGCGTCGAGATATCTATTCCAATACTCTTACCGGCAGCAGCTACGATCTCACAGGTAGCGTTCCAGTCGGTCCAACCACTTGGACATTGGATCGTAAAGACGAGTGGCTCGCCTTCGAATTCACGGATACCATCACCGTCGGTATCGACGATGCCGGCTTCGTCAAGGAGTGCGTTAGCTTCATCCACTTGCTTACCAACCCATAAGAGGTCGACCAGCTCATCGCGGTTGAAGAGGGCTTGCTCTGGATCAGACAGGTTCATCAAAGTAGGCTCAATGGGTTCAGTGTAGCCGGACATCGCTGCTTCAGCGATCTGTTCGTAGTCCACAGACATGGCAATGGCACGGCGAACCACGGCCTGATCCAAGCCCGGACGGTTCATGTTGAAGATGATCGATGGCATAGCAGAACCAAGGTAGTAGGGGGGCTCATCGAGGTAGGTACTGATCGGTAAACCATCCTCCCAGAACTTCCAAACTTGAGGCATGAATTGCTGTGACACGTCGACTTCACCCTGTTGGAGAGCCACTGCACCGGCGTTGTTATCGCTGAACATCATGTGCGCCAAATACTTCGGTGCCGGGAGCTTACCCCACATCGATTCATCTTGACCCCAGTAGTTATCGTCTCGAATGACAACAATTCGACTGTTGTCATCGAAGTATTTCATGTAGGGACCCGAGGAGACGATGTCTTCGTTGTAATCTTCTTTGATCTTGGTAGGATCGTTATCGTTACGTTCGACCATTTCACTTATTTGATGTTTGGGGAGGATATAAAGACGCGGGAAATATTCAATGATCTTGAAGGGATTGTAGTTTTCCTTATTAGCCGTGATGACGACCGTATAGTCGTCTTGAGCAACGATGGACTCTATCCAGTCCATAGCCGGAGCCTGAGCGGTTTCGAGCTCAGCGTTAATTTCATAGGTGTAAACGACGTCATGTGCTGTGAGCGGTGTACCGTCATTCCAGTGAGCAGCTTCTTTGATCTTGATCGTGAACACACCGTCTTCGAGAGTATAGTCACCATCTGCTAAGAGCGGATAGAGTTCGCCGTTCAGCTCGTTATACATATAGAGCGTCTCATAGACAAAGACTGTCGAGGCGTCCGACTGTTCGAAGATAAAGCCTTGGTTCGAGTTATTAGATAAGGGATTGTAATTGATAACGGATCCCCATTGTTCACCGGCAAAATAAAGGGTCTCTTCACGGGGTAGATTCTCTGCGTCTTCTGCCATTGCTGCCAACGGGAAGATAGCCAGCGTCATGATAACTGCTAAGACTAGCGCAATAATTGATTTTTTATGGTTCATGCACAACTTTTTTGGATTGGTCTCTTTGTGAAGAGACCGACTTTGTTCGTAATGTGATTTCTTTCGGTGTTTTAGCAAGCTTTAAAGCTCGCAACATTTTAGGTAATCGCTATCGCTCCTCCCTTCAGTGTTCTGTTTTCAACACAACGATAATTCGACCCGACCATTGCAGATTCATGGAAAGCCTCGAGCATCTATTTCAGCATTAATGAGCTGCCTTTTTCATATCAAAAGCATACACAATTGCCACGATAATTGGAAAAACTGTTCAGACAAGTTCGAGGTAATTGCTTGTTGCTTGTTGAATATCACCAAAAAAAGCCCCCACTGACACAACAAAAAACCCCGGCTCCAAAGAACCGAGGTCGCAAGAACTAAATCAGAAACGTCAGTTTAGCCTGCTAAGAGAGCATCGATCGCAGCTTGAGCGTCTTTGACACTAGCTTCATCGGGAATGACAACGCTTAACGATTGACCGCCCGCTGCATAGGATGGACGCTCAGCACCATTGCCCGTCACTGAAGCCATCTTAACTTGCCAACTGGGACTCTCTGAGATCTGATACGTTGCAAGCTTCATGATCTGCTGAGGCGAAATATTCGTCTTCACACTATCCCCCAAAACATTGAGGATAGACCTATAGTTGGAGATAATCTCCGGGCTCAAAGCCTTCTGGATCAAAGCTTCAAGGACGCGCTGCTGATTCTCACCGCGTGAGAAGTCACCGTCCGGCAAATTATAGCGTTCACGAACATAAGCCAGAGCGGTCTCACCATTGAGTGAAATGCGTCCCTCAGGGAAGTAATATTCACCGGAATTCGTCTGGAATTCATAGGGGTTATCGATGATAACACCACCCAATTCATCGACGAGACTGATCAGTGAATTGAAATTCACGCGTACATAGTAGTTGATATCGACATCCATGAAATCTTCGAGGGAAAGTATAGAACTCTGGATACCGTAAACTCCTGCATGCGTAAGTTTGTCTAACTGACCGTGTCCCCCGCCTTGTATGGGGATATAAGAATCACGTGGAATATTCGTAATGAGGACATTATTCGTCTGGGGATTGATCGTAAGCAACATGTTGACGTCGGAACGGGAAGCTTCAGAGACGTCGTAAGAATCCACCCCACTGATATACATCGTAAACGGCTCTCGTGCAGGATCTTCGACTCGCTTGTCTTCAAGCTCAACTTGCTCCGGTTCAACGGATGAGAGAATGCGCAGTTCTTCACCGGCATTCTTGTGCTCGTCCTGCAATAACACCAAGGTATCCGAAGCAATGACAGCACCTTCGACCTCTTTGTCGTAGAGCAAATTGACACCTTCTAAGAAGGAATCAACTTCAACAACTTCAGGGTCTAAACCCTCTTCACGCAATGTATCGTAGAATTTCTGAACATCGCCACCCATTCTCTGAAGCGGTAAGGCAATTTTGCGTCGTTGAAGATCCTTCGTTGTTTCGTAATCGCTTTCAGCGAGGACAGCTAATGAGATCTCATAAGCACCGGAACGTTCCGCACCTCTTCGCTCCCCGTTAGCCTGCATATTCTGTAGCGTGCTGAAGGTGATTTCAGAGAAGTAGACCGCAACGCCAAAGAGAATTAGCAAGAGAACGCTTAAAACAATCCCTACATAGCGGGGTACAAGATGTCTGTAAGCTCGGATGAGAAGCAAGATGAGAAGGATATGGACTAGACCTAAACCCCCGAAGAAGAGCAGCCGATGAAGGGTGGATCCGACTCCGTAGAGGAGGACAGTTCTTGCAAGCCAAGCACTTCCGGCTAGGAGAATAAGTTCAAGGACTAAGAATACCCAGAAACCCACCCCGCCTTTGCGCTCAGGTCTTCCATTGGGGACGACCGGCCGGCCCGTCCTGGGATCAATACGTGGTGCCATGGGCTGATAGGGCTGCTGGGGATGCTGGGGATAACCGGCGCGAGCATACGCTTGTTCGGCGTAGTTTGGTTGGACATGGCCCGATCCGGAACCTTGTCCAAAATGACGTCTTGAAGCCGGTATTTCATGCGTTGGATAGACAGGACCCCGTGAGGCTCCTCCCAAATTCGAAGTGCGAGTTGGCGCTGACGACCATTGACGGGTTTCTTGACTGGGATCACGCGCTTGTTCCGTATCATCCGGACGAGGTTCTTGGATCTCTGCATCAAAACGTCGAGTTGCTTCACGATATGCTGCATATTCATCTTTGTTGTCGGTCGCAGATGTGCGACGAGTTGCAGCATTTCCTAGTTCATCCGGCTTGGCGAACGATGGAGCATTATCGTTCATGGGTGGTTCCGGCCTCTGGGGGGTGCGCATGTCCTTCTCTCGATTCGAGGGATCATTACCGCGATTTTTCTTCATGACTCAAACGTCCTCCATCTCAATCGTTACTTATGCAATGAAGTTTACCAAAAGCCCGCTAACTTCGGTACTAAACAAGGCGAAACACCCCCGAAGGAGTGTTCCGCAAAGAGTAAAGAGCTGGGAAGTTTAATCCATGCGCTTCCATCTTCGATGAAATTACTCAAACATCACGTGGAAGCTCTTGATCTCAAAGGGTTCAATCCTGAAGTGCGTCTGGCGACCATCCTCGGACAAGGTAGTCTCCGCCCCCTCCACAATATCCTCTAAGAGGTTCACTTCACGAGCTTCATAGACAGGACGAGCAAAGACGAGCGAAGCATCTTGATGACGGGCCCCGCGATTTTCATACACACGTACGATCATGCCTTCGCCCGATTCAGCGGCTTTGACCGCCTCGATCGTGAGAGCAGGATTAGGACTATAGACAAGTGCCTGACTCCGGCTCAGGGTTCCGCCACCCGTGTTCTTCACATAGACCTGTGGGGGATTGTTGAGCTGATAGGCTTCACTGAAAGTAGCGCTATCTGCAAGCGTTCCCGTATAAGGCATGATGCCGTAACGGAACTGTTGTCTCCCGATGTCAGCCACTTCGCTGGGGTATCGGGGGGCTTTTAAGAGGCTAAGGCCAATGTCGCCGGGGTTGACGCTCGCACCATACTTGCTGTCATTGATGATGGAGATCCCGAAGTTTTGTTCGTGGACACTGACCCACTTTTGCATAGCAACTTCAAAGCGTGCCAAATCCCAAGACGTGTTTTGATGCGTAGGACGCGTGATCTGACCGAACTGGATATCGAAGGTAGCTTCGCGGGTGAAGATGTCATAAGGGAAATGCAGCTTCAAGAGCTGGTTCGTCTCTTGCCAATCAATGTCAAACTCCATGGAAACCAGCGCCGAATCACGCTCGAGGTACAAGCGCTCACGGATCGTGGTATGGAGATAGCGACGGACGAGCTCGACCCCGACCCTTAACTCATTATCGGCAATGACCTCAAGACTCTCGAGTCCATGGACCGGCCAAGACTTCTCTTGATAGTAGATATTGATGTCCCAGGCTTCATAGTTATGGGGCTTGTCTTCATAGGCAACAAGCTTGTGGCCCAAGGTACCCTCCGGTAGAACTTCACGCTGAGCGACCTTGTCATAGAACGAAGTCCACTCACCTTCATCATTCCACGTCACACTCACGAGATTGTTTTCGAAACCATATCTCGAAACGACGAGACCACTGTCGGTCTGACGCCTCTTCGCTTGAAGGTTTAAGAGGTCATCGTGGGTGAAGAGTTCATAGCCGAAGGGCTGGACGTCTTCGACGTAGACGAGAGATCTTCCCTCGGCATCGACCTGGTAGACATCATCCCTCAAGCCGGCGAGTTGAGTCTGTTCTTCCGTGAGACGAACAATGCCCGTGAAAGGATACGACGTAGGATTCACGACCAGGAGCTCGCCTGCTTCACCTTCTACTTCATCGGCAAGGCTCTGACCGGCGGATACCAATTGCTGTTTCGTCCAAGCCAGCACACGCTCATAATCACGCTTGGTATCTTCGTAGACTTCCTTGATAGACGTCCCCGGCAAGATATCGTGGAACTGATTGGTGAGGACGGTGTGCCAGTGCTCCCAAAGGGCTTCACGGGGGTAATCGGTGGTTTCAAGCAAGACTTTGCTGAACTGCGACAAGAACTCGACGTTTTGTAGAGCAAATTCACTGCGTCGATTATCGCGCTTGGTCTCCGCTTGGGAGGTATAAACACCACGGTGATATTCAAAGTAGAGCTCACCACTCCAGTGGGGGAGCATCGGATTGTCTTTAACATCCGCTTCGAGCTTCTTGTAGAAGTCGAGAGCCGTTGACGGCATCGTACGTGGTACGCCGGGCAAACCGCGAGCTAGACGACGCTGATTCTCGACCATTTCTTCTGTCGTGCCACCACCGCCGTCACCGTGACCGTAAGACATCAGGACTTCCTGATTGAGATCTTTCTGTTGATAGCGATCCCAAGAACCTAGAACCTGACTTGCTCCGAGCTGGCCGTTATAGGTCGTGAAGAAGTCAACGGGTTCACGGTTGCGCAAGTGAACCGGTTGATAGTCTTGTGCCGGGATGAAATGCGTCAAGACTTTCGAGCCATCAATGCCTTCCCACATGAACGTGTCGTAGGGTAATTGGTTGTACTCGTTCCAGGAGATCTTCGTGGTCATGAAATAATCGATGCCGCTCTTCTTCATGATCTGTGGAAGAGAGGCAGCGTACCCGAAGACGTCGGGGAGCCACAAAATCTTGTGATCATGGCCGAACTCCTCACGGAAGAATTTCTTACCGTATAAGAACTGACGGACCAAGGCTTCACCGGACGAAACATTCGTATCCGCTTCAACCCACATGCCGCCTTCGGTCTCCCAGCGGCCTTCCGCAACGCGCTCTTTGATGCGCTCATAGACTTCAGGAGCATCTGCCTTCACGAAGGCATAGAGCTGCGCCTGGCTCGACATGAAGATGTATTCCGGATAACGCTCCATGAGTTCAAGGACGGTTGAGAACGAGTGCACAGTCTTATTACGGGTTACATCAATAGACCAGAGCCAAGCAACGTCAATGTGCGTATGCCCTACGGCACGGACGACAGGGAATTTCCCTTCATCGCTGGCACGGGTATAGAGTTCTTCATCGATAAATTCCAAAGCCCTATCGACGCTTTCATAAAATTCAGGCGAGAAGGGTTGGCGCAGATCCAAGAGATTGATCGTGTCATTCACAGCATGGATAATCGTGAGGAAAGATTCGGTCTCCATCTCCATGAGACTTGCCGCTTCGACAGCAACTTTTAAATCATAATAGAGCTGATTGACTCTCGGATCACGAGCTTCCAGCTTCAGACGGAAGAGCTGATCTTCCTTAATCTCGGCAGCATAAGAAGAGAAATAAAGCTCGAACGTTTCACCACCAAAAACCTCGTCCATCAAGCGAGAACTTCGATGATTCTTATCCAGCGCTTGACGAGCTTCACCATCGACATAGACAAGGAATTGAGGATTCGTTGCATCCCATCCTTCAGATAGTCCGGTATCGACGGATATATACGCATCCAACCCACGGAAAGACTCGGGCACTTCTACCTGCGCTACAAAAGCCGCATGCGACCGGTATCCGCCCCAGCGATCGTTCTCGCCGAAGTCATGCCATACTGAATTATCCGTCGGATCTTCCTCTCGAATATTGCGTATTCTATCATCGGTCACCCGATGCCTAATGCCGGAGACGGACACTGACTCCCGCGTGCGAAACTTATCAAGATCCTGCAAGATCCTACCAGCGCGTTGCAGATACATATGGTCACGTGCAATGGACATGATTCACCACTTTTCTTTCATGTTATGAGGACTAATCCAAAACGGGTTCTTTATCTTTGTGCAAAGTCTGAACGACTAAGCTACGATAGGCTACGTTAGAATACAAATTATAACAAGCATATCTTATATAGATCATGCGAATGATACGATGCATTTCTGGAGGTATTCAGCATGCCTAATGTTTACGAAGTCTCCGCGGTTGTTTTCACTCGTCCGGATGGATCTGTCCTGCTTGCCCAACGCGGTCGTAAGGTCGTGGCTCCCTGGTCCTGGGAATTCCCCGGCGGCAAGCTGGAAGAGAATGAAAGCGCTGTGGAAGCAGCCATCCGTGAAAGTGAGGAAGAAACCGGTTTTAAACCCGTAGAAGACGACCTTACCTACCTCGGAACCATCGAGCATGACTATGGTGACCAGCACATAACGCTCCACTTCTTCACAGCTCCATGGTCGTCCGATGACAATCCTACCGGTCCCGACCACGAACAATTCCGCTGGCTCTCCCCGGAGCCACACGTCTTGCGGCAAGCTTGTAGACCGCTTCTGAGCGCTACGGATCGCTTCCTGGATACAGCAACATGGGACCAATTTGCGCGCGAACTTAACTATGTCGCCGGGAGCTCCGACGATGCTCCGCATGACGTCACAGAAGAAGATGTCCACCGAGAGATTACAGCGTTGGAGTCTTTCCTACGTGAAAGTCCCACAGCCTACCAAGCCGCGGCCAATATCGCTCAAGAACTTATCGCTGCGGGTTTCGAAGAGCTCCCCTGTACCGGGGAAGCATTGGACGACCTCACTTACTTCGAGGATACGCTCACAAACAACGATGCCTTCTTCATCCGCCCCGGTGGCTCATCAGTCATTGCGTTTCTCGTAGGCGAAGAAGGACCCTCCGCCGGGACTCGTATTTGGGGTGCTCACCTCGATTCCCCTTCACTCCAAATCAAAGGTGATCCGATGGTCTTCAGAGAAGGCAGCGCTCTTCTCTCCGCATCCGTCTATGGCGGTCCTATCTTAAACTCTTTCTTCGATCGTCCCCTTTCCCTCGCTGGCTCCGTCATCTTACGGGATGAATCTTCCCCTACCGGCATCAAGCAAGAGCTTGTCGACCTTAGCCCCCTCACAATCCTCATCCCTAATCTTGCCATCCATCAAAATCGTGAGGTCAACAAGGGCGTTGAAATCAAAGCCCAGAAAGTCATGCTCCCAATTCTAGGCACCAACACCAAGGACAATCCAAAAGCGCTCCACGGTCTCCTAGCCAAGGAAGTTGGGTGCAGCGTCGACGATATCCTCGACTTCGACCTCTACACTTACCCGACAGATCCTCCTCATACCTGGGGTGCAGAGCAAGAATTCTTCCTTGCGCCTCGCCTCGATAACCTCGCCATGAGCTTCGCGGGGCTCAGAGCCTTCCTCGAAGCTTCGCAGGCCGTCCTTGTCGGCGAAGGTTTCCCCGGGGTTTCCGTCCTTTATCTCACAAACCACGAAGAAGTCGGTTCCAACACGATGGAAGGTGCCGGTGCTTCCCAACTTCGCCCTTACCTTGAAACCCTAGCCCGTGCCAGAGGTCTTAGCGACAGCGCTTTCTTAGGGAACCTCAACAAGTCCTTTGCAATTTCAGCCGACGCTGCCCATGCCGTTCACCCTCATCATGGTGAAGTTGCAGATGCTACGCAGCGTCCTGTCATTAACGGCGGGATCACGATCAAGTATGCTGTGGCTTCTTATGCAACAAATGCAAGGAGTGCTGCGCGCGTCAAGCTCCTCTGCGAACGAGCAGGCATCCCTTGTCAAAGGTTCAGCAACCGTGCTGACCAGCGTGGTGGCAGCACCATTGGTCCCATGCTCTCGACACAGCTTCCGATCGACAACGTCGATGTCGGGATCCCCATGTGGTCCATGCACTCCCTCTACGAAACGATGGGCGTCAAGGATCAAGCACGCTGCGTTCGACTGGCTGCTGCTCTTTTCGAGGTCTAAACGTTTTACACAAAAGCCCCGCTCCGCTCCCCCCTACTAATAGAAGAGCTTCCCGTGTTTCTCACATAGGAAGCTCTTTTCATTTGGCCTAGTGGTACAAAGGAGATTGGTTGGGGGCTTTTGTGTATAAGTATGAGACGTGTTAAATCCTCGCATCGAGGTAAGTCACAAGATCTTGCATGACCTCTCGCTTATTCGTTTCATTGAGCAGCTCATGTCTGGCACCTTCGTAGAGCCGCATCTCAAGATCCTTGACCCCCAGCTTGCGATAACGCTCATGCAGCTCCTTCACACCCTTCCCGAAATCTCCCACGGGATCCTGCGAACCGGACACGATAAGAATCGGCAGCTCACGCGGGATCTTCACGAAGTTCGACTCATCTTCGATATAGCGCAAGGTCTTGCCTTACGCAATGGCGAACAAGCCAATGAAGGGATCATCAAAGATCCCATCAAGCTACAGAATCCGAGCTCCGGGGACCAGGAAGAGCAAGATCCCTGCGATGATTAAGGCGAAGCCGTAGATCTTTCTTTGGGTGAAACGCTCATGATAAATCACACGACTGAGAACCGTTACAGAAATCGTTGCCAGTGCAGTCATGATCGGTCCAAAACTCAGAGGAAGAACACGATAGGCAATGATGCTGAAGAAGGTTGATAAGAACATCATGCCGTATGCGGCAATGACACGGAAATTGAGGTATTGCTGAAGGAAGGTTGAATAATCTTTTGTAGCTGCACCCTTAAGAAGAAGTTGAGCTGCAACTGCGATTTCGACGCCCACAAGTGCAATGAGGAAAGCTTGAATAAATGTCATGAGATGTCCTTATCTTATCGAGAGACGTAGGTCATAGAAACAGCATAGAAATTGTCATTATTTACACCTGCAGTATGAACTCGCATAGAGTCTCCACCATCCCTAAATGATCGTATTTTCATGCGTAGATTCAGGAGCTATGACATCTGCTTGAACAAGATACACGCCGATAATGATGAGGACACCGCCCAGGAGCATAGGTAGCGTGATGCTTTCACCAAAGAAAATATAACCAAAGAGCAGGCTCCAAATGACCGTCATAGAACGATGGCTGTAGGCCTCCGCCAGAGGCAAACGTTTGAGAATCTGCTGCCAACCCAAGGCATAGAACAAGAGGCAAAGGATTGCCGTCCCATAGAAGAGGAAAAATAGTAGTGAGGGAAACTTCTGCTGTCCCGCAAACTTTTGAATCACCGAGGCAATGGCAAAGAGGAGGACAAGAGCCTGGGCTATGATGCCGAGTCGAAGCTTACTATGAGAGATATGTGCGTCGGTCATAAAATTCCTTATACCTACAATTATTCAAATCCTAGCGTGAACTTCAATCCCGGAAAGACAACACCGAATCCCTTCCGGCTCTGAGGTCTTCAACCACTTCATTCCTACAAGGAAGCCTAAACCTGAATCAGATTAGTTAAGCCCGAACGTGCGATCGAAATATAGCTCCGGAATTCGTAAACCCCACTCTCAGATTTAAACGTCCAAGACTCATAATGGTCGAATGATCTCATCCGTTCAGTTTGCCGTTCTTACCGATGAAAGACAAGCGAGTCCGTTAGACCTAACCATCTCCACTTAACAAACATGCTTTCCTTACGATTCATAACTAGGTATAAATTCACAAAAAAGCCCACAACCGTTCTATCACGTTCCTACGGGATAAGAATGAAACCCCGGAACCCATAAGGGCCGAGGCTTCAACAAACATTACTTCGTCACCGTCTTATTTCAAAAACAGATTCTGCAGGTTTGCTGCCAGCATTGAATTTGACCAGGCAAACCAAGGTCGTGTGAACTGTGTCGGATCATCCTTATGGAATCCTTCATGCATCCAACCCGTATCGGCATCCGAGTTCGCAAGCATCTCCAAGACGTCCTGAATCTCCTCCGCATCGTTAGACGTCAAAGCCTGGACATTCAAAGCGATATGCCAGATATAGTCCTCCGGCGTATGGGGTGAACCGATCCCTTTAGCCACTGTACCCTCATAGTAATAAGGATTCTCCAAACTCAAGATAAATTTACGGGTGCGACGATAGCGCGCATCCTTCTCCGAGAGAATGCCCAAGTAAGGAAGTGCCAAGAGGCTGGGGATGTTTGCATCGTCCATGAGGATTTGATCGCCTAACCCGGTTGTCTCATACGAATAAATGTCCCCATAAATCGGATGGCTTGCTATACCGACAGCTTCGACTCCTGCTCTGATCTCTTCAGCCAATCTTACAGCTTGTACCCGGAGTTTTGCCAAGGTTGGCTCATCCGCAAGAACACGAGCTGCAAACTCTCCGGCTGCATACCCACCCTGCTCGGGCTCATAACCTTCGACTCGCTCCGGTCCTAACACCAGATCTGCACCGGTTTCGGCATAGAGAGCTGCTACTCCAACTTGACCGATGATCTCGTCAGAGGAACCATCAAACAAGGCCGCCATCTTTTCTAAAACATGCGCAGCAAAGAGATTTGCCGGGATCAAATAAGGATACGTGCAGGCATCGTCGCTAGGCCTAAAACCACACCAAGTGAGTCCGATCCCCGCTGCATGGGGATAGCCCTGACCGTCATGGCTCAACGTATCTTGTTCAGGAACGTCGTCACGGATGAAATAGTAGAAAGAATTCTCTGCGTGATGTTGCTCCAAGATCCACAGACGGACCACGGTTGCCCAAGCGGCTTGAACCAAAGGCTCCTCTAAGATCGTACGATCTCCCAACGCTGAGACATAGTGATCCAAGAGGAAGAACGGGAAACAGAGAGAATCGATCTCATATTTCTGCTCCCAGACAGCCGGCTTCTGTTTTGGACAATCCTCATCCCAATGCTGATCGTTTTCCATTAGGTTGAAGGAGTTTGCATAGGGGTCGTAGAGTATGTATTGCATCTGACGAAGCAATAGACCGCGAATGGCACGCTTGACAGCTTCGGAGCCGCGAGCGGCCGGGAGATAGTGGTAGACCTGGAGCGTAGAATCACGCAGCCACATGGCTTCGATATCGCCCGTCAGAACGAAGGTCGTTCCATCCTCCATTATTTGCATGGTGGTCTCAGCCGTATTCATATACGTGGGAACGAAGAGGTCCCAAAGTTTCTCAGGGATCGTGACGCCCTCGGCCAAGGCACGCTGTTTCAGATCTTCTGCATAAGCCCTTAGATCCTTTTGGACCTCCGCCAAGAGCGCAGGTGAAGCAGTATGTGAGAAAGGCATAGTTCAAACTCCTATGGGAAGAGCCGGTTGGGGCTTTTGAGTGTAAAAATTAACGGTCTAATCGAGTCGCTTATCGAGGAACCACCCGATAATCACGGGGTCGAGGCTCTCTTGCGTCATCTGATAGAGCAAGGGGAAGGTGCCCTCATCCGTTGGGCGCGCTGTAAACTCCATGACAACGCGCTGTTGATAGGGCTTACCGCTAACCTCCTTGGAACTCATTTCAACGATGTTGAAGCCGAAGTCGGCGACGGATTGGATCGCCGCTGCAATATCACCGGTTTGATTCGACAAGGTAAAACCAACCATGAGCCTATCGGCATCGGGAGCAACGGTAAGGTCTTTGGTCACAACGATGAAAACGAGTTCAAGATCGACGTTGAACATTTCCCACTGAGGATCACCCACCAAACCGAAGGTTTCACCTTCAGCCTCGCTGAGGAGAACCGCAGCAGTCTTATCTTCGAGGACAAGAAGTTCACGTGCGGCTTCTTCCGTACTCACGATGGAGCGCATCTGCCAACCGAGCCTACGAATTTGCGGCGAGATTGCTTCGAGAAGATGCGATTCCGATACAACCTTGCGTACATCGGTGACCGAGGTGTCAGGATGATGCATCAGTTTATAGCGACGGTTGATCGTAAAACGATCTGCAATATAAAGCCCATGCTTGCGCAAGCAATCGGTCAAATCTTGCGGGGAAAGGTATTGTCCTTCACGCACCGTGAGAAGACCTACGTCTACATTGCCTTCGGCAACATCGCTGAGGACTTGCGAGACTTGATGCTCCTTATGGATATGACTTTGTGGCCAGATGCTGCGAGCAATCTGCTCGCTGCCGATCCCAAGGTCCGTATGGACGGAGACTCGTTGGGCTGTATACGTTTCCTTGCGCATCCCTTCAGCGATCTCGAAAGCAACCGGGAACGAATAGTTCTCAAGGATATATTCGCGCAATTTCTTGGCTTCCGGTTTGACATCGACACCATTCAACAAATTAAGAAATGGATTCTCGACCTCAACACCTTCCGGCAAATAAGCATCGCAATAACGACGATAGAGTTCTTCGTACTGCATCTCTCTGGAAGCAGCAATGCGACGCATGAGCGTCGTCTTCTGAACGCGCATCTCAAGTTCACTTACACCGATTTGGCTCAGTTGATCTTCGAGATGCTCAACCTTCAACTGCTCTTGATTTGGCTGGAAAATCGCCTTGCCCTGATCCAATTTATACTCAAGGAGCTCTTTCACCGCTTCTGTACGAGTTTGGAGCAGCTCCTGGATCTGATCATCGATGGATTCAATCTCGGTGCGGATCTCGGTAATCTCCTCATTGACGTCACCATCTTTCGGGCGACCTAAAGGATTGGCATCTGTTAAATGCGGATTTTTATCTTGAGCGAAATCTTCAGAAGTGTACTCTTTGACACTCGTCGATGTTGTTGTCTTAGGCATCTTCATTAACCCTCCTCTGAGAACAGAGCTTGTTGAACAACGTCGAGGTATTCTGCTGCTCGTTCTCGATTGACGATTTGCCAGGAGCCCTCGGGATCCAAATGATCCTCCAGGAGCTCGGCAGCCGATTCATAGGATTCAGCGGGTATGTAGAGATCATCCCACTCGTGCGCTTCATCCCAACTACGAAACAGCAATAAATCCGCATCCGTATGGAGATAAAAAAGCGCCTGCACCTTGCCCTCGTCTTCTGCGTGACTACGCGTCATGAGAGCTAACTTGAGGACTTCAATCACGGCGTCCTCCAGGCCGTCATCAAAAACATGGATCTTCTCAATGAGCGCATTGTACGAGCTCACAATCCTGAGACGGTAACCTTCCGTCTTGGCTTCTTCACTGAGATCAGGGAGCGCATCCTGCATTTGCCGGATGAGTTCTTCCGCTTGATCTTCCGGGAAGTCTTCCAATGATTCTACACCTTCATCATCGATTCCTGCACCCGGGAGCGGAACGACCGAGATGACCAATCGTTGCTCAGGGTCCAAATAGACAAGGGGGTTCGCCACGAAAAAATAGCGCCCACAATTACTACAATCAAAGCGCTGTAGATCCTTCTGCAGGATTCTTTCTTTGAGATCGGGATCTTCCTCCAGATCGATGAGATCGAAGAGTGTCATTTCTTCTTCATTGCCACAGTAGGCACACGTCACCGTCTCGCGATGTAAACGGGTCATAGGTTCCTCCCGGAAAATCGTTGATGTATCACGGTCGCGCTTCGTAAACCGCTAGATCCCAAGCAAACGATCGATCATATGATTCACGATCGTAGGACCTGCCGGCGGTCTTACACGACCAATCTCAGGAATCGCTAAGGATATCACGAGCGCCATGATCAAGAAAGTAAAGAAATAGATCCCGATCAAGGTCGGCAGAATGCGATCATGCCTCAATCTCACATAATCTCTAAGAATTTTCTCATCGATGAGGAAGCGAAGAGCCCACGCAAGCGCAAGAATGAAGAGCACCTGAATACCGCTGGACCGGTTGAAGAAGATAGCAAAGAAGAGAATCAAAGTGAAATAAATGCTGCCCGGCACCGCATGTTTCACGGCTTGCTGGAAGGTGATTGGCACAAAATTTAAGCGAAGGGCCATGAGATAGGCACCCAATCTCACCAAATAGCTACTGATGGCAATGATGATTACTCTCAGCGCAAACGGTGAAGGCGAAGCTCCTGCCATCTGTTCTGCTTGATTCAATGCAAAAGCCAAGAACCGCCCCAGCGATGAGTTCTGATAAGCCAAACTCACGACAAAGGTTGTCACAAAGATTTCTAAGAGGAAAACAATAATGACCCACTGGTTTGAAGCTCGCCGTGCTAGGGCTAGGATATTCTCCGGATGGGTCATGACGTCTCGTAGCATCTGAGGTATTTGCTTAATAAAGGCACGTCCTTCATCGGCGAAGCGGTTGAGACTCGACTTTACCTTCGAAGCATCGAAATTTTCTGAGGTCCTACGGAATCGATCTTGGGTCGACTCTCTTGTGCGATGGAATTGCTCCCTCGCTCTTGAAGTAAATCGCTCGCGTGTGCCGGCGTTCGACTCGTTTTGAGCAGTCCCGGTTGTTTTGCGAGTGTCGTCTTGAACGCGACGAGTTTGTTGGGTGGTATGGTCGCCTGCTGTCGAGTTATGAGCTGCCCGAGAGTTTGTATTTTCAGTCGATGTTGATTGAGCCGCGGGGTCAGGCGACGATCCGGCTGGCGCTCCCTCCGGCCCTGTCGGCGCAGCATCAGGCTCAGTCGGCACAGCATCAGGCCCTTCAACACTCTCTTTGGATGAACGCTGAGCTTCACGCTTGGCATCGGCAAGTTGAGCCGCATGACAGTTGCACCGCTCTCCTTCACGTAACTCGCGTTGACAATAGAAACAAAATCTAGCCATAGATTCCTCCGTCAAAACAGTTTAGCACGCAGCCGGATTATGCGAGAGGGTCGACGCCGGGGTAAATCGAGAAACCGGGCTTACCTTCACTGCGACGCTTGGGTGTTTCATGTTTCGTTTCGCGGCGACAAGCCTCCAAGAAGGATACTAAGCATTCAGGATGCGATAGGAAATGAAACCTTGCCGACGTAGCAAAGACCCTCGAGCCGGAGAATCCATGGTGCCAAGTTGAGTCATCAACGGAATCAAAACGCAGGTCATTGCCAAAATTCGGCCATGGCTTCTTGGGGATGGCAACGTTTATCATGAGGTCTCGGTCTCCCAAGAGGTTGGGTTCGTGGGCTTGAAGTCGCCCATAAGTAAGCACATTGCGCGGGATGTCTTTGGATTCACGGATCGTTACATCCCAAGCTGCACTCATAGGAGCAAAATCACCGTTCACATCATAGATCCCTCGAGTGAGGAAGCGATACGCTTCACCTTCCACTAAGACCTTGAGACCTCGTTGTACCGCTTTACGAAAGGATTCCCTAAACTCGTAATTCCCGCTGAGGTCTCCCGCGGTCTTGATCAAGCCGCCGCTGAAGTACATCCCCTGGATATCATCCGGCAGTCGACGATCATATTGTATGGATACGGGTACCAACTCCGCCCCCATCTCCTGGAGCAGATCAAAATTATCTTGCGTTCTATCACGAAAAATATCGTCAATAGGATAGGCGATGCGACTGGTCATCGGTCGTCTCACGAATTGCCGTTGAGCACGGATGAGTCTACCGGGAAGCACACGCATCATAGGCTCTGCTTCATGGGCAAGTTTTGTGAGTCCTAAGAGATCAAGCGTGGAAGTTGCCGTTTCAGCCAAATCCTTCTGATCTTTCTCGGATCTCTTATCAAGGGGTTCAAGACCGGGACGCTCCGGTAAATAACCATACACCTTGAGGTCAAAACGCTTCTCTAATTCACGCTTGAGCTCCGGATACCGATCCGGATTCATCCGGTTAAGGATGATGCCTTTGATAACCGAAGGTTGGGCATAGTCCAAAACACCTTGTAATTGGGCGAATTTCGTGACATCAAAGCGGTGGGCATCACAGACCAGGATCTGAGGGGTTTGGGTAAGTCTTGCAACTTGATCATGCGAGCCCTTAGACGGGTAGCTCACGTCTTCATGTTCGTAGCTTTGCCCACCGAAAGGACTGTCGAAGAGTGCAACCTCGCCAACTAAGATGGAGAAGTCGACGGCATCCGCTTCTTTCGTGATGAGGTAATGCATGGATCGAGCATCGAGGAGCCAGGGGTCAAGTGTGTAGACCGATTGCTTTGTGAGGTCGGAATAAAATGAGCCGTCTTCATGACGAAGTCGAGTGAAATAAACTCTGGAATTGTGACCTTGAAGTTTCAAAGCACCGATGAAAGCACTGACGACCGTATCAACCCCCGCTCCCGTGGTCATGCTGGTGAACCCTAATCTGGGAAAGTCTCTTCTCTCGTCTCTGCCTTCTGCCGCTGTCTTAGCTGCAGACAGCTCACGGAACATGTACGAAGGGGATGCATCGCGACGAGGCTGGATATCCGGAATGGCTTGATCATGCATAGTAGAGCCTCCTTGCTGTTGGGATCTGGGGATAGTATAGGATCATTTTAGCGCATTAGGCTCTGAAAAGTCCGTAGGTTAGCGCGGAAGCTTGGACGGAGGTTTTTTTGTTTTGAAGGTGTCTTCCTACTTCAAGAGTTTTCGCGCAGGCACACCAACATAAGTTCCCACTTCGAGCAGATCTTTCGTGACGCAAGCACCGGCACCGACAACAACGTCATCGGCAATCTTAACTCTCGGGATGAGGCTCGTTCCCGTCCCGATGAGGGCTCGCTCACCAATCTCTATCCCCCCGGCCGTAGCAACCCCCGTAGCCAGCTGCGTATGAGAGCCAATCGTGTTGTCGTGATTAATGAGGACGCCCGGATTTATGATGACGTTATCACCAAGCACCGGATTAGGTGTGATGATAGCTCCGGCCTCAATGAGAACCCCTCTCCCCAGCTTTACATCGGGTCCTAGGATGGCGGACGGATGAATGATGTTGACCGGTTCCCAACCGGAGTTTAGGTAATCTTCAAAGACATCTTGACGTCGCTTGAGATCCCCCCCAAAAGCAATGATGAACCGCTTCGTGCCATATTTCTTTGCTGCCTGTTCTCGGGTTCGATCGTTTCCGACGATAGGGACCGGAAGATCTGTGACTTGATCTTCAGAAATGAGACCCGCTACGTCATAAATCCCTTGCGCAAGCAGCGCAGCATAGACGCACTTGGAATGACCACTTGAGCCGATGAGGAAGATCTTCATGATACAGGCACCTCTCTAGAAAGCTGATGAATCAGACAACGTTGAACCATACGGATCGTACGTTATGCCAATAAGATTCACGCCAATCTTAGCATCAATGAGCTCTCAAACCCCATCTGCTTCATAGAAATCCCATACAAATCAAGGAAGGAAGACTTCATAATTATGCTATATTGCAAAGCAGATCAATTTTCGAAGGGTAATGTTTTATATGACGTTCACCAACTGGATTTTTCTTTTTAGCTTGCCAGTCGTCATCGTGCTCGATCGTATATTGAGCCGCATGGAGTCGGTCGGTGAACTTACGTCGACACAAAGTCCGCCTAGACTTCTCTCTATCCATACCCTGCGTCAAGTTTTGCTGCTGATTGCTTCATGCCTATTCTATTTGACGTTTGGCATCGAGAATTTGTACTTCTTACTGCTCATGACGTTAACTCTATTTGTCTTGACGAGATATGGTGACAGACTGGATGAGCAGTACAGGAAAACGCTCTTTGCGTTCATCGCGTTTGTTCCCCTGAGTCTCTTGTTGGGCGTAGATAAGATCAAGTTTCTTATGGGCTACTTACCGCGAGAAATGAGTCTTGCGCAGCCCATGGCTCTATCCTTCGTGGTCTTCTCCTCCCTGTCATACGTCTTTGATGTGAGAGATCGCAAACTTCAAGCAGCAGATTACAACCTGCTTGACTTGGCTCTCTACCTAAGTTTCTTCCCTAAACTCCTTCAAGGACCGATTGCATTTGCTCGGGACTTCTTACCGCAGATGAAAACTGTAAGACAGCAACCGGGATCAAATGACTTCGCTATATGCGTGAGGCGTTTCATTGCCGGCTTTGCAATGAAGCTATTGATCGCGGACCAGCTCGTGACGTTAAGCACGCCGATTGCAAGTGGCGCAACCGATGGGGCCAGCATCGTGTTGGAAATGATCTTCTTCTACTTTCGCATTTTTCTGGACTTTGCCTCCTATTCCGTCATGGCGATTGCTGTCGCCGGAATGCTCGGTTTCCACATCAAAGAAAACTTCAATTCACCCTATCGCTCCTTGTCAATCGGCGAATTCTGGCGTAGATGGCATATAAGTTTAGGGTCGTTCTTTAGAGAGTACGTATATATTCCCCTAGGTGGTTCACGTGCCGGTAACGTCTACTTCAATACCATGGTCGTTTTTGCCCTCACGGGCCTGTGGCATGGGAACGGTCCCCTCTTTTTGTTTTGGGGTCTTATGCATGGAGCAATGATTTGCATTGAGAGATTCCTAAATAAGTGGGGCTTGCTTACAAGGATTCCAAAGGTCATCCGTTGGGTCTTTATCCAGGTCATCCTAGTCATTAGTTGGTTGCCTTTCTACCATGATTCCCTCCACGACGTTAAAGAATACGTGCTGCAAATCTTCAATAGACCGGAAATCATTAACTTCACCTACCGGTATTTCTTGAGGCCCTATCCTTTGACCTTATTGATTATTTCCGCCCTGATTTCCTATAAGCCCGGCATAGAGCTTATTGAACCGGGTCTCAATAAATTCCAAGCCAAATACCCCAAGATTGATTTAGTTTGGCGTTCTGTCGTGAGCTGTGCGTTATTGATTCTAGCACTCAATGCACTAGCTTCAGGGGTATACCAACCCTTCTTATACTTTAGGTTCTAGTTATGGTTTCCGGGAGATCACGTTCCAATATGAATAGCCCAGGTAGCAAATGGTTAAACATTCTCTTTGTGGTGAGCATTGCTCTCATCATTTATCTACCGCTCATGTTCATGCATCATGGGGAGAATGTGGAATCATTGATCGACAATCGTTTCCTCTACGAATGGGATAGCGAAGCAGATCCACTCTATCCCATGATGAATCGTTATGTGAATGATCGGATAGGCTTTCGCGATGTCATGCTTAGAAACCAAATGATCGTGAAGGATCGCTTATTCTTCGAGCCCGTCATGGCACGTGGCAAAGATGGTCATATTTTCTCAACGCTTATCACGGAACAGGTGGATCACGAGTTTCTTGATCGATTCGGCGAATACCTCAGCGAAGTCAAGCGAGTTTGCGATGAACGCTCAATCCCTTTCCTATTCATGCTTAATCCTACGAAGACCTCCATTTATCCTGAGATGCTTCCTGACGGCTATATTTATCATAGACTTCATCCGCAAGCGATTGAGAATACCCTTGAGAAATACGAAATTCCCTACATCAGCACCTACTACGACCTAAAAGCCCTAGCCGACCAATCCATCGAAGTCTTCAATGCCGAGTACGACCAAAACCACTGGAATGACTTGGGCATGTTTCACGGCATCAATGTAATGCTTGGTGCCTTAAAAGATCTTGGACTTCATGTAGAACTCAATGAGTTCGATGACTATACCCATGGAACCGAGATGAAATACCAAGCTACAACCCATCCCTTCCCTCTCGAGGAAGAGGTCCCCAACTATTCATCGAAACTGAGGAAGTATTTTAAATCCGTAAAGGATGACTACGAGTTTCCCAATGAAACAATGGAAAACAAATGCCTGGGGGTCTATGCGAACTCCACGCTAGATGATGAGGATGCTGAAAGACTCTTGATTTATCAGGGCTCATACATGAATAGGAAGATCGATTTTGTCATTCCTCAGTTCAAAGAAACGATGATCATCCATTCATACCATGCGATTCAGTTCTTTGAAGATTACATCGAACTCTTTGAACCGGACGTCTTCGTGTTTGAACAGGCAGATTATTCTTTGACAAGAAATTATTATGAGCCCGAACTAACGGAGTTCTTGGAGCCATAGCTCTCACTCGAGCCTACACACCATTAAATGAATGATCATTGGATTCCTACACGTACTCTTAGGCATCTAAGGTTTGTGAATGTTTTGCTTTCCAAAGACGAATGAGCAATCGGATCTGATAAAATCATAAGTCTAGTACTTGTTTACGTACGACAGTGCATAATGTCCTTGGAAGTAATTTTTATTGAAGCAATATGGGATTAACGGATTCCTTTAAATATGGGTGGTGTCGTCATGAATGGTAAGGCTTATCTATACAAAAGATCTCACGTTTCGATGATTGTACTCGCGGTACTTCTATCATGTTTACTGTTGGGCTTCCCCGGATCTATTCAGGCTAGTTCAATAGAAACAGAAACCATTATGGAAACGTCTGACACGGTTGAAGGGCAAGTAACCTCTGATCCTTCTACTGAATTAGGAGAAACATTTACAGAACCAACGTTTGAGCAAGTATCAGAGCCTCAAAATCCAGGTACAAATGAAACACTGGAAGATGTTGTTTCAGAGCCTCAACCATCAGATCCTGCTTCGGACACTTCTGAACCTATAACATCAGATGATCAAGATGCCTTCGGAAATGAAACAGAAGTCTTAGTAGATGAGGGTACAGGTCAAGATGAAACCGGTTCGGACAACTCACAAACAGACGAAACCGAGGTAGTGTCAGAAGAGACAAGCACCGAAACGGAAGATATATTCCATCAGGATACAACTTCAGACAATGAGCTCGATGATGACAATTCATTGAACACCGATAGCACAGAGCCTACAGAACCTACAGAGATTACAGAGCCTGACAATGCTCCGGAGAATTCGACAGAAGAAACAACGGTTGGCGAGGAGCTTGACACGCAAAACACGGAGGAAGCTCCTAAAGTCCCCTCGCGTACCATGGCTGACGCTCAAGCTATTCCACAATATGAAGTCAGAGAGATTGGCGGGAACCTATACATCGTCGATACGGTAACGAATGAAATCCGCAAGGATAATGCTTGGGTTGAGATCAACGGCAAATATTACTTCCCCAATGCAGAGGGAAAACTTTACCAGAATCGTTGGATAACGTTCGGACCTGATATCGCTCACTATATGGGTGAGGATGGGGCAGCTTATACTGGTGTTCATCAAGTGAACAATAATCTTCATCTGTTCGATGATCTTAACTATCAAAGAGGAGTTCTACGCAAAGATAATGCTTGGGTGGACTATGACAATAAACTTTATTTCCCCAATGCATCTGGAAATCTCTATCACGACCGGATCATTACTTTTGGTCCAGAAAACCTCTACTACATGGGTTCTGACGGAACGAGATTTAATGGTACCAAGGTCGTCAACTACGGAGACCGGATCCTGCTCTTTGGTAACAATGGTAGAACAAAAACCCCAACGGTTGGTTGGTACGACAGCGATGGTAAGCACTACTTTGCCAATGAAGCTGGTCAATTTTATAGAAATCGTTGGATCACGTTCGGCCCATCCATAGCACACTATATGGGCTCAGATGGGGCAGCTTATACAGGGGTTAAAGCAGTAGGTGAAGATCTTCATTTATTCGATAATCTCAATCTTCAGAGAGGTGTGCTGCGCAAGGATAACGCCTGGGTGAAGTATGATGGGAAAGAGTACTTTCCTAACGCTGAAGGCAATCTCTATCACGACCGGATCATTACTTTTGGCCCCACTAATCATTTCTACTTAGGCTCTGACGGATCAAAATTCAATAGCAGCAAAGTCGTTAACTTTCGGGACCAGATACTGCTGTTTGGAGATAACGGTAAAGCCAAAACTCCTACTGTCGGTTGGTACGATATCGATGGCAAGCATTTCTTCGCTAATGAGAAAGGTGAATTCTATAGGAACCAATGGATAACCTTCGGTCCATCCATAGCCCACTATATGGGATCAGATGGTGCGGCCTATACCGGTGTACGAACTGTTGGAAGTAATCTACATTTGTTTGACGGGCGAAACATGCGAAGAGGTGTTCTCCGCAAAGATAATACCTGGGTAGAATATGAAGGTAAGGATTACTACCCAAGATATGACGGAAAACTCTATCGCAATCAGGTTGTAACCTCATCTAACGGCACACTCTATTATGTTGACGGTAACGGAAGCAAGCTAAATAGCAACAAGATCGTTCGCTATAACAACCGCCTATACATGTTCGGTAAGGGCAGCACCATTCAGAAACTCAATAACTGGGTTACACTCGATGGATCTCGATATTTTGTAACGTCAAACGGTTCTTTACACTTCAAATCCATCCGCATGATCAACGGACAAGAATATTTGTTCGATGCCAACGGCAGATCTTCCGCAACCAACTCCGGCTACCGATATACCGTTAAATTATCCGTACCTTGGTCCAGCCAGTTGACACCTATCTATGCACCTAATGGCTGTGAAATGGCCTCAGCTCTCGGTGCTCTCCGCTATCATGGTTACGATCGAGGCGTTTCCTTATCAACCCTTCTCGCAGAAATGCCACGGCATTCAAATCCCCAGTATGGATTCAATACCAATCCGTACGGAACGGCCCTGGGCACCATTTATCCCAATGCTCTCTTACCCTCCCTACAAAAATACGCTCCGAATTCTGTTGATATCTCATGGAGTACGGTTGATGGGTGGAGACGAGAAATAGACAACGGCAACCCGGTTGTTCTCTGGTGTACCAGTGGATTCTACAGCCCTTACTATGGTGGCCTATCGTACCCCAGCAACACTCACGTCCAGTTGATCACCGGTTATAGTGCTGAAAACAACACATTTGCTTTGATGGATCCCTACACCTGGTCGAGTTCCGCATCCTTAAAGATCGTTAACTCTTATACGTTAGCAAACTCCAATGCTTGGGGTGGCAGATACGCAATCGCCATTCGCTAAATTACAGGATTTACAGCCTGCATAGCACTTGCTGATCCTTCAGAATTGAAGAAGCCTAGGGACTCTGTAACGAGCGCCTAGGCTTTTGTGTTTAAAAGGCTTGATCCACGATAAATTAGCGAAGACTCTCACTTAAAGCAGCAACAACTTCTTCTTGTTCTCCCTCTGTCATGTAAGGATGGAATGGTAAAGATAAAACCGTTTCCGTTAGACGAATGGTTCGGTCTAGGGAACCTTGGGTATGAGCAAGATAAGGGGTCAAGGCAGGTTGACGATGTAAAGGCGTCGGGTAGTAAACCATCGTTGGGATACCTTTACCTTTGAGGTCTTCTTGCACTTTATCTCTAAGCTCATTCGACGTAAATTTCAGTGTGTACTGAGCCCAAGATGAAAGATAGCCCACAGGAATCAACGGTATGGATGCATGCTCGGTAATCTTTGCATCTGTCAGAAGCTGATCGTAGCGCTTTGCAACTTCTTGCGTCGCAGCAAGTTCAAAGTTCTTAAAAGCATCAAACTTCACACTCAGAATCGCTGCTTGGAGGGTATCGAGGCGAGAATTGACACCAATACGAACATTGTCATATTTAAAAGAACCCTTGCCGTGTACTTTGAGTGAATCGAGCAGTTCAGCATACTGATCGTTATTGGTGAATAACATCCCTCCATCACCGTAACAACCTAGCGGTTTTGCCGGGAAGAAACTCGTTATTGCAATGTCACCAAAGGCACACGCTCTTCGTCCATTCAGCTCCCCACCAAACCCCTGAGCCGCATCCTCTAAGACGTACAGACCCTCAGCCTTGGCGATTGACTCAATCGCTTCATAATCCGCAGGTAAGCCGAAGAGGTCTACCGGAATGATGCAGGAAGGCTTCAATGATCCTTCCGTTTTTACTGCATCAATGGCTGCTTGCAAAGCGGCAGGATCGAGATTGAATGTTTCTTCATCGACATCCACAAGAATTGGGGTTGCCCCCAGGAAAGCCGGAGCTTCTGCCGTGGCAAAGAACGTGAAGTCCGGGACAAAGACAGCATCACCTTCACCCACTCCAAGAACCATCAAGGCCATCATGAGGGCATCCGTACCATTGGCACAACTAATAGCATGCTTTACGCCGACATAGTCTGCCATGTCTTTTTCAAATTCAATCACCGGAGAACCACCGATATATTGTCCTTTGTCCATAACGGATAAGACAGCTGAATCCATCTGTTCTCTTAGTTCTTGGTATTGACGTTTGAGATCACGAAATTCCATAGTTCTCTCCTTAAAAGCAAGGTCGACTCCATTGAAGTTGAATGAAAGCCAATCTCTTGCTATCTATTATTCTGCAATTCGAGCAGGAACACCATACACCACAGAATTGGGTTCTACGTCTTTGACGACAACGGATCCCATGCCAACAACGCAAGATGCTCCAAGCGTGATGCGCTGCCTGACGTGAGCACCAAGGCCAATATAGGCATCCCGTTCCACCTTACAATATCCGGCGAGAACAGCATGAGCGGCAACACGTGCCCCGGAGGATAGTTGACAGTCATGATGAATGATCGATCCTATATCGATATGAACTCCGGCTTCGAGAACCGTTATGCCAATCATGCCTGCTGCTATGCTTGCGCCGGCACCAATCGTGGAACCACGAGAAATTTTGACAGAACCCAGGGTAGCCATCTTGGCTTGGGTTGGACCATCATTCGATTCTTGTAGATCTTCAGGAATGGGGACTAGATTCCAAGCATCGACTCCAATGCTTGCATTAGATCCAACTTCGACATCATTTTCCAACGTCGCACGTTGAATTGAAGCTAACTCGCCTATTCTCACTCTATCCCCCAGAACAACCCCCGGACCAATAACGGATAGCGGACCGATGGAGACTTCCTCGCCTATCACTGCAGTTTCAGCAATACGAGCACCATTATCCAAAGTCCTCCATACAATAGAGGCTTCAGCTTCCTTACGTTGTTCTGAGACTTTCATCATCAACAAATGATAGTCCCATTGGGGCTGAGCTGATGGGTGCCAAGAATGACGTGAATGAAGAGAGTCCGGAACGTCTACGTCATCCGGGTAAAGAATATTACAGTCAGAAACTTGGGATAGCCGTTCAGGCCATCCCCGCTTTGCAATATACTTCTGAGTAAGGTAGATCCAAGAACCGGATTGGGGGTTACTTGATTCAGAAAATGTCCAATCCTTTACATCCTTCACGTTATTCCTTACTTAGGGGAAACCGACCGGTGAAATCTGTTGTAGCAACGCCATCCAGTGGGAAGGAAACCGCCCGACCTTCATCTGCCGCCTTATAGATTCCGAGAACCAGTTCAAGAGCGCTACGACCTTCATGGCCGTCGACCAAGGGTGCTCTATCCTCCCGAATAGCAGCAATGAAGTCTGCATATAAAGGTGTATGTCCATAGCCATAGACGTTGGGAGGATCTTCGTGGAAATGTGCGCGGATGTCCTCACTGTCATCCAAATCATCTGCAAAGTTCCAGTGAATAATCCGGTTAGCGGACATTCCTCCGGCTTGAACCGTTCCTTCGGTTCCGAACAAATACAGCGTCTCTTCTAAATTGCGGGGATAAACGTTGCTCGTCCCTTCGATGACACCATAAGTGCCATTCTTCATACGGACGATGGCTAAACCGAGATCTTCCGCTTCAATATAATCATGGGTAAGGCGATCTGTATAAGCTTGAACTTCTTGAACTTCGCCTCCAAGCATCCAACGAAGCAAATCGATGTTGTGGATGCATTGATTCATCAGGACTCCACCATCGTGAGCCCAGGTTCCGCGCCATGGGGCTTGTTCGTAATAGTTCTTATTTCGATTCCATCGGATATGGGCTGTGCCGTACATCATTCGACCGAAACGACCGTTTTCACGGGCTTCACGTATGGCTTGGATGGATTTATTAAAACGATTCTGATGGCAACACCCTAGTTTCAAGCCTTTTGCCTCAGCCATTTCTATGAGTCGATCCGCGTCTTCAAGAGATAGTGCGATGGGTTTTTCAATTAAGACGTGAGCGCCGGATTCTAAACAGGCAAGGCCAATTTCAGCATGGGATCCACTGTCTGTACAAACAGCGACCATTTCCGGTTTTTGCTCATCGAGCAAATCACGGAAATTAAGGTAGAAAGGGATTTCATCCGGATCGTAGCCTTGATCAGTCAACCGTTGCTGTGCTGCAATCTTATCAAGGTCAGAGACCGCAACCAATTCAAGTTCGTTTGCCTTTGCTGCTGCCAAATGATTGGGTGAAATTCGGCCACAACCGATTATTGCATATCGCATCTAAAACCTCCGTAAGAACTAGAGACGATGTAAACCGTCACGTTGAGAAACCTCTGCACAGACATTTCGAGTATCAAAGACGATAGGAGCAGCTTCACAGATTGCTTCGTAATCAAAGGCTTTGTTGCCGGATAAGAAGACGGTCACATCATAGTTTGCTGCATCTCGAGCTGAGAATTCTTCGAGCCCTCGATGCCACTCACCATAGTATTTATACTTGGGAATCATGGGGTCATAGAAGTCTACAATGGCTCCGGACTTCTCCAGAAGCTCTATGACTTCAAGGGCAGGGCTCTCGCGATAATCGTCGATATCGTTCTTATAAGCAACGCCGAGACATAAGATCTTCGTTCCCTTAAGGGGCAAACTCACATCATTCAAGATCTCTGCTAGACGACGTACTGTATATTCAGGCATTTCATCGTTCACTTTCATCGACGTTTCGATCATGCTTGTGTGGAAGCCATATTCACGAGCTTTCCAACTCAAGTAATAGGGATCAAGGGGAATGCAATGCCCACCTAAGCCGGGACCCGGATAGAACGCCTGAAAACCATAAGGTTTGGTCTTGGCAGCGTCGATGACTTCCCAGATGTCGATATCCATTTTATGGCAGAGCATGGCAAGTTCATTGACCAGACCAATATTCACGTTGCGATAGGTGTTTTCGAGAATTTTTTCCATCTCTGCAACACGAGGCGAAGAAACGGTATAAATCTCTCCATCGAGAACACTACGATAGACCGCTGCTATAACTTCCCTTGCTTCATCTCCAATGGCTCCGACAACCTTTGGGGTATTCTTGGTGTTATAGAAGCGATTGCCCGGATCGACTCTTTCCGGCGAGAACCCTAAATAGAAATCTTTTCCACACGTAAGGCCGGAACCTTCTTCAAGGATGGGTCGAATAAGCTCTTCGGTTGTCCCGGGATAGGTGGTCGACTCGAGGACCACAATGGTTTCGGGTTTCATATGTTTTGCGATATCTTCGGAAGATTTCTTGACGTAGCTAATGTCAGGGTTCTGGTGATCGTCGAGCGGTGTTGGAACACAGATAGCAACGAAGTCAGCATCTTTGATGAAGGAGAAATCACTGGTCGCAGAGAGTAGCCCTTTGGACACTAAATCCGAAAGATCTTCATCGACGACATCGCCGATATAGTTTTGTCCTTGGTTAACGAGATTCACTTTCTCTTCTTGGACATCAAACCCGATCGTTTTAAATCCGGATTTTGCTTTCTCTACAGCCAGGGGCAAACCCACATAACCCAGTCCCACAACGGCTACACGTAAACTTCTATCGTTTATTTTCTCAA
>CAYFSS010000014.1:0-5494 GCA_964345975.1 uncultured Oscillospiraceae bacterium
GATGGGAATTAGAAAGAGGATGCTCATGGAATTTTGCTTAGCAAAACCTACGGACTTATTAGAGATCCAAGCAATGTACAAGGACCTCATAGAGCACTTAGGCGAAAATAACCTTGTCTTATGGGATGACCAATATCCACATGAGGCTTTTGTAGACGATATCGCTGCAAATCGACTCTATGTCCTCGTGCATGAAGGAGAAATTATCGCTGCTGCAGCGCTCAGTCAGGATCACGAAGGCGATGTGGCTTTGAATTGGGAAGCGCCCGAAGCAAAATCCGTCTATATGGAACGTTTCGGCGTGCATCCGGGGTATGGACGCCGTGGCATCGGTCGTTTGATGGTACAAAATGCAATGCGGGTGGCGAAGCTGCAAGATGCTGCCTATCTACGGCTCTTTGTCGTCACGATCAACGAACCGGCGATCAAGTTCTATGAGTCGATTGGGTTTCAAAGGGTCGCAGGTGAATTCGAACTGATCCTCAGTGAGGACTACGTGATCCATGAGTACGGTTTCGAGATCGCTTTATAGTAGCAGGAAAGGTAAACCAAGCTTGCCATTCAAGACCAACTCTCATATGTTAACAGTCATGTAAGCTTTGGCGGATCAATGGAAAACTCCGGGTGCTATTGCCGGTGACAAATGACGATGAAACGATGCATAGGCTATAATGAGCAAAATCTAGACAAAGGTGGTCAGTGCAGGTATGAGTAAAGAGAGTGTTAGAGCTTTTTTGAAAGAGAAGCAGATCTTGGCGGACGATATCGACCTACACGAGGGGTTAGCACAGTTTGAAGCCGAGATGGAAGCAGGACTTCGAGGTGAAGACAGTAGTCTTCTCATGATACCTACGTATATATCCGTCACCGAACGGATTCCCGTCGGTGAACCCGTCATCGTCTTGGATGCAGGTGGGACGAATTTCAGAGTCGCACTCCTGACCTTCAATGACCTCCTCGAGCCTATTATCGAGGACTTCCAGATCTATACCATGCCGGGCTCCCAAGGCGAGATGACGAAAGATGAATTCTTTGACACGATGGTGGACTACCTTCAACCGGTGATCGACAAGAGCAAGAAGATCGGTTTCTGCTTCTCTTATGCCGTTGAGATTCAACCGAATCGCGATGGTCGTATCCTGAACTTCTCCAAGGAGGTCAGAGTCCCCGAAGTTGTCGGCGAACTCCTGGTTGAGAATCTGCGCGCTACTCTTGCAAAGCGAAATCTACCAAATGACCAGAACATCGTTGTCTTGAACGACACAGTTGCTGCCCTTCTAGGGGGTAGAGCGGGTGCACCGTCCAGAATCCATGATGCCAACATCGGATTCATTTTGGGGACGGGGACCAATACCGCCTATGCAGAACCTGCGTCTGAGATCACTAAGATTAAAGACAATTTGAGCGAAGATCAGCTTCGTCAGAATATGATCATCAACACGGAATCCGGGGGTTATGACCAGCCGGCAGTGAGTCCACTCGATGACGCACTCGATGCTACGACGGCGGATCCCGGTACCTATCGCCATGAGAAGATGATCTCCGGTCGTTACCAAGGAACCCAAGCGCTCTACATGATCCGTGCCGCACTCGATGGCACGAGCTTATTCTCGGATTTCTTCCGTGAATCCTTCGGTCGTCTCCGTGACCTCGATAGCCGCGACCTCGATGACTTCCTCTATGAACCCTATGGTGCATCGTTGCTCAGCCAGTGCTGTGCCAATGACGAAGATCGCGAGAATCTGTACTACATCTTGGACAACCTCTTTGAACGTGCTGCCCGTTTGGTTGCGATCAATCTCGCGGCGGTCTTCCGTCGTACCAACGGTGGTACGAACCCGGTTCGCCCCATTGCGGTGACTACAGACGGGACAACGTTCTACAAGTCGAAGCTCTTCCGTCCTAAATTGGATTATTACGTCCAAACGTTCATCAATGAAGAACTCGGCCTCTATTGCACCTTCCGCAAGGTCGAGAATGCCAACCTCATCGGGGCCGGCATTGCGGGTTTGACGAACTAGTTTTGTCCAAGAAACTTCGCGAGGAGTTTCTTTCGGAAAGGGATTTATGGGATTTCTTTTTAGTAAGAAAAGAAAAGACGGCCGGCTCGTAGACGCTGCCGATCCAATGCTGAGCATCATGCCTTACATGATGCGCTCGAGGATAGAGGCACAAGTCTCTTACACCTTCAGCATTCGCCTGGATACGATCAATGCCTTTATCCGTGAGAAACGTCGTGAAGGGAAGCGAATCACCTTCTTCCATGTCATCATTTCAGCTTTGCTCAAGACGATCGGTGAGAGACCTCATCTGAATCGTTTTGTTGCCGGGCGCAGGGTCTACCAACACGACGATTTCGATATCCTTTATGTTGTAAAACCGGATCTCACTGATGAGAGCGATGAGTCTGTTGCCCGCGTCCGCTTCGAAGAAGACGATACGATCTTCAACGTAGCAGATCGCATGTCGATTCAAACCGAAGCGATCCAAAATGCTACAGGACTCAAAGCGGATGATAAGATCATCCGTTGGGTGTTGCGATTTCCACGTTGGCTCTTGAGGAGTGCCTTTGCTGTCTATCGTTGGTTGGACTTCCACGGCGCAGTGCCGAAAATTTTGCTCGACTTACTTCCCTTCTATAGCTCTATCTTTGTTTCCCATCTCGGAACGGTCGGTGGCGACTCCGCCATCCACCATTTATATGAGATGGGGACCTGTTCTATCTTTGCCGTGATCGGCAAACAATATGAGAAGCCGGAACGCAACGATGACGATTCGATCAATTGGGTCAAAGCCATCGATGTCACGGTAACTGTCGATGAACGTATCTGTGACGGCTACTACTTCGTCAAGAGTCTCAAACTCATGGAACGCTACTTGCGCGATCCTTGGCTCCTCGAGTATCCGGGAATTAATATCCCCATCAAGCGAACCAACGAGTTCCAAGCGTTTCGTGATCGAGAACGGGCTCGTGCGAAAGAACGTAAGGACGAAGCGGAAGCAGCTCAACGCGAACTCATGGAAGAGATCGTGAAGAAAGCACTGAAGGAGCACAAGAGCACCCTAGGCATCGACGAGCTCCTGCTCACTCTTCGCGAGATGGAGCAGAACAAGTGATCCGTGAAAGCAAGGGGTCCCAATGATCATTGAGGGTACCCTCTTCAAGGGGAAGATCATGCTCCACCAGGAGCTGATTCACTATGAGGAAGATGACGATGCGACGCATAGCGCACGCCTCGAGTCATGCCTAAGAACTTTCTGCCAGAAGGTGGGCGCTCCCTTGCCGTTATGGCTCGGCAAGAATAGCCGCGAATATGTCCGCTTTCGCCAGACGATCTTCTTCGAAGACCAATTCCTTGAGAAAGTCCCCTTCGATAAGATGCAAATTCGCCTCATCGATGAAATGCCGTAAGGGACAATTGGAGTACAAAACATGCGTTTAGATAAATACCTGAAAACCTCACGCCTTGTGAAGCGTCGCACCGTTGCCGCCGAGCTCTGCAATGCCGGACGTGTCAGCGTTAACGGTCGCCAAGCAAAGGCCGGCACGCAACTCAGCGTCGACGATGTCATCGAGTTGACCTTCGGCGAACGGAGGACCCGTGTCAGAGTCCTAGACCTTAAAGAAACGGTCAGAAAGAATGAGGCAACCGATCTCTATGAGATTTTGCCGGATGAGGTAGATGCATGAAAACTCCTCGTATCAAACTTTTGCAACGCACAGGCTTATTAACACTGATGGTCTTAGCACTCTTCATGTTCCTAAGTTTCAGCTTGGCTTTTGCGTATAATTTGCAGCTGGATCAAGAGTCTATAAGGATCGAACGCGAATCCAGAGACTTGGATCGGGAATTGGATCGTTTGCTTGCTGAAGAAGCAAGCCTCAAGCATAGACTCCCTGCCCTGAACAGTCCCGCCTACGTCGAAGAAATTGCCCGTCAACAATTGGGCATGGTCTTTGAAGGGGATAGGATCTTCATTGAGTCGCTTGAGTAATAACCTTACCCTCATATCTCTAAGCAAAACAAACGAGCTATCGATGAACGATAGCTCGTTTACAATTTGGCTCGAAGAAAGAAGCTTAGTTCAAGCGTGTGCGCTTGCTTAGTGCATGCCCTAAGGTTTCCTGATCCGTATATTCCAGATTTTGCCCCATGGGAATTCCTTGAGCAAGCCGTGAAAGCTTGATGCCTGATGGCGTGAGCAGACGCTCGATGTATGCGCTCGTGGCTTCGCCCTCCACCGTTGCGTTCGTTGCCAGGATCACTTCCTCAATGTCTTGGTGCTTGTTTAGGCGAAGGATGAGTTCACGGAGCTTCAGTCTCTCCGGTCCAATGTTATCCATCGGTGAAATGGCTCCATGTAAGACATGATAAAGCCCATCGTATTGTCTGGTTCTTTCCATAGCGGAAACATCGGACGCTTGTTCAACGACACAAAGCAATGTTCTATCGCGCTCTTCATCGCGGCAGATAACGCATGGATCTTGATCCGTTAGGTCAAAGCATTCGCTACAGAAATGCACCTTAGCCTTGGCTTCTAAAATAGAGGAAGCCAGAGCATTGGCGTATTGCTCGTCTTGCCCCAAGATGTGAAAAGCAAGCCGTTGGGCTGTCTTACGACCGATGCCCGGTAGTTTGCCCAATTCCTGTATGAGTCGCGCCACCGGCGCTGCATATCGCGCCACGGCTTAGATCATTCCTCCGGGAAGGTCGAACTGAGACATTTGGGATTCGCTATACTCGTCGACTTCGTTGAAGGCCCCGTTGATCGCGGCCATGATGAGATCGGAAAGAAGTTCAGGATCTTCCGGATCGATGACCTCGGGCTTGATGTTGAGCTCAAGAAGTTCTTTCTCGCCGCTGACAACGACAGAAATCATTTCACCGCCTGCCGTATAGGTAAAGGTCTTATCGGAAATCTCTTCTTGAGTCTTACTCATTTCCTCTTGCAGTTGCTGCGCTTGGCGCATTAGTTGCTGCATGTCTGTGCCGCCCATGCCACCTGCAGGACCGGGCCTACTGCTACCACGGGTTCTACGTCCGGGGGCGGGACGCTTACGATTTTTCTTCTTATTGGCCATTGACGTTCTCCTCCTCAAAAGGGATGCCGTTTTCTTCCAAGATCTTCTTGGCTTCAGCAAGCCAAGCACTCCGATCGCGCACGATCTTGGCAGGACGAACTTCTTCACCGTTGTCGATGAGTTGTAATTTTATCCCCGCACGGCGACCTTGATATATCTCTTCTGTTGCTCGATCTAGTCGGCGAAGGTTGCTTGAGCGATTCAAATCATTATAGAGCGCACGGTGCTCCGGCGCAAAGTACACGGTGATGAGGCCATCATCAAAGCTGCGTTTGAAGTGGCGGATGGAGAACTGGAGAAATGAACCGTCCTCCTGGTCGATGGCTTCAAGGAGTTCTTCCCAACGTGCTTCGAGTTCTTCTGCCGGGACAGCTTCGCCTTCGCCGGTCTTTGGGACTTCTGTCGCGGTCG
>CAYFSS010000014.1:5594-43668 GCA_964345975.1 uncultured Oscillospiraceae bacterium
CACGGTTGGTTCTTCTGGTGTTTGTTCGACTTCGGGTATTTCCGGTGCGTCAATAGACTCTTCTGATGTTTCTACGACAGCTTCCTCAGAAGGCTCGGTAAATACGACCGGAGTGGATTCAGGAGCAGGTTCGAAGGGCTTCGCCGGAAGTTCTTCTGTTTCCGATTCATTCCGTACAGTCTCAACCGGTTGTGAGGAGGATGGGGCTGGGGGCTTTTGAGGAGAAGAAGGCAGTGCGACCGCATCTGTGAAGCGGACGAAATCTAAGGTGAGGAGGAAGGTTTCAAGGGCGAGGCGTGGTTGAGCAGACCAGCGAAGTTCTTGGAGAAGATCACTTAGGCGCTTGAGGATCGCTTGAATATCAGCGAGTGAGAGGTGATGCGCAATCTGCAGGTATTCTTCGAAGATGTTTTGGGGAATGTTGAGGAGTGATTGAGCTTTGGGACCGGCCGCTCTTAGGATAAAGAGGTTGCGAAGACTCTCCGTCAACTCGAGGGCAAAGTTTCGATAGTCTTGACCGGATTGAGCAAGCTCGTCGACCTTGGAGAGAATGGTGATGGAATCGCCTTGCAGGAGGGCATGGAGCAGGTCAAGCATGAAGCGATCGTTGACGCGACCTGTCATTTCGAGGATATCCACGCGCTCAATCTGTTGACCGGTATTGCTGTGAATCACACGACACTGATCCAGGAGAGAGATCGCATCGCGTAGGGCACCATCCGCTAGAACCGCAATCAGTTCGATCGCATTGTTAGAGATCTTGAGTTCGATGGAGTCGGAGATTTCACGGAGTCTAGCTTGCAGCTTGGGGAGAGCTATGCGCTGGAAATCGTAGCGCTGGCAACGGGACAGGATGGTTGCAGGTAGACGCTGTGGCTCCGTCGTCGCAAGGATAAAAATTGCATGTTCCGGGGGTTCTTCAAGGGTCTTCAGGAGCGCATTGAAGGCAGCAGTGGAGAGCATGTGGACTTCGTCGATGATGTAGACCTTGTATTTGGCTCTTGCCGGAAGGTAGTGGACTTCTTCGATGATCCGGCGAACATCTTCAACGCTGTTATTGGAAGCTGCATCCATCTCGACGACATCGAGGAGATTACGACTGAGGATTCCTTCGCATATTTGGCACTCATTACAGGGATTGCCATCTTGGGGGTTGAGGCAATTCACAGCCCTGGCAAATATCTTTGCAATGGATGTTTTACCGGTTCCCCGAGTCCCACTAAAGAGATAGGCATGACCGATCTCCGAGCTGAGAATAGCTTGGCGGAGGGTCTTGACGATGGCATCTTGACCTACGACATCATCAAAGGTTTGAGGTCTCCATTGGCGATAGAGGGCTTGATATCTTTCTTGCATTATCGTCACACTCCTTCACTCGATCTTAGCGCAGGTATAGGGAGCTAATCTAGACAAATGAAAAAATCATTTCCCCTATGGAATTGTTCAGACGGATCCGCAGCACTTCCGGGGGTTCACTTACTGCTGCTACCTTCCGATCCTGACAGGGTTCATGATCCCGAAACGCACGGGGCCCAAACAACTCCAGAGGAGAAATGATTTGTGGGAGAGATATTATCACAGGAGGGCTTGATGATCTAGTCAAGCCCTCCCGAGATGTTTGAAGTTTAGGTAAATCTTCGACGTCTTCTGAGGAAGATGAGGCCGCCCCCCAAGGCTAAGAGCGTGCTGCCGATAAGGATGGAGTAGAAGAGCGATTCTCCGGTAGCGCCGATGAGCACGACGGTGGACTTAATCTCGAGTTTCAAGGTGCTTTGGTTCAGTACGTTCTCAGCGTGTTGGAGAATTTCCTTGTGTTCGTTGGTCGAGGCTTGGCTTCGGAGCTCAGTGATGAGTTCTTCGATACGGCGCTGCTGCATTCGGGCCGCAAAAGCATTCTTCTCAGGCAAAGTAGGGAGGTACCCTTCAAGCGTTGTCGTTGCTTCTTTAAGAACGGAGAAGCGTTGCTCCAGTTTTGACGCCGGTACATCGGATGGAGCTTGCAGCATGACTTGAGGTTCGGTTTCCGATGGCGTTGTCTCCATAGCGGGGTTAGCAGGGGTCGTGGTTGGTTCCGTGACGACTTCAGCAGTTGCTTCTGTCGCAGGCACTTCAACGACCCGTTCTACAGAGGTTGGCTCTGCCGCCTGATTGCCGGGTGCCGTTGGATCACTTGGATTGGTTGGGTCTGTTGGGTCAGACGGGAGATTGGCGAGGAGAACCACACCCTTATTTTCGGTGTTTTCTATCGGTGTTGTTGGGGTTTCGGGTTGCGGCGTGATCTCATCAACCTGAGGCGCTTCTACAGTATCGGCTTTGTCTGAAGCGTTTTGAAGTGCAGGCGCTTTGATAAGACTATTGAGCTCGTCCTTGACTTGTTCCAGGGCCAGTTCTTCCGGAGTTTTGAGGATGACGGTTATAGGATCGTCGATGGATTTATCTGTAAGATCCTCAGCTTCAGTGGCCTGCATTGACGCTTCTGTCACAAGGGGATCCTTCGAAGATTCTTCACGGGTTTCCGAAGGTTGCGGTTCCTCTGATGATTCTTGGGTTTCTTCTTGTGAAGGATCCTCAGTGACATTGCTTGAAGTTTCTGATGTAGGCTCTTTATGCGTTTCATCAGTTATCTCAGGGCTTGCTTCAACCGGTGAGGTGCCTTCCGTCGTCTCTGTCGTCTCTGCGGGGGGTTCCGTTACTGCTTCGCTTGGCTCCGTCAGCTCTGTCGGCTCTTCCGAAGGTTCGGTGACTTCTTCACTAGGCTCAGTCGAAACCTCAGTCTCACTTGGTTCTGCTCCCGTAATCCCACTAAAATCCACAGAATAATAGAGCGTTAGCTTATCGAGGGTTTCTAAGTTTCTATCGATGTGGGAAAAGAACTGAGGAAGACCATAGACGTTCGGGGTGAGCTGTACCAGGTGCTCCGGCGTAAAAGCGGTTCCTTCATTGGCTTGGTATGCCATGAGTTCACGCCCTGTAAGATTGATATCAAGCGTTACTTGGTCGAAGGCGCCCTGGAAGTCAATCAAGATGGCATTGAGCGGGAGGTCTTGTGATAAGCTACCTGATAATTCTGCTGCGCGTTGATTGAGACTGGCGTCTCGATTTGCGGGGACCAAGGAGTTCCCAAGGCCATCGTGGTTGCCCGAAATATAAACCGTGCCGCCGTCGACCTGTAGGTTCTCCAAATCTGCCCGCTCGGGTGTGAAGGGTATTCCCATGGAGAGACCGTCTCCGACCAGGAAGTCGATGCGGAGGATGGAAGTGCCTAGAGCACCGGCTTGAATCTCGGGGACAGCACCGAAGCAGAAGAGTAATGCGAGCACGATCGCGCATGCCACCTGCGAGATCGGACGTTTATGAGCACTTGCAGACATCAGTCACCTCATATCTTTACGTTCATCTCAGGAGCGAACGTTGTCATCAAATGGTTACAATTGAATTACGGGTATATTGCCAATATTACGCTGAGAATGCAAGGTGAAGTCGAGGAGTCTTTTATGCTTTGGATCTATCGAACCTCTTTAGGCCAAGATCACCATCGTTTCATAACTATTGAGGATGAAATTTCCTCACACGAAATTAATTTATCGCCCAAGAAGCCTTCGAGTTCCAATGCCATTTCCACACAAAAGCCCACAGATATACCCCCCAATAACCGTCCCTTGATCCTTGCCGGGATCGAGATACCGGGTCCCCCGCTCGCCGGGAATTCCGATGCGGATGTCGTATTGCACGCGCTCTGCAATGCCATCTCAGGTCTGAGCGGAGTCAACTTCTTGGGGCCGCCGGCTGATGAGCTTTGTAATATAGGTGTAATAAATAGCGAAAGATATGTAATGCAATCCTTGGAAGATCTTTATGAGCTAAGACCCGGCTGTGAAATAGTTCACTTATCCCTAAGCATAGAAGGCTTGAGACCGAAGCTTTGGGATCACATCCCCAAGATGAAAAAAAATTTAAGTCGAATTTTGAATATTCCGGTGCGTGACATCGGTTTAACCGCTACCACCGGTGAGCGTTTGACGGGGATGGGACGAGGTGAGGGTTTAGCTTGTTTAGCAATTCTTACCCTTCGTGAGCCAGAAAGTCCTTCGCAAGGGTAAAGTCTTCCGGGTGCGTGAGCTTGATGTTTCTGCGCTCGCCGTCAACGACTCCCACATGAATCCCTGCAAGTTCGAGAACCTGAGAATCGTCGCTACAAACGAGGTCTTGCTCGAGAGCTGCGTTGTGGGCGGGGAGTAGGTCGGATAATTTAGCCACCTGAGGGGTTTGCGCTGCACGCAGTTTAGAGCGATCGGGGGTTGTCATACCGTCTGCTGTCAGGTGTTTGATGGTATCGCTGACCGGGACGACGGGGATGGCAGCACCTTCATCTTCTGCTTTGGCGTAAACCCGTTGTATGAGCTCCGCCGATACTAGACAACGAGCCGCATCGTGAACGCCGACCAAGACATCGGTCAATGATCCTTCTAATTCGAGAATTCTTTCCAGTGCATTTCGAACAGAGGCTTGGCGAGACGCACCCCCCGGAACGAGATCTATATCTGCGTAGCCGTGCTTATCAAGGAACTCGCCCATGATGATTTCTTCTTTGGGGCTGTGTACGAGAATGATTTTCAGTCCGAGGTCGGTGACTGTATCGAGGCAGTGTTCGAGGACAGTTTTCCCTTGGAGTTCGGCAAAGATCTTGTTGTGTTCGAGGCCGAGGCGTGAGCCTTTGCCGGCAGCTGCAATGACGAGATACATAAGGATGCTCCTTGTTGGGCTTTTAGAGTTGAAAATGAGGGCCGGTACTAGCCGTGAGGGTGATTTCGGGTTCGAGGAAGATCAGCTCTTTGGTCTTCTCGCTCATCGAGATGTTGAGCAAGAGTTGGGTGACCAAGCGTTCCCCCAAGAGATTGGTGTCGATGTATGCGCTCGTGAGGGGCGTAGCCTTGCGGGGGACAGGAGTTCCGTCGAAACCCGTGAGCAGGAGGTCTTCGCCGATTCGAAGCCCCATCGCCTCAGCTCGCTCGGCTACAAGATAACCGATCGCATCGTTGGCACAGAGGATTGCCTCAGGGAAATCGGAGCGATCTGTAAAGATGTTGGCAATATCTTCTTCTACATAATAGCGACCGGGCACAGAACCGGTATGGCAATAGCGAGGATCCGCTTGGAGTCCGAAACGCTCGAGCCCTTGGCGAAACCCTAACCAACGATCGGCGATGGTCTGAGCGTAGGAAATATCTCCCACGAAACCTAATTGACGCAATCCTTGACGCAAAAAAGCCTGCGTGAAGGTTCGAAAAACATTCGTGCCGTCAAGAAAGAGGGTGTCCCCGGGAAGCGCATCGCGAATCCTATTGACCGGGAGATCGAGGTATACGGTGGGGATCCCAAGAGAGACCACTTGATTGATGAGGAGGTGGTCGTAGACGTTTAGGACAATGACGCCGTCGAGATTCTCACGTGTAAAGCCTTCGGGGAGGCGCTGGTCCACCATGCTCCCACCGATGAAGAAGTAGGTCGCTTGATGGTTCAATGCTTCGAGACAGTTTGAAATAGACTTGATGATCGTCAGCCAGAATTCTGAGAAGTCGGGCGCAATGGAGAAGATCGCAAAGCGCTTCTTTTGGGTGTCCGTTGGTGTGGGGTAGGAAAAGTCAGCGTAATTCTTATATTTGAATTCGATGAGGGCATCGAGGACACGTCGACGAGTTTTCCGGGCGACCCCGGGTTGACCGTTGATGACCTTGGAAACTGTAACACGCGATAAATCGAGATGATCGGCTATGTCTTGTAACGTAATTTTTGCCATGCAAATTTACTTTCTTTTGGGATCTTGGAGGTCGTTGGAACCTCTTCTTGCTTATTTCATGTTCCCTAGTGGCACAAAGAATATAAACTAATGTTTGCTAAATTCTACAGCTAAATTTTACGAATGTAAACAGCATTGGGTATATCGCAACAGAATTGATTCATAAAAGAGTATGCTTTGATTAAAGTGCTAAATTTGCCGACGCTCTTGTGATAACATTTGATTAATGATTTTAGCAGACGCTTACGTCTTGCATCCTAATTTGAATGTTTATTTTTGGATTCCGTGCGCAGATACGGGATAAGGAAGGAAGGAAATGTGAGCCGAACTGGACAGACCCTGGAACTTAAGAAGTCACGTTGGACCAGAGATGATACAGAGCTTACCTTTCTAGCATTACCGGCAATTGTTTGGTTTTTGATCTTCAGCTATTTACCGATGCCCGGTATTATTCTTGCCTTTAAGAATTATCGACCGATGCCCGGCAAGAATTTCTTTCAAGCTCTCTTCCAAGCTCCTTGGGCCGGTTTGTCAAAATTCGAGTTTCTCTTCCGTTCGCCCGATGCAGGCTTGATGATCTTTAATACGCTCTTTTATAACATCATTGGTCTTATCCTCGGGATTATCCTTCCGGTTTCGATGGCGATAATCCTTTCACAACTCCGCTCCAAGAAACTCATGAAGGTATCGCAGACCATGATGTTCCTGCCGCACTTCATCTCGATGGTCGTTGTGAACTACTTTGTCTTTGCTTTCATTTCATATGATAAAGGTTACTTCAATCGCCTGATCGTCGATGCCGGTGGTGATCGGATTAACTTCTATGCTACCGCGTCATATTGGCGCTTCCTCTTGATCTTCATCGGACAGTGGAAGGGCTTGGGCTACGGGACGGTCATGTACTTGGCGGCAATTACGGGGGTAGATCAGACCTTCTATGAGGCTGCGATGATCGACGGCGCGAATAAGCGTCAACAGATTCGTCACATCATGTTGCCCCACATCCGACCGATGATCATTATCTTATTCATCATGAATGTCGGGAACCTCTTCCGCTCCAACTTTGACCTCTTCTATCAGATTCCCCGACAAGCCGGCGCTCTCTACGAGAAATACATCACGATCGACGTTTATGTGTTCAATGCCCTGATGGGTGGTAACGTCAAGCTCGGATCAGCCGCAGGTTTCCTCCAGTCGATTATCGGTTTTGTGACCTTGGTGGCAGCCAATGCCATTGTACGCAGGGTCGACGCTGATTCATCACTCTTCTAGAAAGGCGGTACCCACATGAACTGGCATGCACCAATATTTACAAGTAAGAAGCGCAAGGGAACGCGTTCCGGGATAGAGCTCTATAACCAGATTGCTCATCCGACAAACTTTGTTCTTTCGCTCATTGTCATAATCTTTGCCCTCAGCTGTCTCTTGCCCGTCCTCTTGGTCCTCGGAATCTCCCTCTCGACGGAAGAAGCCATTGCAGCTCATGGCTATAGTTTCATTCCTCAGGAATTCAGTCTCGAAGCCTATTCGTTCATCTTCCGCGGTGGATCCACCGTATTAAATGCGACGCGCATCTCGGTCATCATTACGGTCATCGGAACCGTACTGGGTCTTCTCATCACGTCGATGATGGGCTATGCGCTCTCACGGCCACGTTATAAATTGCGTAACCCCCTGAGCTTCTTCATCATGATCCCAATGCTGTTTAGCGGCGGGATGATCCCAAGCTACATGGTGGTCTCTCAGTTCCTAGGCTTGAAGAACACGCTCTGGGCGCTCATCTTGCCGATGGCCGTCAGTGCATTCAATATCATTATTTTCCGCACGAACTTCCAGACGAACGTCCCCGGAGAAATCATTGAGTCGGCAGAAATTGATGGAGCCAATCAAATTAAGATCTTTGCTTCAATCGTGGTGCCGATCAGCAAGCCCGTCTTTGCAACGATCGCCATTCTTTCATCGTTTGGTTATTGGAACGACTGGTATAACGCCAGACTTTACATCGATGAAAATCGTCTCCGTCCTCTGCAATCGATTCTGATGGTCATTCAGAATCAGGTGGACTTCTTGAATCGTGAGGCGCAGGAATTAGGCGCTGCAGCGCTACAAGAGATTGCCCGTGTCCCAACCGAGACCGTGCGTATGGCCATCGTCATCATCGTGGTTGTCCCGATTGCCATGGTCTACCCGTTCTTCCAGCAATACTTCGTATCGGGTCTAACCGTTGGAGCCGTCAAAGGCTAGTACATGTGCACTATGGCTTATCGAAGTTTCAGTGCATATTCAATGAGAATGCTCAGCCATGTTACCGTCAGGTAACCGGCTATGCAGATAGAGTAGGAATTGTTTAGCTGGATCGTCTAAGGAACTCGAAGAATGAGTTACCCGGGCGATCACAGAAATTAAGAAAGGGAATTTGCATGAACTTAAAAAGAGCTTTCCTCGGTCTCTTGTCTTTAGCGCTAATCCTCAGCGGTTTGGCAATTGTTCCGACCCAGAAGGTCAATGCAGAAGCTGACCTTCCAACCATGACCTATTGGACGATCGGCGGCGAGCCGGAAGATCTCCAAATGGTTGAAGATGCCATCAACGAATACGCTGCAGAAGAAGTCGGCGCAAAGATCGACTATTACTACAGTGGTTGGGGCGACTATGGCGATAAGATGAACTCCATGCTCCAAGCAGCTGAGTACTTCGACATTGCCTTCGGTTCTGCCATCAACGGTTACGGCGGTTATGTCCAGACCGGTATGTTTGCTGACCTCAGCGCTGAGCTTGAAAACCACCCTGACCTCGTGGAATTCATTCCTGAAGGCCTCTGGACTGCTATGACGCTTCCTGACGGTCAGATCTTCGGCATTCCGACCTACAAGGACTCCTCCGCAACTCAGTACTGGGTGTGGACAACGGACGTCATTGAAGGCGCCGGCGTCGATGTTTCTGAAATCAAAGAGCTGAAGGACCTTGGCCCTGCACTCGAAACGATCAAGAATTGGGATGGCTATGAAGGCCAGTATCCTCTCTTCATGTCAAAGTCCGGCATCAACAGCTTGTTCTTTGACTACGAGCCCTTTGCAACTCCGGTTAACGTTAAGTTCGGTACGACCGAAGCCGTCAACCTCTTTGCTCAAGACGACGTCATCGATCGCCTTAAGACCCTCCGCGAATACTATGATGCCGGTTACATCAACCCGGATGCCAACACGTTGACCCAGGATTCTATTCCTAAGGGTTCAGAAGTCGTCGGTTCAGCACAGGGCTGGCCCGGTGCTGAAGTCGGTTGGGCTGATGGCCGCGGCGTTGATTCCGTAACCATCGTCGACCGTATGGGTCCTGTTTATACAACCCAGGGTGTCCAAGGCTCCTTCAACGTTGTTTATGCTGCTTCCGAGCACGTCGACAAGGCTGTGAACTTCCTTGCTAAAGTCAACCTCGACCCCACGATGCGTGACATGGTTGCTTACGGTATCGAAGGGACTCACTTCGAGTATCTCAACGACGAGCGCACGGTCATCCAGAAGATCACCCCTGCTGCTGACAAATATGGTGTTCCCGCTTACACGCAGGGTACGTTCTTCAATATGGCAGCCGTTGATCCTCAACCGGCCAACCAGTGGGACGCTGTCCGTGAACTCAACGAGCGTGCTGAAACTTCACCGCTCCTTGGTTTCATGTTCCAAGTAGACCAGGTCGAGAATGAAATCGCTGCATTGAACGCTGTTTACCAGAAGTATGAATCCACACTCTTGACCGGTGCTCACTTCGACGAACTCTCCGTTGAGGATCTCATTGCTCAGGTCAATTCCGAATTCGAAGCTGCAGGTCTCCAGACCGTCATCGATGAAGTTCAGAGACAGATCGACGAATTCATCGCAGCAAATCCGGCTGCTTAAGAGTCCGAAGTAGAAGAAACTGAAGAGTCTGCAGTCGAAGAGACTGAAGAATCCGCAGTAGAAGAAACGGAAGAATCTGAAGTTGAAGAGACTGAAGAAACTGAAGCTACTGAAGAAGTAACCGAGGAATCCACCGAGGAAACCACTGAAGAAGCTGCTTAGTTAGCGGAGTGCAGTACAAGCTGTATTTAAGGGCTCATTTTTGAGTCCGTCATAGAAGAATATCTTCGTTTGGAGGTCCATGCTTAGCGGCGTGGGCCTCTTTTCTTGGTGACTCTCCTTTAGGGTGTCCGTTGCGCAAACGAAAGGTCCTTATAGTCGCAACAAATTTGAAAATTTGTCATACTGTACAACAACAAAAACGTCTAACGAAACTTCATGAGTTCGTTGGAAGGTTAGTCATCGTTAATTCATATTGGAATGATAGACAAAGATAAGGGTAATTATCATAAGGAGGTCACCATGAATTTTGATCTTGCGAGCTTGCAGGATAAAGCGTACTGGGAAGAGCGAGACACCGTCCTACCTCAATTTGATGTGGAAGCGATGCGGGAAGCCTCATACGAAGATCCGCGTTGGATTCACTACGGACCGGGCAATATCTTCAAGGCATACATCTGTGCTCTCCAACAGGATTTGCTTGACCGGGGAATTGATGACCGGGGAATTGTCGCCGTCGAGTCTTTCAGTGCGGCAAGTGTCGATCAGGTTCTCTTGCCTTATGATCTCTTAACCTTACAGGTTGTCATGAAGGCGGATGGCGGATTGGATAAGCGTGTCATCGCTTCCATCTCGGAGGCTATCTTCTCCGGCGCTGAAGCGGGTTGGAATCGACTAAAGACAATTGCTGAGAATCCTAAACTGGCCATGATCAGTTTCACGATTACAGAGAAGGGCTATAACCTCACGGCACCCTCCGGCGAATATTCTCCGGCTGTCTTAAGTGACATGGCTATGGATCCCGGTAAGGATCTACCCAAAGGCACTATGAGCCAAGTTGCAGCTCTCCTCTACCACCGCTATATGCATGGCGCCCATCCAATTACACTGGTTAGTTTCGACAACTTCTCCCATAACGGCGAGAAGCTCCATGATAGTGTCCTTACCATCGCCAAAGCCTGGGAAGAAAAGGGTGTCGTCGATGCGGATTTCATTGCGTATGTTGAAGATCAAACGAAGGTTTCAACGCCGCTTACGGTCATCGACCGGATCACGCCTCGCCCCTCGGAAGATGTAGCCGATATCTTGACCGAGCAAGGACTCGATGCTTTCAAGATGACGGAGACGGAAGCGGGCGGTTTCTTTGCGCCTTTCGTCAATGTAGAAGAAGCTCAGTATCTGGTGATCGAAGACCGTTTTGCGAATGGTCGGCCCAAGCTGGAAGAAGCCGGAGTCTATTTCACGGATGCCGAGACCTCTGACAAATTCGAACGCATGAAGGTCACGACCTGTCTCAATCCTCTCCACACAGCGATGAGTCCCTTTGGTGTACTCCTAGGGCACCCCACGATTGCAGCTAGCATGCAGGATCCGGCGATTGACGCCCTCATTCATCGCATTGGGTATACGGAAGGACTTCCGGTCGTCACCGATCCCGGCATCATTTCGCCCAAGGATTTCATCGATGAAGTCGTTGAGCGTCGATTTAGCAATCCTTTCCTCCCGGACACACCGGAACGCATCATGACGGATACCTCCCAGAAGGTCGGGATCCGTTTCGGAGAAACCATCAAGAGTTATCTAACGTCCGATGAATTAAAGGTTGAAGACCTTCGTGGCTTACCGCTGGGGATTGCCGGTTGGATTCGCTATCTTATGGGCATCGATGATCAAGGGAATCGCTATGAGATTTCCCCTGATCCTCTAGGTGATAGCTTGAAGGAAACCGTGAAGACCCTTGAATTTGACAATCCGGACAGCTTGAAGGATCAGTTGCGTGAAATCTTGGGGAATGTCTCCCTCTTCCGCGTCGATCTCTATGAAGCCGGATTAGGGGAACAGATTGAAGGGTATGTCCGTCGGATGTTGGAAGGACCGGGTAGCGTGCGCCGTCTCATCGATGAGGAAACGGCGACGTACTAGGCTTTTGTGTTTAGATCATATGACGTTTTTTGTTGTATAGAGTAAGGTGTGACCATCGACCTACAGGTCAAGACCGAAGGGTCAAAATAAAGGAGAATCATTTATGAAAGTAACGTTTCGTTGGTATGGGAAAGATGTAGATCCGATTCCTCTTAAGTTCATCAAACAGATTCCGAACACGACCGGCATCATGGGGATGCTGCTCGATGTTCCGGCTGGAGAGGTGTGGACGAAGGAAGCTTGTAAGGAATATGTGGATTTCGTCAACGCAGCCGGGCTTGAATGTGAAGTCATCGAGTCGGTCAACGTGCATGAAGACATCAAGCTTGGGCGTCCAACCCGTGATGAATACATCAAGAATTACATCACGACGATTGAGAATTTGGCTGAGGTGGGCGTCAAGGTCATTATCTATAATTTCATGCCTGTCTTCGATTGGCTCCGGACTGACCTTGCCCATGTCGACGAAGAAGACGGTTCCAATGCTCTTTATTATGACGAGTCAATCCTCGAGGGGATGACTCCGCAAGATATCGTCCGTAGCACGATGGAAGGCTCCGGCGAATTCACACTTCCCGGTTGGGAACCTGAACGCCTCGCTGAACTCGATAGTGTGCTTGAAGCTTATAAGGAAGTTGATGCAGAGCAGCTCTTGGCAAATCTCAAGTATTTCCTCGAAGCCGTCGTACCTACCTGCGAGCGGGTCGGTGTGAAGATGGCGATCCATCCGGACGATCCGGCATGGCCTATCTTCGGTCTCCCGCGCATCGCTCACTCTCAGAAACAATTTGATGCGATCTGTGATCTTGTTGACTCGGAAGCAAACGGCCTGTGCTTGTGTACCGGATCTTTGGGCTCGAACCCCGGCAACGACGTCCCTGCAGCCCTCCGCCACTTCGGCCGCCGTGGTCGTATCGCCTGTGCTCACGTCCGTAACGTCAAGTACTTGGGCGAGAGGAAGTTCAAAGAAGCATCGCACTTCTCGACCGATGGCGACCTCGATATGTTTGAAATCATGCGCTCCATCTACGAAGCCGCTCCTGACATCTATATCCGCCCTGACCACGGTCGGATGATTTGGGATGAGTCCGGTCGTGCGGGTTATGGTCTCTATGACCGTGCGCTTGGCATCATGTATCTTAACGGCATCTGGGAATCGCTCGAGAAATTGACCCCGGATCGCAAGGGTGTTGAAGCCGGTATCGAAGCTTAATCATTCTTTTTGACGGCCCTTGTTCAGATCCGGCGCTATGCCTTTTCTGCGGTGTGTATCTGTTGTGTGTTTGTGCGGTGTGCCAAAGAGCTGAGATGATGAATTAACTGAAACTTTAAAAGAGCCGTCCCGGACTAAAATTGGGGCGGCTCTAGCTATGCTAAAATGTACGGCAGACTTCAGAAACCATTTAGGGGGTAGAGAGCTCATGAATTTAGCAGACCTTCGCTATCTCTTGCGTTATGTCATTATTTTTCTCATAGCTTATTCTGCTGTTGTCCTTCTTCGCCTTGCGTTTAAAGAATTCCAATGGTCTTTACGACATGCCTTGCGTCCGGCTAGAGGCTATTTCCTCTTGACGAATCCGCGCCGCAAATTGCGTAAAATCGAACGTCCCAAGAACAAGCGCTCGTCTTTCTTCGGTCGCAAGGATGGCGGCGAGCGTAATCCCTCACAAGGAAATCTTTCATCTATCGCAGCTCGCTTTGGCCACCGGTTTAGACAGGATTACGGGTTGCAGCCCGTGACCGTCGGAGGAGATATTGAGCTTCTCAAAGATGAGGATGCGGTCGATTTAGGTCAGACGTATCTGGCTTTTTGGGGTCGTAGGGATCCCGGAGCTAAGACCTCGCCATCAGGACAAACGGATCCATCAGGCCAAACGGATCCATCAGGACAAACAGGACGTCCGAACGACGCTGCCGACTCAGGCTATTCCACAGCGTTTGACTTCAAGGGATTTGAGCGCAAATACGAAGACCTCTCCGCTACGATGGACAACGCCCCTCTATATTTTCGTGATGAAGACAGTACAACCCCCAACGTTGGTGCGGAACAACTCTTGGGTGAGGACGCCGCCGTCATGGCTTTACCTCTTTATCCCACAACCCTCTTGGGACGGTCCAAACGTAGTGACATCCGGTTAAAGACGGAAGAGGTTGCCAAGCGCCACTGCACCATCTATCGCTACGATGGCCATTGGTTCATCTTGCCCAACAAATACTCGAATCTGGTCCTGATCAATGGGGCACACATCACGGAGAGTACCGAGCTCCAGAACCGTGACCAGCTTCAGATCGGAGATTTGTTCTTTATCTTCGTCGATGAACGAAGTGAGGCAAGAGAACAAGGGATTCCCTACGAAGGTGCTGCGCTGGATGATGCTTACTTCCTGGAAGCCGTTAAGCTCACGACCCGTCAACCACACGATATCTTCATCGTCTTAAACTTATTCGTGGGACTCGGGGCCGGAATGATCATCTTCAGTCTACCCGATGCATTTGTGCCATATCGACTCTGGATTGCCGGGGTCTTTGCCGCGACGATAGGCTTACTGGATCTCTATTACATGTTCTTACCGAAGATCTTGGGCTATGCCGATCGCTTGGTGATCTTAGCCTCCGGTTTCCTCTTGTCCTTTGGTTTGATCTTGCAAGCAAGGCTTGCGCTCTTGGGGAACCCCTATTTCGTCTCGCAGATGGCGACGGGCGATCCCACGGTGATGGAAGATGTCACGCAACTGATGCTCCGTCGTTTCCTCATGCATGGTGCTTCATCCTTTGCAGGCTTACTCCTCATCTGGCTCATCGCTTTATTGGTGAGTCGCACACGCATGATTGAACACTTGGTGGCCTTTTGTTTCGTGGCCACTCCGGCCCTCTTGCTCGCTTCAAAGATCCTCGGCCGTGAAATGTTCGGTGCTACACTTCGGATCAATGTGGGACCTATCGCTATTCAACCGACGGAATTCGTCAAGCTCACTTACCTCATCGTGCTTGCGAATTTCTTCAAGAATCGACCACCGTTGAAGCAGCAGTTCTTCTTTGCCGGTTGGGCAGCCGTCAACTTCCTCCTCATCATGAGCTTGCCGGATCTGGGGACCGCCATGATACTCTTGCCCACCACGCTGATCGTCTTTGCGACGATGACCTCTGACTATTTCAAGACCTTCCTCATCGTCTGTGCCTCCATTGTCCTTGGGGCTGTGAGTTTTATTCTCTTCCCTCACGTCCAGAGTCGTCTTCTGGGCTGGACCTCTTTGTTCCAAGAAGTTAACGATGCGAACTTACAGATCGTCTATGGGCTGCAAGCGGTCGCAAGAGGGGGGTTGACAGGCCGAGGGGTTGGCAACGGGAACCCCTGGGGTATCCCGCTCTTTAACTCGGACATGGTCTACTCAATCTTATTTGAAGAATTTGGTCTCATCGTCGGACTATGTGTCCTTGTTTTCTACATTGTCTTCTGGCTAAGAAGTGCTCGCGTCACCATAATTTCGCGAGACGGCTTTGCTTCAGCCTTAGCTCTGAGCCTCGGGACCGCTCTCTTTATGGAAGCCACGGTCGTCATCGCAGGGACTATGGGGCTTCTGCCACTCACCGGTGCGACCCTACCGTTTATTGCGCTCGGATCCAACTCGCTCTTTGCAAAATGGCTCATGATCGGACTCTTTATAGGTCTATCCGCCAGACATGAACAGGGGGCAAATCGATGAAAGAACTCCTGCGTAATCTAAAGATCATGGCCGGTCTCTTCATGCTCATCTCGGCACTGCTTCTGGGAGGGCTCGTCATCCAACAGGATAGAAGTCGCAATGAATTGGCTGCGATCGCAGGTGAAAACAAGGCTGCTTTGGCGGAACTCTACGGCAAGAATGCAGGGGCCATTTATTCTAAAGACGGCAGAGCCCTGGCAATCTCCCAAGACGGTTGGCGTCAATATCCAGCTTGGCCGGATTCTCAGGCGTATGTCCACATCATTGGAGACTATACGCACCACCTAACAAATACAATCGAAGCTCGTTATGAAAATCGACTCATGGGACAAGAGCGTAATCTGGTGGATCAAATGATCCTCGATGCCTCGGGCCGCGGGCTCCAAGGTGATGACATCCGTGTCACGCTCCATGACGGTATCTCGCAAGCTGTTAGTCAAGCGCTTGGCTATTATGACGGGGCGGCGGTTGTCTTGAACTGGCGGACGGGGGAAGTCCTTGCTTCCGTCAGTAAACCCACCGTGACCTATCCCGATCTTGTGGCCTATAACGAAGCGAATTTTGTCGACACCTCGCTCTTCAATCGAGCGCTTCAAGGTGCCTATATGCCGGCTTCGAACTTCAAGATCTTCACCACGGCAGCGTGGCTTAATTCGCCAAATTACGATCCTAATTTCAGCGTTAACTGTACCGGTGAACCTCTAATCGCCAATGGGGCTCAAGACTATGGCCATGGTCATGTGAATTTGACCTCGGCTTTTGTCAACTCCTGTAACGTCTTCTTCGGTGAGTTGGGGCGTAAGATCGGGCGAACAGAGTTCCTTAACTACCTGGATACCATCGGCTTCGATGATAACTTCAGCATGGAGCGCATCAAAGTGCGATCCCAGGTTGCTGATGTGCCGGATAACGATGAGGCGATCCTGAGCTGGTTCTCGGTGGGTCAACCTGTGGGAGATATTCGTCAGCAAGTCAATCCCTTAACCTTAGCTTCATTCGCCGGTGCCATCGCCAACGAAGGGACGATGATGAAGCCGCAGATCATCAGCGCATTCGTCGACCCCTTGGGACGTGAAAGCAACACGCTCACACCGGCAGAACATAGCCGGCCGTTCTCACCTCAAGTGGCAGCAACACTACACGATCTCATGTTCCAGACCGCGCAGAATGATGGCGTTGGTGTTGAGGGAATGAGCATCGGCTTAAAGACGGGGACAGGTGAGGTCGAAGGTCAATCCGAGTACGTCAGCCTCATCACCAGTTGCAGCAAGAATCCGGATTACCCCTATGCCGTGAGCGTCATCCTCGATAACGCCTCAGGCGGTTACAGTGCCGTTGCGTCCATCGTGCAGCAGATTTATTTGTCTCTGGCCTATCTACAACCTTAAGAGAAAGATGGATCTGAGGGCTTTTGATATAAAAAGCCAAGCGGTATCGATCAATCTATGACCGAATATGGTCAATGTGTTGGCATGCATTGGACCAAAGGTTTAAGCTAAGCAACAGATGTTAATCAAAATAGGTCAATCTGGGACCTAAAGACTCATCAACAATTGATGTCAATGGAGGAGTTTGTCCATGGATCAAGTCTTTGATCGGTATAAATTTCTGGCGGGCGATAGTTTTGAAGCCTATCGTTACTTCGGAGCCCAATGGCTTGGAGACCCGTCAGATCCTACAGGACCGGTGATGTTTAGAGTCTATGCCCCGGCTAGTCCGGCCGTAGAACTCGTCTCCGATCTCGATGCCTGGGAAGGGCAAGCGATGGTGCCGGAGGGAGACGGAATTTGGTCACTTCTCTTAATGGAAGTCCCCCAGGGACTCTTCTATAAATACAAGATTCAAACCCCCGACGGAACCTGGCAATTAAGAGGAGACCCTTATGCTACGGCTGCTGAACTCCCTCCGGGATCAGCTTCACGCATTCAAGCAAAGCAAGATGCCTATCGGTGGAATGATGATGCGTGGCTGAAGGCTCGCTCTTCAGATCCGGCACAGCCGCTTAATATCTATGAAATACATATCGGTTCTTGGGTGCGTAGGGATGACGGCACACAGCTTTCTTATCGTCAATTAGCAGATCCGCTGATTGAATACTTGACGCAGATGAAATTCACACACGTAGAGTTTATGCCTATTTTAGAGCACGAACTCTATGCCTCTTGGGGTTATCAAACGTCCTATTACTTTGCACCGACGGCTCGTTATGGCGAACCGGAAGATCTTAAATATCTCATCGACCGTCTCCATCAAGCCGGCTTCGGGGTGATCTTTGATTTTGTGCCAATGCACTTCATCGCCAACATCGATTACTTAAGAGAATTTGACGGTACCCATCTCTATGAATATGTCCCCAGCGATGTAAGCGTGAGTGAATGGGGTACGGTGAACTTCAATTATTACAACGGAGCTGTTCGCAGTTTTCTCCAATCCGCAGCAGATCGACTGCTGTCGGTGTTCCACGGTGACGGGCTGCGCATCGATGCCGTAAGTCACGCGATCTATTGGATGGGCGATGAGAAGCGCGGCGTCAATCCGGGCGGTGTGAATTTCCTCCGATCCTTCAACCGCGGTCTTCGCTCCAAGCACGAAGGGATCATCCTCATTGCAGAAGACTCTTCCAATTATCCGGGCGTGACGGCGTCTGCCCTCGATGGCGGGCTGGATTTCCATTACAAGTGGGATATGGGCTGGATGCACGATACCTTGAACTATTTCCGTACCCCACCCGCTGAGCGCCCGCAAAATTACACCAAACTCAGCTTCAATATGATGTACAAATACAACGAGCGATTCCTCTTGCCTTTATCCCATGATGAAGTGGTCCATGGCAAGGCAACGATAGCCCAGAAGATGTGGGGAGATTACGACCAGAAGTTCTATCAACTCCGCACGCTCTATGCCTATATGACCTGTTATCCGGGCAAGAAGCACCAATTCATGGGGAATGAGATTGCTCATTTCCGTGAGTGGGATGAAGAGCGCGAGCAAGATTGGGATTTGCTCCAGTATCCTGTGCATGATGCGTTCCAGTCGTATTTCCAGACCTTGAATACGCTTTATCGGACCTCGCCTGCACTCTATGCCTCGGACTACGATAGGGAGGGTTTCCAGTGGCTCGAAGTCCATGCGGCACATCAGGGCTTCTATGCTTTCCGCCGTGACGGTGGCGGACAGACGTTCTTCTTCCTGATGAATACGTTGGACAAGCGTCAAGAAGTCGAGCTTAAGTTCGATCAGGCGACCCGCTTGACCTTGCTCTTAAGTTCAGAGGACGAACGTTGGAACGGTCGTCGCCGTGACCCTGCGATCGGGAAGTCTGTGCCGTTTTATACCGGCGATGAGCAGCCTGAGATCGATATCTATCTCTATCCCACGGAGCCGCGTCGTGATTACACACCGGAAGCAGATGACGGATCTATTGTGACCGGACCTCATACCTTGCGAGTCAATTTCTTCCCCTATGAGTCCCTCATCTTCTCTTATGATGGTGATCTCATGGGTTTTCTGGAACTCGAAGATAAGGCAGAGCTCCGCTACGTCCCAAGTCGCGAGGGGAGTTAAGCCGTGCACGTTGCATCGCTCAAATCCACCTTAGATCCATATGCTTTAGATTCCTTGCAGAGGGATATTAGAAAGTTTTAGATTTTGTTCTCGATCAAGCCTTGCGTCACGAAACTCCTTGGAACGAAACCGCGTGTACTCATGCATTTTCTGTTGCTCGCAAGCCTCATCCTTTCGATGGGGCTTGCATCCTGCTCTACGGCGGCGAAGCCACTCCAACGCTATGAACAACGCTTCTTTGACCTCTTCAATACGGCAAGTCATCTCCAAGGGTTTGCGCCTTCGGAGGACGCGTTTGCTGAAATGGTCAATCCCATCCATGAGGACCTCATCTTCACCCATCAACTCTTCAATCGTCATGAGCTCTATGACGGCATCAAGAACATCGCTTACCTCAACGATCATGCTGCTGAAGCTCCGGTTGAAGTGGACCCCTTGCTCTTCGACCTCATTCAATTTGCCCTCGAAGCGTACGAGTTCACGGATGGGGCTTTGCACCCGGGGTTAGGGAAGGCAACGACGCTTTGGGAAACCGCACGTGACATCAAAAAGCCCCCCGATCCTTCCGATCTCTCACCTATCTTTGACCATATGGATCCGTCCGTCGTCGAGCTGGATGAAGAAGCCCAAACCGTCTTTTACAATGATGCAGAGTTTGAGCTGGACCTCGGTGCCATCGCCAAAGGTTATGCAGCGGAATACGTTGCTGTCAGGGCAGAGGCACGGGGTGCGACCAACATCCTATTAAATCTTGGCGGCAATCTTCGTACGATTGGTCAACGTGATTCTAAAGACAGCGGTGAGGCCGAGCCATGGCGTATCGGCATCCGAGATCCTCGAGCTGAAGGATCGAAACTTGCGGTCAAGCTCTACGAAGGAAGTTTTGTCACCTCCGGCGATTATGAACGTGTCTTCACCCATGACGGGAAGCGCTATCATCACATCCTGGATCCCACGACTTTAATGCCTACCGAAGGTTATCAAAGCGTCACGATCTACCATCCGAATTCAGGCATCGCTGACGTCCTATCGACAGCCTTCTTCAATCTGTCCACCGATGAGGGGGCAGCGCTTGTCGAGTCCTTGGGCGGCGAAGCCTTCTGGATCTTGAGTGACGGTTCGGAAGGACAGACCGACGGGCTTGTCGCCATGCGCACCTAAACGATAAATGCCAACCGGATAGCGCCAGAATCTTTCGCTTTTTAAGTAACAGCCCTGTGCTAAGCTAGTAGAATCTTCGCTCAGGGGGGATTGACTTATGATTCGAGCCGTTGAGGAAACTTGGCCACGTGAACACCTTGCTCGGGTGCAATTGGAACGGATCCGGAATCAGGTACGTCGTGCCTGGGATCATGTCCCGCTTTATCGCAAGAAAATGGAAGATGCAGGAGTTAAACCGGATGACATTGTCAACCTGGACGACGTCCGACGTTTGCCTTTCTTGAACAAGCAGGACTTCCGCGATGTCTATCCTTTCGGCCTCTTGGCCGTCAGTCGCGACGAAATCGTTCGCATCCATGCGTCTTCCGGGACCACGGGAAAACCCACGGTGGTTGGATATACGAAGAACGATATGGCGATGTGGACTGAATCGGTCACTCGCACCGTAGTGGCAGCCGGTGCAAGACCTGACGATGTCGCTCAGATATCGTTTGGATACGGGATGTTTACCGGTGCCCTTGGTCTCCATTATGGTCTTGAAAATCTAGGCTGCGCTGTCATTCCTGCCAGCGTCGGCAACACTCAGCGCCAGCTAATGTACCTGCAAGATTACGGAGCTACCGTCCTCATTGCGACCCCCTCGTATGCTCTCTACCTGGCTGAACAAGCCATCGAAGAAGGCTATAAACCTGCAGAAGATTTCAAACTTCGCCTGGGACTCCTGGGGGGAGAAGGTTTGACGGAAGGGATGCGCCGAGAACTCATCGAACTTTGGGGCGAGCAGTTTCTCCCGACGCAAAACTACGGGATGAGTGAATTAAATGGCCCGGGAATGGCAGGTGAGTGCACAGAACTTACCGGAATGCATGTCCACGAAGATCTCTTCTACGTTGAAATCATCGATCCGATCACCGGCGAGGTCTTGCCGGAAGGAGAAGAGGGCGAGCTGGTCGTCACCCTGTTGACGAAAGAAGCAATGCCCCTTGTCCGATATAGAACCCATGATCTCACCACCTTAGATTCAAGTCCCTGTCCTTGTGGCCGGACGACGGCACGCATCTCCGCAATGGCCGGTCGCTCCGACGACATGCTCCTTATCCGTGGCGTCAACGTCTTCCCCAATCAGATTGCGGAAGTGATCGACGAGACGGAGGGAATCAGTGCCGTCTTTGAAATTCACTTGGACCGTGTGAAGCATCTCGATACGTTCGAAGTAAAGGTCGAACTGGTCGATGCAGCTTTCTTAGAGTCCTATGCCAAGCTTGAAGCGATGCGAAGCGAGTTGGTCCATAAGATTCGGACCATCACAGGACTCTCGGCAAAGATCAGCATTCTTGCACCTCGTTCCCTCAAACGTTTTGAAGGCAAGGCGCGCCGCGTCTACGATCTGCGCGATAAAACGTGAGCCTGAAGAAGTAGCGCTCGACGTTCGCAGGAAAGCTTGGAAGGGAAGTTATAGATCATGGCAAATGAAACACAAAAGGAACGCCGTCTCCTCCTAGGCAATGCCGCCATTGCACGGGGAGCATGGGAAGCGGGGGTTGGTCTATCGTCTGCGTATCCGGGTACCCCGAGCACCGAGATTTCCGAAGAAATCATTCAGTACCCGGAGATTTATGCCGAATGGGCACCGAATGAGAAAGTGGCTTTGGAAGTTGCTTTTGGTGCCTCGGTGCAAGGCGTCAGAGCCTTGGCTTCCATGAAGCATGTGGGGCTCAATGTTGCAGCTGACCCGCTCTATACCGCCTCGTACACCGGCGTCAACGGTGGTTTGGTCATCGTCGTAGCCGATGACCCGGGACTCTATAGTTCACAGAACGAGCAAGACACCAGATCTGTTGCCAGAGCTGCTCATCTCCCGGTTCTGGAACCCTCCAACAGCCAGGAAGCCAAGGACTTCATGAAACTGGCTTATGAGCTGAGCGAAGCTTTCGATACCCCGGTCATTGTCAGGACGACGACCAGACTTTCACACTCGCAGACCATGGTTGAGTTGGGGGAAAGAGAAGAATTGCCGCCTAAACCCTTCGAGAATAATGCCGGAAAGTACGTTATGACCCCGGCCAATGCCATGCGGCGTAGACCCTGGGTCATCGAGAAAATGGCTAAACTCTCCGAAACGGATTTCCCGGGCTTGAACCAAGTTGAAATGCGAGATCAAGAGCTCGGCATAATCTGTTCCGGCATGGTATACAACTACGTGCGTGAAGCTCTCCCGAAAGCTTCGATCTTGAAACTCGGCCAGGTTTACCCTCTGCCTATGACACTGATCCATGACTTCATCGCATCGGTCGATGCCTTTGCGGTATTGGAAGAGCTGGATCCTCTCATCGAACGAGATCTCAGGGTCATGGGCTATGTGCCGAAGTTTGGCAAAGAAGACTTCTCAGAAATCGGTGAGTATTCCGCCAACATGTTAAAGCGTGTCATCCTGGGTGAAACGCAAGAATTTGCCGTCCAACCGGCGGAAGGTCTCCCGGCACGGCCACCGATTCTTTGTCCGGGCTGTCCTCACAGGGCTACCTTTCAGGTCATGAAGAAACTGAAGCTCAAGGCGGCAGGGGATATCGGTTGCTATACCTTGGGTGCAGCAAAGCCCCTTGAACTCATCGAGACGACGCTTTGTATGGGGGCTTCGATCAGTGCCATGCACGGCATGGAGAAAGCTCTAAGTCGTGAAGAGACGCGTGATTGGGTTGCGGTCATCGGTGACTCGACCTTCATGCATACGGGCATCAACTCCTTGATGAACATGGTCTACAACCGATCCAAAGCAACTGTCCTCATCCTCGATAACTCGACAACGGCAATGACCGGCCACCAGGACAATCCCTCGACCGGCCGGCGACTCATGGCAGGGAAGACCGACGAACCTCAGCCCATCGATATCGCATCGGTTTGTCGTGGTTTGGGCATCCAGGACGTTAAGAATATCCACTGCTTTGAACTGGAAGAAATGGAGCAGGCTTTTAAGGATGCCAAGGCTAGCGATGACCTTAGTGTCATCATCGCCGAAGGTCCTTGTGCTCTCTTGGGGATCCATATTCGTCATCAATACAAGGTGAATCATGAGACTTGCCGTAAGTGCGGGCTCTGCCTCAAATCCGGTTGCCCGGCTCTCTCCAGAACGGAAGAAGGTTATGCCTTCATCGACGATACGCTCTGCAATGGCTGTGGCCTTTGTTATCGTACCTGCCCTTTCGATGCCATTGAGATGGTAGATAGCGTCATTGATAAGATTTAGGAGGTGCGTATGCAAAGCAAAATGAAAATGCAAACGGAATCCACAGAGCAAAGCAAACCGAGTCTGCAAAGAAACATCATGATCGTGGGCGTTGGGGGCCAAGGGACTCTCCTTACCTCTAGAATCTTGGCTAATCTCGCGATCGGCCTTGACTTCGACGTGAAAGTCTCCGAGGTCCATGGTATGGCTCAGCGCGGTGGAAGCGTCGTCACCTTTGTCCGAATTGGGGATGAGATATACGAACCCATCGTGGAAGTAGGTCAAACGGATATTCTGTTGGCTTTTGAAGAACTAGAGGCGCGTCGTTACTTACACTATTTGAAACCGGGCGGGACCTTGGTTGTAAATTTACAGCGCATTCTTCCCATGCCGGTCACGATTGGAGCGATGGCGTATCCCGAGGGTATGATCCCCGAGATGCAGCAAGCGTGTAAGACCGTTGCAGTGAATGCAACGCAATTGGCGCGCGATGTGGGTAATCTCAGGACATTCAATGTTGTTCTGCTTGGACAATTGGCACGCCACCTCGATCTGCCCTATGAGGCTTGGATCAATGCGGTTGAGAAATCGGTTCCACCCAAGACCAAAGAGGTGAATCTGAGGGCTTTTGTTTGTGGATATAACCTGGAGGAGGCTTAGATGTACCTCGATCAAATATCTGTCTTCATTGAGAATATCCAAGGATCGCTTGCAGAGTTCACGACGTTTCTTGGAGATGAGGGGATCAATATGCAGGCGTTCGCCGTCTTCGATACCCCGGAGTTCGGTGTCCTCCGCATGATTGTGGATCAACCTGAGAAAGCCCTGGAGATCTTAAGGAGTGAAGGTTATATCGCTTCTTCCCAGAAAATTCTTGGCGCTGCGCTGCAAAATACGCCCGGGAATTTGGCTTGTGTTCTCCGTGCCTTGAGGGATGCAGATCTCACGATCGATTATCTCTACACGATCTTGTATAACCCGGACGGTGAGCCGATGCTCCTGTTCAACACGGACGATAATGAACGTGCCGAACAAGTGATCGAGGCACTCCGATGATTTGGAATCAAAGCAAAGAGTGTATGAGCCGAGACGAGATGGATCACCTCCAGGGTGCAAGGCTCAGCAAGCAAGTGGAGCACGTCTATCATAATGTGCCTTTCTATCGTGCGAAGATGCAGGCAATGGGGCTCGAGCCGGGAGATATTCAATCGCTCGAAGATCTCCCCAAACTGCCGTTCACCACGAAAGATGACCTGCGAGACCATTATCCTTTTGGCCTCTTTGCAACGCCACAATCCCAAGTCGTGAGGGTCCATGCTTCGTCCGGGACAACCGGGAAAGCAACCGTCGTTGGCTACACGCGTCGTGACTTGGCAGCATGGAAAGAAGTGGTCACGCGTGTTTTGGCGATGGCCGAGATCGGGCATGACGACATCATCCAGGTCGCTTACGGTTATGGCCTCTTCACGGGAGGGTTGGGGCTCCACTACGGTGCAGAACACTTAGGGGCCATGGTCATCCCCATGTCGACGTCCAGCACGGATAAGCTCATCACGATGATGACGGATATGAAGGCGACGTGCATCGCCTGTACGCCGTCCTATCTTCTCCATGTCTACGATGTCTTGAAAGAACGTGATCTCCTCGACAAGATTCATTTGAAGAGCGCGATTCTCGGCGCTGAGCCGTGGACCCAAGAGATGCGTAAGTTCATCGAAGAAGCTATGAATATCCATGCCTACGATATCTATGGTTTAAGTGAAATCATGGGTCCGGGGGTGTCTGCGGACTGCTCCGAGCATCAAGGACTTCACGTTGCAGAAGATCACTTCCTCCCGGAAATCATCGATCCGCATACGTTCGAACCGGTGACGCCGGGCAACATCGGAGAGCTTTGTTTCACGACGCTCACCAAAGAAGCACTCCCTCTCTTGCGCTATCGCACGAAGGATCTAAGTTCCTTGAACTACGAGCCGTGTAAATGTGGAAGAACCACGGTTCGAATGAAATCTGTCATGGGTCGTACCGATGACATGCTCATCATCCGCGGCGTCAATGTGTTCCCCTCTCAAGTTGAAACGGCTCTGTTAGAACTTGGTGAGACCAGTCCTCACTACCTCCTCATCGTCGATCGACAAGGTCGTCTTGATACGCTGGAAGTTCAGGTAGAAGTGAGCGGTGAGTACTTCAGCGACAAGATCTCAGGGCTCGAGCAGCTCCAAAGTCGAGTGGCTACGAAACTGCGCCAAGCCTTGGGACTCTCTGCAAGAGTGCGCCTCGTCGAGCCGCTTACGCTGGAACGCACCGCCGGTAAGCAAGTCCATGTCATCGACAAACGACAGCAGAAGGGAGTTTAAGCCATGAAGCAAATTTCAGTCTTCGTTGAAAACAAGGCGGGGAGCTTGCGTCGTCTGACCGGCATCTTGCAAGATAATGACATCAATATTCTCTCTTTCAGCTTAGCCGATACGGAAAACTACGGTCTCATGCGCTTCATCGTGGATGACACGGAGCGAGCACTAAGTGTTCTTAAGATGATGCAGCTCAGTGCTTCCATCGTCGATGTCTATGCCATCATGATGACGAACGAGGTTGGGGAGCTCCACCGCCTATTGGAAGCCCTCCGTCACATCCAAATCGAGTATATGTATCCTGCGTCCACCGTGCGCGATCTGGCCTGCGTCATTTGTCGAATTCCTGAATCAGACGAACAGGCGGCGGAGGATGCCCTCCAACGTGCAAACTTTTCTTATGACGGTCCAAACGGTCCATACGAAGCCTAAGGCACATAGGAACCACCAAGCAAACCCAATCCCTCTGATCTTAGGAGGGATTTTATTTTAGCTGTCTCCTCCACAGAGGATGCTGTGGGGCTTTTGTGAGTCCAATGGATGATGACACCCTTCGTTTGACGAACCACGTGCTAGAATTAGGCTTGACTAACAAGCCGGATTCCCAACCTTTCCATGATGTCGGAGGGACGCACTATGCAACAAAAGCCCGTCAGATTTCTCTTTATGTTTCTAGCTCTCGTGCTGAGCTTACCCCTTGGCATGATCCGAGCCGAACCCTATGAGTTCACCGCAGATCCGATCTATGATGTGACGGCTGATCAAGGGATTGCCGATCCGGAGGCCGCACGAGATCTCTTCAATGGCCTGGCCCCGACGCTTAGCTTGGAATCCTTCGATGAGACCTATGGGACGCTTACTTTGGTGGCAACGTTCACGAATGCAACCCAATATCCAATGCAAGGCTATAGCTTCACCGGGACGCTGAAGTCTAACAATGAAGAGCTCTATGGTGAGTTTGCGGACTACATCCTTATGCCTGGAGATACTCAGCGCATCATTCTCTTAAGCAATCTCTATGTCGACGATGATGAGTTCAGGCTGGAATCAGCAGAGGACTTTGATCTGGAGGTGATGGTGGGCAACTTCTTTGACAGTTCCGGTCATGTTGCCAGTGTCCGATATGATGCGGTCGCCGATGAGGTGATCGATGTGGAAAGCTATCCCTCCGTGCCTCTTTCGACGGAACCCATGATGAACTTAAATGAAGTGGACGTTGAATTCATTGATACAGAGAGTGGTTGGCTAGAATATACGATCCAAAACAATACACAAAAGCCCATCACCTCGTTCAATATGTTCTATCAAGACTCTGAGAACTATGGTGTCCGAGCGTCCTATTATGAAACGATTCTCCCGGGCGAAAAATCTCCGGATCTTATCCTCGGCTATGACGGAGCGCCTCCCGACCCATCGAATCTGGAACCTATGAGCATGGAGGTTAATTTATATCTTGACGGGAGAGTAACCTCGGTTCGCTATGACTTTGGTCCTGCCATGTATCGCAGTACGGATCCTGACCTTGCCAGAAACGGTGTGTGGGAACCGGTCTCAGACGAGGGGATTGAGTGGCCGGAAATCGAAATTCCTGACGAATTTGAGTTCCCGCTGAACAGTCTCACGATTGAGAATGAGATCCAAGATCCGGAGCTAATACAAGCGATGATGGAATCGCTTGAACCTGAATTCACCATCGAGGAGATCGCTGCTTTGGCCGAAGATTCGGCGGATGCCACCGCGGACACAGCCGATACAGCCGACACAGCAGATGCAGCCGACCGTGAGATCTCTGTCACATACACCAATACCACGGCTTATCCCATTACTTACATTGATTTCTCGGGGAAGATTCCCTCATCGAATAAAGCCATGAGATTTCAATTCCAAGACTATATTTTGCTCCCGGGTGAGACCCATACCGCAACGGTTTGGCAGATTCCCGGTTCGGATGAGGACGGGATGGAGTCTGTCGATGACTTTGAGCTCTCACAAATCACAGCTACATTCCTCGATGGTAGCGAACACATAACAGATATTACGTATGACAAACAGCTCAATCACGTAAGTTATGCCTTTGGTAATCAGATCTTCGAGTGGACGACGGATGAATTGATGGATCCGGAAGCCATTGATTACGAGATCATCGCCCATGGTGAGGGGCAATTTACCTTTGTCATCCACAACAACAGCGAACAGACCGTAGCTTACGTCGACATGTATCTCAAGACCTCCGAGAATCATTTAATCCAGTTACAGACGTTGGAAATCCTTGAACCGGGCGATCGCTCGGATGAGATGTGGGTCCATGTTCCAGTTATGGACCTGGACACATCAACTCTTGAACCTCTTTCGCTGATGGTGGTCCTCAATGAGGACGGCAGTGAGATCCCTATCGTCTATGACTATGGTCTCGATAGATATCAGAATCAGAGTTTGACGGGAATGGAGTAGCTCTCTATCGAATGATTGAACTTGGCCTCTGTGGATAGATCTGCAGGGGCTTTTGTTTTGTCGAAGGGCTCATAAAGCTTGAAGGCTGTGACGAATGCTTAAAGAGAGCCTGAGCATACTCCATAGTTTCCAACCTATGAATTGACGAATGTTTGAATAAAACATAATATAGAGCCATCATCTGCACGTGAAAACAAAGAAAAATGCGTGTAGTGTTGTGCAATTTGCTAAGGAGAAATGGAGTTCGAGAATGAAAACAAAATCTTCGAAAATGCGCTGGCTGATGTTTGCTCTGGCAATGGTCTTTGTGATCCCGCTGTTAGCCGTCGATGTACGTGCTGAAGAGGATCAAACACTGACCGTATGGTGTTGGGATCCTGCCTTTAACCTCTACGCAATGGAAGTCGCCGAAGAAATTTACAAACGTGACAATCCAAATTTTAATCTTGAAATCATAGAGACGCCATGGGCTGATGTACAAACGAACATCAACACTGCAGCAATGTCGATGGAACTTGATAGTCTTCCGGACATTTTCCTCATGCAGGACAATGCTTTTCAGAAGAATATGGCGAACTTCCCGCAGATTTTCGTAGAACTCACCGATTCAGGTGTGGACTTCTCACAATTCGCTGAAGCGAAGGTCAGTGCTTCCGTCGTCGATGGCAAAAATTATGGTGTTCCTTTCGATAACGGCACGGTAGTCTTTGCTGTGAGAACCGATTATCTCGAAGAAGCCGGACAAACCATTGAAGATTACACGGACATCACATGGACAGAGTTCAATGAACTCGGCAAAGTCTTCCTCGAAAAGACGGGACATCCTCTGATCTCCATGACGGCAGAATCTGACCTCATCAACATCATGATGGTTTCGGCCGGTGCCGGTTTCTTTGATGAGAACGGTGAGCCCTATTTGGTTGAGAATGAAGTTCTCCATGAAGTTCTTACCGTCCACGCCGACATCGTTAAGTCAGGGGTTCTCCAGATGGTCAATGACTGGGACCAGTATGTTGGAAGCTTCACGTCAGGCAATGTCGGTGGCACGATCAACGGTTGCTGGATCTTAGCGTCCGTTCAAACGGCTGAAGACCAAGCCGGTAATTGGGCCGTGACGAATATTCCAAGAATCGAAGTCGAAGGTTCATCCAACTATTCCAACAACGGTGGTTCATCTTGGGCCGTCAGCTCCAACAGCAAGAACCCTGAACTTGCATTTGACTTCTTAGCTAAGACCTTCGGCGGTTCCGTCGAGCTCTATGAAACGATCCTCCCGACCTCCGGTGCCATGGCAACGTGGCTGCCGATGGCTGATAGCGAAATCTATTCCGAGCCGCAAGACTTCTTTGCCGGACAAGCCATCTATCAGGATCTCACGAACTTCGCCGGCGAGGTTCCTCCGGTTCCGATCGGCGTCTATCACTATGAAGCCATCGACTTCATCTCCGGTGCTCTTCAGAACATTCTGAACGGTAGCGACATGGTTACGGAACTTGAATCCGCTGAACAACAGGTCAAGCATTTGATGCAGTAAGACCTCAGTCAATGGATCATCCCTTGACGAAGGTTCAATCTAAAAGCCTGATCTCATGACCTAGATCAGCTTGTCAATAGAGGCGAGCGACCCTCGCTTCTATTTGTTTAAAGACAAGTAGAAAGGAATACCTCATGTCCTCGGACGTTTCACGGAAACGAGGATTAACGCTCTATCGGAAGCAGAATATAGCCGGTTGGCTTTTCTTACTTCCGGCGACCATCCTCATCTTTGCATTCAGCTTCTATCCCATGATCAGAGCCTTCATACGGTCCTTACAAACCGGTGTGGAGCCGAATACTCGTTATGCAGGATTCTACAACTACCAGCACTTGGTGGGTGACCCGGTATTCCGACAAGCTATGGGAAATACGTTCCTCTACCTCATCGTCCAGGTTCCTATCATGTTAATCTCGGCTCTGGTCTTGGCTTCCATGCTGAATCAACGCAATATCAAGGGGAGAGGCTTGTTCCGAACCTCGATTTTCTTGCCCAGTGCTACTGCTTTGGTCTCTTACGCCATCATCTTCCGTTCGATGTTTGCGGTAGACGGTTTGATCAATCAGTTCTTCCAGCTCATCGGAGTTATGGATAGGGGGGTCAACTGGCTCTCCTCACCAAACCTCGCCAAAGTCGTAATCATCGTTGCCTTGATTTGGCGCTGGACCGGCTACAACATGATCTTTTATCTGAGCGGTCTCCAATCTTTAGACCCTTCGGTCTACGAAGCGGCGAGGATAGACGGAGCCAATGCAAGACAACAGTTCTTCTCCATAACGATCCCGCTTCTGAAACCCATTATCTTGCTGACGGCCATCATGTCGACGTCCGGTACGCTCCAGCTCTTTGATGAATCCGTGAACCTCACAGCTGGCGGCCCCGGCAACCACACCATCACGATGTCGCACTACATCTACAAGATTTCCTTCGAATTCTCACCTAACTTCGGTTACGCGACTGCGATGTCCTTTGTCATTTTGGTCTTCGTCGCAGTCCTATCGGCGATCCAGATGAAAGTGGGGGACAAGCGATGAAAACGTCAGCTACCAGAACGATCCTCTACATCATGCTTTTCATCGTGGCTTTTGTTTCTGTCTTTCCCATAGCGTGGATGGCAGTCTCGGCCACAAACACCAGCAATGAGGTCCTGAGCGGTAAACTACTCCCGGGAACGAACATTGTGACGAACTACGAGAATCTATTGGCGTCGCAAGACCTCTATAGAGCCTTGTTCAATTCTCTACGAAACTCCGTCGTTGTAACCTTCAGTGCGCTCTTACTCTGCTCAATGGCAGGCTATGGCTTCGAGATCTATCATGACAAGGCCAAAGATCGCCTCTTTAGCATTCTCCTCCTTGCAATGATGATTCCCTTTGCTGCATTGATGATCCCGCTCTTCCAAATCTTTGCCCGTATGAAACTCCTCAACACGACGCTTGCGATTGCCTTACCAACCATTGCAACGCCGTTCCTCATCATGTTCTTCCGCCAAAGTGCACGCTCCTTCCCGCAAGATCTAATTGAAGCGGCGCGCATCGATGGACTGGGAGAATTTAGAATTTTCCTGCAAATATTCTTTCCAACCATGAAAGCAACCTATGTTGCAGGGCTCACGGTAACCTTCATGAGTGCTTGGAATAACTACCTCTGGCCCCGTATCGTCCTCCTCAAGAAAGGGACGCAAACGATGCCGATGTTGGTCTCCAACTTGACCGCCGGGTATGTCACAGACTTCGGTGTTGTCATGCTTGGTGTCCTTATTACAACGATTCCGACCGTTGTCATCTTCCTTAGCTTGCAGCGGTATATCACGATGGGTATTGTTGGGGCGGTGAAATAGTTTTGGGAGGACTGTACCGTGCGTAACCGTGAATTGAAGGATGATGCTCAAACCATAAGCAAGCAGAAGACCCCTGCTATTATCGCGCTTCTAGCTGCCGCCCTAATTTGGGGCATGGGCTTCATTGCAACCAATATCGCTCAAGATGCTCAATACAGTTCTCCTTATATTATGATGACGCGATTTATTATCGCGTCACTTATCTTTGGCCTCGTTGCCTATAAGAAACTCCAGAGAATACTCCCTTTTGAGCTTAGGGCCGGTATTTTATCGGGGATCTTCCTGTTTCTCGGTTTTGCTTTGCAAACCTTTGGTCTTGAAGATACAACCCCTACGAGAAATGCATTCTTCACGGCAACCAGTATCCTCTTTGTTCCCTTCATCAGTTGGCTTGTCTTCCGGCAACGACCTCCGCTTCGTATTTTCATTGCAGCGTTCATTTGTTTCCCGGGGGTCTTGGCGCTGTCCCTAGATGGTGAGCTGGCCCTTGTCTTATCGCGTGGTGATCTCCTCACGCTTGCCTGTGCCGTAGCCTTCGCGCTCCATACGGTCATCCTCGGCTACTTCGCAGTCTCCATCGATGCTGTTCGCCTCAATTTTCTCCAGCTCTGTACTGCTGCGGTCCTCTCGATTGCTCTTTATCTCTGGCTAGGAGCCGGTCTTGCGACCGAACCTATGCTGCTCCAACCTGCGTTCCTTGCTGTTTTATTTTTGGCTGTTTTCAGCACGTGCATCGCTTTCTTCTTACAAACAAAAGCCATGCAGTACGTCTCTCCCGGCACTGCCTCCGTCATCGTGGCAAGCGAAAGCCTCTTTGCTTCTGTTCTATCGCTCGGGCTTGGTTTCGAGAAATTCACCACGAATCTCTTGATCGGTGGAAGCCTGATCTTTCTGGCCGTGTTGGTCACGGAGTGGAATCCCAGGCGGAAGAGGGAAGTGGCTCGTGAAGCGTAACGTCAGCCGCTCCTCGTGAGCAATAACTATGGCTCTCGGCACGATATTCGAGGCCAGCTATCCTGGGCCGTCAGACAGCAGCATCGGCAGACGGACGATTAAGCGGCATGTTCATGGCTAATGCGATCAATCCACAAGGGGGCGCCGACAAGGAAGGTCCAAGTGCCATGCTTAACTCCCTGGCGAAGCTCGACACCTCGATCCATGCGGGGGGGGGTGTCCAGAATATTAAACTAAGCCATGAACTCTTCAAACAACACCTGCCAGAACTCAGAGCATTGCTGAGAACCTTTTTTGAGCAAGGCGGCCAACAGTATATGCTGACGGTCCTCAATCGGTATGACCTTGAGCAAGCTTTGGTGGAGCCGGAGAAATACAAGAACCTCTTCGTCCGTGTGGGCGGCTTCTCGGCGCGATTCATCACCTTGGATCGAGACGTCCAACAAGAGATTCTATCAAGAACACTTTATTATTTGAACAAATGGTTGACCGGGATCCACATTTTATTAAGGCGTATATTTACTTTTAAGCTGTTGTATTATCAATGTTCAAGACCTCGGACGAATGTCAGCATAAACTGCTTCAACGTTCGGGATCTTTGCTATTCTTAGCGCAGTGAAGGAGGCTATAGCCCATGAAGAAAGATACGATCCAAAGGATCACCGAATACCTTGAAGAACTCGTCAAAACACCCTCACCCTCCGGTTTTACCCATACCGTTGAAGCTAAGCTGATGGATACGCTCCAAGACTTAGGTTTTGAGCCTCGACAAGGCACCAAGGGAACCGTTTTCTGCACCCTCAATCCTGAGACGGAAGGCGAGGGCATCATCCTTTCGGCGCACATCGACACCCTCGGGTTCATGGTCCGCCAGATCAAGGGTAACGGTCGTCTTCGTGTGACCATGATTGGCGGCTTCCCGTTCCAATATGTCGAGCAGGAGAACGTCACGATCCACACGCGAAGCGGCGAAACCTATGAGGGTTGCTTCCGCCTGAATGAACCGGCTGCCCATGGTCGGCGTGATCTTGGCTCAGCGGATAGGAATGATGAGACGATGGAGATTGTGCTCGATGAGCGTGTCCACAATGCTGAAGAAACGCAAGCTCTCGGCATTCGTTCCGGAGATTTTGTGAGCCTAGATCCACGCTTTCGTCGGGCAGGGGATGGTTACATCAAGAGCCGTCACTTAGATGACAAGGCCAGTTCAGCGATCCTCTTAGCATTAGCGCAAGCCATTAAGCATGGCGAATTCAAGCCCGCTCGTCCTGTGACCATCCTCTTCTCCAATTACGAAGAAGTAGGTCACGGTGCCGCGACAGCTAAGGTTGAAGGCGTCACCGATTTTATAGCGGTTGATATGGGCGTTGTCGCCGATGACCTCAAGACCAACGAAGAGAAAGTCTCCATCTGCGCAAAGGATTCAACCGGTCCCTATAACTATAACCTCACCACAGCCCTGATACATACTGCCGCTGAGCTCGAGCTCGACTATGCCGTTGACATCTACCCGTTCTATGGCTCTGATGCAGCAGCAGCGCTCGCTGCCGGCAATGATTATCGTCACGCCCTGATCGGCCCGGGGGTCGCAGCTTCCCACGGTTACGAACGCACCCACGAAGAGGGTTTGTGGAACACCTATGCGCTTCTCAAGGCATACCTTGAGCACAAAAAAGCCTAGACCGCACCTGCTAGAAAGGGAATCTCATGCTCTTACAATTGAACTTAGTCAGTGAACACCTCCGTATTGGCACAAATCTCAATATCATCTTGCCGGATCGCCCGGCGAATGCCAAAGCCAAGGACTACTACACTTCCGGTGAGAAATTCAAAGTCCTCTGGCTCCTCCATGGCTCGTTCGGTGACTATAGCGATTGGCTCAGGAAAACCAATATCGAACTCTATGCCACGCAACGAGGCATTGCCGTTGTCATGTTTAGTGCAATGAACACGGAGTATTACAGTTGGCCAAAGTTCAATCTCGGATATGACCCCTATAACTATCTCTTTGAAGAACTGATGCCACTGGTCTATAACTGGTTTCCCATCTCCTCAGAGCCGAAGGACAATTTTGTCGCCGGGCTCTCGATGGGAGGCTTTGGAGCTACGCTCTACGGGTTCAATCGACCGGAGCTGTTTGGGGGAATTGGAGCTTTTTCAGGCGTGCCATTTGACGTTGAGGGGAAGCAAGAGGCCATCGCGATGCACGACAGGCTTGTAACACTGGTCGAGGCGCACGGGGGCTACGATGCTTATATGAAGAGTCCTCTCAATGTTTGGCAGAAGACCAAGGATTATGCCGCCGCTCTCGAGCAAGGCAAAGTCCAACCCCTGAAACTCTACTTCTCCTGCGGCGACGCTGACAGCCTCATGTATGAACCGTTCTTGGAGTACAAAGACCTCGTCGATGATTTGGGACTTGAAGCTCGATTTGATATAGGGGAAGGTCATGCTCACACGTGGGAATACTGGGATATATCTGTCCTGGCAGCCCTGGATTACTTCGGTTTGGAGGTGAAGAAATGAAAATCGTTGTCGCTTCAGATCATACGGCACTTGAACTTCGCACGGAGATTAAGACGATGTTGACCGAACAAGGTCATGAGGTCGTGGATTTGGGACCTTTCGTGACAGAAAGCACGGATTATCCGCTCTTTGGCGCAGCGGCAGCTCGCTGTGTCGCCGATAAACAAGCTGATCTTGGCATCATCATCTGTGGCACCGGTCTAGGCATATCTCTGGCGGCCAATAAGACGCCCGGCATTCGTTGCTGTGTCTGTTCCGAGCCCTATACGGCACGCATGAGCCGTCAGCACAACGATGCCAATATGCTGGCCCTCGGTGCACGGGTTGTCGGGACTGAACTTGCCAAGGATATCGTGCGGGCTTTTGTGGATCATGAATTTGAAGGAGGTCGTCACGCTAGACGGGTCGATCAGATCATTTCGCTGGATCATGATGTGCATGCGCTCGATGCTGAACTGAAGAAAATCATAGAGCAGGCGAATTGCTAGCATAATATTTACATTCATTAGGATGTGCAGGTGGGCTTTTGTGTGTGGTTGCACATTGAAAGCCTATCTTCATGTTCATAAGGCTTATTTCATCTTTCGTGTCATCTATAACTTAAGCTAAGCTTCACGGAAGGAGGGCAAAAATGTCCGAAGTAAAGATTCTTGTGGTCGATGATGACCACGATATCGTTCGAGCGATCCAATTGCACCTGAAAGAGGCCGGCATGGATAGCATAGCTGCTTATCATGGGGCGGAGGCCTTGCAATACCTTGAGAATGATCCCACGATTGCCCTTGTTCTCTTGGATATCATGATGCCGGAGCTTGATAGCCATAAGGTCTTACAGAAGATCCGTGAATCCAAGAATCTACCTGTGATCTTCCTCTCGGCGAAAGCTGAGCAATCTGACAAAATCTTTGGATTCTCCCTCGGAGCCGATGATTACATCACGAAGCCCTTCTCGCCCCCTGAACTCGTAGCTCGTGTTAAGAGTCATTTGCGACGTTATACACGACTTGGCAGCCGCCCTACGCCCGGTCTCTTGGTTGTAGGGGGGGCTTGAACTGGATCCCGCAACGCGGCGGTGACCGTCGACGGAGCCGAAGTCCAGCTTACTTCTCTGGAATATCGGATCTTGCATTTCCTTGTTCGCAATAAGGATCAAGTGTTCAGCTCGCGCGAAATTTACGAGAGTGTTTGGGGGATGAGGGGACCGGCGCTGAGAATACCATTGCGGTCCATATTTATCATATCCGGGAGAAGATAGAGATCAATCCTCGTGATCCGGATTATTTGAAAGTGGTTTGGGGTCAGGGATATAAGATCTGTTCGGAGGATCATAGATGACCCAAGGGATTTCCCCGACCAGGAGTTTCTTTCGCTTTGTATTGAGCCTGTTGTTGGTCGTTTTGCTGACGGTCATCATCGTTACGACGTTTAGTTTTCTGAATTTCTTCTTCCTCTATGAGAAGCCGAACCTCGACCTGCTCGAAGGTAAGTCCTTTGAGGACGCCGCGGTCTATGAAAACTATCTGCACGAGAATCTCTGGGAAATCACCACGCAATATGATGCAACGTTTATCGAGTCCAGAGAATCTTCCGATGAGCCAAAAACGTTGGAGGATTTGCTGAAACCGGGATCTACAGCCGTTGCCTTGGACAGTCCTCTTCTGACATCCGCCGGTAGAGTCGATTATTATCAACAGTTGCTAGCGGACGATGTCTTCGGCGCACGAGATCTCGATGCAGTCATCTACCATGAAGCAGACCGTATCGTATATAGCCACCTCCCTTGGGAAGATCTAGAGCCCCTGCTTAAGACGATGGATTTTAACTCGGCGGTCTCAGTGCAAAATGATGCGAAAGGTTTGAAGGTTGACTTCTTCGAGACGACGAATAGCCACTTGGCGTTAAGCCAATCGTATTGGATAGAGAACCTCCTAAGTCGATCCTTCCTCCGGGAAGATATTCTTAGAGTCTTACCCGAGTATAACGAATGGGCTGAAACCCATGACAAATTACAAAACGATGAGTGGATGCTCTTAAATGAATCCAGCTATGTTTTCGGTCAATCGCTCGAAGAGGTAAATTATCTCTCATCTTATTCCTCTGAAACGTTTACCTTACCCAGGCTGGAGGAAATAGGGATCGACGGGGTCACCACCGGATATTCACCCTATGTCTCGCTACGCTTCAAGGGATTCATTCATCTTTTGCCGACTGAGGCATTGCGGGCGGAGCCCGGCAGCGTCTATAGTCTTTGGACAGAAAAGCATGACGTGGCGTCCCGCTTTTTGACGATAGATATGGTGCTCATATTGGCCGTGGCTTTCCTTGGCATCTTGCTCCTCTTCGTCTATATCACGCTTCAAGCCGGCTTCCGATCGGATGGAACCTATCAAACGGCACTTATCGACCGAATCCCGTATGAGATTATTCTAGCGGGCATAGGTCTCATCTTCTTTGCCGGTTTTTCTTCGATGGAAGTCTTCATCTACAATCTTCCTTTCCCCCGTGGCTGGGAGTTCAATATCGGGGCTGTGCTCGTGATCTTTTTCTTGCTCGCCACAATCCACACCTATTGGTTGACCTTTATCCGTCGCCTTAGAACGAAGACGTTCGTTAAGACGAGTTGGCTACTCAGCTTCCTCCGATATCTGTGGCGCAAGATTCACCTGGGTGCGAGTCGTTTACGTCGTAACCAAGCCCGAGTACAGATCCTCTTCTTTATTCTGTCGGTTACGGCCGTGTTCTATGCCGCTCTTCTTATTGGCAACGATCCACTAACCGCTCTCTTCATCGTCGTGGTAGGCATCTCTGTTTACACGCTCTATCATTTGAACGGTTTGAGCGTTCTTCGGAGCGAAGTGAAAGATCTCCTGACCTATCCGGTCGATCAGGTGGAGAAGACCAGCGTGCCGCCGCACTATTCGATCCTGCAAGAAGACATCTATAAGCTCGCTGAAGCGCAGAACCTTGCCGCTGAGGAACAGATCCGAGCCGAAC
>CAYFSS010000014.1:43768-47030 GCA_964345975.1 uncultured Oscillospiraceae bacterium
GCTGAGATCAGCTTGCGTAACATCTCACGTGAACCCCTACGTCGGAGGGGAGATGAGCTCGTTGAAAGATTTGTCCGCGAGGAGAGCTCGCGGACAAGTGAAGGCTCAGGTTTAGGCCTTGCCATCGCTCAAAGTCTAAGCGATGCGATGGGGGCTGATTTTCAATTGCGCCTCGAAGATGATCGCTTCGAACCGAGCTTAAGTTTAGAGCGCTTCGTAGAGCGGTCCGTGGATGAGCTCTAAGATTTTATCCGGCTCACTCGAATCACTTAGGACGGATACGACAGCATGCTTCTCGGGGAGAATGATGATGAACTGTCCGTCTTTCCCGTCGGCGCGGAAACTGTTGTGCATTCCACGCCAGAAGAGATAACCATACCCTAACTGATGAGGACCTCTATCCTCGAGCTTAACCTGTTCTTTCGTCGCTTCTTCAATCCACGTTCGCGGGATTATGTCTTGTCCACCCAAGCGCAAACATTCTCCGATGGCAAGCTGATCGTCCAAGGTGAGTTCTAACCCGCTGGCGCCAAACACACGTCCTTGGTTATCACGCTCCCACCGCGGCATCTTAATCCCAAGCGGGGAGAAGAGCCTTGTCTGCAAATAAGCAACCAAATCCTGATGAGCGCGCTCCTGGATGATGACCCCTGCAAGGTAAGGCCCATGATTTGAATACACAAAAGCCTGCCCGGCCTCATCTTCCTGGGGCAGGTTCAAAGCAGCATGAAGCCAGTCCATGTCATCGCTATAGGTCGCTCGTTGATCGACCATCATATGCGAACCACGGTTCCCAAGCTGCATCGTCAGAAGTTCTCGCACGGTCACGCCTTGATACGACGTTTCAAAGATATCTTCTAGCCGTTCATCAAGGTGTACGAGGCCTTCTTCCACCGCAAAGCCCATGGCCAAACTTGTGATGCTCTTACTGACGGAATAAACATTTCTTGCTTTATCCTCATCCCAGAAGATCTTGAAGAGCAGTTTTCCCTCTTGTTTGACGGCCAAACCTTTGACGCCCAAAACCGGTGCTTCTTTAAATACCTTTGTCATTAGATCCATATTTACCTCCTTGGCTTGCACTATTTCTTGATGGCTTCTAAATAATTTACGCTTCGTCTCCTTATCATCATAGCGCATCTGCTATCGTAAACCGTGAGGAGGCAAATCATGAAAAGCAAATCTCGACGTTTCATAGCAATTCTATTTATCCTGACCTTTACTTTGACCCTCGTACAACCGGTCTTGGCGGCTGAAGCACCAAGTGTCCTGGCCTTTGAGGAGCGGGCATTTTCCGAACGGGTTTCCGAAGCTGTAATCCACTTGGAAGATGGTGCTGTCTTGCGAGCGTCGCGTGTCAAACTGCCTCGAGTCTTGGGGGATAGCGAGGCGGCAGGCCACATCAATGCTGAAATCGACTCGATCGAACGAGCACTTGTCACCGCGTTTCAAACCGCAGCAACCGAACAACAAGCTCCGGGACCGCAAGCCCAATTCGATGTCTATTCTTCCCTGACGACCGTCAGTCTCATCGTACGCTATCGTTTGCCGAGAGAGCGGGAAGAGGCACTTGTCTACAATATAGACTTAGAAACTTCAGCCCTATTGAGTCAAGCCGAGCTGGCTCAGAAAGAATTGGGCATGACCCTGGACCCTTGGACCGTGACGGAAAACGTTCGTCTGGCAGCGCGAGCGTATCATCGCTATGCACGTCAGACACCGGCAGCGGAACTCGTCGCCCAAAGCATGAATCTCCACGCTGAGAATCCTCAAGCAACGAGGATCTTTGTCTTCGGTTCTGAACGCATAGGTTTCATTTATCCCTTACGCATGGAATCGGGTGGGCAGAGGCTGGTGATGGCCCCGTTTGATCCACAGCCGGCGCCTTCCAAGATGAGTTCGGATTTTGCGGCCTTGGCACAGGCTTTTGAAGTGAATACAGAGAGTGTTGACGCTTTCATCATTCCTTTGGGTTATGCCTACGATGATTTAAGTATGCGCTCTTTAGTCTTTGGCTTATTTAACGGTATGGAGACCTACCATTTGAATGAAGTGCCCGCCTATTACGCACGAATGGATGGGGAGCGATTTGCTGCGACCCAGCATTACTATCTCGTGCCGAAGGATAAGCACACAATTGTCAAAGTGACAGCGCTCGATTTCTCTGAAGCTGAAGGAGGGCTGGTGCCGAGCCCTAGTCTTCCGGTCAAGCAATTTGCCGGCCCGGTGCTCATCAGCATGAATGAAAGTGACATCATGGAGAATGCTGAGATCACCTTGGGGGATCTGAAATTTGCTCCTTTCGTCAGTTTGAAGGATGGGACGCTTCTAGTCCCTGATGAAGTGAAAGAACTTCGTTTCTCTTGGGAGAACTTGGTTGAAGCTCAGGATCCTGCGCTGTTCACTCAGCTCTGGGAGAATGAAATTTATCCGAAATTAAGTGGATTGAACCCATAGACCTATAGAATGTTTATTGATAAACGATTCTTAAAACTAATTTAATGACAATTGACGGGTGTGATATAAATCTGAAAAGAACGTAAGTTGGTCGAAAGATTGATTGGAGGGGACAATTGAAAAATTGTCCCCTCCATTCTATATGGCGTAATGACGTGCTAAAGAGTGCTTAAGTATGCTACACACCCGTTCGAGTATAGAAGCAACAAATATAAATATGTCGAAGTTTTCAGATGTTTTCATTTTTTCAGCCATTAAAATAGACAGGAAACTTAAGAATGATTGAGATTAAATTAAGGTCTAATCTTTAATTTTGATTTGGGAGCAAGTGAAAACTCAACGTGTAATTTAATTAAAGTATTTCACGCTGGAATGGAGTACAGCATGCGAAAGAAACACAGATTTCCTTTATTGATTCTCCTTATGGTTTTCCTCCTTCAACCTTTATCGTCCTTCCAAGTTGTCGCCGCAATGCTCAACGAAGAAACGACCTTAACTCAGATGGCTGAAGATTCCGGATTAGAGGGTCGTGCGGCTCCAACGTTAAGCTCGGTGACGGGAGCAAGTGAATCTCCGTCTACGGACGTGCCCCCTGACAATCCCTCATCAGAAACTTCGACCGAAACCTCTCCCACAGATACGGAGACAACTTCAGTAGGTTCCGAGAATACAGAAACGGTAACAGGTCCCTCTGAGACGCTAAGTACTAGCGAATCTTCAAATGCTATATCAGACTCGGAAGCAACTGAGTCTAGTGCATCTCAATCCGAAACCGTAGAGGGCGCGGCGAATGGAATAGCTCCCA
>CAYFSS010000014.1:47130-51782 GCA_964345975.1 uncultured Oscillospiraceae bacterium
TCTAGTGCATCTCAATCCGAAACCGTAGAGGGCGCGGCGAATGGAATAGCTCCCAACCATCTCATTGAATGAAGGAAACCAATGGACTGCTGAAATTGTGAATCTCCCGAAATATCGCCAGGTCGGAGATGCATGGGAGCGCATAATCTACAGCATCCAAGAACTGACGGTTCTTGATGGGTACACTGTCAGGATCGCCGGGAGCTCAGATTATGAATCTCAGGCGTTCACCCTCTATAACTTGAAGGAAGGCGACGATGTAACTTCTGTCAGTGTCACAAAACGCTGGACTCACGGCTCACCGCAGCCCATTCTTGTGACCCTATACGCTAATGGTGTGGCGACACCCTACAACGTTATGTTGACTTCAGAGATGAACTGGCACTATCTGTTCGCAGATTTGCCTAAGTTCGATGAAGACATGCAAGAGATTGTCTATACAGTCGTTGAAGATGTGCCGGAAGGTTATGTCGCGAACTACAGCGGTACAGCAGAGCAAGGTTTCGTAATCAGCAATGAAACGATCCCGACCGAGCCGACCACGACGGAGTCGACCACCACGGAACCGACCACGACAGAACCGACGACTACGGTGACGACTACGACGACGGAATCTACCACCACCCTACCGACGACTACAACGACATCACCGACGACGCCTACGCAAACGACCGGCACCTTGCCGACTACTGCACCGACCGTCCCGGCTACCACACCTCATTCACCTGTTTCACAGACCGGCGAGCATTCGATGGTTCCTTACGGCTTGGGACTCTTAGCCATGGCTGCGGCTCTTGCGCTTATCGCTTGGTACCAAAGGAGGCGGGAAGAAGAGTAAGGGCAGTAAATTCTGAAGCATTATAAAGTGAAAGAAGCCTCGCATCACGTCGTGTCGGTGCGGGACTTCTTGTATGGGAGAGAGGCTTTTGGATAACAAAGACGTTAGGTTGAGACATGGGCATTAGGTTGAGACATGGACGCTTTGAACGCATACCGTGAATCGTGCCTGCATGCATACCTTGAATCGTGCTTGCGCGCATACCTTAACGGCCTAGATGCCTTAACGACCGGGATAGGTATAATGTGTGCTCAATTGACATAGGCTAATCTGCTAAACTATACTCACTGATACACCAAGCCGTGAGAACATTAATCTTGCAGCTACTTGATTTGGAGGATCCAATGGTACGAAAGACAGTGACATTCAGGTCTGATGATGACTTACCGATGAATGCGGTCGCAGTTTTGATTCAGAAGGCTTCGACGTTCCGTTCGACGATCTGGCTCTATAGTGGAGAGCGTCGTGCAAACGCAAAGAGCCTCCTCGGTGTTATGTCTCTCGGCATCATGAACGGAATGGAACTCGAGTGCACAGCCGAGGGTCCGGATGAAGAAGAAGCGCTGAAGGCCATTACTGATTATCTGATTCACCCCGAATACTAAGAGACTACCTAAGGGATGATTCTTAATCTAGTTATTAATATAAGTATATACACTTAAGTGTGTGTAGCACGTAGGTATGTAAGCACATGCTTGAACCCTACGTGAATGTATTTGTCCCGGCAGAGGACGAAATTTTATGAAGGATGATTCCATGACAGAACATGCGAGCTTTGATGCCCGCTTGGATCTGGTACCACAGAGCCCCGGCGTCTACTTAATGAAGGACGAGCGGGGTGACGTTATCTATGTGGGCAAGGCGATCGATCTACGACAACGTCTGTCATCCCATTTCTCCGGCGACTTCCAGGGTGACTCCAAACAACGAGCGATGATCTCGCATGTCCGCGATTTCTCCTATCTACTCTGTGAGAATGAGCTCGAGGCTTTTGTCCTTGAGTCGAACCTGATCAAGCGATACCAACCTTTCTACAATATTCTCTTGAAGGATGACCATGACTATCCCTACATTCGAGTCACCTTGCAAGAGCTATATCCACGTATCCTAAAAGCCTACCGTATCGGCCCGGATCGGGAGGAGGGGGCTAGGTATTACGGGCCTTATCTCAACGCCGACCTCCGTGAAGCCCTTCGTACGATCCATGAAATCTTCCCCCTTAAGACATGCCGACGAGTTTTCCCACGCGATATTGGAAAAGAGCGTCCATGCTTGAACTACGATATGGGGCGCTGCATAGGCCCATGCACCGGTTTGATCACCGCAGAAGATTATCGCGCGGTCGTCATGGAGGTCTGTGATTACCTGGAAGGACGCTACGATAAACTGTTGGAGCGTTTTGATCGGGAGATGGGCCAGGCGGCCGAACGTTTGGATTTCGAAGCTGCGGCAAAGCAAAGAGACCGCAAATTGTCATTGCAACGTTTGCAGGAACGTCAGATTGCAGTTCTTGGTCGCTCCTGGGAGGGCGATGTGTTGGGCATTGCCGAGAATAAATTGGAGTTTTGTGTCCAGAAGTTAGAAGTACGTGGAGGAAAAATATCCGGAACATCCACTCACTTCATCAAGCAGGACGGATCGACGACGGAAGAAGTTCTCTCGGCTTATATCGCTCAATACTATCTTTCTGCTGCCGTCATTCCGGACGAAATCATCCTTGACCATGAGTTGCCGAATAAGACTTCAGAGGAGCTTGCAAATTACTTATCTGAGTTGCGTGGTTCGCGCCGTAAGGTTCGTATTCTTTGGCCACAACGAGGCGAGAAACGTCAAGTTGTTGCGATGGCCACGCGCAATGCTAAGGGTGCTCTACAGCGCCGAGCCCTTATGGTGAGCGGGAGTCAAGAGTTACTCGATAGGAGCCTTATTTCTTTAGCACGCTACCTGGAACTTGTGGATCCACCGACGCGAATCGAAGCCTACGACGTGGCCAATCTTGGCTCAGATGCGATGACCTGTGGCATGGTCGTTTTCGAGCACGGTAAGGTTCGACGGAACTTAGGACGTTTATTCAATATTAAGCGGGTTGAGGGTCAAGATGACTATGCAGCGATGGCTGAAGCCTTGGATCGTCGTTTGAAACGCTGGAATCAAGAAGAATTTGCCCGTCAACCGGATCTCATTCTTGTCGATGGCGGTGTCGGCCACGTCAATGCTATGCAGCGGATCTTGGATGCGCATGGTCTACCCAACATACCCTTGGCGGGGATCGTGAAGGATCAAAGGCATCGTACAAGAGGTTTAGTGCGAAGTGACGGTGTCATCTTTGAATTAGCCGATGAACTTGGCTTGTCCGGCCGGAAGAAAAGTCAGGCGTCCGATGATGTCCCCGGCCAACCTGAGAGCTTTGCCGATAAGCAACTAGTCTTCGATGGCGGATCTCAGATGCTTTTGTTTGCGGATGAAGAGGGCGAGGATAATTTTCAGAGCAAGCGTCAAGAACGTGACGATATGATGGCCGTTTTGCGTCTTCTTACAGCCATTCAGAACGAAGTTCATCGTCAAGCAAACTCGCAGCACCAACGGTTACGCAAGAAGAAAACCTTCCGCTATCGTTTGGAGGAGATTCCCGGGGTTGGCCCCGCACGAAGGAAGCGTCTGATGGAGGCTTTTTCAACGATAAAGGAAATCTCTGAAGCGAGTTATGAGGAACTCTTGAAACGCGTGCCAACGCTAGGTGAGAACGTTGCACGATCCGTGTATGAACACTTCCATCCCGAGGAGACCCAACGTGAAGCGTAGAGTATGGGCGATTGCGGATACGCATCTTGGTTTCACTGTAGATAAGCCGATGGATATCTTCGGGCTGAAGTGGGAGGAGCACGCGGAGCGCCTGGCAGAAAACTGGTGTGCGAACGTGAATGACGACGATGTCGTGCTGCTCCCGGGAGATATCAGCTGGGGCCTGAATTATGACGAATCAGTGGAGGACCTTCGCTATCTCCATGAGCTCCCGGGCACGAAGATTCTGGGTAAGGGAAACCACGATTATTGGTGGCAAACGCAGCGCAAGAACGAGCGCTTCGTGAACGAGCATGGCTTCGACTCTATTTACTTCTTATATAACAACGCATATCGTATTGATCTCGACGGTGAACGGACCTTGATTGTTGTCGGGACTCGTGGTTGGCTCCACCCCCACGATTGGGAAGGGGATCAGGATCAAAAGATCTACGAGCGTGAGATAGGTCGCTTGGAATTGTCACTGCAGGCCGGACATAAGCTTGGTAAGACTGCTCGTGCGGAAGGTGAAGGCCGTGACGTGACGTACCTCGCGATGATCCACTATCCCACGCGTTTAGCCCATCCCAAAGATCCCACACCTTTTGATGAACGCTTCCAAGCTTTCGGTGTTTCCATCTGTCTCTACGGTCATCTCCATGGCTCAGTTGCACATAAACGTGGCGCTAGGGGTGAGATCGACGGAGTCGATTACATCAACGTCGCTGCGGATGCTCTATCGTTCTCCCCCAAGTTAGTTCTCTGAATTTTGAAATTTCCAGGTAAGCGATGTTTTTGTTGCTTGCAATTTTTCGTTCTATCAATTAAAGTCAATTTCCCTAAGAAAAGCCCCAACCAATCAGCTGACAATTGTCCGGCTAGAGGCGCACATAGGGATGAGAAAGTTTCTTTGAAAGAAGACTTGACAGTCTCAAATGCCTGGGGTATCTTAGCAAAGCGCTTCTTTTGGGAACGCGTCACGAACCTTGAAAATTGAATAGTGAGAATCATGCGATTCGGTCTCCGTTAAGTA
>CAYFSS010000015.1:0-1428 GCA_964345975.1 uncultured Oscillospiraceae bacterium
GTCCGTAGGTTTTGCTAAGCAAAATTCCATGAGCATCCTCTTTCTAATTCCCATCATAGGAAAGAGCCTATTCTAACGGACTTCCGGGACTTGAACGAAGGGAATGAAGAGTACATTCGACGATTCAAATCAAAGCGATCCTCCGAATATGCAGTCAAATCCCCGGCCTAGACAATGTACAAAGATTGGCGTCTTTAGCCCAGAAACCATCACACGTGATAAACTGTTGAACATCAAGGAAAGTGGAGGCTCAGATGGCTCGTCCGGATCCCATGTATGAAATAGCCCTCGTCGGTTGTGGCCGTGTCGCCGAAAAACACATCAAGGCAATGCGTCATCTCCGCCGCAAAGTAAGCACAATTCTCCTGGTCGACCCTCTCCCTGCAGCGAGAGCACGTATCCTCGACCTTATGACGGCCTCGCAGCGCAAGTTGGCGAGAGGTTACGACAGTCTTGAGGATCTCCTACGCGAAAGAAAACCTGACATTGTCGCCATCACGACCCCTTCAAATTCACACTACAATTTAGCCCGTCTCGCCATCGAGAATCGCTGTCACCTCCTGATCGAGAAACCAATGACTCTCGACTTGGATGAAGCAAAAGATCTCATCCAATTAGGTCGTATTGAAGATACCCGTATTGCCCTAGGTCATATTTACCGCTACTTCCCCCTCATCGATCTGATTCAGCACGAGATCTCTGTGGGACAACACGGACGTGTCCTCCACGGTTCGGTCCACGTTCAGTGGGGACACGATCAATCGTACTACGACTTAGCGGCTTGGCGAGGTCGCTGGGCCAGCGATGGTGGAGTCCTTATGAATCAGACAGTCCATGCCGTCGACCTCATGCAGTGGCTGGTCGATTCGAAGACCATCGCAGCCCAGGGGAGCATTCGCCAGCAGGCTCATCGCATGGAAGCGGAGGATTATGGAGCAGGGCTTTTGCATTTTGAAAATAAGGCGATCATCCAAGTGGAAGGGACGACCAATACTCCCAGGAATCGCAAACGCGCAGCAATCTCTCTCGTGACCGAGAAGCTCTGGTTCCAGGCATCGCTTGAAGGGAAACGCATAAGATTTAGCATTTACGACAAAGAAGGTAAGTCCTTGAAGTGGGAGTACACCAAGAAACTCTTCAAAGACATCAAAGATGGAGGCGTCCTTAAATCTTTGCAGGGATTCCTCAATCCTCACACGGGAATTTACAATGACCTCTTCCGCTCGATTGAGTACAAGAGAGCTCCACGTGCTTCAGGCATCGACGGTTTTAATTCCGTCGCTGCTATCTTGGGGATCTATCAATCTGCCAGTCAACAGGGGACCAAGGTCGAGGTGCCTGCTCAAGATTTCACCTTGAAGGATATGGAAGGGTATTTCTCGAGTTATCGTAATTTGGAGAATAAAGGGAAAAAGGAGATGGCGAATC
>CAYFSS010000015.1:1528-48579 GCA_964345975.1 uncultured Oscillospiraceae bacterium
GACCCCTACGAAGACCCCTACGAAGACCCCTATCCCGCCTGCGTCATTTCAGAATCCGTCGAACTTCACGCACCCGGGAGACAATAACGAGTTTTAGAGATAGAACTGCACGGGCTTTTGAGCTTAAAAATATCCCTGCGAGAAATAATTCTTGCAGGGATTATTCATGTTTACTTTAGTTGCGATCTAATTGCGAATTAACTAAGAACTAGCGCTGAACACGACCGGAGGCATCGCCATCAGCTAGGTGCTCAACCTCGGAAACGCTCATCATATTGAAGTCCCCTTCAATCGTGTGCTTAAGGCAAGAAGCAGCAACGGCAAAATTGACAGCAGACTGGGTGTCCTTGCCCGTTGCAAGAGCATAAATGAGACCGCCACAGAAGGAGTCGCCACCGCCGACACGATCCACGATGGTCATATCATACTGAGGTGCGAAGCACTCCTGTTCACCATCATAGAGGAGACCGGACCAGAGATTGCGGGAAGCGGAGATCGAGGTACGGAGCGTGATTGCAACCTTGTCGAAACCGAACTTCTCTTTGAGCTGGTGCGCAACATCGATGTAAGCTGCACGATCGAGGTCGCCTGAGGTGACATCGACTTCTGAAGCATGGATGCCGAACGTGTCAGCAGCATCTTCTTCGTTGGCAATGAGGACGTTGACGTAAGGCATGAGCTCGGTCATGGTCTTCTTTGCTTCTTCCTTGGTCCAGAGATTCTTGCGATAGTTCAGGTCACAAGACACCGTGATTCCCTTAGCTTGGCAAGCTTCAAGACAATCTTTCGTGATGAGAGCGACTTTAGGACCAAGAGCCGGTGTAATCCCTGTGAAATGGAGCCAATCGACATCGGCAAGGAGGGTGTCCCAATCGAAGTCTTCACGATCGGCTTCAGCAATTGCAGCATGGGCACGGTCATAGATGACCTTCGAAGCACGCTGCGATGCACCCTTCTCACAATAGTAGATCCCTACACGATCACCACCGCGCACAATCTTGTCGGTGTTGACGCCATAGCGACGAACTTGATTCACCGCAGCTTGTCCGATCTCGTGCTTGGGAAGCTTCGTGATGAAGTCGACATCAAGGCCATAGTTTGCGAGCGAAACAGCGACGTTTGCTTCGCCTCCACCAAAGACGGCTTCATACGTGTCCGTTTGCACGAAGCGCAAGTGTCCGGGCGGTTGCAGGCGCAGCATAATTTCACCAAATGTAGCTAATCTCATAAATTCTCCTTTGCTTGCTTGAGATGCTTTCCTTGTACTAATACTAAAAAGCCCCTGAGTCATTACTTCGCACGGGCGTCAGCAACGGCCTTGACGAAGTCCTTTGCTGCCTGAGCAACAGCTTCGTAATCACCCGTCTTAGCACCCTTGGTCAGGCTTGAACCTGTCCCGACCGCAACGGCACCGGCAGCGATCCAGTCAGCGACATTATCGATATCGACTCCACCGGTCGGCATGATGACGGCATGAGGAAGAGGGCCTAAGAGGGACTTGATGAATCCGGTTCCCAAGACGTTTCCGGGGAATGCTTTCAAAATGTCAGCGCCGGCTTCCATCGCGAGGAGGGCTTCGCTTGCTGTGGCAACCCCCGGCATGACGGCGACACGATAACGGTTGCAGAGTTTGATCGTTTCAAGATTGAGTCCCGGGCTAACGACGAATTGCGCACCGGCAAGAATGGCGGTACGGGCGGTTTCAGGATCGAGGACGGTTCCTGCTCCGATGATGATTTCGCCGTCCTTATAGCGTTCAGCTAAGTCACGGATCACTTGCTCAGCACCGGGAACTGTAAAGGTCAACTCAATGCCCGCGATCCCGCCTTCGACGCAAGCTTCGGCGATCTTCAGAGCTTCTTCCGAATTCTCTGCGCGAACAACGGCGACAACGCCACAATCGATGACTCTCTCAATGATGCTTTCTTTTCTCACCATTCTTAGATCCTCCTCTATTTTTGGAAATCTTCACATTTGAAGCCATCATATCACGTCAATCGCTCACAAAAGCCCAAAATGAGGCGCCTTCCGGCGGTTTTAAGCAAAAGAACATCTGCCTTCCCATGGGTTTCTTACGTAAAGTCTTGAAGCGGTCGTGAAAGAAAGACTTTCGGAGGTGATGAAGGATGACAGCCTTGGTGATATTTCCGTGGACTCACGGAGTGAATGTGTTTTCAAGCTATGCCTTGATGCTTGGATCCTTGCAGGATCTGGCGAATCGCACCGTGAATCGCACCCCTCTCTTCTTGCTCTATGCCTTGGGCGTCATGCATGGCATCGATCTGAAGCAGTTTAGTTTGTGGTTGTTGTTCATGGGATGGGGTGCTTGGCTTGGGCATTTGAAGAAAGTGCCGCTTGGCGAAGGCGATGTGTACGTACTGGCAGGCTTGGCGCTCTTTCACGCACCTTTCGATTTGCTGGTGATTGTGACCCTTGCCGTTTGGCTCTTGCTCCCACTCACCCTCAACGCCATCCGGCTCAAACATAAAGGGCAGCCGTATCAGCTGCCCTTCATACCCGCGCTCTTTATCGCACGGCAAATGATGTTGCTTGGATCAATCCTCGTCTAATTTGAGAACACTCATGAAGGCTTCTTTCGGCACTTCAACAGAGCCTAACTTGCGCATCCGCTTCTTACCTTCTTTTTGCTTCTCGAGGAGCTTCTTCTTACGTGAGATGTCTCCTCCGTAGCATTTGGCGAGGACGTCCTTACGACGGGCTCGAATGGTTGAGCGAGCAACGATCTTGCCGCCGATGGCAGCTTGAATCGGGACTTCGAACATCTGGGTCGGGATGTTTTCTTTCAGCGAGTCGACCATTTTGCGGCCTCTGGCTTGCGCCTTATCGCGATGCAGAATGAATGACAACGCATCGACCTGCTCGTTGTTGATGAGAATGACAAGCTTCACGAGATCCGCTTTGCGATATTCTTTGAAGTCATAGTTCAGCGAAGCATAGCCCCGACTGCGACTCTTCAAGGCATCGAAGAAGTCATAAATGATTTCGTTAAGCGGCATATCGTAATGGAGGTTGACCCTGCTCTCATCGATGTACTCCATATTGACGTATTCGCCACGCCGGTCTTGGGCAAGGTCCATGAGATTACCGACATATTCTGTCGGCGTCATAATGCTTACCTCAACAAAAGGCTCTTCAATGCTCTCGATCACCGTTGGATCCGGAAGGTTCGTGGGATTTTCGATGTGGAGGACTTCACCATCCGTTTTCGTGACGATGTATTCGACGGACGGTGCCGTTGAGATGAGGTCCAAGTCAAACTCACGCTCTAAGCGCTCCACAACGATTTCGTAGTGCAGGAGGCCAAGGAATCCACAGCGGAATCCAAAACCCAGAGCAACGGACGTTTCCGGCTCAAAACTTAGAGCCGCATCGTTGACTTGAAGCTTAGCCAGCGAGTCTCTGAGATCTGCATACTTGGCATTGTCTTCGGGGTAGATACCACAGAAAACCATCTGTTGAGCCGGTCTAAACCCGGGTAACGCTTGACTCGCACGGCGATTCTTGTGCGTGATGGTGTCGCCGACTTGAGCGTCTTTGACATCCTTGATGGATGCAACAAGATAGCCAACATCACCGGCTTCCAATTCATCGCGCTTCATGTAATGACCGGCTCGGAAGTCTCCGACTTCCGTCACCACAAAAGCCTTACCGCCGTTCATGAAGAAAATCTCATCGTCTTCTCTTATAGAACCGTCGATGACTCGAAGATGAGGGATGACTCCACGGTAGGTGTCATACTCTGAGTCGAAGACCAAGGCCTTTAAGGGTGCTTCCACGTCCCCTTCAGGGGGTGGCAGATGCTGCACGATGGCTTCCAAAACGGCTTCGATGTTGAGGTCGTTCTTAGCGGAGATGAGAGGCGCCATGGATGCATCGATCCCAATGACGTCTTCAATTTCTTGGCGCACAACTTCCGGCTGCGCCAAGGGAAGATCGATTTTATTGATGACAGGAAGTATTTCGAGGTCGTTTTCAACGGCTAGGTAGACATTGGCAAGCGTTTGCGCCTCGATGCCTTGAGCGGCATCGACCACTAAGATCGCTCCTTCGCAAGCGGCGAGACTTCGCGAAACTTCATAGGTGAAGTCGACGTGACCCGGGGTATCGATGAGATTGAATTCATATTCTTTGCCGTCTTTGGCCTTATAGAGCATCTTACTGGCTTGTGCTTTGATGGTGATTCCACGCTCACGTTCGATGTCCATATTGTCCAAAACTTGGCTATCCATCTCACGTTCAGTCAACACTCCCGTATGCTCGATGAGCCGATCGGCGAGGGTAGATTTCCCGTGGTCGATGTGAGCGATGATGCTGAAATTGCGTACTAGATGCTGGTGAGACATGAAACCTCCAAATTCATACGATGAGGAAGCATTTAGCGGGGGATACCAAAGCGGTCGAGGGGCCAAATACGGACGAGGACAGAACCGCTGATCTCATCCAAGAGAACAGGACCGAAGCTGCGACTATCCGAACTATGAGGACGATTATCACCTAAGACATAGACTTCGTTTTCACCGAGCGTTACTTCATCAAAACCGCGTCTACCGGCGCGCGTGTCGATCCCCATCTCAATGTAGGGTTCGTCCAAGAGTGCACCGTTGATGAAAACACCCTCTTCGCGGATTTCAACGGTTTCTCCGGGCAGCCCGATGACACGTTTGACCAAGTCATCTTTCTTCTCGTTGCTGTCGTCACGATTGTCGGGATGGTGGATCGTGATGATCTGACCGCGTGACGGAGGTCCAAAGTAACGACTGACCTTCTCGATAATGAGTTGGTCTTTATGCAATAACGTAGGATGCATCGAGGAGCCGTCGACAACACTGCGCTGAATGACAAACTGAGTTAACAGGACGCCCAGGATCAAGGCAAGGATGATGAGTTTTACGAAGTCCAATAACTCCGAAGCAACTCCTCCCTTATCGTCGTCTTCTCGAATATCTAAGCGTGATGGCACATCGTTCATAGCTTGTATCGCATCTCTTTCTTCTTCCGGAATCTTATAGACGGGTGCATCGGGAAGTTCCAACATATCCGTATCAAAACTCTTGCGGCTTTTGGCTCTCGCGCGAGCAAAATCGGGATTCACGGTCGTTTGGCGCTTGCGTCTAGTCAGCGGGACCTGAGAGGTTATGAAACGCTCATCCGGCGGGAGCTTACCCAATTCAGATACAGGGTGAATAGCCTCAGAGACAATGCGCACCGGTTGTGTCTGCTGCGAGTCGTCCGTTGCTGCAACCGTCGTTATCTCCGGGGGTGGCTCTACTTCAGCGTCTTCTACAGGATAAGCGGCTTGGAGCAGCGTATCACGTAAGCGTTCTTTCCGCTGCAGCTGGTCTACATAGCCCGGCTTACGGACCGCAGGCTCTTCATCGACGTCGTCGTCCTCGTCCGGGATCATCACCGGTTCTAGCTCGCCGGCATCGAGTTCATCGTATTCTTCGCGATTTACATCGTCACTCGTTCGAGGCTCTACTACAAAGGTATCAGGCGTGATCTCAGGAGGACTTTCATTCTCAACATCACGGTCTTCTGTGACCTCATCAGCGACTACGCCCGCATCCTCAGCCACTTCACTCGGACGGATCTTTGGTTTGCGAACTTCCGGACGCCTCGTTTTCTTCCTGCGTCGTATCAGCATTTATTCAACCTCGTCAGACTCGGTATCGGTCGCTGTAATGCTCAAATGAAGCTCTTCCAACTGCTTGTTGGAAACATCCCCTGGAGCCTCGGTCATGAGACAGGCTGATGACTGAACCTTCGGGAACGCAATGACGTCACGAATGTTCTCCGTTCCGGCAAAGAACATGACCCAACGATCCAATCCAAAGGCAATCCCACCATGCGGCGGCACGCCATACTGAAAAGCCTCCAGCAAGAACCCAAAGCTCTCTTTCGCTCTCTCTTCACTGAAACCCAAATACTTCAGGATTTCGAGCTGCAACTCTTCATCGTGGATACGCAAGCTGCCACCGGCCATCTCTTGGCCATTGATGACCAAGTCATAGGCTTTTGCACGAACGCGTGACGGATCCGTCTCCAACAGATGAAGGTCTTCCGGATTGGGTAGCGTGAAGGGGTGATGCTTGGAAACATAGCGCTCTTCTTCCTCATCGTACTCAAGGAGTGGGAACTCCGTGATCCAGAGCATCTCATTGCGATCCGGATCGATGAGGTCCAGTTCACGTGCAAGATGCACTCGGAGATGACCTAAGGCATCCTGCACCACAGGCAATTCATCGGCCACAAAGAGCAGGAGGTCATCCGGACCGGCATTGCCGGCCGCGGCAAACGCAGCAATTTGTTCTTCATTCAAGAACTTGAGGAAAGAGCTGCGGGGCTCCTCTGAAGGTACGAGCCAAGCCAAACCCTTAGCACGGTAGGTCTTGACAAAATCCGTCAAAGCATCGATCTCACGGCGTGTCATGCTTGCACCGCCCGGGACGGTAATGGTCTGAACAGCTCCGCCTGCTTCAAGGGCTCCGGTAAAGACGCGGAAGTCCATGGTCTTGGCCGTTTCCGCTTGGTCGACGAGTTCCATCCCGAAACGAAGATCAGGCTTGTCCACCCCGAAACGACGCATCGCTTCTTGGTAGGTCATCTTTTGGAAGGGACCTTCCGGACAGGCTTTGTTGAAGGTCGCGCAAGCCTCACGCACATAACGCTCCACGAGCTCATGGACATCCTCTTCATTGACGAAGCTCATCTCAAGATCGATTTGAGTGAACTCGGGCTGACGATCCGCTCGCAGATCTTCGTCACGGAAGCAACGTGTGATCTGGAAATACCTGTCGAAACCCGCAATCATGAGGAGCTGTTTGTAGAGCTGAGGCGATTGAGGGAGTGCAAAGAACTCACCGGGGAATACTCGAGAAGGTACGAGGTAGTCGCGTGCTCCTTCAGGCGTACTCTTGCCGAGTATCGGCGTATCGAGGTCGATAAAACCGTTTTCCGCAAAGAACTGACGCGTCAGATTGGCTAACTTGGAGCGCAACAGGAAGATCTTCTGGAGTTCAGGACGACGCAGATCGAGGTAACGATGTTTGAGACGCAGTTGCTCACGCGTGTCGATCCCATCTTCGATATAGAACGGTGGCGTCTGTGCTTTGGACAAAATTTCAAGACTCTCGACATGGAGCTCCCATAAGCCGGTGGGCATTTCAGGATTGGGATCTTGGCGTAGACGGAACGTTCCCTCCGCCAAGAGCACAAACTCGGAACGAACTTTCTGAGCGATGTCTCTGGCTTCTTGCGGTGAATCTTCATCCACGACGAGCTGCACAAGCCCGGAGCGATCACGGAGCGTGATGAAGGTCAGAGCCCCAAGATCTCGTTGACGCTGAACCCAACCGGTAAGAATGATTTGCTGACCCAGGAGACCTTCGTCTACTTCGGCACAGCGGTGTGTACGCTTGCGTCCTGCCATCGTCGATATCTTCATAATCTTTCCTTCCACTGTATTTCTATCTGCCATCTCTTATGCTTCGAGACGATGCGCTAATTCATCCATCTCATCGAGGGACACTTCGATATCTTCGGCATCCCTATCTCTGAGGTTACGGAGTTTGGCTCTCCCGGTCTTCAGTTCGTCATCCCCTAAGACCAGGCTATACGCAGCACCTGAACGATTGACCTGCTTCATCTGGGCTTTGAAAGAACGACCCGTCAATTCTTGTACGGCCGAGATACCTCTTTGTCTCAAACCCCACAAGATCTCTTGTGCTGCCTTCGTTCCATCTTCATCCATCGTGACGATAAAGAGTCTTGGACCGGTAGCCTCAGCTAAGACGATGCCTTGTTCTTCAAGAGCCATGAGGAGACGGTCTTCACCGATGGAGAACCCGATGCCCGGCACATCCGGACCGCCCAGTTGAACCACCAAGTGATCATAGCGACCACCGCCACATAGTGTGCCTCTTTGCGCGCCTTCTTCGGACTCCAAGATGAACTCGAAAACCGTCCGCGAATAATAATCTAAGCCACGCACGATGCGCTTATCGAAGAGATAAGGAACCTCAAGACGATCCAGCGTGTCCAAGACCTTGTGTAAGTGCTGCTCGCAGTCTTCATCCAAATGATCTGCCATAAGCGGTACATCCTTCGTGACTTTGATGCAACGTTCTTCCTTACAATCTAAGATCCGTAAGGGATTGGTGTGAAAGCGACGTTGACAATCGTCACAGAGCTCATCCAAATGAGGCTCAAGATACTCTTTCAGCAGCTTGTGATATTCCGCCCGACATTCTTTGCAACCGATACTGCTAACGTGTGCTCTGAAACCGGTGAGTCCCAAACGCTCCAAGAAGAGTTGGACAAGAAGAATTTGTTCTGCATCGATTTCAGGACCTTCTGAACCAAACGCTTCAACCCCTAATTGGAAGAATTCGCGATATCGTCCACTCTGCACATTCTCAGCACGAAAGGACGAGATTCTGTATTGAAGGCGAACCGGGAATGCCAACGATCCCATCCCATGTTCCACAAAGGCCCGGACCACCCCTGCGGTAGCCTCCGGCCTCAACGTCAAGGAACGCCCCCCTCTGTCCTCGAAGGTGTACATCTCCTTCTGGACAATATCGGTCGTCTCCCCGACACCGCGTTGAAAAACCTCCGTGTATTCGAAGGTCGGGATGCGAATTTCTTCATAAGCAAAACGCGCACAAATATCATGGAACATCCGCTCCACGGCACGCCACTGCGGCGTGTCCTGCGGCAAAATATCGCGCGTACCCTTAACTGCTTGCATCTTCTGCACGTCTCACCTGCTCTATCTGTGACCCGGAATCCAACCCGAGAATAACTCGATGTTCAAGTATAACCTATTATGTTGATCTTTTTTCAGGGACTGACACAAAACTCAAGGCATCACAAAGCCCGGTCACCATCAGATGCCCGAGCTTCCTATTCATCGTAAGGATCCCAACAAATCAGCGTAAGGTTTGTTGGCTTAACCCTTGGTTCCTGTTAGAGCAATGCCTTCAATGAACTGTTTCTGAAAGGCCATAAAGACGATAATCATTGGAATAATAGCCATGACAGCTCCGGCCATTAAGGCAGGAAAGTCCGTTGCATATTGTCCCTGCATATTGGAGAGAGCTGCTGAGAGTGTCATCTTACTCATCGATGAGTTGACGATGGACGGCCACATGAGGTTGTTCCAAGCAAAGCGGAAGGTCAAGATCCCAAGAGCAAACATTCCGGAGGCTGTCAGCGGCGCCATAATCTGAACAAATATTCGGAAATGGCTACAACCATCGAGTCTAGCTGCTTCTTCCAGCTCCAGAGGAAGCCCCATATAGAACTGTCGTAAAAGGAACGTCCCGAAGGCACTGAAGAGGTTTGGCAGGAAAATTGCTGTGACGGTATTCAGAAGTCCCAGGTTCTGAATGATGAGGTACTGTGGAATGATAAAAATCGTTCCCGGCACCATCAAGATCGCCATGACGAGCAGGAAGAGAACATTCTTTAATGGGAAGTCAATGCGGGCGAAAGCATAGCCCGCCATAGAGCAAAATAGCACCTGGCCAAGGGTCGTCACCACAGCCTGGATGACTGTATTGCTATAGATTTGAGAGAAAGGCATAACGTCAAACACCTGACGGTAGGCATCAAGAGACCAGTTTTCAGGCAAGATCGCCGGGGGGATTCGGATAGCTTCAGTCTGAGTCTTAAATGAGGTCAAGATCATCCAAATGAAGGGAAAGAGCGAAAGAATTGCCCCAAGAGCCAGAAAAACATAAACAAAAGTGTAGCCGGATTCTCCGGGTTTGCCACGGCGTTTGAGAGATTTATTAGCGATCGTCATAGTCCCTCCTTAATCGTAGAAGACCCACTTCTTTTGTAAAGCAAATTGAATTCCGGTGATGATCATGATCGTGACGAAGATCAATACAGCAATAGCCGAGGCATAACCACGCCGTGTGAGTACAAAAGCATTGCGATAGAAATACATAACGATGCTCTGGGTATCTTCCAAAATAATGCTGTTATCCGCGATCATCATCTTGATGAGGTCAAACGTCTGGAATGTTCCAATGAATTGATTAACAACGACAAAAAAGAGTGTCGGGCTGATGAGTGGCGTTGTAATGTAACGGAATTGATCCCAGGTTGAAGCCCCATCGATCCGTGCCGCCTCGTAGTAGGAGACTGAGATCCCTTGAAGTCCGGCCAATAAAATGACCATGTTATAACCAAGAGTCGACCAGATCGAAACGACGGTAATGGCCGGTATCGCATATCGCGCATCCGTTAGCCAGGGAATGGATTCAGCGCCCAGACTTTGCAACACAGCATTGATGAGACCGAAACTTCCGTTAAACAGCCAACGCCAAACCATAGCAACTGCAGTTGCCATCGTAATCGTCGGCAAGAAATAGATCATCCGGAATCCACTCTTACCCTTGATGGGCAAGTTGAGAAGAGAGGCTATAACCAAAGCACCGACGGTGGCGAGAGGTACGATAAGCAAGACGTAGAGGAATGTGTTTCCATAAGCCTTCCATAGGAGGGTATCCGATAGCATCTCTCGATAATTTCTCAGGCCGGCATAAGCCATGCGATTAAAGGCTTTGACTTCAAATAAACTATTCTTAATGTTCTGAAAGAAGGGGACAAAATAGAAGACGGTCAGACCAGCAAGCAGTGGCAATATCATGAGATAACCCCATGCAATGTCTTGAGGCCGGTAGCGTCCCAAGCGATGGATTTTTTTAACTCTCAAATCCATAGATGCTCCTAATCTCTAATAGCAAGGCAGCCTCCTGTATTGGAGGCTGCCTATTAGCTCATAAAATGAGGCCCAGCGCACAATTATTCGTTGGCTAGAGCTTCATTCATTTGTTCTGCTAGAGCTGTGCAGCCTTCTTCAGACGTAACTTCAAGGCTAAACACTTTCTTAAAATGATCCGTCTCGTATTGGTTCCATGCAGATGTATTCTTTGATGCAGGATATGCATAGGAATACTCTTCAGCTGCCGTGATGAAGGCCTGGAGATTATAATCCGGGAAACTTTCTGCCCAAAGCGGTGTTGAGGCGTTCAATGCCGGGATAGCAGCACCCATGGTTGCCATCAGGTCGTTAGATTCTTTGCCGGCCAAGAACTCAACCCAGAGCCAAGCTTCGTCCTGTTTATCTGAGAAAGAGGAAATAGCGTTTCCAAGACCATGGATGACAGTCCCTCTGTTCCCGTTGAATTCAGGAAGTTCAACGACATCCATGATGTCTTTGACATCCTCGTTAACACTAAACTGATTGATGAGCCATGAGCCGCCAAAGACCATGCCGAGCTTGTTTGCCATGAAGCGTTCCTGCACGTTGATGTCTTCCTGCTCTGCGAGGGTCGGAGAAAGACCTTCTTCCATCAAGACACGCCACGCTTCAATAGCCTCAATGGACTTAGGATCATCATAGCCGGATTTGGTCTTGTCTTCTGAGATAACGAATCCACCGTTAGCGAAGATCTGATTGTAGTAACCGGACTGATTGTTATTCATAACACCGACGGGATCAACGCCTTCGAGATCTGCTTCAGCAATTGCACGAGCTTTCTCTACCATTTCTTCCCAAGTCCAGTCGTCGGTTGGGTACTCGACGCCCGCTTCGTCAAAGATTTCTTTGTTGTAGTAAACACCGATCGTATCGAAGTCCTTAGGAATCGCGTAGTTTTCTCCGTCTACCGTATAGAGATTGACGAGACCCTCTGGATAATCCTCAAGATTGATGTCTGAGTCTGCCACACGATCCGTGATCGGCATTAAAATCTCACCATCGACATAAAGAGCGATGTTAGGCCCGTTCATCCAGAAAACATCTGCGATGCTGCCACCGGTCGCCGCAGCCTCGAGCTTCGTCCAGTAATCACCCCAAGGGGTCACTTCAAAGACGATCTCAATGTTGGGGTGTTCTTCGTTGAACAGTTTCGCGGCTTCAACAAGATAAGGTTCTTGATCCTTATCCCAAATGGCATGACGAAGTTGAACTTTCTCTTCTGCTCGCAAAGCAGTTGGAGCAACGAGACCCAGGACGAGCACTAAGCTCAGAGCTACCAGTAGCAATCTTCTTTTCATAATCTTCCCTCTCTTCATATTTTTTTACCTAAATTCATTCGAGTCCTTATACATGATAGAAAAATTTCAGTGCGCTCGCAAATAATCGTCGTCACCTTAATTTTCTAAGGGCTCAATTTCATTGCATTTTCACTTCAAATTTTACGCTTATTGTCCGTCGAAATTCATAGTTCAATCACTGTTGCATTCGAGAATATGGCCGGTTCTTCATCATGCGTCACGTACAACAAGAGTTTGTTTTGAAGTTCAGATTCTACGTAGACTGCCATCGCTGTCTTGCTCTCAGGGTCCAGGGCTGCAAACGCTTCATCCAAGATGACAAGGTGAGCCGGGACAGCCAGGGCACGTGCCGTTCCCAGTTGACGCTGCATGCCGCCGGAGAGGGCTGAGGGCTTTTTTGTGGCATCATCAGCAGAAAGTCCGCAATTCCTGAGAATCTTACGTATTACCTCTACTGAATAGGGACTCACAGCACGAAGCTGGTTGAGCACCGAAAGATTGGGTAAGAAGCGACCGTCTTGGAAGGCCATTGACATTCGCAAGCCGGGTGCCCGTTCCACGGTCCCCTCCTGAGGGTCTATCAAGCCCGTTAGTAGAGCCAAGAAAGTGCTCTTCCCTTGCCCCGTAGGAGCTTTCAAACGATACACGTTAGGAGAATCGAAGTTCATCGACACATTCTTGAAGAGCTCCTCCGTGCCATAGCGAAAGCCAAGTTCTTCAATCTTGATCAGGGGATTCTCAAGCGTGGGAAGCTCGTCCATTTTCGTTGAGAAGAATCCGGAGATGCCGGAACTTAGGCGCTCAGCAAGACCGGCGAGCAATAGATTTAGCAAGCGCTCCCAAAGAGCTGTGAACATTAAAACAATAACGGTCCATGCAAGAAGAAGATCAAGGTCCAAATAAAGCTTGGCATCGTAAAGAGCAGCCCCCAATGAGACCGCAGGCAACGTCAAGAGTTCACCGGCGATTGCGCTCTTCACCGCCAAGCCAAAACTTTGCTCCAACGATGTGCACCAATACGGGAGGCGCTGGGGCAGGTAAAAGAAGCGGAGATAACGCAAGAACGAAACGTCGTAGATTCGCGGCAGATCATAGCTGGCCGTTCCGGGGATAACGGCAGTTCGTGCAGCCTTAGCCTGTGTATAGGTCAAGGGCAAGACAACGCCGAGCGGGATCCAGAGACTAAGACTCTTGGGCGGTAGGAAGAAGACTAAGATCAAGGCTAGGACAGCGACCGGAACGGCACGCAGAACACGGATAGGCAGCTCGATGAAAGGTTCAAAGGCAGGAGGTAATTCGGCCAGTAAAACAGCGAGAACGGTGGCGAAGCAATAACCTGCCAGGATACGTCCCCAACTGATCAGTAAGACCGAGTAGGTCGCCGGATCAGATATTAATGAGCCAAGAGCTTGAACGATTTCCCATGGGCTTGGGACGAGTGGGACCGTATAGGCAAGAAAAAAGCCCACACTCACCCACAGTGCTGACGCAGTTAAGCGTTGGACGAGGCGGTTGGGGGCTTTTGAGTGGAACAAGGATGAAACCAAAAAAGAACTAATCTGCCTGAGGTTCTTCGTCGATCACCGGACCGTTGTCGAAGAAAGCATCATCTATTTCCGGAAGCTTGTCATCGTCGAGGCTAAGCAGGAAATTCTTGAACGTCTCGATGGCTTCATCATCGCTTGCAGCGGTGAGACCGGCGCGCGGAAGAGCTTGTTCAGCGACGGGTTTGGGGAAAAGATCGAGCGCTGCAATAGCTTCAGCTGCAATCTCTGGCGTATCGAGAGCGATCTGCGTGGAGCGCTTGTAAGCTTTGAGAGCCTCTGCAGCGACTTCAGGGTTCTCCTCAAGCCACGCACGCCTTGCGACCAAGACACCTTGGACGATTTGCGCCGGGACTTCGCCGTCTTCACTCAAGACTTCCGTCCAGACATCAGCGAGCGGGAGAGCAGCGCGGAGGTCTTCGAGATTTGTTAAAGCCACGGTGACGAAAGGTTCCGGCAGGAGACCGATCTTCGTCTTGTCTTTCGCAAGCTCCTGAACGACAGCTTGGTGTTCGGAAGCATATTCAACGTTGACATCCTCGAGTTCAGATTCAGCCAAGAGTTTCAAGAGGAGTTGATCCGGCGTTGTTCCCTTCCCGGCTAGGACGATAGTCTTACCGGAGAGATCTGCGAACTCATTGACGGTGTCACCACGCTCGACAAAATGCAGCACGCTCAAGGTGCTAAGAGCCATGAATCGAAGGTCGCCGTCGGTCTTCTCGTATAAGGTCGCAGCAAGCGTCCCGGGCATGAGAGCCAAGTCGTATTCACCCTTGGCGATGATCGGAGGAAGAAGATCGGGGGTGGCAAGAATCTCAGCTTCAACATCAAGCCATGCGTCATCTCCATTGATCCAGGCTGCTGCACCCATTGCCGTTGGACCCTTGAGGGCGATGAGGCGGACCGCTTCTTGGGTGTCGGAGGTGGGCTTGTCGTTAGTGTCGGACGGTTCTTCTTTAGATGTTGCTTCAACCGTTTCATCAGAAGGCTCTTCCGCCGCCGCTCGTATTGCAAACGGCGCTGCAAAGAGGCCTGCAACGAGGGCAAACAAGAGGATCAGGATGAGGATAGTTCTAATAAGGCGTCGGTTCTTCAGGCGTTGCTTCTTCATGCGAATAACTCTCTATTCTTCATAATTGAAGAACAGGCGACCTAAGCCGCCTATCCTTCAATCTATATGCGTAGACTTATTCTACTCTTGTAACTCGCTTAGTCGCTACATCTTTTGACGCCACACGTACTCTGTATGGAGAAGCTCATGACTCTTCTCACCGAGAGGTTCGCCTAAGAACTCATCATAGAGCTGCTTGACCATCAGATTATGATGTGAGAGACGATTCTCCTTGGCTCGCTCATGTCCATAGATAGCTTCGGCCCGCTTCTTCAAGATGCTCAAGTCCCCGTGGTGATAAGGCTGACCGCCGCCGGCGATACAACCCCCGGGACATGCCATGATCTCAATGGCATCGTAATCTGCTTCACCCTGACGAATGCGTTCCAAGACGGTTCGAGCATTACCCAATCCATTAGCGCAGACAATCTTCAAGTCACGATCACCGATCGTGACGGTAGCTTCTTTAATGCCTTCAAAGCCACGGAGATCTTCAAACTCGAGCTTAGGAGTTTCTTCACCCGTAATCATGAAGTGGGCGGTACGAAGTGCAGCTTCAATCACACCGCCGGTGACACCGAAGACATCCCCTGCCCCGGATGACTCGCCCATGAGCTGGTCGAAGTCATCATCCTCGAGATTCGTGAAGTCAAGCGAGAGGTCACGGAGCATGGCACCCAGTTCGCGCGTCGTGATGACGATGTCTACGTCGGAAACATCGTCGGATTGACCGAGTTCAGGACGAGCTGACTCATACTTCTTAGCGACACAAGGCATGACGGAAACGACGACCATGTCCTCAGGAGCGACCCCGATCCGCTCGGCCAAGTAGGTCTTCGCCAAAGCCCCGAACATTTCATGAGGGCTCTTGGCTGTTGAAGGGATGTCCAAGCAGTCACCGAACTGATGTTCGATGAACTTCACCCAAGAGGGACAGCAAGATGTGAGAATTGGGAGACGCGCCGAAGGATCGCTTAAGCGCTGAACCATCTCGGCAGCCTCTTCCATGATCGTGACGTCAGCAGCCCAGTTCGTGTCATAGACATAATCGAAGCCCATGTGACGGAGCGCCGTGACCATCTTCCCGGTAACATCGGTGCCGGCGGGCATGCCAAAGAGTTCACCCAAAGCCACACGAACAGCCGGAGCGGTCTGAACGACGACGGTCTTATTCGAAGCAAGCGCTGTCCATACTTTCTCGACATGGGAGACTTCGGTCAAAGCGGCGGTCGGGCAAACAGCGACACATTGACCGCAGAAGGTACAAGCGGTCTCATGCATGGGGAGATCCAAGGTGCACCCGACGACGGTCTCGAACCCACGACCAACGTCGCCTAAGACGCCAACCGTTTGAACCTCACTGCACATCGTCTCGCAGCGTTTACAAAGGACGCATTTATTCATATCACGGACGATCGATAAGGACGATTCGTCGCGCTTCACTTTGTGCTTCTTTCCGGGATAGCGAATCTGACGGATCCCGGCATCAGCGGCCAGAGCCTGGAGCTCACAGTCACCATTCTTGACACAGACCAAGCAGTCTGTCGGATGATCCGAAAGCAAGAGTTCGATCATCATACGACGGGTACGGATGACCTTGACGGTATCGGTACGCAGTTTCATCCCGTTTCTGCAAGGCGTAGAGCAAGCCGGGAGCATGCGGTCCCAACCTTCTTCTTCAACCATGCACACACGACAAGACGCTTCATTATTCACCATGCGGATATCGTGGAGGTCGAGGTGGCAGAGGGTAGGGATATGGATATTGAGTTGACGAGCCGCTTCGAGGATTGTTGTGCCTCTTGGGACTGTAACTTCTTGATCATTGAGCGTAATGGTTACGTCTGACATAAGGGACCTCCTAGGATTTGGTGATGGCTTTGACCGGACATGCGGCAAAACAGGCACCACACTTGATGCAGTCTTCTTGGTTGATCTCGAACTTTTCACGCGGTTTGCCGCTGATGCAGTTGACCGGGCACTTACGAGCACAGAGACCGCAACCGATGCAATCGAAGGTTATTTCATAGTGGAGGAGACTCGAACAAACACCCGCAGGACACTTGTGATCTTCGATATGGGCGAGATACTCATCGCGGAAATAATGGAGCGTCGATAGAACAGGATTGGGTGAGGCTTGACCAAGACCACAGAGCGAGGTGTTACTGATGATGTGACTTAGGTCTTCCAAGTAATCCAGATCTTTGACCTCAGCTTCGCCCGCGATGATTCGATCCAGGATTTCCAGGATTCGTTGATTTCCGATTCGACATGGGGTGCACTTACCGCAAGACTCATCGACCGAGAACTCAATAAAGAAGCGGGCAATATCAACCATGCAATCGTCTTTGTCCATGATGACAAGGCCGCCGGATCCCATGATAGAGCCGATGTTCTTGAGCGAAATGAAGTCCACCGGGGTGTCGAGATATTCAACCGGGATACAACCGCCTGAAGGACCGCCCGTCTGAACGGCCTTAAGTTCGGAGCCTTCACGCACACCGCCGCCGATGTCGTAGACGATCTGGCGGAGAGTCATCCCCATCGGGACTTCGACGAGACCGGCATTGCGGACTTTACCGACCAGGGCAAAGACTTTCGTTCCGGCGGAATCTTCTGTGCCGATGGAGCGGAACCATTCAGCACCGCGCAGCACAATTTGAGCCACGTTTGCCAAGGTCTCGACGTTATTGATGACCGTTGGCATCCCAAAGAGACCGTAGTGAGCCGTTCGCTCAACTTTAACGCGAGGCATACCGCGACGTCCCTCAATCGAAGCCATGAGCGCCGTTCCTTCACCGCAAACAAAAGCGCCGGCTCCCAACCTGATCTGGATATCAAAGGAGAAATCAGAGCCCAGGATATTACGTCCCAAGAGTCCTAATTCCGTTGCTTGCGCAATGGCATTTTTCAAGCGCTTTACAGCGAGAGGATATTCGGCTCGGACGTAGATATAACCGATGCTTGCACCGATGGCATAGCCGGCAATGGCCATCCCTTCCAAGACAGCATGGGGATCGGTTTCCAAGATATGGCGATCCATGTACGCACCCGGGTCGCCCTCATCGGCATTACAGATGATGTATTTCTGAGCTGCATCGAATTCTTCAGCGGTCGCCCACTTGCGCCCGGTATTAAATCCCGCACCGCCACGACCTCGCAGATTGGACTGCTTAACCTCTTCGACCACCTCTTTGCGTGGGCGCTCTTCGACCAAGAGGCTATGGAGCGCACGATATCCGTCACGAGCGATCGATTCCTCGATCACTTCCGGTTGGATGATCTCGCTGTTCCGCAATGCAATCCGCATCTGATGCTCATAGAAAGGACCGGTTAGAAAGTAGTCTTCACCACGCTTCTCTATCCCCTCGACCGTTGCCAAGCGGGCTGCCAGTTCCTCGACGGCAGCTTCACGAAAGGCCTCAAAACGATCGAGCGTTAATTTAGTTTCAAGCTTCAACATGAGCCTCTACCTTTCCCGACTGCGCTGATTGTCCTGTCCGTCCGGATTGCGTCGACTGTCCCGATTGCACCGACTCGTCGGAGGCCTTCTTGCGATAATTGCGGACGATTTCACGAATGCTCGATGTATCGACATGACCATAACTTGCATCGTTCACCATGACGATAGGAGCTGAGGCACAGTCTCCTAAACAACGCGTTGCCTGGATTGAGAAAATACCGTCCGTTGTGGTCTCCCCGTCCTGAATCTTCAACTCATCTTGCAAGGCTGCCAGAACATCGTTAGCACCTTTGACGTAGCATGCGGTCCCCATACAAACGGAGAAATTGTACTTACCTTTCGGCTTCAAACTGAAGTATGAGTAAAACGTCACGACGCCATAGACCTTCGAGGAAGGAATGTGCAAACCTTCTGCGATGAGTAGCATCGCACTCTCCGGAATGTAGCCGAAAAGATCCTGCGTAAAGTGCAAGATCGAAATCAATGAACTCTCCTCCAGCGGAATAGAGCGCATAAATTCAATTAATTGTTCATAGAGGTGGGCATCCTCCAGCGGATATTGGGTCCTTAAGCGATCCAATTTCGACATTTTTTCTCCCTCACAATCCTCCAATTGCATTCAGCGACAATTTTATCAATTAGAAATAATATTGCTTTATCGATACAAATACAATTCCGGATAATTTATGGTTTCACAAAATGTGCTTCAACACACAAAAGCCTTCAGTTCTTACGTTTCAATCTTATTTTTACCGACAATCTCCAATGAACTTTAACAAAAAAAAGTGCCGTGCGGTGTGGGCTTTTGGAAGTCTAAGAAGGGTATTTAAAAGGCATAAAGACGAGAATAAGCTATCTTTCACCACCTTCTCTTCGTCAATCCTCACGATCAAATATTTTTAGGGCAGAAAATAGATGAAAGCTAAGGTCACTTCCGTTAGAATACGGTTAAGCAAAACACTTGACGCAAGTCAACAAAAAGGAGAGTAGCTATGCTCAAACTCATCGTCGGAGTGAAGGGAAGCGGCAAAACCAAGGCACTTGTGGATGATCTCAACGCCATGGCCCAACAAGGAGACCATAATGTAGTCTGCATCGAACGTGGCCGTCGCCTGGATCGTTTCGTCAAATACCATATCCGTCTCATTGATATAAACGAATATCCCGTGTCCGGCTTCGATCAATTATTGGGATTCATCGCCGGCATCAATGCAAAAGATTATGACTTAACCCATCTTTACATCGACTCCATCTTCAAAGTCACCAATACTGAGACAAATTATGTGGACCTCGCAGCCTTCTGTGAAGAGCTGGACCACTTCGCTATTGATAAGCAGTTTGAGGCTACGATCATCCTGAGTGAGAATCCCGAAAGTCTCCCCGAACCTTTACAACGATTCATCCAAATCGCGGACGACATTGAAGCGTCCGAAGAGTAAGAAGAACGCTATTTTATCAGCCGGAAAGCAAGATCTATTTATATAGGAGATCGTTTAAATGCGAAAGTTTAGTCAAGAGTTCAAAGAGTTTATCGTCCGTGGTAACGTCATCGATATGGCCGTCGGTATTGTTATCGGTGCCGCTTTCACAGCCATCGTCAATTCGCTGGTGAATGACATCATTATGCCGGTCGTCGGCTACCTCACAGCAGGGATCGACTTTGCCGATTTGAGCTGGGAATTGCGGGCTGCAACAGAAACCGCCGAAGCCGTAACCATCAACTACGGTATGTTTATCAACGCCGTCATCAGCTTCCTCATCGTTGCTTTTGTTCTCTTCCTCATCGTGAAGGTCGTCAACAGGCTACGTCGCAAGGAAGAAGTTGTTGTCGAAGAAGAACCGGCAGGTCCTTCCGAGACAGAACTGTTGCAAGAGATTATTGTAGAGCTTCGCAGAAAAGGCTAAGTCCGACCTAGGGAATTCCATAAGCCCCGGGGGACTAAGAATAGCCCTCCGGGGCTTTTTTGTAAGGAGAGAGGGATGAAGAAGAGAATTTACAAAGATGCAGAATGTGCTACCGGTGCATTGGACAATAAGACCATTGCCATTATTGGATACGGTAGCCAAGGTCATGCGCATGCGCTGAATCTCAAAGAGAGCGGCTACGACGTCATCGTAGGTCTCTACGATGGCTCCGGTTCTTGGTCCAAAGCTGAAGACCAAGGCCTCACGGTGAAGACAACGGCGGATGCCGTGAAAGAAGCCGACCTGACCATGATCCTCGTCCCGGACGAACTTGCTGCGGCGATCTTCACTTCTGATATCAAGCCCAATCTGAAGGAAGGATCCGCCCTTTCCTTTGCTCACGGCTTCAACATCCACTACGGCACAATCAAACCTCCGTCAAATGTCGACGTCATCATGATTGCTCCAAAGGGTCCCGGGCACACAGTCCGTAGCGAATATGTCCGTGGCCACGGTGTCCCCGCCCTATTTGCTATCGAACAAGATTATACGAGGAATGCCCAAGACATAGCTCTCGCCTATGGTGCCGCGATCGGTTCGGCTCGTGGCGGTCTCTTGGAGACCACTTTCCGCGAAGAGACCGAAACGGACCTCTTCGGTGAACAAGCAGTTCTTTGTGGTGGTGTTTCAGAGCTTATGAAAGCAGGATTCGAGATCCTGGTCGAAGCCGGTTATAGCCCCGAAAATGCTTACTACGAATGCATGCATGAGATGAAGCTCATCGTCGACCTCGTGTACCAGGGCGGTCTCTCCCTCATGCGTTACTCTATCTCCGATACCGCTGAGTTCGGCGACTACTCTATTGGTAAGCGCATCATCACCGACGAGACACGGAAGGAAATGCGCAAGGTCTTGAAAGAGATTCAAAACGGCGAATTTGCACGTGCTTGGATCAATGAGAACCAGACCGGTCGTGTGAGTTTCAATGCGCAGCGTCGTCTTGAGCGCGAGCATCAGATCGAGAAGGTCGGCGAAGAGCTCCGTGGCCTCATGAGCTGGAGCGATGCCATCGATGTCTAGTGTGATGCGTTTTGCCGAGTGTGCTGTGCGTTAGAGTTTTCTGAGGAGCGTGTTGTTCGTGAGTGAGCTTAGAGGCGAAAGATCTTCGGGTCCAAGTGAAATCCTCGATGAGATCGAGAAGAAAGTCCTCGTCTTGAAATTGGCGGCCAACGATCCGGGGCTGACCCACAACGAACTAACCCTTCGGACGTTGGACAGCATCTACATGGATTACTTCAGCTACTCAGAAGCCTATCTCGATCTCCTGGAACAAGGTTTCCTGATGGAGTCCGTACGGAAAGGCGAAGAACGCCTAGACGCGAAGGGTCAATCCCTTCGTTCCGTCGATGTCACACCGGAAGGATTTAAGGTCCTAACGGCTCTTTACCCGCAGCTCCCTCTCCCCGTCCGTACGTACTTGGAGGAAAGTGAAGCTGCCAGATCAAGCGCTCATGCCAAGAGCTATGTGCCGGCTGCTCATCGTCAGACGACGGAAGATGGCCGAGTCCGTTGCTATCTGGCACTCCGTGAAGGTCAGGGTGCGGAAATCTTCTCACTAGCCATTGTTGTTCCCAGTGAGAAGCTGGGCCAAGAGATCTGTCGCAGCTTCCTGGACCGACCGGAAGAGATCTATCTCACAGTCCTTAAACACTGGCAGGACGATACGCAAAGACTCTAAGTTTGTTCGTTTCAAAGATTTGACCATAAGAAAACCGCCGGTCCCTATGAGGGTCGGCGGTTTTCAATTTAAGTGATGCTTCGAGTTAAGGACTCGAACGGATCACGCTTAGATTGGGCTAAAATCGTCTACCGTTGCACCGCAAAGTGGGCAGAGCCAACCATCCGGAAGATCTGCAAATTCTGTGCCGGGTTCAACACCGTTGTCAGGATCGCCAACGGCGGGATCGTAAATATAACCGCAAAGATCACATACATAACTCATAGGTTTTCTCCTCTTCTATCCACTCAAGTGGAGTGTATCTCTTTAACTACAAACGCATTATACAGAATTCAAGTCTGTTGTGGGCAATTGCAGTAATTGCTTAATTTGTATCATATATGCTCAGACTTGTTTGCGCAGTGATGCGTCCGACATTTATCGATACGACATTTATCGATCAGGCAATAGAATCCTTTTCATCATATTAGGACCGGGATAAAGAGGGATCTTAGCAAGGACGAACAACGCACGTTGAGCACGTCTACCACCGAAACCCCATGCATTAGACTTGCATTATTAACTTTCAGCGGAAACGACTGTGCTATGCTTTCACTAATTTTGTTTGGCACGTCGCAAGAAGCGCCTGCCAAAAAGGAGGATGACATGAATCAAAGAAAGAGTGTTTGGAGCTTAGTGTTGCTCCTAAGCCTGGTACTTGGCCTTTTCGTACCCTATATATCCATGGCAGAGGGAGAGATCGCTGCTGAAAATACAGAGGAAGTTGGCGAAACGTTTGAAGACGAGATCGTCCACCCCATCTTTGAAGATCGTGTGCCCATGGCAGTCATGATCAATAACATCATCGAAGCAAGACCTCATTCAGGCCTCGATAAAGCAAAACTCATCTATGAAGTCGTCGTCGAAGGGGGTATTACACGCTTCCTTCTGGTGACGGATGAAACTGAAGGTGTTTTGGGATCTATCCGCAGTGCAAGGCCCGCGTTTTTCGAGCTTGCTGCCGAATGGAAATCCGCATACTCCTATGTCGGAAATGGCGAATATGTTGCAGCCAGCCCCTTAGCTTCCTATATTAAGAACCTTGATGCTTCGAATATCGGGGGCGGTGCTTACTATCGCACCTCGCACAGAGTTGCACCGCATAACCTCTACGGAAGTCTTGAAGGTCTCTATAACTTTGCCGAGCAAAGCCTCGGTTTGGACATGAGTCTCAGCGAGCCTCTGGATCAGATCATGATCTCGGAAATACCCGTAGACCGTTCTGCTGCGGAAGCCACCTTGAATGTGGAACCGGCCATCGCTATTGACTTCTCCTATTCTTCAGACATCAACGGCATCATCTCCGCTTCATCGCATGGTTATCGCTATGATAACGAACGCGGTGCTTACTTGAAGTACACGGACAATATGATCTTGACCGAAGAACAAACAGGCGAAATCGTTCCGGTAGAAAACGTCATCTTCATGAAACTACCCCACACCCTCATGTCAAACGGCGTACACTGGTCGATTGCTTACACCTCTGAGAAGGATGCAAATGGCCAGCTTATTCCGCGTGAAGCAACGCTCATGAACGGCGGCAAAGCCTATCCTCTGGAATTCACCAAGGAAACACCTGACGCTCCCATCAACTTTACCTTGAACGGTGAGAAGCTAGTCTTAGATAAAGGACTTACCTTCATCCAGGTATTGCCTGTCGATGCTCCCTTGTTTTATGAAGGAGTAGCATCCGTCGGCTAAGCCCATGATGTGCCTATAAACAGCAAAGAGGAGGTTGCCCGTACGGGGTCAGCCTCCTCTTTTGATTGACAGTTCTTTATTTTATGCGTTTAGAACTCCCAACAATTCAGCTTTCTTCATGGGAACGGGACGCTCGTAGGGTGTTTTCATGTCCACCCAACCTCCGGATTCGACACTCCGATCAAAGCCTGTGAGTACATCTAAGACATGATGGATCTGCTGTGTACCACAACGCGCTTCACGACCGGTTTGCATCGCCTTGGCCATATCCGCTAAACCCAAGCCACGCATATTGACATCATAATCAAAAAGCAAGGGCAGCTCATGGTACTGATTCATCTCAGGTCGGTACACCTTTATGGGTCCCCCAAAGTAGTTTGGATCCGGCAAGATCAAGGTTCCTTCCGTGCCATAAATTTCCAGCCTGGCTTGCGTGTGATAGTACGCATCAAATGTCGTGAAGAGCGTTCCGATCGCACCGGATTCAAACTGCAAGATGCCTGTTGAGTAGGTGTCCACGTTGACGTCTATAACCGTGCCGGCAAAGGGTTCACTCGTGATGGTCCGCTTGTCAAACGTACGCTTCCCTGCTGCGACCAATCTGTCTACACGTCCCAAGAGACTTGTCAAAGCCGTCGTGTAGTAGGGACCCATGTCCAATAACGGTCCGCCGCCTGTCTGATAGTAGAAGTCCGGATCCGGATGCCAGGTTTCGTGACCGCGGCAGATCATAAATCCGGCAGCGCCGACGATATCGCCGATCATGCCGGAATCGATGTATTTCCGACAGGATTGGAGTCCGGCACCGAGGAAGGTGTCCGGTGCACCACCGATCTGCAGATTCTTTTCCTTCGCCAGCTGGACTAAGGCATCGCCTTCTTCCATGGAGATGCCGAGGGGCTTTTCAGTGTAAACATGCTTGCCATGCTCCAAGGCTAAGCGGGTAACTTCAAAATGCTGATGCGGACGTGTTAGGTTGAGAATGATATCGACCTCAGGATCACGAAAGGCCTCGTGCATGTCTTCGTAGATCTTTGGAATGTTGTAGTCGTCCTTGGCTCTTTGCGCACGCTCGTGGATGAGGTCGCAAACACCGATAATTTCGATTTCCTTGAAGGTCTTCGTGATGTTCTCCAGGTAAATCTGGCTGATACTGCCAACGCCGACAAAGGCAATTTTCAACGTTTTCATGTTTCCTCCTATGAGATGATTTGTTTCCGACGGTCATCTTATTTTTGTAATTTCAACTTCGTTAATAGGGTCGAGGGTTCTCTTGGCAATTTTCAAACGTCCTTCACAGGCTATCTTGCTCAAGTCTTAGGCATGATAGCTTGAAAACTGGGGGCTGAGAACAGAGAACAAACAACTATAGTTGGCGTGCTAACTACTAATTTGCTCCCTCATGGGCTTGTTATTTTTTCCTTGAGATTCTTGTGCTGAACCCGGCATGATCTTGTTCAATCACGGGATCATCTTGTTTGATTCAATGAGCAAACGGAAGGATCCTGAGGTTTCATTAGAGGAAGCTTATGCTAGTTACAAGGAACTTTAACTCGCATTTAGAAGACAAACTGAAGGCTCATATTTTAATGGAGGGAATCATGAAGATTGCTTATACCGGTTGGACTTGGCTGGTGAATCACAAGGATAATTACGTCTGGGAATTTGAACAGTTTCTCAAGGAGGTCAGTGACCTGGGGTATGAAGAGGTAGAAAACTTTGCCTTCATCATGGACTACTTTGATGACGACGCAACGAAGGTGAAAGCTCTACTGGACAAGTACGAACTCAAGATGGCCAATCTCTATCAGCACTTCTCTGACGATGAAGAAGAAGATTTGAAGAAAACGAAGAAGTATATTGAGTTCATGCAAGGGATAGGTGCGAAATATCTAAATCTTCAGGCTGTCATGTGGCACGATGAACCTCTGAAGCGCTCCTTGGATCAAGATCGAATCCTGCGCTATGCCAAATTGAGCAATCAGGTTGGGGAGCTGTGTAAAGAAGCAGGCATTGTCCCTTGTTTCCATCCTCATGCTCAAACAGCGGTTTACACGCAAGAAGAGATCCAAATGTTTTTGGATAACACCGATCCAAACTTAGTGAGCCTTTGTCTCGATACGGCTCATACCGCGATTGCAGGGATGGATGTCGTGGAGGCTTTTGAACGTTGGGTGGATCGGATCGATTATGTTCACCTGAAGGATGTGGATCCGGATTTGGAGAAATATGAAAATCCCATGCAGTCCTTCTGTGAGTTGGGCATTGGAACCGTTGACTTTAGAGGCGTCCATAAGGTCTTAAAGAATGCCGGCTATACAGGGGTACTATGTGTAGAGCTGGACCATCGTCCGGTCTGCAATTACAAGTCCGCCATGATCTCACGTCAGTATTTGCACAATGCCTTGGGATTCTAATTGAGATCTGTCAGCAAAATTAGCGCTCACACAATGTATAAAGGCAGCCCGCAATTTACCGAGGCTGCCTTACTGTTTTCATCGCTTATGAGATTAAGACAAAGCAAAACGGAATGTCATCTGCTATCCACAGAGCACATTCCGTTTTAATTTCAGTTGTTGCTCAGCCTGATGAAATCCATCGATCTGAGCAGAGATGTGTCATCCATGGGGATTGAGACCTAGTGCTTTCTCTTCTCGCGTTCCTTCTGCTTCTTCTTGATCGAACGCAGGTACCCGAGAGCCGTCATAAGATTGCTGATGATCTTAGTGTATGAAAGATCCTCGGTTCTTACATAGCCCGTTGGGGTACGGTTGAAGATATTGACGACTCGATTTAGCACTGTGCTCAAGTCAACCCCAAGATCCGAAACGGAACCGACCAACCCTTGAACGGAATGCGTCATGCTCACAACATCCGCCATGAGAGCCTCGCTATTGAGGGCTAACTCATCGGTGACGTCCGCCACGTTTTCTGTGATGACTTGAACCTGGTCCATCAGAAGTGGGAGACTCTCAACGGTTTCAGCAACCGGATCCTTGATTTCATCCATGATATCGCCGACACCGGTCAAGAGACGCAGAATACGCAGCAGGATCAGGGCCAGGATCACCAGCACAGCAGTACCGGCAAGGTATAAGAGGACTCTTAATAAAAGCATGAGGTCAATTGTCACCGAAGCGCTTAGATAGTAGAACATGACTTGCTCCTTCGAGAAGCCTCAAGGTCTTTGAGGCTTAAATGGATCTATTAACGTTTACTAGAGTAGTAGCAGTATCTGTAGTAGTAGCAGTATCTGTGTCCGAAGAACTAAGCCTTCTTGACATCTTCCTTCACATCTTTAGCGCTCTCCTTGATGGAGTCTCTGACGTGGGATGCTGCATCGCCGATATCTTCTGCGACGTCTTCTGCTTCTTCTCTCGTGCGACGAGCAGCGACTCTTGCCTTGCGGGCCGCACGGCGTGCGTCACGCTCAGCTTCACGACCGGTATCGACGATGCTGTCACGAACATCAGAAACTTTCTCACTTGCTACATCATAGAAGTTATGGGCATGCATTGAAGCCTGCTCAGCTACACGCTCAGCACTTTCCTTCGCAACCTTGATCCCTTGCTCGGTTGCTTCCGCGATGTCTTGGCGAGTCTCAGCACCGGATTGGGGGGCTAAGAGTAGGGCTGCGATGCCACCACTTACCAGACCTGTCAAAACACCGACGATGGCGTTACGACGACGATCCCGACGATTACGACCTGAGATTGCACCAATGAGTTCTTCAATTAACATAAATTCTTCCTCCTAGTAGTGAAGCTTATGAGGCTAAGATTCATGCGGAATCTTACAGCCACGTTTGATAATGATTACGTTTAGTATAAACAAAGATCAGATTGAACTGTGTATTCTCTGTGACTCCCGTCGAAAATTCATGATCGTAACCGATGTTAAGCGCACAATCTTTCTTTATGTTTCAATATTTATTTCTATTTATAGCTTCAGTCTACGATTGAAGCTTATTTCAATGAGCTTAGGGCAAATGAGCTTAAGGCTAATGGGCTTAGGGCTTAAGTAAGAGTACCAAACTGATAAGGAGTATTGCATGAAGGATCCGATGGATAAGAATAAGCTAGGTAAGAATCTACCCAGTCGAAATGAAGAAACCGGCACAAACTCTGAATTGAGAACCGCTGCCGGTGCCCCTGTTGCTTCCAATCAAGACACAATGAGCGCAGGTCCTCGCGGCCCTCTCATGTTGCAGGATATATGGCAGATTGAGAAGAATGCTCATTTTAACCGTGAAATCATCCCTGAGCGGCGCATGCATGCAAAGGGTTCAGGTGCTCACGGCGTCTTCACGGTGACCCATGACGTCACCCAGTGGACGAAAGCGAAGATCTTCTCTGAAGTTGGAAAACAAACCGAAATGTTGGCGCGTTTCTCAACGGTTGCCGGCGAACGTGGTGCAGCGGATGCCGAGCGTGACATCCGTGGTTTTGCTTTGAAATTCTACACAGAAGATGGTAACTGGGACATGGTCGGCAACAATACCCCGGTCTTCTTCTTTCGTGACCCCAAGAAATTCATTGACCTGAACCACGCGATCAAGCGTGATCCGCGCACGAACATGCGTAGCAAGAATAACAACTGGGATTTCTGGACGTCTCTACCGGAAGCGCTTCATCAAGTCACGATCGTCATGAGCGACCGCGGGATTCCTTCCAGCTTCCGTTACATGCACGGTTTCTCTTCGCACGCCTACAGTCTTATCAACAAGGACAATGAGCGTGTTTGGGTGAAGTTCCATTTTCGTTCTCAGCAGGGCATCCAGAACTTCACGGATCAGGAAGCTGAAAAAGTCGTCGGTGCAGACCGTGAATCCAGCCAACGCGATCTCTACGAAGCAATCGAGAAGGGCAAGTTCCCGCGTTGGACCATGTTCATTCAGATCATGACCTTGGATGAAGCTCGCAATTACAAGACCAATCCGTTTGACCTCACCAAAGTCTGGCCCAAGAAGGATTTCCCCCTCCACGAAGTCGGCTACTTCGAGCTGAACCGTAATCCGGATAACTACTTCCAAGATATCGAGCAGGCTGCCTTTTCCCCATCAAATGTTGTGCCGGGTATCTCCTTCTCACCGGACCGTATGCTTCAAAGCCGACTCTTCGCTTATCCTGATGCTCACCGTTATCGCTTGGGCGTCAATCATCACCAAATCCCGGTTAACCAACCCAGGGGCGTGAAGAATCCTCATAGCTTCCACCGCGACGGTCAGATGCGTGTGGATGGCAACCTCGGCAGCGAACTTCATTACGAACCCAATAGTTATGGTCATTGGATGGACTTCCCCGAAGAGATTGAGCCAACACAGGATGGCGGCGATATCGCAATTTACGATTTCCGCGAAGATGACCACGATTACTACAGTCAGCCGGGCGATCTCTTCCGTGCCATGACGCCGGAGCAGCAGCTTGTCTTAGCTGAAAACACTGCGCGTGATATGGAAGACACCACGCAGCAAATCAAGTATCGTCACATCGTCCATTGTTATATGGCCGATCCTCGTTACGGCACGATGGTTGCAGAAGCCCTTGGCTATGACATCTCGAAGATCGACACATCCCCGATGAAATCGGATAGCTACAATCAGTGGCGTACGGATAATGCTCGCTTTGCGAACCTCAACCATCCAACCGATAAAGTGGAGCCTAAGTCTGCACAAGATCTACCCCCAGAAGGGCGCGATACCAACGCTGAAGATCCCACGGTCTATACCTCATGGGAAGACGATCCTTATCTACTGTAAGATTCGTTCATGCGGATAGATCATAAACAAGGGAGCGGCCGGTTACGGGCGCTCCCTTTTTTGTGCTTCTTCGGGATACGGAAAGGGTGCGGGCTTTTAGGGAACAAAAGCCTCGACCGCTTCTTACTCCGGCAACGCACGATGGAGCCACTTCTCGCGGCGCAGACGATAGATAAAGATGAGACCGCGCACATTGAGCTCCAGGGCCATTGCGATCCAGACCCCGATGAGACCATAGCCGGGAGCAAGGAAGTACGCAGCGACGAGCCGGACGGCCCACATGGAGAATAGGTTGATGAGAAACGGCGTTCTGGTATCACCTGCACCACGGAGTACACCGCTGATGACGATCGAAGCACCAAACATCGGCTGAGCGAAAGCCTCGATACGAAGAACTCTAGCACCCAAGGCAATAACCTCGGGATCCCCCGTGAAGATCTTCATCAAAGGCTCCGCAAAGAAGAAGAGAATGAGACCGGAGGCCACCATCATACCGACATTGATAAACGTTGCGACCTTGGCATAGGAACGCGCTAAGCGTTTATCCTTCGCCCCGATGGATTGACCCACCAGCGCAGTTGCAGCCGCCGAGAGACCGAAGGCCGGGAGGTAACTCAAGCTCTCCGCATTGATCCCAAGGTAGTTCGCAGCAACGGCGACTTCACCTAATTGAGCAATGATGACCGTGAGTGCAACTTGAGCGGAAGAACGTGCAACTTGTTCCAGAGAGAGTGGCCAGGCTAGACTGAAGATTTGCTTCATCAGTTGCTTGCTCAAGCGAAGACTCGTCTCCTTCGCCATGCTCAGAATGCTCTTGCCCCGAAGAATCGTGATATGACCTGCGATCGCTGTCACTAGAGTTGCTAAGAGGGTCCCAAGAGCTGCCCCCCTCACACCTAGCCCTGCACCCGGAATCGGGAAGGGCAAATAATCGACCGCACGGGTTTCGTATATTAGGAAAAAGTTGAAGATGGTATTGAGGACTGAGAGCATCGTGTTGAGGATCATGGGAGTTTTAGTATTGCCGGCACCTCGATAGAGCCCACTGATGATATTCATCTGCAGCATGATCGGCATATTAATGGCGATGATGCGGAAATACGCGGTAGCTCCTTGATGGATTGAAAGATCGGCTTGGAGCCAGCTCGGCAAAGAACCGCTGATGCCGAAGGCCAAGGAACCGATTAGAAGGCCAAAGGCTCCACCATAAAATAGAGCTTGTTTTACGAGACTCTGAACACCCTCTTCATCCTTTGCCCCAACGCGTTGGGCAACGAGGACGGAGAAAGCAATGGAGAAAGACGATAGAAAGCCGTTAAATAGCCAGATGCTCGTGCTCACGACCCCGATCGAGGCCGTTGCCGTTGCACCCAAGCTACCCACCATGGCTGTGTCGACAAACTGAACGAGCGTAACGACAATTTGTTCAAGAATGCTGGGCCCGGCCAAACGCATCAGCTGCTTGGCTTCCTTCCCATGCTCTAATTTAAGCTTTGGACTCTTTGGACTCTTTAACCCCATGCACTAATCCCCCCAAAACGCAAAGATCTTAGCACATTACGACCCAAAAGCCCCCACCGATTTCCCTATGGGATAGAACTTCGGTCTTGGCCGGCACCGGTCGCTTCAGCCTCGACGAAACTGCGCTTAGGAGGCCAAGCCAAATTGATGAACAAAGAAATCAATAAACCTACTGCCGTATCGATAAAGCGGAAGGCTACATACTGGACTGCTGACATTTCTGCTGCATAGTTGATAGCAATAGAAAACAAAACCACGCAAGAGACGATCATGCCTCCGGGGCGGAAAATATTGGCGATTAACCAAAGATTGATGAACGTCAATAACGTGACAAGAAGATAATAGGGTAGGCTCCGCTGTGGCAGATGAAAGATCTGTTGCAGTTCAATCGCCAGGAGTCCCAGGAGGGCGCCGACCCCTGTACCGACCAGACGATCCAAGAGGGAAGCCCAGGTTGTTTTGAGATCCGGACGTAGCCCAAAGACAGCTGCTACCGCAGCAAAAAAGATCGCCGAATCCGAATCTCTGAAATAGCCATAGATTAAGCATAAGAAAACGGCTAACGTCGTCTTTAAAATTCGTCGACCGGGAGGTCTTATCGTTCGTCCTCTAAAGGTTACCGGAGTCAAGCTAAGCACCTTCCGAATCTTGCTTGTCTTCCCACACTTCTTTGGTGTAAAAGATATTGTCTTCTTCAACCGCTTGTCCCGTGAGAAGTTCACGCAAGCGGAAGTAGATCTCCGTGTTATCGAAGAGACCGGTGAAGTTCTCGGAACCGATCCCCTTTCCGAAGATGGTGACAGGGGTCGCCGTATGGCCAAAGGTACTGAATTCAACCCCCGACTTTCGATTGAAGATTCGATTGATCGTAACGACAAAGGGATTATAGCCGGCATAATCTAGAAACTCTCGTTCGGTCGGACGGCGTTCCGTGAAGGTCTTGTCGAGGGTGAGCTCATAGGACTTCTCCAACTCACCCCATTCACCCTCGGATAGGACGAGACTGCCGGGGTTGGGCAGCTGATCTTTGACAGGCGGTTGGAGACCGAAGAGATCCCCGACCGTGACCATCGCTTCTTCAAAGGGAACCTGTTGCTCGACGAAGGACTTGACGTATGTATGGCGGAAGACGTCGTAGCTGACTCTTTGATGTTGGAAGTTTTCGAGATAGGTCATGTAGTGCGTGGTTGTAAAGCCCTGTGAGAGTCCGCCCGTTTCATGGTCGGCCGTGACCAAGATGAGCGTATCGTCCGGGTGCTCCTCGGCAAAGGCAAGCGCAACATCGATGGCTTTTGTAAAATCAATGGTCTCATGGAGCATCGTGCCCGTTGAGTTGTTGTGGCAAGCCCAGTCGATCTTAGCTCCTTCACAGAGCATGAAGAAATTATCTTCGCCCAGTAGGTCCAAACTCTTCTCGACGTATTTTGCAAGATCCCAGGCTTCGGGTTTGCGATCGATCGCAAAGGGCACCGAATGGAAGGGATCCATATCCTCCGCCAAGATATAGACGGGTAGATCGTCCGCAGTGAGAGCATCTGCCTCCGCCCTGGTCTTGACGATGGTGTAGCCGTTTTGCCGCAAGAGGTCGAAAGCATTCTCCCCCTCGCCTTCCGGATCGTCCGGTTCGACGATATCGCCACCGGCAAAGATCGAGACGCCGACCTGCCCCATCTGAGCAGCAATCGGGTAACGCTCATAGCGGTCATGGTGTCTGGAATAGAAGGCGGCCGGAGTTGCATCGTTGATGAAAGCTGTCGTCACGACAGCCAACTGATAGCCTGCATCGCGAAGATTCTCCGGGAGCGGGCGGTAGAAGATATCGCCGACTTCATCCGTATTGATCGCCATGGTATGGGTCTTCTCCCCTGTAGACATAGCGGTTGCGGTTGAAGCAGAGTCCGGGACGAAGGACGTCGAGTCGGGGGTCATGACTGTCCCGACCGTGGGAAAGTGCATGAAATTAAGCATTTTCTGAGGTCTGAGATAGACGACCTCCGGGTCCGACATGCGATATAGATAGTTGGACGTCAGCTGATATTGTACAGGTCCCATTCCGTCTCCGATGAAGAAGAATACGTATTTGGGACGCTTACCTTGAATTGTCATGGGTGTGTCTCCTCTAAAGCACTGTGAAGATTGTGCAATTCTTTCTTATTTCGATGCTTCACAGCTTGGATGCCACAAAGCGTTCATCCTTAAAGCCTTGGATTTTCACCTGCGCATCTCCAGCTGGACCAAGGTTTCATGTGGCGGCATTAGCTCAAGGGTATCCTCAGGAGCAAGTTCAATATCCGGCTTAACCTTGAGTTCAAACCAGGCCTAAGTAATCCCTCACTCTAGTGCTTCACGGCGATGACTTCAATCTCGACCTTTGCGTCAAGCGGGAGGGCTGCAACGGCGACCGTAGATCTTGCGGGAGGTTCATCGACGAAGTACGAAGCATAAACCTCGTTCACAGCTTTGAAATCAGCTATATCTGTCAGAAAGATCGTCGCTTTCACAACCTGCGAGAGCTCGGCATTGGCAGCTTTCAAGACCGCCTTGAGATTCTCCATCACTTGTTTGGTTTGCGCAGCTACATCGCCTTGCATTTCCCCTGTCGTTGGATCAACCGGAATTTGCCCTGAGACGAAGATCATATCCTCCGTCATAATCCCTTGCGAATAAGGGCCGATGGCAGCAGGTGCGTGTTCCGTATGGAGGACGGTTCGTGACATTGTAATCTCCTAACCTTTATCGCGATCGTCATAGACTTACCTCTAGTGTCATGGGGTATGATTCACCCATGTCCTAAGAAGTTCTATGAAGATGTTCAACGAAGCTTGAACGTGTCTCATCAGTTTAGTTAGCATAAACGTGCTAGTCAAAGTTCAGGGCGGGCTCTACATAGATTTAGAGCCACCCATCCCGGATGTTTCCCTAGGTATAGCGAAACGTCCAACCATTATAATCTGTCTAAAAACCTACCATCGGACTTGTTTACTTGTTTCTGTTAAGTCCAAATGAGAACCTACGAAAGGAACCCCTTTATGAAGAGCATGGAAGAAAGACTCCATTCCGGCGAACTCTATATGCCCGGTGACGAAGACATCCGGCAAAGACAAAGCCTTTGTCTCGAACTTCAATACGATTTCAATCACACGAGACCCGGCGAGACTGAGAAGCGCTATGCGCTGGCACAAGAGATGTTCGCAGAACTCGGCGAAGGCTGTTATATCGAACCACCCCTAAATTTGAACTGGGGCGGGCACCACGTCCATCTCGGCAAAAACGTCTACATCAACTTCAACCTGACCTGCGTCGACGACACCCACATCTACATCGGTGACTATTGCATGCTGGGTCCAAACGTCATGATCACGACGGCCGGGCATCCCCTCCATCCGGACTTACGCGAACAAGGTCTGCAATACAATTTCCCGGTTCGTATCGGGAGAAACTGTTGGATTGGCGCAGGAGTAAACATCATGCCGGGCATCACGATCGGTGACAATGTCGTCATCGGTTCAGGCAGCGTCGTGACCAAAGACCTTCCCGACAACGTCATTGCTGTAGGCAATCCTTGCAGGATCTTACGGGAAATCAATGAGCATGATCGCCAGTATTACTTCAAAGACCGGACCATTGATCCGAAATGGTTTGAGGCATGAGCAAGTTCGGGGGACTCTTGTGAGTACAATAAAACCCGGTCCCTGTGAAAGCTGTTCTCATAGAGGCCTATGTACGAGCAGGGTCGAGTTGTTCGCCAATCTTCCGGAAGTGCTACAATATGAATTAGCGCAGGGGGCAAAACACTTCAACCTCAACAAAGGGGATGTCCTCATCGCAGCACAAACGCCGTGTCGTTCTATCTTGATCGTTCGCTACGGGAAATTAAAGCTCCACACCTACGATGCAGACGGCAAGGAATTCATCCTCGACATCTATGTTGACGGCGACAGCATCGGTGACGAGCTCTTCTTGACTCGGAGTCTTTACCCCTATGAAGTGGTGGCTCTGACCGACGTCGGGATCTGTGAGATTACAACCGATCAATTTCAAGCCTTGATCACCCGAGAACCTCAGACAACATTAAACCTCATCTCTGCCCTCGCGACCAAATTAGACCGTGCCAACAAGAAGAATGCGATGCTCTCCGAAAACGATGCTTTGGTGCGGCTAGCGCGTTTTCTGATCGACCGGCATAAGCGAACGCATGGGAACATCGAACTGACCATCGATGATATCGCTGCATCGGTTAATCTACGCCGCGAGACAGTCTCTCGTAAGATCGGGGAGTTGCAAGATAGAGGCTTCCTGCGCCGAGTTGGACAAAGCAGTCTCGAGCTTCTCATAGCAGAAGATGCACTGGAAGGTTTCCTTGAAACATTGATTTGAGTCAACGCTACCATCGCCCTTGCAATTTATGCTAAATCCGACAAACACGGTTATCCGCTGAGCCGCTTGCTCAGTCAAGGGTGACCGACAAGCAAGGAGATGACGATGATTACTCAAGAGATGAAAGTTCAGGAAGCGGTGAAAGTCAATCCCGCCATTATTCAAGTCCTGTCAGCGAGCGGAATCGATTATTGCTGTGGTGGTGACGCCAACCTGGGCGAAGCTATCGATGCCCAAAACATCGATGTCCCAAGCTTCATTGCAAGCCTGAATCGCATGGAGAAGGAGGACATGGGATCCTTCGAAGAAGCGCTCGAGCTTGGACCAAGAGATCTCGTGGACTACATTATCGATGTCCACCATAGACGAGAACTGCAGTGGCTTGATGAGATCGACCAGAATCTGGCGAAACTTCTCAAAGTCCACTACGCAAAACACGGGCAGGAATTGACCGATATCTATCAACGCTTCCTTACCCTTAAATTGGAGCTCGTCCCCCACTTCGCAAAGGAAGAATATGCTGATTTCCCCGCTTTCCTGGAGCACGGCACCTTTGATTTTACGGAGTTACGTGCTGAGCATGAAGCGACAGGAGAATTGCTCGATACCTTGGACCGCGACACCCAGGGTTTCACACCCCCTACTGACGGCTGCGCTAGCTATCAATACACGTTCCGTCTGTTACGCGATCTTGCCGCAGACATCCACCGGCACATTTTCCTGGAGAACTCTGTCCTCTTCGAAATGAAGGCTATGAACCTATAGAAGCCACCCACCCCCCGGTGGAAATTTCCGAAAAGGAGTCACAGAAATGCACAAACCTATTAAGAACAATGTGAGCTGGGTCGGCTACATCGATTGGGAACTGAAGAATTTCCACGGCGACGATTACTCCGTACAGAACGGTTCGAGCCAAAACGCCTACTTAATCCGTGAAGAGAAGAACGTCCTGATCGATACGGTCTGGGCCCCACATCGTTTCGATTTCATCGAAAACCTCGAACAAGAAATCCCGCTTGAAGACATCGACCACATCATCATCAACCATGGCGAAGTCGACCATGCCGGTGCTCTTACGATGCTGATGGAACGCATTCCTGAGACACCCATCTATTGCACAGCAAATGCCGTCAAATCCCTTGAAGGCCAGTATGGAAAGCATGGTTGGAACTTCAACGTCGTCAAGACCGGAGATACACTGGAGATCGGAAACGGTAAGCAGCTTGTCTTCGTAGAAATGCGGATGCTCCACTGGCCTGACTCCATGGCGACCTATATGACAGGCGACAACATTCTCTTCTCAAATGATGCCTTCGGTCAGCACTATGCTATAGAAGAACTCTTCAATGATCTGGCGGATCCTTGTTTGCTCGAACGCGAAGCAGTGAAGTACTTTGCAAACATTCTGAATCCGTTTGCCGCTTTCTGTAAGAAGAAGATCGAAGAAATCGTTGCCCTGAACCTTCCGATCGACATTATTGCAACATCCCATGGTGCGATTTGGCGGGATAACCCGCTCCAAATCGTCCAGAAATATGCTGCATGGTCGGATGCTTATCAGGAAGATCAGATCACCGTTGTGTACGACACCATGTGGGAAGCAACCCAGAAGATCGCTTATAACATCGCTCATGAAATCAGCATTCAAAGTCCAAGCACAACGGTTAAAGTCCTGAACATCGCCAAGGTCGACAAGAACGACATCATGACGGAGGTCTTCAAGTCCAAAGCCATCGCGGTAGGATCTCCGACGGTCGGTAATGACGTCTTATCCTCCGTTGCAGGTTGGATGCACTTCCTTAAGACCCTCAAATTCAAGGGAAAGAAGGGTGCCGCCTTCGGGAGTTACGGTTGGAGCGGTGAGAGTGTCAAGATTCTGAAAGAAATGTTGGGGGAAGCCGGCTTTGAAGTGGTCGAACCTGAGATTAGAACTCAGTGGTCACCGGAAGAAGAGGATCTCGCCAAGATCCCTGCCCTCGTCACAGCTCTGCTGAGCTGATTGAGCTTGACAGCTCCAGCCAACGTCTCTATTAACCTATAAAAAGTCGCTGCGAATTCCACGTTCGCAGCGACTTCTTGCTGTCTAGAGCTTGTTTAGGGTCGTTAGACCTCGATCTACATTTACAGGGTGGCTCCGGTTGCTCGGCGCAGGTCTTGGACCGGGACCTGTTGGATTTGGCGGAGTTCGTTGACGTCGCCGTGCTTTTCTTCGTGACGTTTGAGAGCCGTCGAAACCATCAGCTTGATGCGATTCAGCTGATTGACTTCACTGGCTCCCGGGTCGTAGTCAATCGGTACGATATTACTTTCGGGGAAGCGACGACGCAGTTCCTTGACCATACCTTTCCCGACGACGTGGTTAGGGAGACAAGCAAAGGGTTGAACACAGATGATGTTAGGAGCACCCGTTTGAATCAGCTCGACCATTTCAGCCGTCAAGAACCAGCCTTCTCCGGTAGCATTCCCAAGATTCAGGATAGGAGCAGCAAGCTCAGCTTTGTGATCGATGCTCTCCCAGACATCAAACTTGCCGTCCGTTGCTGCAAGACAACGGTTAGCATAGGCCCGATAAGTCTCAAGAATGCGGAGAGCGAGCCTACCGCCAAGAGCCGTCAGACGGGAATTACCGTAGGCTTCCCATTTATGCTCGGCATTGAATGCGCAGTAGAGGAGGAAGTCCATGAGACCCGGAACGACCGCTTCGCAGCCTTCGGTCTCGATGACGCCCACAACGTCGTTATTGGCATCCGGGTGATACTTCACGAGAATTTCACCGACGACCCCAACCCGTGGCTTACGCGGACCTCTACGAAGGGGCAAGGCGTTAAAGTCGTCGACCATTGCACGGATCATATCCTTGAAGGAGGCTTCTCGGGTGACGCCTCCGAGGAAGTCTCCGGCACGCTTATCCCAAGATTTGTAGAGCTTATCGGCTGCTCCTGCTTCAACTTCATAAGGACGCACACGATAAAGCATCTTCATGAGAAGGTCGCCCACAACGATGGCTCGCATCGCACGGTGGAGCATGTCGGGGGTATAACGGAATCCGGGATTCGTCTCAATCCCTTGTGCACTTAGCGCTAACACCGGCACTTGAGGATAGCCGGCTTCGGATAGCGCCTTTCGAATGAAAGCGACGTAGTTGGTCGCTCGACATCCACCGCCTGTCTGAGTAATGAGCAGCGTTGTGTTCTCCGGATCGATGTCGCCGTTGATCAGCTCGTTCATGAACTGCCCCACGACGATAATTGTCGGATAGCAGGCATCGTTATTGACGTACTTGAGACCCATCTCGATGTCTTGCGCTGTGGCCTTCTCAAGCACTCGGAAACGGATGCCGGTGGTTTCCAACGCGCGATGGAGGAGCGAGAAGTGGATCGGGGACATTTGCGGAATCAAGACCGTATGCGTCTTCGCATCTTCTTTGGTGAACGGCACAGACTCGAGCATATATTGTGGCTCGGTCGGTGCTTTGTCGTTTGCACCTAAGCGCATCCGTTCATCCATCGCCGCTTTAAGCGAACGAAGTCGAATCCGCACAGCCCCTAAATTGCTGACTTCATCAATCTTGAGGCAGGTATACATTCTACCCTGACTCTCAAGAATCTCTTCACACTGATCCGTGGTAATCGCATCGATCCCACACCCGAACGAATTCAGCTGAACCAATTCAAGGTCCGGTCTTTCACATACAAAAGCCGCTGCCTCATACAGGCGACTGTGATATCCCCATTGGTCAACCGCACGGATCGGACGCTTGAGCTTGCCGGGACGGGCAACGGAATCTTCCGTGAAGACAGCCAACCCCAAGTCATTGATCACTTCGGGAATCCCATGGTGGATGCCGGGGTCAACATGGTAGGGACGTCCGGCAAGGACAATCCCGCGCACATCATTCTCTGCCATCCACTGCAACGTTTCTTCTCCTTTGAGGAGTAGGTCTTCCTTGTATTGCGCCATCTCATCGTAGGCACGGTCGACGGCGAGACGCATCTCACGAGGTGAGAAGCCTTCATCCCGGAAGATCTCCAACAAATGTCGGACCAAGGTCTTCGGGTTGTGCATGGGCAGGAACGGATGGAGATACCGAATGTTTTCTTCGACTAATTCATCCATGTTGTTCTTGATGACATCCGGATAGGAAACCACGATGGGGCAGTTGAAATGGTTATCCGCATTTTGGTTTTCTTGGCGCTCGTAAGGTAGCCCGGGATAGAAAATTGTCTTAACGCCCTTATCGATGAGGTCTTGAATATGACCATGGACCATCTTTGCAGGGTAGCAAACGCTCTCACTGGGAATCGAGTCCATTCCCTTCTCGTACATCGCATGCGATGAGACGTCGGAAACCACGACTCTAAAGCCTAAATCCGTAAAGAGGGTGTGCCAGAAGGGATAGTTCTCGTAGATGTTGAGGACACGAGGCAGACCGATGATCCCGTGCTTGGCTTCGTCCTCACTGAGGGATTCATAGGCAAACGTGCGCTCCCGCTTGTAGTTATAGAGATTAGGCAAGCGTTCTTGGCCTAAGCCTGCGCCGGCTCCCCGCTCACAGCGGTTCCCTGAAATGAAACGACTGCCATCACCAAAACGGGTGATCGTTAGACGGCAGTTATTGGCACAGAGTTTGCACTGACCATGACTTGTCTTCATTTCGAAATTGCGGAGGTCTTCTTCGGAGAGTACAGCGGAAGCCGATTGGCCGTCCCAATGTCTCAAGGCGGTCAAACCTGCCCCAAAAGCCCCCATGAGCCCCGCGATGTTTGGTCTCGTCACATGGCGACCTGTAATTTGCTCGAAGCTCCTAAGGACCGCATCGTTCAGGAAAGTCCCGCCCTGAACGACAACATGCTCACCCATGTCATCGGGATCTTGGAGCTTGATGACCTTATAGAGAGCATTTCGCACAACAGAATAGCTGAGACCGGCGGAAATATCTCCCACCGTCGCTCCTTCCTTCTGTGCCTGCTTGACCCGCGAGTTCATGAAAACCGTACAACGAGTTCCCAGATCGACAGGGTTTCTTGCGGTGAGAGCGGCTTGAGCAAATTCCGGCACGGTCCGATTGACGGACGTAGCAAAGGTCTGGAGGAAAGAACCGCAGCCGGAGGAGCAAGCCTCGTTTAGCATGATGTGATCGATCACACCGTCACGCACGCGCATGCACTTCATATCCTGGCCACCGATATCGATGATGAAGTCGACGCCCGGTCTGAAGTATTCAGCGGCGCGATAGTGCGCCATGGTTTCAATTTCACCTTCATCGATCTTCAATGCAGCCTCGATCATTCGCTCGCCGTAGCCCGTGACACAGGCTCTTGCAAGGTAAGCGCTCGCAGGCAGCGTCTTATAGAGCTCTTCCAAGATGCTCACCGTACTTTGGATCGGGTTGCCCTTATTGGATCCATAGTGTTGAAAGACGATGCGCCCTTCCTCGTCGAGGAGGACGGCTTTTGTAGTGGTAGAACCAGCATCGATGCCGAGGAAACATGGACCTTCAGCGGATTCGATAGGATGGAACTCGACGGTGGCTTCAGCATGACGCTCGTCAAACTGGCGACGCTCTTCCTCATCCGCAAAGAGTGGAGGAATGTGGGAGAGGTCTTCTTCGATGCCTGCGTCCTGCTCGAAGCGTTCCAAGAGCTCTGAGGTTGTCAAGATTCTCGAACGACCACTGAGAAGTGCTGCACCGATTGCAACATAGAGCTGAGCATTGTCGGGCAAGACGAACGACTCCGCACGATCTTGAAGCGAGCGCTCGAAGGCGGCACGAAGTTCAGAGAGGAAGAATAAGGGTCCACCCAAGAAGATGATATTGCCTTCGATGCGGCGACCTTGCGCAAGACCTGAAATGGTTTGGTTCACAACGGCTTGGAAGACTGAAGCGGCAAGATCTTCTTTGCCGGCACCCTCATTGAGGAGAGGTTGGAGGTCACTCTTTGCAAAGACACCACAGCGAGAAGCAATGGGATAGATCTTCGCGTAGGACTTCGCCAAGGTGTTGAGACCTGTAGCATCTGTCTGAAGGAGCTGAGCCATCTGATCAATAAAAGAACCCGTTCCCCCGGCACACGTCCCGTTCATGCGTTGCTCCGTCGACGGTTTAAGGAACGTAATCTTTGCATCTTCACCGCCAAGCTCCAGGATGCAGTCTGCTTCGGGATGACGTTGTTCGACGACTTCGGTCTCTGCAATGACTTCCTGGGTGAAAGGAACATCCAAGAACTCCGCCGTCTTAACGCCGCCCGATCCAGTGAAGCTCATCTGGAAAGGTTGGTCAGGGCTGAACTCTGCATTGAGCCCTTCAAATAACATCTCGAGGGCAGCGCGCATATCTGAGTTGTGGCGCTCATATCGCGAATATAGGATAGATTCATCCTGATCCAAAACGACTAATTTAACGGTTGTTGAACCGATATCTATCCCTACTCGGAGGGCGGGGATGGACTTAAGACTTTCTTTCATCAAGAACCTCCATCTCTATAACGACCCATTCTATTGAGATCCGACTCGAAAATCGGCAAGCTAAATAATTCAATAAGTTTAAGTATATTAAAGTTTGCTCTAGAGATACAAGCTTTTGCAGTGATCCCGGCCCCTTTCGGCCTTAAGTAGATCTTAAAAACGCATGAAATCACCCCTCAAGAGCTGTTTGTTTTCAATTCAGTAACATATTCCCCCCTACTTCTCCATAGAAATATGTTAGCTTAAGCATACACTACAGTTTAGTAACTTATTATTGCTAGGAAAGGACATATATATGGAAAATACTCAGAACGCTGAAACCAAGAAACAGGTCGAATTCCCACTTATTGGAACCCGCGCACCCGAGTTCACAGCAAAGACAACTCACGGTGACATTCATTTCCCGAATGATTATGAAGGTCGTTGGGTCATTCTCTTCTCCCACCCCGCTGACTTCACCCCCGTCTGCACAACAGAATTCATGACCTTTGCAAGTCGTTTTGATGAATACCAAGCCCTCAACACGGATCTCGTCGGTCTCTCCATTGACTCCGTCACATCTCACATGGGCTGGGTCGACTCCATCAAGACCATCGAGTGGGGCGATCACAAGAACGTCGACATCCCCTTCCCCATCATCGATGACGTCAAGCGTGAAGTTGCCAACAAATATGGCATGCTCCAAGGCGAGTCCGATACGGCGACCGTACGTGCGGTCTTCTTTGTCGATCCGGAAGGGATGATCCGCACGATCCTCTACTACCCGGCATCTCTTGGCCGTAACTTCGATGAGATCCACCGTATCCTCATTGGTCTCCAGAAGGCTGATAAAGATAAGGTTGCTCTCCCGGCTGACTGGAAGCCCGGTAAGGATGTCATCCTGCCTCCGCCCAGAAAGATGGAAGATGTTCCTGAGCGTCTCGCTCTCGATGGCAAGGACGGTCACGAAGTGAAGAACTGGTACCTCACCTTCAAGAAGGATAAAGAGGACTAAGGTAACGTAAGGATAATCGGATCCTTTGGGATCCGTACGGACAGCCCGGTGTTCTTTGAGAGCACCGGGCTTTCTTATCGCTCCCGTCTATGTTACGAACTGTGGCTTGACGTTCGGACTTAAGCTGTAGCTTGCAAGTCTAGAGGGAGTGCTATAGATTTATGGGTGTTGAAATATCGATAGGTTTTTATACAAAGCAAAGAGGATAGTATCGATGGCAAAATTAGCAATTGTAACGGGTGGTTCGCGCGGTCTCGGTCGCGCCATGGTTCTTCGCCTCGGCGAAATGGGCTATAACGTGGTCATGAACTACGTCAGTGATTCCAGCGGTGAAGAATGCGCAAAGAATCTTGAAGAACTCAAAGAGATGGGTATCGATGGGATGTACATTCAAGCTGACGCATCGACGTTCGAAGGCTGCCAGAAGGTTGTCGACGAAGCGGTTGCGAAGTTTGGTGATAAGATCGACGTGCTCGTCAACAATGCCGGCGTCAGCAATAATGCTGAATTTGTGTCCCAGGATCCGGATGACTACGAATGGCTTATGCGGGTCAATCTCTTCTCCGTCATGCACATGACCAGACTAGTTCTCCCCTACATGGTCAAGGCTGAAGAAGGCAACATCATCAATATTTCCTCTATCGGTGGTCTTATCGGCGTCAGCCATCAGGCAGATTATTGTGCTTCGAAGTCCGCTATCCTAGGCTTCACACGGGCTCTTGCGCTTGAGTATGCTGCGAAGAAGATCCGTGTCAACGCGATCTGCCCCGGCATGATCGATACCGACATCCTAAAGGGTGTTGACCAGGATCAGCTGGCAGCCCTCGCCTCGACCATCCCGCTTGGCTACATCGGTAAGCCTGAAGACATCGCAGGTGCCATGCAGTACCTCATCGAGAACAGCTATACGACCGGTACATACCTTACGCCTAACGGTGGGATTGTGATGCCCTAAGTCGTCCAATCGTCGATGATGCAAAGACACCCTCGTGCACAATGGGCTGACCCATAACGCGCCGAGGGTGTCTTTGTGTCCTTATTTAAGCTCGAGATCGTCTAAGCACATTCAATATCGACGGACGCTTTCCTTGGCAAATGCCTCACAGCTAATCGATCTCCGGCAAGCCCAGATTCGCTAGACTCCTCGTCCTAAGTTCCGTCGGGGTCACTCCAAAATATCGCCTTGTGACCGTGACGAAGTAACTGTGCGTCTTGAAGCCCACCATCTCAGCAACTTCCGAAATCGCAAGATCTTGATCTAAGAGTAGAATCTGTGCCTGACGAAGCCGATGCAGGTTCAAGAAATCGACAATTTTATGGTCCGTCACTTGCTTGAAGAGACGGCTCGCATAGTCCTCATTGAGACCCGTAGGTTCTACGATATCCTCCACTCGAAGCGGCTCAAAATACCGCGTGCGAATGACTTCAAGCATAAGCCTCACGCGTCTCGTTTGTTTCGTCAAAGGAGTCGGTACAGGAACACCATCGCCCCCGCCATTTTGCAAGAGCTCCTCTAGGATGCTGAGGAGTAAGATCTTCTCTTGTAGACCTTGCTCTTCCTGATAGAAGATGCCTTGAAGTTCTTCAAGGAGAACTTTGAGTTTTTCAGGATTTTTTACCTTCTGGTAGCGTGGAATCTGACGCCCGTCGATAAAAATAACTTCGTTGCGCATGAGGTCTGTTTGCTGGAACCGACTCGCATAAAGTTCCAGATAGAGTCTGGGATTTTCGTAATACGCCTGAATCTGAGGGCTCTTCTCATCACAGACATAATCAAAATGCAGAAAGATGATCTCGTTTTCCTCAGGCCTCATCTGCCAGAACAAATGCTCAGACCCGGGGGGAATCAACAGGGCGCCACCCTCTTCCAATACATACTCAACGCCATCGATCCTCGCTTGAGCCTTGCCCTTGATGCAGAACATCAGCTCATGATCGTAGATCCGGCGCGGTGTCGTACGCCAGCTGTCGCTACCTTGGAGACCTACGTCCAAGATGCAAGGATTTAGTTCATAATAGGTTAGTTCTTTACGCACCATGATCAAATTCTACGATAATCCGGCTAGCTGTATAGGTCATCGAAAAGTTCAATTCGAAAACGTCTCCTTCATGCTGAGATTCATGAGGTGCCAACTTGGAGAAAAAGTGAGGGCAGTATGATGGATACCGCCCTCTTTGCCTCATTCTCGAGGCTACCTCATCGATTCGACTTAAGATTTCTTTAAGATTGCATAGGTGTAAGGAGGAATCGTGAGCTGTGAAGTTGTAGGACGATTCTTCACCATATCGATGTAGTCACCATCGATCTCCAGTTCAACGCTTTCTTCACGGAAGTTGAGGAAGAAGATATAAGTATCATCTTTCGTTTCACGGCGTTGAGCGGTCACGCCCAGCGGAAGCGGTTTCGACCAATTACGCCTGAGATCAAGGCCTTCGATAATCCTTTGATAGATATCGAGATAGAACTCATCTGCACTGTGGAAACCCAGGTAATAGGCTTGACCTTCCCCATAGGGATGGCGAGTGACGGCCGGAACGCCTTCGTAGAAATCTTCACCATATTCGTAGAGGGCTTCGGCACCCTCAAGATGGATGAGATCGAGGAAGCGTGTGGCCTCGTAACCGCCTTCACCTTCCGTCTCTCGGACCCATCTCTTCTCGCCTTCATATAGCGCATCGGTTTCTTCAACCCAAATACCAAGGACATCACGCAACGGCCCGGGTCTTCCCGTGCGGTACGCCAGATCTGTCTCGTTGACAATGCCGGACCAAACTCCGGTGATGAAGGTACCGCCCGCTGCCACGAAAGTGCGAACGCGATCGGCAAACTGCTTAGGCATCAGGTAGAGGAGGGGTGCCACTACGACCTTGTACTCACTCAGGTCTTGGTTCAAACCGATGACATCGACGGAGATCGCCGCTTCCCAGAAGGGACGGTAGTGTTGATTACAGACATCATAGTAACGAGGACGATGGATGTTTATAGGACCTTCGCTATCGCTATAAGCCCAGCCGTTCTCCCAATCGTAGACAATCGCGACTTCAGCCTTCGTCTTAGAACCTGCAACAACTCCCAGTCTGGTGAGATCTTCCCCGAAGGATTTTACTTCGCGAAAGACTCTCGTATCTTCAGATTGATAATGGTCAATCACTGCGCCATGAAGTTTCTCAGAGGAACCGAGGGACTTTCGCCATTGGAAGTACTGAGCTGAATCCGAACCGTGAGCAATCGCTTGCATCGATTGAAGACCATGCAAGCCCGGGCGACGAAGCTTTGCAACAGCCTGCCAATTGGTTGCGCTGGGCGAGCTTTCCATCAAGAGGAAGGGGCGCCCATCCTTGAGCGTCCGGTTGATATCGTGGATAAATGAACGCATCGGTCCTTCGCGCACGTCTCCCCGTTCCGGGTGATGCCAGAGCGGATAATTATCCCAGGAAACGACATCGATTTCTTTCGCCAAAACGTGATAGTCCAAATCCTGCGCGACGAAATCATGGAAGTTATGCGTCGTGGGAAGTTTGCGCTTCTCACCGTCTCGCAAGGCAAGGATTTCCGCACGCAAGAAATCCGCGGTCTGATGTGAAACAAAGCGACGCCAATCGAGATTTTGTCCGTGCACCTTGGATTCACCGATAGACGAAGGCGATTCAATCTGAGACCAATCGGTATAGGTATGCGCCCAGAACGTCGTCCACCACGCATGATTCAGTTCATCGAGAGAAGCATAGCGTTCTTTAAGCCAGTTTCTGAAGGCTTCTTGGCAGAGATCGCAGTGGCAATCGCCGCCATACTCATTGCTGATGTGCCAGAGCAAGACCCCCGGATGATCCGAGAAGCGCTCCGCCAAGCGTCTGTTGATCTCGTAAACCTTCTCCCGATACACAGGAGAGGTATAACAGTGATTATGCCTATGCCCGTGGAGAATCCTTACCCTATCTTCACGCACCCGCAAGACTTCAGGATACTTCTTGGACATCCAGGCCGGCCTTGCACCAGACGGGGTTGAAAGGAAGGTATAGATCCCGTGGTCGTACAGACGGTCAATAATTTCTTCCATGTAATCGAGCTCATACCGCCCTTCCGAGGGTTCAAGCATGGACCAGGAGAACATACCGATACTCATCACATTGCTGTGCGTTGCAAGCATCAAGCGTGGATCTTCTTCCTCGACGACTTTAGGATCAAAGAACCACTGTTCCGGATTGTAGTCCGCACCGTGAAAGAGCGTTCCGGGCACCAGCGGCATCTCGAAATCATCGAGGGTCAAGGGCTTATCTTTATTCCATTTCGTTTCCGTCATTGTTTATTTCTCCTATCTTCTAATAACATTAAGTATACCGA
>CAYFSS010000015.1:48679-51557 GCA_964345975.1 uncultured Oscillospiraceae bacterium
TTCGTTTCCGTCATTGTTTATTTCTCCTATCTTCTAATAACATTAAGTATACCGAGTCATCGAGGGTCAAGGGCTTATCTTTATTCCATTTCGTTTCCGTCATTGTTTATTTCTCCTATCTTCTAATAACATTAAGTATACCGATGAAGGCCATGCGAAACAGGATCACTTTGCGAATTTGCTGTGATCGGATGATAATTCTCAGCCATCCCTGACGTCTCACATGCCCAGAGGAATCCTTCCGCAATGCGTTTTGCGAGTTCAGAAGCCTGCGCACGATGTGGCGCCTTCGAATCCTCGGCATAATGACACAAAGCATCGTAGATGAGATAGGTGCTTGGCGCCCATACAGGACCTAACCAATAACCGTCCTCCCGGTAATACTCAGACCGAGAATCCTCCGTCGACACACCCGCCGGTACAACAAAATTCTCCTCAAGATCCTGCAATAGTTTTCCTTGAATAGAAGAGTCCAATGTGCTCAGGATCAAGATGGGATAGCGTAGAAGCAAACTCGTGCGCGGCAAGATCTCACCTTCTAGCGAGCGGGCGAAGAAACCCTCCTCATCAAGGAGTTCTTGCATCAATCCATCAAAAAGACTCTCCGCTTCTTCTTTCAATCGGCCGGCATCGGACCTCTCTCCTATCTCCTTCAGCAAAGGCAGCAAGAGCTCGAAGGATCGGATTAAGTGGACAGCTAAATCCGGAGCTTGCACCGGCATCCCCCACTGAAAGAGGGAAGCGTTGTCCCAACCCGAATCATTTCCGTGTTTGTACCAGGGAAGTGCACTTGAGGTCAGGCGACGATGAGCAAACCAATAATCCAAATTGCGGACGATCGACTTAACGTTGGTCTTTACATTAAAACGCATTCACTTACATTATTCCGACTTGATTCTTCTTTTACTTTCTTTTGTTCTACTTGTTTAATGATCTTCAGAATCTGAGACTGCGTTATCTTTAGCTATTGAAGTCTATGCGATGAGGTAATACCTCATTTGCTGTCTCGTGAAGATTTCAAGAGACATCAAAAATAGGCTCTGCATCGTTGATGCGCAATTTATGCTCCCACGCCCCTTTCATTATCCTTGGTTATTGGCTAAGAGAAGCACCATATTGTGATGAGGAATATTCGCATCCAAGAAGCCCGGTTCATCCGTTAACTCGTAGCCTAGATCTTGATAGAAAGGGATCACCGGATCTTGAGCACTAAGGCGAAGTTCTCTAACCCCATTCTCCCTTGCCCAATGTTCCACGGCACGCATAATCTCATGTCCTATCCCATGTTTACGGTACTCCGGAAGGACAGCGACACGACCCACGATAAATTGTCCCGGCTCACCGCTATAGAATCTGGCGCATGCGATTGGCTCATTCGATTCGAAGGCAACTAAGTGATAGGACGTTTCATCTCGACCGTCGATCTCTTCGTCGTACGAAACGCCCTGTTCTTCCATGAAAACCTTGCGCCTAATATTCAGTGCCTCATTAGCTTCACCAAAGCGAATCTTGATTCTCATATCTCACCTCTTCATTCGCTCAGTTTACAAGATTTATCGATCCGGAACATCATGGATCACCTTAAGCAATAGCTTGGTTTCATCTCATTCAGATGCTTGATCAAAACGATTCACGCCAAACAAAAGCCTAAACCACATACCATCCACTCAAGGCAAGGAAACTAAAGAAGTAGAGCAGATTATCGTAGTAACGGCGATCGCCTTGACGTAACGGCAACGCAGCAAAATTTGCTTCCCAATGCTTAGAAGCTTCATCGTCACTCAAGATCGCGCAACAAGCTAGAGAAGCTTGAAGACCCACGGGATGGAGCGAAGGCTGACCCGTTGGCTCCCCTGCAACCGTAAACTCCAACCAGCGTTCATCCGGATTGCGGTCAAAGAAAAACTCAGCTTGGAGTTTGGCTATGTCAGATGCCTCTTCCCGCTTACCACAATTGATGGAATCCACTGCGAGATTGATCATGCAACGATAGGCATCCGAGTAGAAATTCGGATGGCCACGCGTCGGTTCAGGACGACCGTCATTCAAGGCATACTCCGGATAAAGACCCGTCTCAGGATGAGCATGGTCAAATAAGAAGTCTCGACTTGTCGCCGCAACCTTTTGCCAACGCAGCTTATCTCGTTCATTACAATACTCAGCAAAGAGTTCAAAGGCGTGTGGCAACATGTACGAAGGATCGGTAAAATCCAGCCCCGGAACAAAGGCAATGAGATCATTGTCCTGAATCATGGGTGGCGCTTCCTCATCACCACGGTGCAACATATCTCGCAAAATCGTTTGAGCCCAGCCTGCATAATCTTCATCTCCTCCGGCACTACCCCAGCGCTTGTGCGCCAAGATGAGGGCCAAACAGAAGAAGATTTCTCCATCCGGCGCAGGGCCTTCCGCACGAGGTCTGCCGTCGAGAGGAACAGACCATGCAAAGTAACCACGGCATGGACCCTCCGTCAGGTACATATGTCTCAAACTCCAGCGCCAGACATTATCGAAGAAAACTTTATCATCCAAAAGCACCGCCAGAAGCATCCCATACGACTGACCTTCCGTCCGAACATCGTTGTTCCCCGTATCGAAGAAACATGCCTCGTCTTTAGCCGTTTGCAAGGTGAACCCGTACTCCGGATCATGGAGGAGTGACTCCCATATTTCCTTTATACGCGTGCGGATGTCTTCATCAGACAACTCAACGGTGCTCCAACGAGAAATCGGTTCTTGCAGAGGCTTGTAGGTAGCAGACGAGTTGATACCTTGGCAATTTTCCTCAATCATGATGACCTTCCAATCTAAGGATAATTTCTATAAATACAAATAAAGGCAAAACTAGAGCTCCAGGCTCAACTCGAGCGAGGAGCTC